>JBFJCP010000011.1:0-111683 GCA_041615815.1 Gemmatimonadales bacterium | reverse complement strand
TGGAATGCGCCACTCGTGGCATTCTGCCTTGGCCATCGGATCCCCGGGTATCACGTGGAGCAGGCGTGCGCCACCGGGCTGCAGGCGACTCTGCTGGGCGCTGGCGAAGTCGAGTCGGGTTCCTACGATGTCGTCGGGGTGCTCACTTTCGATCGAACGAGTGACTCACCCGTCGGCGTCTTCCCGGAGCGCCGGGCCCACCAACGCACGGTACCCCTCGCAGACGTGTGGGACAATTTCGGGTTCGATCCGGCGACGGGGCAAGCCATGATCTCCACGGCCGGGATCGCTGCCCGCAAGCACCGGCTCAGTCGCCAAGAAGTGGACGAGCTGACCTATCTCCGCTACCAGCAGTACTTCGAGGCCAAGAGCAACGGCTTCTTGGACCGTGTGCTCGTGCCGCTGGACTTGCTCAACGTGCAGGGGCGGCCCTTGGGCCGAATCGACGACGACCTCGGTATCCGCCCAGTCACGCCTGATGCCCTCGGGTCCATGAGCGAGCTGGATACCTGCGTGACGTCGGGAACCCAGACGCACGCCTCCGATGGCATGGCCTGCCTGCTGATCGCGACGAAAGATCGTGTGGCCGAGCTGAGTCCCCGGCCCGAAATCGATATCCGGATCCTGGGCAAGACAGAGGTGCGGGCCCATCCGAGCCTCATGCCAGAAGCGCCTGCCCTGGCCGTCCAAAAACTCTTACGCCGCCTCGATCTGACGATGGCCGACATGGCGGTCGTGAAGAACCACAATCCTTTCGCAGTGAACGATGCGATCTTTGCCCGCATGTTGGATTACGATTGGCGGGGCATGAACAAGACCGGGTGCTCGCTGGTCTGGGGACATCCGCAAGGGCCCACGCTCACGCGGATCATCATCGAGGCGTTGGAGGAGGCGGTGGCGTTGGGGGGTGGAAACGTGCTCGTGTTCGGTTGTGCGGCAGGGGACATTGGGATCGCAGCCGTGCTGCAGGTGGTGTGAGGAGACGACGATGACTTCGACCGCAAGTGTCACGACGACGGCACTCAGACAACCCACGCTGGAGACCCTCGGGCTCGGAACGGTCCTGAATGTCTTTCGCAACGGAACCCTCCCGGTCCAGGCCCGTGATCTGGTGGAGCGGATCTTTGGGCCGCCCCATGAGCGCGGCGCGTTGGTGGTCACGGGGGCGAATGGGATCGTGGGGGCGGGAAAAACGATGCAGCTGGGTGCGCGTCTCACCCCCTTTGGCGTCCCGATCGTGGCGCTCGACTTTCCCGGTGCCCCTGATGGAATCGGAACGCAGTATCCCGGTCTGGTACGGGCCTTCGGAAAGGAACGGGCGGATCGGGTCATGGCGAACATCGTGCGGTTGACCTATGACGGGGACCACCTCCCCGGCGAGCTTCAGCAGCTACGCCCCAGGTTCCTGTTGGAAGCGATACCGGAGCTTCTCGACATCAAGAAGGCCCACTATACGATGTTTCGGGAGGCCATCCCCGATATCATCATTCGATCGGTCACGTCCGGCTTTCCCAGTTCGGAGTTGGGTGTCGGCATCGCCCATCCGGCGTTCCCACACGAGATCAACAAAGTCTACGAGATTGTGGAACCCGAGCCTACCGACGTCACGCAACTCCTGTGGTCTCTCGGGCTCATCCCCATGGAGGTGAGCGACGACTGGTCGTTCGTGCTCGACGTGTTGTTTTGTGGTGTGACCCTCGCAGGCATCCGGTACCACCATGCGCGCAACATGCCCTACTGGAAGATCGACAAATACGTGCGTCGGCTCCTGGGGCCAAATCCGTTCCGAGCCCATGACGCCATCGGAGCTAAGGGAGCGAATTTCTTGACGTGGTCGTGTCTCCATCATCTCGGAGAACAGTACGGCGGTCTGTTCGCACCTGCAGAGGAGTTGGTGGAGCACAAGGACACGGGACGGGACTGGTATCCGCCCAATCACTTTCGGCCACTCGTGGACTGGAGCCTGAACGATGCGGGCGAGAACGATTTCGACACGTGGATCTTGGGGCCGCTGTTCCAGATGACCAGCCTCATGCTTCACGAACGTCGCAGTCATCCGGCGCAGATGAACATTATCGGCGAGCTCTGCGCGCAGTTTCGGCGTGGGATGCTCGCGGTCATGCGCACACGCGGTGCCGATTCGGTCCGGCGCACGGTCGAAGCCTATCACCGCTTGTACCCATCGGCGGCCGCCAGCGCGTGGCATCCAGAGGTTCTCGAGCAGCTCGACGCACCGCCATGGCAGCAGCTCTACGTGAACGCCGAGCACGATGGTCACGTTGGCGTCATCACCCTGGGCCGCGAAGCGTATAACGGCGATGTGGATTTAGAGCTGAACCGTGCCATCGATTGGCTCGGGGCTGAAGGAATTGATCGCGTCATCGTTTCGCACGACTTCCACCTCGCCACGCAACTGGTGGGGGCGGACACGAGCGAGTTCTATCCGGCGCTGGAGAACGAGGACGCAGGTTTTCGAGTCTCACACGACTGGTCGCAAACCGCCAGGCGCCTTGCGGATGACTTCGTAACCTCCGTGGGATTCATCGGTGGCAAGCGGTGTTTGGGTGGAATGTTGGAGCTTTTTGTCCACTGTGACTATGTCGTGGCGGTCGAGGATGCGGCGTTGGGATTCCCGGAAGTCACGCTGCCCGTGGTGCCGGGAATGGAGGGCTGTCATTGGCCGTTCCGAAAGGCGCGGCCGGACGCGTGGCCAAAGCTCCTCCGGCTGCTCCTGAGCGGACAATCCGTACGTGCGGCCGAAGCCCAAGGGTGGCTCATCGATACCGCGGGGCCGCTGGACGAGATGCTGGCGATGACGTGGCAACTCGCCACCGGGCAGAACGGGATGGCAAAGCGCCGGGTGTCGACGAAACCGTTGTCGGGTATCCCGGACGACGTTCCGGATCTGCCGCCTGCCGGTGGCCCGGCCACCGTCGAGGCGCGACGGGCCATCTTCGCGTGTGTGCAACAGTCGTGCGGGACAGCGCTCGCAGAGGCCTTGACCGTTCAATCGAAACACTCCGCTGGCTTCATGCTGACCGATGCGTGTCGCAGAGGGCGAGTGGGCGCGGAGTATTCGAAGACGATGAGGATCTAAGGTGCCACCGGGCGAGCGGGATCCGTGATCCATTCACTCCACGATCCCGGATAGAGCCGAGCGTCTCCGAGTCCCCCGTGGGCCATGGCGAGGAGATCGTGGGCCGCCGTGACGCCGGACCCGCAGTAGCACACCACCTTGTCCAGCGGGACATCCCCGATCTGCGAGGCAAAGCGCGCTCGCAGTTCTTCTGGTGGCCGGAACGTCCCGTCCTTTCGAAGGTTGTCGGCGTACGGAAGGGAGATGGCCCCCGGGATATGGCCTGCCACCGGGTCGATCGTTTCGTTCTCGCCGCGATAGCGGTCGGCTCCTCGCGCATCGATCAGACGGTGGGCTGCGTCGCTCCGAATTCGCTCCACGACCCCGACATCGGCCACGAGGGCGGGCCGAACCCTGGGCTCGAATTCTCGTCGGGGACGGGACTGCACGCCGGACCGTGTCTCGAAACCGCGGGCGAGCCATGCAGGGAATCCCCCGTCCAGCACGGCCACCATGTCGTGACCCATCCACCGAATCATCCACCACAGTCGGGCAGCGATAGAGCCACCGCTGTCATCGTACGCGACGACTTGCACATGCTGATCGATGCCCCAGCCGCTCAAGGCGTGGGCGAACGCGGCAACCGAAGGCAGTGGGTGGCGTCCTGTCTTGCCGGGCACCACCGGCGCCGAGAGATCCTCGTCGAGGTGCGCATAGACGGCACCAGGAACGTGTGCTTCGAGATAACTTCGGCGGCCAAGCTCTGAATCGCCCAGCGAGAAACGGCAATCGACTACCGCCCACGCGGGATCGTTCCCGTGGTAATGCAGCTCCTCCGACGTAATGAGGGTAGCGTAGGCCATGTGGGAAAAGGTGGCGAGCGGAGGTCGAAAATGCGACCACCCGACCGCTGCTAAGAGATCGGGTGGGTCACGGCCGCGTGGCCGCTGGCGATGTTTCGGGAGAAAATGGTAACGCGGAGCTAGTTCTCGATTCCGAGCAGCTCGACGTCGAAGATGAGCGTCGCGTGGGGGCCGATGTCCGGCGGAGCGCCGCGCGCACCGTATCCCAGCTCCGGCGGCAGGACGATCCGATACTTGCTTCCCACCGGCATGAGCTGCAGTGCCTCCGTCCAACCGGGAATCACTCCGTTGAGCCGGAACGAGACCGGGTCACGCCCGTACGAACTGTCGAATTCCTTGCCATCGACCAACGTGCCGCGGTAGTGGACTCGAACGCGGGAGGCCGCGGTTGGTTTTGGCCCGCTTCCCTGTTCGAGTACCTCGTACTGTAACCCGCTGCGTGTCGTGGTGACGGCGTCCCGTGCACCGTTTTCTTCTCGGAAGGCGTTGCCTTCTTGTTGGTTTCGTTCGCTCAGCATCTCCCGCGCCTCCGCGGCTCCTTGCTCGAGTTCTTGTGTCAGTTGTTGCAGCACCGCGGCCGCCTGGTCTTGGGTGAGGCGGCCGTCTCGGTCTTCCAACACATCCCGCAGTCCCTGCACGAGCGCTCCGACATCAACATCAGCCTGCGTCCGCTTGAGGCTCGTGCCCATGTTCATGCCGATGGCGTAGCTCGAGCTGTCTTGAAAGTTGCTGAGGCGAGCGCCTCCCCCCGAGTTACAAGCCGCGGTTCCCAGCACGCTCACCGCGAGCGCCACGCACATGCATTGCTTGATCATGTGTTTCACCTTTTGCAAAACGGAAAGACCCAGCGGAGGCCAGGTCTTGTCGTTCCGGCGTTCACTGGATGGGCGCCGCTCGCGCCCACGAAGCTCATGCAGGCTAGTGGGTGGACCCCTCAGGTGTCAATCGGCCGTCGCGACAGCGGAATGGCTGGCGACCGTTTGGGTGTCGCTGCCATCATAGCGGCTGCCGACGCAGCTCCTTGGCGCGGTGCAGGCGGGTGGCGGCGATCCAGCGGCCGTCAGGCGAAACCTGTGGTTGAATCAAGCTTGCGGGATCCTCGGTGAGCTGCTCGAGGTCTTTTCCGCTTCGATGGAGCGAGAACAACTGCATTCTATCATCTGCAAGCGCGCCAAAAATCAGATGCTCCCCGTCCGGCGTCCAATCGACACCACCATACGTGCTGCTGCGGAACTCCAGGAGCTTTTCAGCACGTGCTCCGTCGAGCGACGTGATCCAGAGCGCTTGATGCTGGCCCTCCACGCGTTCGACGAGCGCAATCTCCTCGCCCTTGGGTGACCAGGCCGCCAGCAGGGTGCCCCGGAACCCCGGGGGCAGAGCGAGCCGCTCAGCGTTGACGAGGTGTCCGGTCTCCGTGTCGATCGTGGCGACCCACGGTTGAGCGACACCGGGTGCGTCGCGTTGCCATGAATCGAAGATCAGGCGCCTGCTGTCGGGCGCCCAATCCGCCATGCCCACCTCCCACCCGAAGTCGGTGAGTCGTATCTCCTCCGCCGCCGTCGTTCCGGCACGCATCAAATACAAGTCATCGGTGCTTCCTTCAGCGGAATACGCGGGTACGGGTCCCGTGGCTCGATGCGAGTGGTAGGCCATCCAGCGTCCATCGGGCGACCAGGCGGGCGTAAAATCCTCATGATAGCCGGTGACCAACGGAACCGGCTCTGCTACCGCTTGGCCGTCGGCGTCGATAGTGACCACTGCCACGTCGAGGTTGAGTGCCCAATCCGCGATGCGCCACCCGCCGTGCGTGAACCCGATACTGGTGCCGTCGGTACTCCAGTAGGGAATCTGTCCGTCTTGGATCACCACGGTGGTTTCGCCACCGGTTCGGGGCAACACGACGACGTCGTCCCGGATCTCATTGTGCGTCCAGTAGAGGTGCCCGCCCACGACGGTCGGGTAGAAGTCGTCGCCGGGCTCCTGCACCACGAGCTCCAGCGTCTTGGTCTCCAAGTGGAGCTGGTAGATATCCATGTCCCGGTCGGCACTTGGCTGGTGTCGCGCCTCGTCATCCGGGAGGTTGGGGCTTGCGAGCGCAATGAAGACCCGGAGTCCATCGGGCGCGACACCAATCGAATTGAAACGACTGGTGGCATCGAGATCGTCCCGGACTTTCTCGACCAGGCCGGTGGTGGGATGGAGGGCCACCAATGATGACTTGCCGTCCGGATGAAAAACCATGGCGAACACGAGATCGCCATGGGCAGACCAGGCGATGCCCGTCACCGCACCGTCCGTCGCGTGGTACGCGGGATCGTCCAACGATCCGGCGAACAGCCCGGCGGCTCCGCGTCGAAAGTATGCGACTCGCGATCCCTTCCACGTCGGGACGACATCCGGCGGGAGCGGCAGGAGCTCCTCGCCCCCCGGGCCTGCGTACCAACCGGTCTTACCAGATCGTGTCCCGTTGCGAACGAGGGATCCCATGTCGGTGAATGCCGCCCCGCGCACCTGGTCGAGTCCCGAAGCGAGCCGAGTCTGTTCTTCACGTCCCTGTAAGTCGAACAGGCGCACACCAAAGCGCGCACCGAACACTACTTGTCGCCCGTCCGGGGCCACGTCGTAGTAGCTCCATCCGTCCTCGAACCACGTGGGCGGAGCGAGCCGGTACACGACCTCGCTGTCTGGTTCCGGGGGCTCCGCAGCGCATGCCGCGACCACCAGGACGGCAGCGAGTAGGGAACGGGTCATTCGGGCTGCGGCAAGTCCGAGTTGAAGATGTCGACAGCTAGCAGCCAGGCACCGTCCGGTTGTCGGCGACGGATCTCGAGGTATTTACCCCGGTCCGGGATCAGCGCACCATCAGGACCGGTCATCGTGATGTCGTAGTGACCGCGGACGAACGCCAGATCGCCGCGACCGTCGATCTCATCGATCACGAGCTCCGCCGTGGTCATGGCAGGGAAGCTCTCGATCCACGTCTGAATGCTCGCCCGCCCTTCGACAGCAGGCTGATTGGGCGGCATGAAGACGGCCTCCTCGGTGTACAGCGCCGCGAGGCCTGCGTTGTCGTTGGCCACTGCCGCCGCCTGCCATTGTGCCGTGACGTCGCGTATGCCTTGGAGATCTTCTTCCGACAACGCCGCGGGTTGTGTTGGTTGGCAGGCCGTAACGCCTAGGGCGATGGCCGCCAGTATGAGTGTGGCGGAACGGGTACGCATACGGCCTCCGGCTCGTTGACTCGATAGGTTGTGTCTGCGTGTGGTGTCTAAAATGAGCCGTGCTCGGCGAGTTCGCGAGTCCAGCAGGCGGCACCCCGATTTGCCTTCAGGTGGGAACGGACATGATCATATGCATGGCCGGTACGGGTCGGCGACGCTTGGCTTGGAGGCTCGAATCGGCCAACCATCCATCTCGTTCAACCCAGCTCGAGGTTTCTATGCTCCGGGTCCGCAGTGGTCTTGGTCTCGCGGTCTTGCTGATGGCATCGTCGTTGGGCGCTCAGACGCCCACCGGGTCCACCTGGTGGCCCTCCGAATGGGGTCCTGAGGATCAGCGAGGTGCTGCGAATCGGGTGACGGAGGCGCGGGTGCTCGCAGCGGCACGGCTGATCACGCACGGCAAGATCTACCAATTGGGGCGGGTTTACGAAGCGGGCATGCCGCTCTTTGGCAGCCGACACTACTCGTTGACGATCCCGGGACTTCCCACCGGAGGGCCCTTCGGCACCAATCAGATCGTCTACAACGACGAACTCGTGAGCACAGAGATTGGCCAGGTCGGCACGCAGTTCGACGGGCTCGGACACATCGGAACGCAGGTAGATGGGGAGGCCGTGTTCTATAACGGTTTCACCCTCTCGGAGTTTGGCACCGCGTATGGCCTGACCAAGCTCGGGATCGAGCACGTGGGTCCGTTATTCATACGTGGAGTTCTGGTTGATCTCGTGGCATACAAGGACGTGCAGCGTCTCGAACCCACGTACATCGTGACCGTCGAGGACATTCAGGGCGCCCTCGCCCGGCAGGGAGTGGACATTCAGGAGGGGGATGCCGTGTTCTTTTACACGGGGCATGGTCAACTCTGGATGGAGGACAACGAGACCTACCAGGCATCGAACCCTGGCCCCGGTGTCACGGCGATCCAATGGCTGGTGGATCGGAAGATTGTCTTGACGGGAGCCGACACGCCGTCGGTGGAAGCGGTGCCCGGGGAAGACACGGATCGCCCCTTCGAGGGTCACCAATGGCTCATGAATCGCAATGGGATCTACAATCTCGAGAATCTCGACCTGACCGCGCTTGCCAACGATGGCGTGTACGAGTTTGCCTTCGTCTTTGCGCCGCTCAGGCTCAAAGGTGCCACGGGGTCTCCAGGAAATCCCATCGCCGTTCGATGAATTCGCTTCACGGAGTCGTTCAAATGCGTGTCCAACAATGGATTGCAGCGATTGCCCTGTTCACGATCGGCTCGCCGTTGTCCGCAGCCCGAGCGCAAAACGCGATCGTCCTTCGGCCAGATCGGGTGTTTGATGGCACCACGCCAACCGTGCATCGCGGCTGGGAGGTAATCGTGGTGGGTGGGCGTATCGCGTCGGCCGGGCCGGCAGCTCGCACACCCAGGCCACCGGGGGCGAGCGTCCTCGAGCTCAAAGGCCTCACGCTCCTACCCGGCCTCATCGAGGGTCACTCTCACTTTCTCCTGCATCCGTACGATGAGGCCAGCTGGAACGATCAGGTCCTGGTGGAGCCACTGGCCATGCGAATCGCCCGAGCCACGGTAGGAGCGGCAGCCACGCTACAGGCCGGCGTCACCACGACACGTGATCTGGGAACGGAAGGCGCCGCGTATGCCGATGTGGGTCTCAAACGCGCCATCGATACCGGCGTCATTCCCGGACCGCACATGCTCGTGACGACACGCGCCATCGTGGCCACGGGGAGTTATGGACCTAAGGGAGCAGCCGAGTGGGATCTTCCGTTGGGCGCCGAGCCAGCCGACGGTCACGACGATCTGATCCGCGTCGTGCGTGACCAGATTGGTCGAGGCGCAGATTGGATCAAAGTCTACGCGGATTATCGGTGGGGACCGCAGGGCGAGGCGAGGGCAACGTTCACCCAAGAGGAGCTCGACTTGATCGTAGACGTCACCCAAAGCAGTGGACGCCAGGTCGTTGCGCACGCAAGCTCTCCGGAGGGAATGCGGCGCGCCACCCTGGCCGGGGTGGCCACCATCGAGCATGGAGACGGGGGCACGCCGGAGGTGTTTCGGCTGATGGCAGATCGCGGTGTCGCACTTTGCCCAACCCTCGCAGCTGGCGATGCCGTGGAGCAGTATCGCGGGTGGCGCAAGGGTGTCGACCCCGAGCCAGCGCGGATCGTGGGGAAACGCGAAGCGTTCCGAGAAGCGCTGGCGGCCGGGGTTCCCATCTGTTTTGGCGGTGACGTTGGTGTGTACCCGCACGGCGACAACGTACGAGAATTGGAGTTGATGGTGGACTACGGCATGACACCCCTGAACGCCGTACGGGCGGCGACGTCGGAGAATGCTCGTCTGTTGGGCCTGGTGGATCGAGGGCTCATCCGCGAGGGTTTGCGTGCCGATCTCATTGCCGTCGAGGGCGATCCCACAACAGACATAGCAGCCTTGCGCGCCGTGCGCTTCGTCATGAAGGCGGGGATGGTCGTGCGGGAGCGGTGACGCCTAGCGCAATCGCGTCCCGCGGGCTAAAACCATGGACGACGATACCGAGTTGAACGCGCCCAAGTCATGGTTCACCGCGCCACCCCCGATCCCGACGAGTCGATCCAGCGGTTTCTCGACGACCGCCGCCTGCGGCATGAGCGTCGTACCCGACTAGAGCGCCGGCGGACCGATCGGCGAGAGCTCGATCTCCCGGTCGAGCACGAGCGCCGGACCGGCAGAGAGCGCCGGAGCGGGCGCGACCGACGCATCAGCGACGATCGCCGGCTTCCCCCGGCGGCCCAGTTCTCGTGGGAGGAGACGGTGGCAATTCTCGCCATGATCGTGGACAACGACCGCATTGTGGCGTGTCCGCGTTGCAGCGGGAATCTGCTGCTGGGGCCGCATGAGTCACACGGAGGCGTTGAGACCCGCGAAGTACATTGCACCGGATGCCGCAACAGCGCGGTGATCGTCGAGTAACACCCCTCCCTGGTCAGGCAGGACGCGCTCGTGTCCGGCTGAACAAGACTCACCGTTGTTCGATCGGACGCTCCGTGAAGAACCGGGCTATCCGGTCCGCCTCCCCTCCCGGCGCCCAGATGACGAGGACCTTCACGGGCTCGGCCGAGAGTACGCGATGGATGACCCGGTCTCCTGGACGGACCACTCCCACCATCCCGGCTGTCAGAACATGCGACGTCCCGTTGACGATGTGATTCAATTCGCCGGTCAGGATGTACAGGATCTCCACTGAGGTATGCTGGTGCCCGGCACCGGCCGAGGCGCCGCTACCTACTGGGAAAGTGATCTCGGCAAGCTCGACGTCGGCTCCGCCAAGGTTCGAAGCTTCTACTAGTACCTTGATCATCGTTCCGCCGGGCGATTCCAGCCACCGCGTTCCGCGAGTGGCCTTTTGATAGTCGTTCGTGGCCGGCGCGCGTTGCGCGGTCACCGGCGTGGCGAGGATCGTGAGTGAGGTGATGAGGATGCCAGCAGTTCCTGCAGCAGTACGCATGGCCCCAACTCCGAGTGGTAACGAGAGGTATCCGGAGAGCGCGCTCGGGCGTGGTCGTGCCGAGGGAGTACGGATGGTCAGAACAGTTGCCTCCCGATCGCCACGACCGCCGCCACGGCTGACACCACCAGCACTGCCACCCGAGTGTATCCCCGGTCGAGCACACCCGCGGTGTGCCGGGACAGTACGAAGCCGAGAACGATACCCGGCATGAGCCCGCTTGCGAGCAGCAGCTCGGGCCGACCGTACCGGCCGATCAAGCGAAGCGCGATGAGCGAGAGACTCACGCCGATGAGGAAATACGCGGAGAGCGTGCCCCGCACGCGAGGACCGGACTCCGTCTGATACACCAGCGCGATAGGTGGACCGCCGATCGAGACGGTCGTTCCCATGAATCCGGAAAGCAGGCCGGCCACCACCAAATGCCCTGGGCTCGGCGTCAGATGGAGGCCGGACGCGCTCAGTGCCACGGCCAGCAGCACGAGAACCCCAAACGCAATGGCGATGTACTCCGTGGGGACGATCACCAGGACGCCGACGGCAATGACAATGCCAATCACGCGTCCGGGTATCGCCCATTGGAGATCGCGCATTCTCACCGACCGCCACTCCCGTTGGGTCAGCAGCATCGTGAGGACGGCCGATCCAGTCAGCAGCGGTCCCGGTATGAACCGGGGGTCGATGATCAGCAGCAAGGGTGCCGCGACGAGTCCGAGGCCGAATCCGATGGAGCCCTGCAGCAGCGCACCCGTTGCCACGACGCCCGTGGCCAGCAGGAGCTCGAGGGCGGTCATGGTCGACGCGCCATCCAGGCTGAAGGAGACCGCGGGGTCACTGCGGGGTTACGGCAAATGCTTGAGAATGACCACAAGGGCAGCGGCAGCCGAGATGACGAGGACTCCGGTGCGGGTCCGGCCCCGATCGAGCCACCGAGCGGTGCGGTGTGACAGCGCGAAGCCCAGCAGCACTCCCGGCACCAGCGCCAGTCCCAGAACCGCCTCGGCTCGCCCAAAACGTCCGACGATCCCGAGCCCGATCAACGAAAGAACGATGCCAACCAGGAAGTAGGCAGACAGGGTTCCGCGAATCCGTGGTCCCGCTACGCGTTGGTAAACCAACCCGATCGGTGGGCCTCCAATGGAGACGGTGGTTCCCATGAAACCAGAGAGCGCGCCTGCTCCCACGAGAATGCCGGGCCGAGGGTCCAAGGGTAAACCGGCGGCCGTCAGGGCTACCCCGAGAAGAATCAGACCGCCGGAGACGAGCCCGATGGACTGGGTGGCAAGAGTCACGAGTACGATGGCCGCACCGACGATGCCGAGGATGTACCCCGAAAGGGCCCACCGAAGGTCCCCAAATGTGATGCCTTTCCATTCCCGGTACGTGAGCAGCACGGTGAGCACGGCTGCCGAACACAGGAGTGGGGCAGGCACGAGCCGCGGGTCGATCAGCATCAACAGGGGGGCACCGATGAGCCCCAAACCGAAGCCGATCGATCCCTGCACGATGGAGCCAGCCGCGACGACGAGGCTCACCGCGACGAACTCGGCGCCGCTCACCGTGGGGAGCGGCTCAGCGGCGCTCGCTCACGCGTGCTGCGCCCAGGTACTTCTCCGCTTCGACAATGACATCCATGTTGGCGTCCGCCCGATGCCAGATGGATAGCAGCGTTTGATAGGCTCGTTGCGCCATCCGACGATCTCCGGCGGCGGCGGCCGCCCGTCCAAGACCGCGCAATGCCAGCGCGCGCTTGGGCGCGAGCTGAAGCGCCCGCTCAAACTGCTGCTGCGCGTCCGACGCTCTTCCGAGGTCCAGCAGGATCTCCCCGAACAATTCGTGCGATGGCTTGACGACCACAGGTGGACCGAATTCGAACGGCATCGTGTCTTCCGCCTGGGTGGCCTCGCGCATCAGCCGGAGCGCCTTGTCCGGTTGACCATTCTCGAGTGCCAAGAGCGCCTGCAGCTCGAGGAGGAGAATACCGGTGGATCGGTCGTCGCCCTGCGCCGCTTGCATCGCAGCGACCGCGCGCTCGCGATCGACGTGTTCCCCGCGCTTGATCGCGGCATAGAACGAAATGAAGACATCCCTCCCACGACTTCCCCAGAAATCAACGTCGGCGAGCTCCACACCCGCGCGCAACATCGGAGTGTCCCATTGCTCTGTATTGACGATGAAGTGGGCCCGCATGTCAGCGAGATAGGCACGTCGTCCGGGCGGTGGGTCCTCACCGAGGTTCTCCCACACTTCGTTCAGCAGGTTCTCCGCGTCAGTGAAGCGTCCCTGCTGGAGATACCCGTAGCCCAGCCAGGACGTGTAATGGCCCGGGCGCCATGGCTTGGCGCCGGACGCAACCGTGTTTTGGGACACGACGTCATCCCACAGCCCCATCGCCACGAAAATGTGCGTGGTCATATGCTGAGCGTGCGGCGCATCCGGTGCGATCTTGGCGTAGGCGCGCGCCGCTGTGAGGCCCAGGGGAGCATGCGTGGGATCGTCGAAGGAGTGGATGACGTAGTGCGCTGCCCCCGGGTGTAGGGGATTGCGGTCAAACACCTCTAACGCCACGGCCGCCGCCCGCATGTACGTGGGTACGTTGCGTTCTCCCTGACTCAATCCGAGGAGCGCCAACGCGTAGAAGGCCTTCGCTTCGGCATCGTCCGGATATTGGTCGACCAGGCGCTCCATCGCTTCCGCGTAGAGCGTATCGCGTCGTTCCTTGGATCCCTCTCCGTAGAGAATCTCGATCGCGTCGAGATACATCCGCTCTCGGAAATCCAAGGTTGTGGCCAAGCGTTTTTCCGGCGGAAACCGATCGAGTGCAACCCGTGCGGCGGCGCGGTCTTGCTGGTTCCAAACCGGATGGTTGTACGTCATGGCCTCACCCCAGTACGCGAGAGCGAAGTCCGGGTCGATTTCCTGCGCATGGCGAAACGCTTGCGCGGCACGCTCGTACTCGAAGCTGTGCAGCAGCAGGACGCCCGTCAGAAACGGTTCTTGCGCCGCGGCAGCTCCCGAATTGGCAAATTCGACCCGCCCGAGATCTTGGGCCGTGAGCACGCCAGGACTCAGAACGAGCAGGAGCACGGCCGTTCGTTGTACCATTGCGAACGATGCACGAGACATGACGATTCCCCGTAGGTGGCTGTAAGGCGAGGTTCAAGCTGTTAGCTGGCGGCGGAGTTCGCCAGTCCTGAAGACTTCATCATTGCCGACCGGCACGATCTTCATTCGCTCTTCAGGAGATTTCACGACGAGTATGAATGTCCGAGGACCGAGAGGGCATGATGACCGATTTCAACTTTGACGTCACGCTCATGCAGCGAGGCGATTTCGAGTTCGCGGTCAGCTTTGACGCGGCAGGGCAGCCGCAATTGACCATGGACGAACCGGAACCATTAGGTGCGGACCGCGGTCCCAACGCGGCGCGGGTACTCGGTGCCGCGGTTGGTCACTGTCTGAGCGCCAGCTTGATCTTCTGTTTGCGCAAGGCGCGGATTCAGGTCCACGGGGTCGAGACGCGCGTGCATGGGACGATCGGCCGAAACGATCGGAACCGATTGCGTATCACCGAGATCCAGGTTGAGCTACGACCCCAGGTTGCGGAAGGCGACCGGGATCGAATGGCACGATGCCTCGAAGTCTTCGAGGACTTTTGTATCGTCACGGCGAGCGTCCGGAAAGTGATACCCATAAAGGTGACGGTGATCCCCGAGGATATTCGGGAGCCGGTCGTCAGCGTCTGATCCGGCCGATCGGCGGTTTCAGCGTAGCTCGAGGGCGTCCCTCGTCACCAAATCGAAGTAAGAGACGTAGCCGCCGTTGCGATGGGCACTCAGAAAATCCGTCACGGGCTGGAGTAACTGGCTGCTGAAGTATCCTGTGACCGCCTGCGGGTGCCGGCGGCGATACCAGCCACCGAAATAACTTCGGATGATGACGCTTCGCTCGTCATGGTGCAGCGTCTGTACGTTCTCCGCAAAACGGTCGAATGTTCCGCTTCGCATGAGATAAAATTCGACATTCGACGTGTAGAATGCGGAGACGGGGATTCGCTGCTCAGTGAGATACTCTCCAATAGCGCGAAGGGAAGTGGTGCCCGCCAGATCGCCCACCACCGGTACGATACGATTGCGTTCCTGTAGATCCTTCACGACACGAAAGGCCCCTTCCGTCGCCAGGTAGCTGCCCATCCGGCCCGCGAGGTCCCGCTCCAGAACGAGTTGACGGTACGTCGGGTAATACGCCCGAGGCGGACGGTTGTGGCTGGTGAACCGTAAATCCGTGCCGGCTGAAATGAACGAGTCGTGAATCCGCTCGATGATCCCGAGGTCGTCATCGGACAAGGGGATGCCGGTGGATCGGAGCGCTGCGTGTATGGCCTCCCGGTTCGCTTCCAGCACCGCCGTGCGTGTCGGCGTAGCATCGATGTACTCGAGTAGTTGCGCGATCGGCGCTTCCTCCCAACGCTTCCCGGTTGGCATCGGTTTGCCGAATAGCAGCGACAGATACTCTGCACGATTGCGTGAGAGCTCGAACAACGCCTTGAACCAAAGATGCTGGAGCTGGTTGTCTCGCCTGATGTCGATGATGAAGGCAATCTCGGGCTCTATGTGGGCGATATAGGAGAAACTCTGATCCGGACCGACACCGATGTACGCTCCACCCCGAACCCCTCGAGCTTCGAGCGCTCCCAGCACATGGAGATACGATTGCTCATTCGATATCAGATTATCGGTGTCAAAGTAGCCGCCCGGCTCGGATAGACGCTCGATGAGTCTGACGAAGACCGAATCCACGACCGCGGTCTGGAATCCCGTCCGGCCCTGTGACACCACACTGCTCTGGCCCCGGCAGGCCAAGGTGGGAGGAGCAACCGACAGCAAGAGAACGAGGGATAACAGTCGCCGAAGCATGAGCCTTCCTCGCGAGACAGGCGTGTTTGAGGTCCTCTGAGTATATACGCGAAGCGGGTGCAAGGGTTCATCTTGCCGATTCGAGGCGTCCTATCGCGATGATGGCCCACCCGACGCCGCTCATCCTCAGGCCCCACTCGTCCCTCGCTGCCACGATGTGCCTGCCGCGAACACTGCGAGTGGGGCGGTGCCGCACGGATCACTGAGACGGAGCACCACGACCGTTGCCGCGAACGTCCTGGCCTCACTATCGTGTTGTCATGGAACTGCCAATTGCGGATATCCTCGCCACCGAGCCGACGCTGCCAACTTCAGGGGAGGAAATCGGTGCGTCCCGCGAGGCGAGACCGATCGTTGCCTATCGACTGGGCCACGGCAGGATCCGCGTGAGTGTGATTGGGGGCTGTCACGCCGATGAACCAGTGGGGCCACGTCTGCTGCGGCAGCTGGTGGCGTATCTGTCGGAAAGGCCACCGGATGATCCCCTTCTCACACACTGCGAGTGGTGGATCGTGCCTCATATCAATCCCGATGGGGAGGCCAAGAACCAGGCATGGTACGGCGAGCATGATCCGATCTACGATATCGCCGCCTATCTGCGCAATGTCGTGCGCGAAGCTCCGGGAGACGATCTTGAATTTGGCTTTCCACGAAACGCCGGCGACCGTGGCGCCCGGCCAGAAAGCCAAGCGGTCTACAGGTGGTGGCACGAGGCTCCTGGTCCGTTCCACCTTCACGTCACGCTTCATGGAATGGGGTTTGCCGCCGGCCCATGGTTCCTGGTGGAGCCGGGGTGGAAAGACCGCATGGAGCCGCTGAGGCAGCGGTGTGTCGCGCGGGTGAAGGCCCTTGGGTACGAGCTCCACGACGTGGAGCGGAATGGAGAAAAGGGATTCGTCCGGCTCGCGAGAGGCTTCTGCACGAGACCGAACTCACGCAGCATGCGAGACTTCTTCCTCGAGCGCCACGACCCCGAGACAGCAGCGCATTTTCGCCCGAGTTCGATGGAGACGATCCGCTCGTTCGGTGGTGATCCCCTCACCCTGGTTTCGGAGATGCCGTTATTTCTCACGCCGCGTGTGGGCGAGACACTCGGGCCGCCCGACCCGGTGGCGGAAGTATGGAAGACACGAATCGCTGGATGGCGGCGTCGTCTCGCGGAGGGTGCCGCGCCAGACAGCATCCGTGCAGACGCCATCGGGGCCGGCCTTTCGGCCATGCCGATTGCGGATCAGATGGATCTGCAGGCGACCCTGATTGCTGCCGGAATAACGCTGGTTGGTGGAGTGGCCTCGACGTAACCTCTCGTATCGGCAGATTACCGAGCTGTTACCATGAGTGCCTCGAGTTCCAATGCCCGCCGGGGTAACCGGCCGGTCAGATTCTCAGCGCCTTGCTCCGTGACCAATACCACGTCTTCCACGAACACGGCAATCCCCGCGTCGTGATTGTAGTACCATGGCTCGACAGTGAAGATCATTCCCGGTTGGAGTGGCGTGCGCAGGATGCTGGGATCGCCGGGGGATAGGCCGATGTGATGCCCAAAGAAACTCCCGGTCTGCATCCGGGGTTGCTCCTCGGGCGGAATGTGGTGATACGCAACCTCTCGGAGCTGGGCAAAGGTGACACCAGGTCGGATGGCTGCGATGATCTCGTCGGCGACGGCAGTAACCATTGTGAGCTTTTCTCGTTGGGATGCACTGAACCTGCCGGAGACTGGGAAGGTCCGTCCCACATCACAGACGTAATAGTCGCGCTCGGCTCCCACGTCGAAAATCACGAGTTCGCCATCTCGTATCGGCCGGTTCCGGCGATCGTAGTGCGCCGCGAGAATCCTCCACGGCCACAGAGAGTTCGGCCCAGATTTGATAATGGAGGCAAATGCGGGACCGTGCGCCCCGGCGCGCTTGAAGGCGCCTTCGAGAATACCGGCAAGCGTCCGTTCATCGGTACCGTCCACGACGTGAGGCGCAGTGGCTCGGATACCACCTATGGTGACCGCGCACGCTCGCCGGATTGCCTCGACCTCCTCCGGTCCTTTGATCATACGGAGCCGGGCGATTGCAGAGTATGCGTTTCCTATGCGAACCGTTGCATGTTGGCGTTGAAGGTGCGCCAACATGGCATGAACCGGGTCGAGGTCCGTCACGAAGTCCGACTCGATCTCCTCCACATCCACATCACGGCCGAGGTTCATCCAAATGAGCCGCCCCTGCCGAACCCAGGCACGGACGACGCCGGCCAACTCATCGTAGGGTCTGATCTCGGCAATGCCGGAACGCCTGACCAACTCGGGGTCCGAAGCGAGACGTCGGCCTGGGAAATCGTTTGGACGTGTGCCGTTTTCGAATCGTGGATCCCGTGACGGAACGAAGAGCAGCGTTCGCCCCGCATCGGCATCGATCGCCAGGACTGAGTGCGGCAGCTCGAGACCGGTGAAGTAGAGGAAATCGTCGAGCTGTCGGAACGTTTCACCGTGTGAAGTCCCTTCAGCGCTCGGAGCAAGGAAGACTCCACCGCCGTTGTCCCACAACAGGGGCTTGAGGCGATCTCGTCTCCCAGCATAGACGTCGGACGCGAAGCGGAGCTCCGTCCATTCGAAGAAGGGTTGTTCGGGAGTGCTCGCGTTGGTGGGTACTTGGGCGACTAGCGCCCCGACCTGGAGGGCCAGCGCCGGCACAGTCAGCCGGAGTAAGCGTGAGAAAAATATCATGTCGCGCCCTCCCATCCGTTCCCGGGCCCTGGGTCTCAGGACGGTGTGGTTGGCAAGCGAATCGAAAGGGGAACGACGGTGGGGCCCCAGTGCAAAACCAACGTCGCCGAATCGCGCCCAACTTCGGGGAAATAAAACGCCAACACCTCCATGTGGTGGCCCTCGACTGGCACGACGTCTACGCGCAAAGCGTCCCGCTCGGTCCCCGGGTACGGCGTGTGCCAGATATCGACGGCTTCACTGAAGATTATGGTCCACTCATCGACACCGGGAATGGCCCACACCGTGTAACGGCCAGCGGAGAGGGGCCGTCCCTCGATCGCGACATCGCTTGTGATCTCGATCGTGGTGGCCTGGTCGGCTCCCGGATTCCACGGGCGACCGTACGGAACGACGGCTCCCGGCCCAAACAGGGTCCTGCCCCGGGCCACGGGTCGATTGTACGTCACGCTGATCTCGGTGCGGGCGATGGTCTGGGAAACGGATCCGGGCTGAGATCGCCGCACGCGCTGTGCCGCTGCGTCAGCCGAGCAGAGGAGAAACAACGCCGCCGTGAAAGTCCCTGAGAGCACGAGACGAGTCTGCATGGACAATCTCCGTGTGACAGGCTGTCAGGACGGTCCCCGAGCGAGGGATGGAGGGTCCACCCAGCTTCCGTTGGGCGACATGGCACGCCCGACGTACCTTTGGGTGCAAGCCGTCCCTGGCGGGTTCCTCTGATGGGTTACTCGATTGCGGACGGCGTGGTTCCATACGCCGTCTCCAGCTGGTTGTTCCTCCGTCTCCTGGGCATCGTGCATCTCATCGCGTTCGTGTCGCTTTGGGTGCAGGTGACCGGACTGTTCGGATCTCGTGGAATCGTTCCAGCCACCAGCTTCCTATCGGCGCTGCGCGCTCACTTCGGACACAAACGGTTCGTTCAGGCGCCAACGCTGTTCTGGATGTCCAGCTCGGACCTGAGCTTACATCTAGGCTGTGGCATCGGCACGGTGGGATCGATCCTCGTCGTGTTGGATATCCTGCCTGCCCCGATACTGCTCGTGCTCGCCGGCCTCTACCTGTCGTTCATCGTGGTGGGCCAGGAGTTCATGGCCTTTCAATGGGATGCCCTCCTAGTCGAGACGAGCGTGTTGGCAGCGCTACTGGCGCCCTGGCATCTCTGGCCGCATTCTGGCCACCCGGTACCGCAGCTCGGGCTGTTTCTTCTTTGGTGGCTTCTGTTCCGACTCGTGTTTCAGTCCGGTGTCGGCAAGCTGACGAGCGGTGACACCACCTGGCGGAATCTCACGGCTCTAGAGTATCACTATTTCACTCAGCCACTACCCACGAGTCCCGCGTGGCTTGCTCATCAGCTCCCTACCTGGTTTCACAAAATATCCGTTATCGCGACTCTCGTTCTCGAAATCGCGGTGCCGTTACTGATCTTTGGGACGCGAAACATGCGACTCGTCGCTTTCGTGGGGCTCGTTGGACTGCAAATACTGATCGTGATGACGGGCAACTACAACTTTTTCAATCTCCTCACCATGGCCCTCGCGTTGCTCTTGCTGGATGATGGGGTCTGGGTTGCGGTGCTACCGGCATCGCTCGCACCGACGCTGGCGGAGCCACAGGGCGCCGCGCTCCCGGGCCCCGGCATGATCGCTCTGGCGCTGGTGATCGTTGGCGTGAGCGGCTTGAAGCTGGCTCGCACCTTTTCCCCCAACGCTCGGTTGCCCGGTCCGTTGCAGCGTGTGCTCGCGCTGCTCGATCCGTTTCGTGTGATCAATGGCTACGGCCTCTTCCGAGTGATGACCACTCGGCGGCTCGAGATCAGCCTGCAAGGAAGCGAGGACGGAAGGGCGTGGGTACCATTCGCGTTCCGATATAAGCCCGGTGATCCCCTTCGGCGCCCCCGTTTCTGCGCCCCCCACCAGCCAAGGCTCGACTGGCAAATGTGGTTCGCCGCCCTCCGGAGGTATGAAGATTCTCCGTGGCTGGAATCGCTGCTGTCACGACTGTTGGAGGGTTCCGGACCGGTCCGCCGTCTTCTCGCGCCCTCCCCATTCAGCGACCACCCACCGCGATTCGTACGCGCCGTGTGGTATGACTACCGATTCTCGGATTGGAAGGAGCGACGCGAAACCGCAGCGTGGTGGGTTCGCCGCACGATCGGTCGCTACGGACCAACGCTCACGCTCAAGTCGCGTATCGCGAACTAAGAGAACGCTCTGCTCGGCCGGCCGGCTTCGGCCCCATCGCTCGAGTTCGGTGACGACCGAGCGAGCCGGCCATCTGCAATCTCCCTCACGCTGCGACACCCGGCGAGGCCCATGGTGAGGTCGAGCTCGGCGAGCACATTGTCGATCACCTCTCCAACACCACGTTCCCCATCGAGTGCGAGCCCGTAGACGTACGGACGACCGATCAACACCGCGGTGGCACCGAGCGCAATGGCCTTGAACACATCCGCACCGGACCGAACACCGCTGTCGAGCAAGATGGGGAGGCGCCCGGCGACGGCCTCCACGATGGGTGGCAGAGCATCCAAGGCCCCAATGGCGCCATCGACCTGACGACCACCATGGTTCGAGACCACGATCCCGTTCATACCGGCCTCGACGGCGGCGCGGGCATCGTCGGGGTGGAGAATGCCTTTGAGGAGGATGGGAAGCTCGGTGAGTGCCCGAAGGGTGTGCAGGTCGCTCCACGTCAGCGACGGGCGAGAATATGTGGCGATGAACCTCTGCACGGCTGCCCGCGGCGCACCGCTCTTGAGCTTGGCGAGAAATGCGCCGGGGTAGTTTCGGAACTGCTGTCGGATCGCCAGCAACGTTTTGAGGTTGATCGATGGCCGCGGACTGGTACGCCTCGTTTCGGTTTGACGTAAGGCATCGCGAAACGTCGGATCGCTCGTGTACTGCGCGATGCCCATTCCCCGAAGAAAGGGGAGGTACGCGAGGTCGAGGTCCCGAGGCCGCCATCCCAGCATCGTCGTGTCGAGGGTCAGCACGATGGCTTGGCATCCGCAGCGCTCGGCGCGGGCCACAAAGCTGCGAACCAGCTCGTCCGATTCGCTCCAATAGAGCTGGAACCAACGAGGGGCATCACCCATGACGCCCGCGCAGGCCTCCATGGCGTGGGAGGCTTGGTTGGAAAACACCATGGGTACCCCGCGTTGGGCGGCGGCGCGGGCCACGGCGAGATCCGCCTGTGGGTGGACTAATTCCAACACGCCAATCGGTGCGAGCAGCAGTGGGGTGGGGAGGCGCGCACCGAAAAGCTCGACGGTGAGATCCCGCCGGGTCACGTCGCGAAGCATACGGGGGACGATGCGCCACCGGTCGAACGCCGCGCGGTTTGCCGCCATGGTACGCTCGGCACCGGCACCGCCGGCGACATACGCATCAGCCTCGGGGGACAGGCGCGCTCGCGCACGTCGCTCGAGCTCGCGGATGCATACCGGTACCGACGGGCGCTGGCCTGCGAGCCCGGGAATGAAGATGCCGATCTGGCGATCCCGCCCCCTTCCTGGCGACGAGGTCGCGTCGGTCACGAGGCAGCTCCGCGCGGACCACGCATCAGCCGATTGAGCACCAGGATGAACACCGCCCCGAGGAAACCGACCGCAGCGGTCGCCAGGACCTTCCCAACCATATCCTGATTGCGCGGACCCCAAATGAGAAGCAGACCGGCCACCACCCCGATCAGCACCGCTGCGGCGGCCACCGCGTAGCACAATCGGTCGATCTTCGAGAACTCGATCACGATAGAGCCAATCTCCAACCGATTGGGGTAGCGAGCGCCTACCGGGCGGTTGAGCAAGGTGACAACCAATACGGCGAGCACGAGGAGGACGAGTAATGCAACGGCCACGGACAATTCCTCATGTTCGGGTGAGCGGTTTCACGCGATCGGCGACGCGCACGAAGGTAATGCGGAGTTCGGAGAGCGCTCGTTCCAAGAATTGCTGCTCGCCGCTCGTGACGTTGCCTTTGGTCTTGGTCTCCAGCATCGCAATGGTGTCGATGAGCTGCCGAGCCGTGCTCAAGGCGTCCCTGATTTGCTTGCCGCGCTCCGCGGGAGAGGGCTCGTCGTCTTGTGGCGAAGATGCGCTTGCCGTATCCGTGCCCACGTTCGCCAGGGCTTCGACCTTTTGCAGCGTTGCAGCTGCCGTTGCGGCCAACCCCGCAATCAGGCCGGTGAACTCTACCGTGCTCTCGTGATGGGTATCGCTCATGCGATCGGCGTCCTTTGAGTCATCGTGGATCTGGATACGGCTCCAGTGCCGCCCGTAGTGCTGCCGCCAATGCCGACACGTCCCCGGCCAACAACCCCCGCCACGTCTCTCCATGTTGTCGGAGGCTGAACACGTCGAGCCGCGTCATCGTGATTCCTTCCACGGTCATGGTCATGCGATAGACCACATGAACGGTATCGCCCCCCTCGGGAATGTGCCCGATCACTCGCATGCGAGACGTCTTGAGGGCCTCCTGCAGTGATGGTTCTTGGGAGCCGACGAATTGCATGAATCGCGCAAACACGGCTGTATCCGAGAGCGCTGCTGCCTCATCGACGGTCTCGACGCCCAGAAATCGCTGGCGGAGTTCGGCCGCCTCGGGTAAGTCGAAGAGCGGGCTCAGCAGGTCCCGCATGGATTTTAGCGCGCTCTGGTCCATGAGCCCGGCCATCGTGTCCCAATCGGCGGCTTGCATCGCGCTGACGTAACGCTGGGCGACGTCTTCCGGCGTCTCTTGCTGCGCGAACAGCGAGGAGCCCTGGAACGACCATCCAAGACCCGTCATGAACCACACGGTGAGCGCAACACGCATGCCGTATCCGCTGACTGGCCAATGGGGTATCGACACGGCGCCCGTATTCAAGAGGCCGTTCCCAGAGCCGCCAGGAGCCGCTCTGCAGGCAATGGTCGGTCTACGCCCTCCCATCGCTCGGCACCGTCCTCGTCCCCACGGGTGTCGCAATAGAGTTCCAATCCGTTCCCATCCGGATCGCCGAAGTACACGGCCCAGCTGATGCGATGGTCGACCGCAACCACGGGGACGTCCCGCTCGACAAGCCGATGGAAGTACCTCGCTAATGCCATGCGGGTTGGCACTTCGAACGCAATGTGAAAGAGGCCTACATGCCACCGGCTGGGGAGGGGGGCGTCGGCACCCACCTCTTGCAACGCCAGCTCGTGATGGACATCCGTGCCCGAGAGAAAGGCCCAACGATTATCCACCTGCTCTCGGATGGTGAGATCGAGAAACTGTGTGTAGAAGTCGATCGAGCGCTCGAGGTTCCGCACCTTCAGATGCGCGTGTCCAATGTGCACCGTCATATGTGTCCCACCCTTCATGAGCGCCGGCCGGAAGTTGCGTCGCCAGCAGCGGCCGGGCAATGCCGGACCGTGGTGTCGGGGTCTCGCCTACGCTATTCTAGGAGGGACGCAGGGGGAGAGCGATGGCCGACAGGGTTCGTGCGGATCTGGCTCAACGCTTGGCGATCTATCTGGATATGGCGGGTCGGGAGCCCCTCTACCGTCAGATCGCCAGCCAGCTGTGGCACGAGGTGATCACCGGTGTGTTGGAGACGGGAGCTCGCCTGCCCACCGTGCGTCAACTCGCGATTGACCTGAGTATCAGTCCCAAGACCGTTGAGCGGGCGTACGAGGAGCTCGAACTTCTCGGCGTCCTCACGTCCAAACAGGGCCGGGGGACATTCGTCAGTCTCTCCCAGCCCAATCGTTCGGAGCTCGAGCGCCGATCGCAGCTCGAACGACTCTGTCGAGATCTCATCGGGCACGCTGAGGCCCTCGACTTCACTGTTGACGAGCTCATCGAGATGCTCGGGGATCTACGCACATCTCGACGCGATACCGGAGCTGGAGGCGGCTGACCATGGCGGAGACTTTCTTACCAAGCGTGATTACGACCAAAGGCATTCAGCGAACTGGAGGGCACAGCTCGCCGAATGACACTCGATATCCTGTGGTGGCCGCCCTCTCTGGCTTGGTGGCCGCGGCGGCCATGGCTGGGGTGATGCTGCTACTTCCGATCGATTGGGAGCCGTTTCGAGTGCTGGTGACACCCATTGTGTCGGCCCTCACGGGATTGTTCGTTGGATCCTCCATCAAGTACTCGGATCAGTGGGAGAAAGCGGTGGTCCTTCGGTTGGGGAAGTACCAGGGCCTGCGCGGTCCAGGCTTCTTTTACATCGTGCCGGTGGTGGACCGGATCTCCTATCACATCGACCAGCGGATTCGCACCACAGACTTCGGAGCCGAGTCGTGTCTCACGAAAGACACCGTGCCCGTGAACGTGGACGCGATCGCTTTTTGGATCGTCTACGATGCCGAACGTGCCGCCCTCGAAGTCCAGGACTACGAACAGGCGGTCATCCTGGCGGCCCAGACCGCGCTCCGGGACGCCATCGGCAAGCACGACCTTGCCGAATTGATTCAGTCACGGAAAGAGTTAGGCCGTGGGTTGCAGGAGACGCTGGATCGCAAGATGCACGACTGGGGCATACAGGTGCAGTCCGTGGAGATCCGAGACGTGATCATTCCCAAGGCCCTCGAGGAAGCGATGTCCCGCCAGGCGCAGGCCGAGCGCGAGCGGCAGGCACGGATCATTCTCGGTACCGCGGAGACAGAGATCGCGTCCAAGTTCATCGAAGCGGCGGAAAGCTACGGGAAGAATCCCGTGGCGCTCAATCTGCGCGCCATGAACATGCTCTATGAGAGCATCGTAAAGCGGGGGTCGTTGATGGTGGTGCCTTCCGGGCTAGCGGACTCGTTGAACCTGCCGGGTATCGTGGGCTTGGCTGGCGCCAAAGCTCTCGATCTCCATGGGTCGGAGCACCCGGCGCCCGCAGAATTGGAGGACGACGAGGACTGACCTACCGCGGCCGTAGGAATTGCCGGACGGCCGCGGTGAACGTATCGGGTGCTTCCATGTGAGGGAAGTGTCCGGCGGCGTCGATGACCACGAGCCGAGCCTTGGGGATACCCGCGCGAAGTCTCTCGCCCGCTTCTCGAGGGAAGATTGTTTCCGCACCATACACCACCAACGTGGGGCTGGAAATACTCTTTAGGTCGCTGTGGATATCCCACTGTCCCAGATCGTCACGGATGTGACGATAGGTTAGCTCTCGCTGCAGCACCGATCTTTCATCAAACCCAAACCGAAGCCGTTCGGCGTGTGATCCGTCCACAAAGTAGGGTCGCAAGAGCACTCGAAAATAACGCTCCACGTCCTGAGGACGACGTTCCCAGCCGGAGACCGCTTGGATGGCTCGGAGCGCGCGAGTATCGGTATCGACGCGACGCGACTCGATCACGGTTGAAAACTGCCTCCACAGCGTCCAGCTCCCGGGGTCGGAGTCCATCAGAATCAACGATGCCACCCGATTCGGGTGCGCCATGGCATAGTGCATCGCGAGCAGCCCACCAAACGAGTGACCGAGGAGGTTGACGCGCTGGATTCCTGCGGCGGCTCTCAGGGCGTCGAGATCTGCTACGTAGGCTGCCATCGTCAGTCGTAGGGAATCCTCGCCGCCGCTCGAACCCCCGCTGCCCCGTTGGTCATAGAACACGAGCTGGTACCGGTCGGCGAGGAGACGCGTGAGGTCGTCGTACAAATAGGTGTAGCCGAAGCCCGGTCCCCCCGGAATCACGATCAGGGGTACCCCATTCCCGGCGACGGTATAACGGAGCCGAGCGCCGTCCCGCTCGACGAACCCAGTGCGGGAGAGCTTCACCGATTCGGGCTTCTCAGAACACCCGCCTATCGAAAGGCCCAGCACGACAAGTACGCGAGCCACTCCGGTCGATCCCAGTGTCGTCTTCATGACCGCTGCAGGATCCTACCACCCACTGCCACCCACTGCCGAGATGCGGAATCTGTCATGGATCTCCGGCATGGCGACGCTTGGCAACTTCTACAGCGGGAGTGGCAACACCCGAGGCGCTGACCGGCGGGGATCATGGGGACATGTCATTGAGTGACACCAATAGAATGTCGCGTGGCAGCGGCGAGACCCAGTGGGCCGTTACGCGAGGTGGTCGGGCGCACGTCGTCACGCAAGACGAGTTCCAACCACCGTATGCCCTTGAAGGGCCTACTGACGGCCCCGAAACCGTTCTCGCGTCCCGTCGGGATACACGACCATGTCGACGATGAACCGAGTGGTAAGGGCGTTCGCCTCGATGGTGCGTAACCGCTCGTGCTCCGGAACCGAAGACCGATAATCGATCCCGCCGCTCCAACCAACGACGCCACCGGAGTTCACCTGCTCTTCCACGGTCACGGAGACTCTGAGAATTTCCCGTCCAAAGAGGTCTTCGAACACGACGTGACCGGTGAAAGCGCGAACCGCTTTCGCCAGACCGTTTCGGAATTGGAGCCGGAGCAGGATCTGGTCTTGCGGCGACCCGCTGTAGAATTCCTTGCCGGTCAACGTCACCATGATCGGAGACCGATCCGGCTGGCCCGCCGTTGGCTGGGCTGCTCCTGCCGTACCGGTCAGACGGGCCAAGGCGTTCTCGAGAGCCTGAACGCGCGCTTCCAGGCGCGCGACGCGGGCTTCGAGTGGCTCCTGCGCAGCTGCGTCGGGTTTCGGTAGGACGCCCAGGAAGAAAACAGCGGTAAGAAGGCTGTACCAGTAGGGTGAGTGGGCTCGGGCGCTCATGACATCACCTCAGCGATAGTCGTCACGGGCAGGGTGCCACACGTCGATGATGCGGCAATTCGTCACCGCCCTACCCGAATGTGGGGCGTTGGAAGGAATGACAGCGATGGAGCCTGGCCCCATGATGCGAGACGCGCCATCCAGGACCAACTCGAATTGCCCTTCGATCACCGACGCCACCTGCTCCTGAGGGTGCGAATGCTCGGGAATCTCCGCCTCGGCGTCGATACGCCAATAGGCCAGCGTCATGGAGTCGGTATGGATGAAACGCCCGTGGTATCCGCGAACGGGCTCCTTCTCTGGCAGATTGTCGAGCTCGGTAAACGGCATGCCGCAGTCCTTTCTCCAGGAGCCTACCGATAACGTAATCAATATGTCCCGCCGTTCGGGATTCACAGACCGCTCGTCATCGGCTACCCAGCTCGGCGGCGGCATAGAGATTCCCCACGGCGACAAGCCGCTCACCACGAAAGAAGGGAACGAGGATACGCCGGTAGTCGCTACCCTCGAACTCGTCCAGCCGCGGCCACGCATGCGGGAGGTCGAGCGAGACGAAGAGACTGGCTGGGACGCGATCGCCGCCCGGCGACCACCGGAGGGCCGGGTAGCCACGTGCCGCGCCCCACCCGTGTTGCATCAGGGCGCCCGTCACCCACCCTGCCGTCCAATGGCCCTGGAGGGCGCTCAGCTGACCGTGATTCGGCCGCCCTGGTGCGAGACTGCCGTAGACGATGAGATGCGTGGAGGCCCGGAACAAGGGCTCCAAGGCGTGATCCAGCGAGCGAGCAACAAGCGGCTCCGCCATCCGCAACCGGTTGAGCGCCAGCAGTGCCTGTTCGATGCCCTCACGTGAGGGCGGCCACGCCGCTAAATCCGGAGTCATCGTTCGCGTCCCTGCTCCGCGGTGAATGATGTGGAGTCGTGCGTGAGAAGGGAATGTGTAGCTTGACGGAGGGTCGGGTATCCCTCTACTATCGCCCGCCCCCCTGATCCTCCATTTGCAGGAGAAGAATTGGCACGCGTCGGTCCGCGCTTGGCGCTCTTGGTTGTGTTGATCGTGTGGGGTTGCGTTGGCGACCGCCTCCCCACCGTCGAGTTCATCGTTCCGTTCCGTGAAGGTGGTGGGTCGGATCAATGGGCTCGTGCCGTCGCACCGTTCTTTCAAAGACATTTCTCCGAGCCCGTGCGTATTCAGGTGTTCAACATCCCAGGAGCCTCCGGGGTCCAGGGAGGAAACGAGTTCGCCGTGCGCCGCCCTCACGATGGGCGCAGTCTCTTTATCTCCAGCGGTTCGAACGTTTTCCCAGCGCTGCTTGGCCTCCGTGCCGTCCAGTACGACTTCAAGGAGATGCGAGGGATCATGGGCTCACCCGTCGGTGGCGTGGTCTATGTCTCCTCGGAGCTTGGCATCGCGAACGTAAACGATCTCTGTGGCACGAATCAGCGGTTGATCTATGGAGGGATCTCGCCGACTGGCCTGGACATGGTACCACTAATCGCGTTCGAGTTTCTGGGGCTCGACGTCCTTACCATCCTCGGCTATGAGGGCAAAGGCGCGGCGCGAGTGGCCTTCGAGCAACGCGAGACGAACCTCGACTATCAGACATCCCCCGCCTACTTGTCCAATGTCCAGCCGCTTGTGGACGAGGGTTCGGCGATTCCTCTCTTTTCATTCGGCATGCTCGATGCCCAGGGGCGAGTCGTCCGCGATCCCGTTTTCAACAAACTCCCGAGCATGGCGGAAGCCTATGAGCTCTGCCGCGGCCGAGCGCCTGCGGGCGCTGCGTGGGATGCATATCGAGCTGCGCTGGTTGCCGGATTTACTGCGCAGAAGAATCTCTGGACCCATGACGATGCGCCACCAGAGCGTATCGATGCCCTCATCGCGACGGCTCGCGCAACGATAGCCGATCCTTCGTTTCAGCAGCTCGCCACCAGGCTCCTCGGCGGCTACGAGTTCTACGCGGGCAGTGACGTCGAAGCCATCTTTTCCGTCACATCGCAGCTATCCCCGACTGCGCGTGAGTGGCTCATGACGTTTTTACGTGAGAAACACGACGTGAGGTTTTGAGGCGATGTTGCAGCTCGCACTCGAGACGCTCGTAGCATTACTGCAGCCCACGAGTCTTGGTTTTATGGTACTCGGGGTTTCGGTCGGTATCCTCGTGGGAATCCTTCCGGGTCTCGGGGGAACTGTTGGCCTGTCACTTCTGTTGCCGTTCGTGTTCGGCATGGAGACCGGACCGGCCATCGCGCTGCTCATTGGCATGGCGGCCGTCGTGCACACCGCCGACACCTTTCCCTCTGTCTTGCTGGGTGTGCCCGGGTCGTCCGGGTCACAGGCGACGATCATGGACGGGTATCCGCTCGCGCGCCGCGGCGAAGCGGCACGCGCGCTCGGCGCCGCATTCTTTGCCTCGATGATCGGTGGCTTGGTCGGTGCCATAACGCTTTTCCTCATCCTACCGGTCGCGCGCCCCATTGTGCTCGCCTTCCGGTCGCCCGAGCTTCTAATGCTCGCGGTGCTCGGCTTATCCATGGTCGGGATCCTTGCGGCCAAACGGCCCCTCCGTGGCATGGTGATGGCCACGCTGGGACTTCTGCTGGGAGCCGTTGGCGCTGCACCGACGACACCGTTTTATCGATTCACCTTCGGTCAGATGTATCTGTGGGACGGCGTCTCGCTGGCGGTCCTCGCGCTAGGCCTGTTCGCCCTCCCCGAGCTATTGGATCTTCTCGCATCCGGAACCAGCATCGCCGGTTCGCAGATCCAACGCATCGGCGGTGGGTGGCTCATGGGCGTGCGTGATGTCATTCGAGAAAAGTTGCTGGTCCTACGCTCCGCGATTCTGGGCGTAGTCGTTGGATTCATCCCCGGCCTCGGCGGGAGTGTTGTCGACTGGATCAGTTATGGGGTCGCCGCGCAGACCGTACGTGGGAGCGAGTTCGGACAAGGCGACATCCGCGGAGTCATTGCGCCCGAGAGCTCCAACAACGCCAAAGAGGGAGGCGCACTCATTCCCACCCTGCTGTTCGGTATCCCGGGGAGTGGAACGACGGCGGTGCTCCTCGGTGGGTTTGTATTACTGGGCTTGCAACCGGGTCCGCGTATGTTGCGAAGCGACCTCAACGTCACCTTGCTCATCGTCTGGACACTGGCGCTGGCCAATGTGCTTGGCGCTACGGCGTGCATGGCCATGTCGGGCGCCGTTGCGAAGCTTGCCCGAGTCCGCGCTGCTCGCTTGGCGCCATTTCTACTCGTGATCATGCTCACGGGTGCCTATCAAAGCACCCGCAGCTGGGGGGACCTCGTCGCGTTCGTCGTGATCGGGCTCGCTGGGTGGGCACTACGGCGTCTGGAATTTCCGCTACCCCCGTTGCTGATCGGATTCGTGTTGGCCATGACGGTCGAGCGGACCTTGTGGATCTCGACGACTCGGTACGGATGGGAGTGGCTGCTCCACCCAGCGGTCGTTGGAATCGGCATCGTAACGGCGGCGCTGACCGTCACTGGCATCCGATTGAACCGAGGCAGGGTGTCTTCATGAGGCTGTCGCCCGCAGACCGCGAGCAGATCGTCGCATTGGGTATTCTCTTGCTCGTGTTCGGGGGAGCGGCGGTGGCCTCTTTGGGGTTCCCACCACGAGCGCGGACCTATCCGCTGGTCGTCGGCGTGGTGGGGGTGCTGATTACTGCCTGGGAGCTGTTGGCTTTTCATTCGAGGGCTCGGAGCGGGCCGGTCCAACCATCGTTGCCCGGAGACCGAGAGGTGATGCGGCCAGCCACGATAGGCGAACAGTTCCCTCGAGTGCTGCCGTTCCTGATCTGGATCGGGGGTTATCTGGTCGCGGTCTGGGTTGCGGGTCTCGTGGTGGCAAGCGGTTTGTTCGTCGGGGTATTTCTGTCTCGGGAAGGTCGAGTGCGATGGCACACCGCCGTTCTTGCCGGTGCGGGGATAATCATCCTATTGGTGGTCTTGGGGAACGTTCTGGGACTCAGGTGGCCGGCCAGCGCGATTGCCCCATTTCAGCTGCTTGGCCTTCTCTGATCGAAACGCCGATGCTCTTCATCCTTTCGCGTCGAGGTCGTGTGGCATGAAGCGGGGCCTGGACGTAATCGTTGTTGGTGCCGGCAATGCGGCGTTGTGCACTGCGCTGTCGGCTCGTGAACAAGGAGCCAGCGTGCTCGTGCTCGAGGCCGCACCCAGAAACCAATTGGGTGGCAATTCCTACTTTACGGATGGTGCCGTTCGCGTAGCCTTCCGCCATCTCGCAGATCTTGAGCAGCTCGTTCCCGCATTGACGAGTGAATTGGCTGGGAGAGTGGACGCGGCTCCGTACACGGCGGAACAGTATGAAAACGATCTCGTCCGGGTCTCTGACGGAAAAACCGATCGCCGTCTCGCGCGACTCTTGGCAAACCGCTCGTACCCAACCATCCGGTGGCTGTCCGAGCAGGGAGTCCGATTCGAGTTGATACTCGACAATCAGGCATTCGAGATCGCGGGCAAGCATCGCTTCTGGGGTGGCTTGATGCTCAGAACGGCAGGGAGGGGCACGGGGCTGATCGGCGCGCTCCTGTCTCGAGTGGAGTCACTTGGCATCGAGGTCTGGGACACGGCCCCGGCGGTAGGCCTCGAGATGTTCGACGGGAAGGTCACCGGGGTCCACGTGGGGCCGCCCCGGGGACCGGTGACGGTCGGCGCCCGCTGTGTTGTCCTGGCGTGCGGCGGCTTTGAAGCGAACCCAGACCAACGCGAGCGCCATTTGGGGTCCGGGTGGCGCGGAGCAATCGTTCGCGGCAGTCCGTTCAACCAGGGCGCCGGGCTTCGTATGGCGTTCGCCGTGGGCGCTCAACCCTGTGGAGACTGGCGAGGATGTCATGCGGTGGCGACGGACGTGAACGCGCCACCGGTGGGGGACTTCACGAAGCCGGGCGACGTCTTCAAGAAACACTCTTATCCGTTTGGCATTATCGTCAACCGAGACGGCCACCGATTCGTTGACGAAGGGGCGGATTTTCGAAACTACACCTATGCGCGTTACGGGCGAGAGATTCTGCGACAGCCGGGGGGCGTCGCCTTCCAGGTCTTCGACGGGCAGGTTCGGCACCTGCTCAGGTCCGAGTACTTTCACGAGGAGTGCACGCGATTCGAAGCCGACATGATCGAGAATCTTGCGGCGCAAATCGAAATCGATCGAACTGCGTTTCTCGAGACGGTCACGACCTACAATACGGCCGTGCAAGACGGACCGTTCGATCCGCACGTACGGGATGGCAAACAGACCCGCGGTATCGATCCCCAAAAATCGAATTGGGCGTTGCGATTGGAACGGCCGCCGTTTGTCGCATTCCCGGTGAAGTGCGGGATCACGTTTACCTACGGAGGCCTTCGCATCGACACGTCCGCCCGTGTGCTGGACCGAACGGACATGCCGATTCCCGGCCTCTACGCCGCCGGCGAGTTGGTGGGCGGTTTGTTTTATGAGAACTACCCCGGGGGGAGTGGTCTGATGTCCGGAGCCGTCTTTGGTCGGATCGCCGGAACACACGCCGGCCGGGAGGCTCTGCAGCGCTCCTGACCGGTCTGCCCTCTAGAACCTATTCAAAGAGCCCGAATGCTGCCGCCAACTGGAGGATGGCGCCCACGAGGAGTGCCACGCTACCGATGAGTTGTGCGCGTTTGTCCGGCACTTGCGTCGTCGGATGCCTGCGTCCATATGCCATTCCGATGAGCAATAGCCCCAGGCCGATGAGAAGCGTCGCTACGGCCCGAACCGGCGCACCCGCCGTAAACAAGTAGATCCCCAGGGGAAATAGGATCACCCCGAGGATCAGTAAGGTCAGCGTCACACCCTTGAGTCGCTTCACCCCTCTCTCCGCGTGCGGTCTCTTGCCTATGACATACGCGTCACGAGCTCGGCGCGAGAGAAGCTATCTGTCTCACGGAAGCACCGCCAGCCGAGCCGGTCGCTAGGCCATTTCGGATGGCGCGCCTTAGGTCTACGTGGCACCGCGCGCAAGGAGCCAGCCGCCATACAGAAATCCCCCGTAGAACCGCGCTCGCAACTCCAGCCCCGCGTCGCGACAGATGTCCAGAATCCTCGTCTCGGGCACGTAGGCAATTCCGCGGTCGAGTCGATCGATGAACCGGGCTTTGCTGTCGGCAGTGAGACCGCGAAGCTCGATGAACTCGTACCAGGCGTCGCGAAGCGTTCGAAACTCCACGCTCATGGGATCCCCGTGGAGATCGAAGAGGACGAGCGGTGCGCCTATACGAAGTCGGGTAGAGACGCTATTCACCAACGCTTGCTTTTCCCCATCGTCCTGGAGGAAGTGCAGCACGTTGATGATCGTCGCCGCGTCATACCTGTCATTAGGGGGAAGGTCGTGGACATACCCGTGGTGCAGGCGAACGCGGGTTTGCAGTTGCTGTCTTTGTACGAGATCGGCCGTGACTCTCACCATCTCGATGGATGGATCGACCGCCACGAACCTCCATCCGGAATGTGCCGGTCCCAGCGTGGCGAGTTCTCTTCCGGTCCCGCAGCCAGCGATCAGAATCTGTGCCAGGGGCTCGAGCTGGCGCCGAAAGATTGCAAGCACGCTTTGGAAAACCTGATCGTATCCGGGTATGACCGTTCGGGCGAGGTCTTCGTAACCCGCGCCGTAGTCTCCATCGAAATCGAAGGCGGTAGGGTCCTTCACTTGGCGAGCAGGGATGCCGCGTACTGGAATCCGCGGTGCACCCAGCGTTGCAGGTCCGCGTCGGAAGCAATACCGGCCGAGCGGACGTACACGAAGCCACGCATAGGCTTGCCCGTGAAATCCATGGGACGAGCGCTCTGATCCTGCAAGGCGGCGTCATAGTCTTCAGGACCGACGCGCACCATGAGCTCATTGCGCACGATGCCACAGGACATGTTTCCTCGAACGAGAAACGCGAGGCCACCGAACATCCGGCGCTCCGTGACGGCGTTCTCGTCCTTCAAGAGCGCCCTGACGCGGTGCGCCAGTTCTTCATCATATGCCATAAATGTCTCGAGACCTCGGAACGTGTATCATAGGAGCCACCCGGTGGAGATCCCGACTCGCAAGGCTGCCGACCGGACGAGCCGAGATCGGCAGCGCACGGGCTGAGATCACCTTGTTGGTAGCTGCCAAATATCGATGCGATCGAGTGAGATGTATGGCACGGCAACGCGCATCCGCCGGGTATCGATCCCGATGTCTGCGGGACGACCAGCGACTCGAATGTACGGCTGTCCCAAACCTGCTTCCAGCACGTGTAAGCTGGAATCAACTTGACTCGCCACCAGTACTCGGTTGCCGACGATTTCGATGCCATCGAATCGTCCACCAGGGCTCTCGGCAAAGATCTCGGCGCTGGCACTACCGGGTTGCCAGGCGGCGAATTGCTGGTTCCCACCCCACGGTGCGAGCAGGAACCGCTCCGCCACCGGATCCCATGTGATCCCGTTGGGGGGACCGAGGACGGAGTCTTCGATGGCAACAGTCACGGTCCTTCCTCTCGCACGATAGATCCGCGACCGTCCGGTATCCGTGACGTATAATGCCCCGTCCGGCCCGCGCGCGATGTCGTTGAGGAATCCGGGCTCGAAGGTGCGAAAATCGATGAAGGCTACCTGCTGTCCCGTTCGCCGGTTGAACCCGTGAACACCGTCGGCATCGGCCGCCCACAGCGTGTCTGCGACGATGAACATGCCCCGTGGCGCGTGAAGCGGTCGTTCGGCCGTTCCGCTTGCAAACTCGAGCGATTCGAGCACCCCGCCCGCCGTAACTCGGCTGATGAATCCATTGCTGTCGCGCTCGCCACCGCCGCCGTTGAAGTTGGCCACGAAGTAGACGTCCTGGTCCGGGTCGTACCGTACGGCTTCCGGCCCGGCAAAACCGGAGACGATTGCCACGCGGCTTGTCGAGTCCTGGGGAACACCCCACGAGACGGGAGGCGCGGCTTCGCCGCCCTGTGAGGAGGCGCCCCGCTCACTTTGCTCACAGCCGAGTGGGAGCAAGGCAAGGACGACGATACGCAGCATCGAGGGGATTCGCATTGGTTCCTCTGGTTTGAGATTCAATGTGAGACTTTCGCGCAGGCGTCCCGACACCGGCGAATATACTGCCGAGCCAATGGTGGAGCGTGACGTCTCCATGTCAAGGGATGGTCCCAGGGCGTATTCCCGTCCGGATCTTGGTGCCATGCCGACGTCCGACCCAGGAGGAACATTGCAGCGTTTGCAAAGCTCTGCTGTAGATACTGTAGGTGGAAGGCGACGTCGTTCCGGAAGCCGCTTATCGGGTAGAGACCGAGCGCGTTTCCCGGCGCCTCACGGCGAACCCACGAGCGAGCGTTCGAAGTCCCGCACGAACAGGCGCTTTCCCTTCGCCATGACTTCGTGACCTTCGTTCTCGAGACGAATCCGTTGACCGCCGAGGCCGCCAGGGTATTTCGGGTTCAGTTCGCCCCCGGCCTTGAGGGTGCGCCAATACGGGGTGACCGATGTCTTGCCTTGCGCCTCGTCTTCCCCGGCCGCCCCCGCGGCAATCCGCGGCAGGATCCCGGTCGTGATGGGACATCCAATGGTGGCGCCGTGTCGTTTCGCGACAATGTCCCGAATCTGGTTGATCGTAATCAGCTTGCCTTTGGGAACGTTGCGCATGATCTCGTCCACCTCGCGCGGAGCTGGGATCACGATCGTTCCGGAGCCCCACTGTTTTTCCATGCCGGGAGAGATGGATTCGACGCGCGGGAGATCCTTGTTGTCGGCAAGCTTCTCGCGAAACGTCTTTCGTTTGCTCACGATATCCTTCCTGGTCAGGATTATTCGTTCCCGAGTTGCGCGGCGCGTCGAGCTTGTTCTTCCGGCGACACGTCCTCGACGTGGGTCGCAATCCACCAAATGTTTCCCGACGGGTCTCGAACGCCGCCGCAACGCTCGCCGGCGTGATACATGTTCGTCGGCTCCATGACCGAAATCCCGTTCGCGCCGATCGCGCGCTCGTAAACGCTGTCGCAATCCTCTACATAGAGATAAAGTGACGTCGGCATGGGACCAAAGTCGCCCATGGGCTCTCCCATCATCACGACCGAATCACCGATCCGTACCTCGACGTGCATGATCGAGCCATCGGGACGATCGAGGCGATGGGTTTCGGAGGCGCCGAAGGCTCGAGTCACGAATCGGACCAGCTCACCGACCTCATTCACTAAAAGGTACGGCGTAATCGTGTGATACCCGTCAGGAATGGGCTTTACTGCCGCGGTATTCCCTCCGCTGATTTGCTGAGCTGGTTCGAGACCTGCCGGGTGAGGGCCTAGTACTCTCCCGTCTATCCCTGTTGCTTCATGAAAGTCTCCATCCGTCGCTGCATCTCTTCCGGGTTCACGTCCTCCATGTGGGTGGCGACGATCCAGATATGGCCGAAGGGGTCCTCGAGACGTCCGGATCGGTCGCCGTAGAACTGATCGTCGACGGGGATCAAGATCTTGGCGCCGGCCTTGACGGCCCGGCTCGTCAGCGCATCCACGTCGTCGACATAGAGATGTACCGCGGACGACGCGCCGCCCAGCGCTTGTGGGCTCCGGTTGCCCCAATCCGGGTTTTCCTCGGTGATCATGATCGGCGAATTCCCAATCTTGAGCTCCCCGTGGACGATGCTGCCACTGGTCGGGTCTCTGAGTGGAGCCATCATTGGCGTTGCGCCGAATGCCTTCTCATAGAACGCCACCGCCTCCTCCGCATGTCGGACGATGAGATAGGGGGTGGCCGTGTGAAAGCCGTGCGGAATAGGCAGGGGGGCCATTGGTCGCTCCCTTCTGTGGATTCCGGCTGTGTGTCGTGCGCCATCCCTTCCTGCGTATGCTATGAGACCTCTTTGTCCCGTCTCTGGAAAATTCACCTCTGCCTGGGGTCGTGAGCAGTTCAGTTTGTGGCCCGCTCGTTCAGTCGGAAATCCCCACGAGCGCGGCACTCAATTGCCAAAGATCGTGTCCCAGCTCCGGATCTAGGGCCTTGGGCGATGGGTCCACCGGACGTTGCTTGTCGTAATACCGACCGTGAATCTCCTCACGGGCGGCGGTTGCGAGAAACAGGACCGCCCCACCTCCGATCATCGGGCGCCCAAGAAACGGCTTGAAGACCCGCATGAGCAAGCTCAGTGCGTTGTGGTTCTGATTCCAGATCCGCGTGGCGAGGACGCCGGGGTGGAGGGCCGCGGTGGCGAGTTCGTTCACCGGGTGTCGGCGGGCGAGCTCGACGGTAAATAACACGTTGGCGAGCTTCGAGTCGCTGTAGGCTCGCATCCCGCCGTACCGACGCCGGCCCCTGATGGTATCCTCCAGCGACGCTCGATCCACCTTCGCCCCGCGATGAGCCTCCGAGCTCACGGTGATCACCCGTCCCTTTGTTTGTCGGAGCGAAGGGATCAGGTAATGCGTCAAAAGAAAGTGTGCGAGGTGATTGACGGCGAACGTCTTTTCGAAACCATCTTCGGTAATCTCACGACTCGCACGGTACACCCCCGCGTTATTGACCAGGAGATCGATTTGGGAGTACTCGGAGGCAAGCTGGGAACCGAGCTCGCGAACCTGCGTGAGACTGGCGAGGTTACACAGGTTCAGCCGCACTCGAGCGTTGGGTACCTTGGCATGGATCTTCCGAATCGCCGTCTCTCCGCGCTTTCGGTTCCGGCAAACCACAACGACGGTAGCCGCTTCACGCGCCAGGGCCAGCGCCGATGCGTAACCAACTCCGGTGCTTCCCCCGGTGACGATACAGACCCTATTGGTCGAGTCGCTCATTACTTGTGCCTCGCTCAACATGTAACGTGACGTTCACTGCGGAATTGTCACGCTCACGGTTTCTCTTCCTCTTTCTTGAAGCGCTTCTTGTGCCGCTGTCGGGCAGCGTCCCGCAAATCGACCGTCGTATCGGTCTCATCGACGATTTCCGTGCCCAAGAGCGACTCCAGGACGTCCTCCAAGCTCACGACGCCCATCACGCTTCCAAACTCGTCGAGGACGCCGAACAAGTGCGCCCGTTCACGAAGAAACTCCGCGAGCAGTGTGTGCCCACTGGTCGATTCCGGCACGAAGTGTAGAGGTTTGGCGAGTGAGCCGAGCGTTGTCGAGAACTCGTCGTTGGCGATGCATCTCAGGATGTCTCGCAGCAGCACCACCCCTTCCCAATGTTCGGGATCTCCCTCTGCATGCACCGGAATGCGAGTAAACGGAAGGTGGAGCACCTGATCCCGCACTTCGGCAACGGTCACGTCGCCGGGCAGTTTGAACACGACGTTTCGCGGGGTCAAGATCTCTCTGGCACGGACGTCGTTGAGGCGCAGCACATTGTGGACGAGGTCCGCCTCCATCGGGAGGATGCTTCCTTCCTCGGCGCTGATCTTGGCCATCTGCTGGACTTCGTCCTCCGGCGCCATCGGTTGCGGTTGTCCGCGAATGGCGCGGGTTACTGTCTCAGTCAGCCACACCATCGGAAACAACAGCACTAGCACGGCTTGGAGCGGCACGCTTACCGCCGGGGCCACGATCTTATTGAAGGTGACACCGATGACCTTGGGGAGGATCTCCGATAGGAACAACACGCTAAGGGTAAAGGCAATGGTGAACCAGATGAGGACACCTTCGCCAAAAAGCTCCCGGGCCTGCGCGCCCGCCACGGTGGCCCCAGCGGTGTTGGCGATCGTATTGAGGATGAGAATTGCGGCAATGGGCTGCTGAATGTCCTGCTTGAACTTTAGCAGGAGCGGTCCGGCCTTACTCCCTCGGTCCACGAGCTTGCGGATATACGGGAGCCGAACGGCATACAACCCGGCTTCCGAGAGCGAGCAGAACGCCGAGACAGTGAGTACGACGGCGATCGATACGGCGAGCAGCAGCATGGTGACCCCACAGTCAGGATGGCCCTCATATCAATCTAAGACAGCAGTCACCGGCGGGACGAGAATGCACTGAGACGGAGGGTGATGTGACTCGATTCAGGGGTCTCTGGCGTTCAGTGACCGTGCGTGAGCGAGCAGCAAGATTCGGTCATGGTTTGCCATATCGGTGGGGTGAAGGCATATCGTCGCGTGCGGCGTCCGGCGCCCGTCAATCATGAGCGCGCCGAGGGGCTGACCGAGCCATCGGCGAGAGAATACCAGGGCTGGTACGCGAAGGAGAGCCTGGGCGGCGACGGTCCTGGGAACGCCGAGCTTCTGTCGTTCTACCGTGGCACTAGCTCGGTCGTCGTGGCTTTGGATCTGGCGCGTCCCAGATCCCGCGCATACCTGACGGACCCGGGGGTGTCGTATTTCTCCAGGTAGGCTCGACTAACCGCATCCTTCACCCGTTCACTTCTCGTGCGCACGGCGCGGACAGGGACCTCGCGACCGGCGATGTTGATCGTGCCGCGCGGATCCTCGAGAAACGTGCGGTACCAGCTTCGCGGTTTGATGCTCCACGAACGGACGAATACGCGTTTCTCCACCACTACGCTCCAGATCCCAATGAAACGGTGAGGCTCGGTTCCGGCTCGGATGCCTAAGATCTTACTGCTGTCGATGGCGTCGAGAATGTCGTCGGTGAATCGTTGCTTCACACTCATGGAGGTTTCGGCATGGATTTGATCCCAATCGCCAAATCAAGAGTCCGGGCGCTTGGTGTAGCGAGGCTCGTAGAGCTGGACGCGTATGTTCCCCGGCATCCGGAAGTACGTTCTGATCCCGTAGCCCGCATCCTCGATACCGCCGGTGAACTCCACTCCGCGATCGGTGAGTGCGGCGACGGTCTTCTCGATATCATCGCAGTAAAACGAGATGTCGTGAGTCCCAGCTGGGGCTCCGTCCTCCCCCCGTTCATCCGCCGGGTGACACCCCATATCAGCCTCGGGCAGGTCGAAGATCAACCAGCCGTCCCCGACATCCGTATACGGAAAACCGAGTCTGTCTCGCAGAAAGGCTCGGAGTTTTTCCGGCTCCGAAGAGTAGAACATGGTGTGGACGCCCTTGATCATGGTCTCACCTCCAGATCGCAGTAACACTGATACCGCCATCCAGTCATCGAGTGCCGCTGCCGTGCGTGGGTGTTGTGCAGGGCGCAACCACGATGATCTCGTGGTGGGAGTCCTGCTACACGAGCTTGCGCGTTAGAACCGTGCACGGCAAGACAGGGTGGCACGGTCGCGTGAATTCCGTACCCGAGCGGGATGCCGCTCAATGCTGCATCGGCGTATCTAACGGGATGAACTCGCCATCGTCAATTTGGCCGTCCTCCACGCGATAGAGGGTCACGCCGGAGGTCATCCGCATGCCGGGACGCCCACTCGGACCGATCACCGCCGCTGACTGGTAGTACCGCACGTTGGTCCCATCGACGTCATACACCAGCTTTTCCCGAGCGTGCACATGACCGCCGAGCGCAAGGGTATAGTCGTGCCGCGCAGTCAAGAGACTGATCAGCTCATATGCGTTGGAAACGGTATGCCGAAACTGCGTGACACCACCGATCCGAATCAGCGTTGGCGCTACAGACGTGTCGTTGTAGCCGGAGACGGACAGGATACCGCTGAAAAACGGAATATGGTTGAACGTCACAATCGGCGTGCCTGCCGGCACCGTGGACAGATCGCGCTTCAGCCATGCTACCTGGGTGGAATCGATATGTCCGTAGTACCACAGATCGTCATAATCCACCGAGTCGAGTCCCACGAAATGCACACCGCTGTAGGTGAAGGAGTAGTAATTGGGACCCAGGTAATGGCGGAACATTCCCTTGCCGTAGAGGGGATGTTCGCGACTGACCAATGATTGGTGTCGCTCGATCCCAAAGTTCTCGTGATTTCCGGGTACGTTCCACACTGGTGCGCTGAACCGCTCGATCTCGGAGAGGTAGAGCTCGTAGTATCGTCTGGCCTCCTCCTCGCCCACTCTCAGCGCGTCCCGCACGAGATCTCCAGTCATCAGGAGAAAGGCCGGCCGCAGTGAGTCTACCAGCTCGCGGAGCAGCCGCATCCGTTCGACGCTCGATTCACTCACGTGAGTATCCGAGGCGTGCATGAACCTGAACGAACGACGGGGCGGGTCGATCCGGAGTGGGAAATCGACGTGGTGGGTCTCGTGGCCCGGTTTCAGCGCGCGCCATTGACCGTGCGTGGCCTTGTATCCGTTGGGAACGCTCACGAAAACCAGTCCCCCGGTGCTCCTGCGGGTCAACTCGTACCGGCCGGCCGGATCGGTGGTGACGACGTTCACCTGATCCGAAACCGCGACTTCCGCGACTCCCGGCTCTTGCGCATCCCGCTGGCCATTACTGTTGTGATCGACGAATACGACACCGGTGATCGCCGACGGTGGAGGCGCGATCGGGCGCCATCCGCTAAGACCAAGCGGCACCGTGACCAGAGCGATCCAGAGTCCACACCGCCAATGCAGGACATGACCGCTCGCCAATGATCTGTTCACCTCTGTCTCCTTTATGGAGGCTCCATAATCTGGCTTGGGGCTGGGTGTGCGGCGAGACTCGGTGCAGTCAGATTGCTCGGTTTCGTACCTACGGCAGCGTGACACGCCCGACGAGGTAGGTGGATGCAAAGATCAACGCAAACGGAAGCCAGGTTCCGAGGACGCTCCGGAACATGGTGAGTTCGCGCTGTATCAGGAGGGCGACGACCAGAAAGTCCATCGCAATCACGACCGTAACGAATCCAACGGCGATTGCCAACGGAGTTGAGTAGCCAAAATGGGTGAAATAGATGAAGGATATGAGGCCGAAAATGACCGGAGCCGCCACGGCGTGAATGAGCAGCGCGCGCGCGAGCGACGTCTTGGCCAGGCCGATGCCCATCGTTGCGCCGCAGAGCCCCCACCCTACAAAGGCATGCACCGCGGTGATACCGATCTGCCCTACGGACATCGAGTCGATATGAGCGTGAATCTCCGCAGAAGGTTCCCTGGATGAGGCAGCGACTGCGGTGACCGGTTGGGATTCCTCCCTATGACATAGTCCACGACGCAGCGAGGTGTGATCATGCGCTCAGCGGCATCGTTTTGGGATCTGAATAGGAAGGTCTCTTCGAGATTGATCACGATCTCGGCACGAGAACCTAGCGGCCCATCCCGGCGCGACGAACACGTTCGCGCAGTTCCTTCAACGCGCCCTTTACGTACTCCCGCGTCATGTGCTTTCGCCACGCCAGACCGAAGTCCGTGTTGTCCATTGGCTTCGAGGGCTTGTACGCAGCATCGGCTGCGGCCCCGATCGCGTCATCGTCCAGTTCCGTGCCCACGATGGCATCCGCCGCAGTGGCCACCTCCAATGGATGGCTCGCCACGGCGCCAAGGACGATACGTGCCTCGGCCGCGCGCGAACCTTCCCATCGAATCCACGCGGCGACTCCAAGGACCGGAAAATCGAACGAGCCTCGCCGACGCAGTTTCCAATACACGGCATCCCACCCGTTGGTGGCGGGTAGCCTCATGTCGGTGAGGATCTCGTCAGGCTGCTTCGTCAGGTAATTGATGCCGTCGTCGTGGTAAAACCGGCTGGCCGGTACCACCCGTTCGCCTTGTGGCCCCACAAGGGTGAAGTCGGCCCCCATCGCCACCGCCACCGGCGCGAGGTCGCTCGAGCATATTGCCCAGCAGCGCGGGCTCGACGGAGCCACCCAGCAAATGTCGCCGTCCTTCTTCATGCAAAAGTTGATGGACTTCCGCCACTCGTATCCCTGGTTGTAGTAGTTGCATCGTGTATCGAGACAGAGGTTGCCACCGAGCGTGCCCATGTTCTGTAGGATGGGTGTGCTGATCAGCTCGGCCGACTTGGCGACGGCGGCGTAACGCGAACGGATTCTCCGGTGCCGGCGCAGCTCGGTGAGCGTGACACCCGCTCCCACGGAGAGTGCAGACCCTCTCGTTCCCCCGGTGATGCGCCGCAGCGCACGGATCGCCGCCAGCGAGATCACCACCTTTGGCTCCTGGTGACGGCGCTTCATGTTGGGATAGAGATCGGTGCCGCCGGCCACATACATCCCCACCGCCCCGGCCTCCTGTTTCATCTTGAGCGCTTCCCGGAGCGTTTTGGGCTGGAGGTAGTCGAACGACGGCAGGCGGAGCATGGCTAGTGTTGGCGCTCCTCGAGGAATGGGCTGGCAGCGGCGGCAGCACGACCCGCTCTCCCTCCGCTACCTGCTGCCTCTGCCGCTGCTGCTCTCCCATCACCACCTTCCCATGGGGGCGGTATCCGAATCGGTTCGGGCCACGGGATTACGGGGAAGCTCTTTGGTCCGAACCGTGGCTCGAGCCCAGCGGCTTTTTGCTTCAGGGCCTTCAGTACCTTCTCAGGTGTGATCGGAACCTCGTCGATACGGACACCCACGGCGTCGTAGACCGCATTGGCGATCGCGGGAGGAATGGGAAGCAGTGGACCTTGACCCACCTCCTTGGCACCAAACGGGCCGTTGGGATCGGGATCCTCGATGAGATACGTCACCACGTCCGACATCTCGAGCGTCGTGGGGCTCTTGTATTCCAGGAGACTCGGGATCTTGTGCACCAGGTTCCGATTGCTACGGTACGCCATCTCCTCCATGAGGGCTTCGCCGAGGCCCATATACACGCTGCCCTCTACCTGTCCTATCACGTTGATGGGATTGATGGAGCGGCCCACGTCGTGCGCGATCCAGATTTTGGGGACGAGCACGGTCCCCGTGTCGGGATCCACTTCCACTTCCACGACGGCGGCGCTGTACGAGTACGCCGGTGACGGGCCAACTCCGGCGCCCCGGTACCGCCCAGCGCTGTTGGGCGGCGTGTAGGATCCGACGGTCCCCACGGTTCCGAACTCCGCTTCGGCCAGCTGCACCGCTTCCGCAAAGCTCGACCCGCGCTCCGGGTCCTCAGCGTCGAACACGCGGCGATCTGCGAATACGAGTCGGTCGCGGCTCACGTTGAGCTTCTTGGACGCCGCGCGGGCAATGAGGTCGCGGGCACGTTCGGCGGCTTGGAGCGCTGCATTCCCCGTCATGAGGGTGACCCGGCTCGAATAGCTCCCGAGGTCTACCGGAGTCAGGTCTGTGTCTGCCGTGACCACTCGGATGTCGAGCGGTTCGATCCCCAGCACTTCAGCAGCGATGTATGCCAGGATCGAATCCGAACCCTGCCCGATATCCGTCGAACCACAGAACACTGTCACGCCCCCACTGCGGTCGCATTTCAGCTGCACGCCGGAATGCGGCATGTTGTTCCAATAGATCGCCACGCCCGCACCGCTGATGTAGCTGGAGCAGGCGAGTCCGATGCCCTTACCGTGCGGCAGCTTACGGAAGCGATCCTTCCAACGGGCGCCTTCGGTCACTTTGTGGATGCACGCGCGTAATCCCATGGATCCGATGGACAGGTAGTTGGCGGTGAGCGAGCCCGCTGGCGCCAGGTGCTGAAGGCGAAGGTCGGCGGGGTCCATGCCGAGGTCCTCTGCGATCTTGTCCATGTGGATCTCGAGAGCGAACCGCGGTTGCGGCGTACCGTGGCCCCGCTTGGGGCCACACGGGGCCTTGTTGGTGAAAACCCGCGCTCCCTGAAAGCGATAGCGGTCTACCTGGTAGGTGACCGTCTGCAACGCACCTGTGTAATAGGTGCTTGCTACACCGTAGGACCCGTAAGCGCCGCCGTCCAACAAGGTGCGGAAATGCATCCCGCGGATCGTGCCATCATGCGACACGCCGGTCTTCACCCACATCAGGGTGGGATGACGCCCGCGATGGCAGTAGAACACCTCCTCGCGGGTCAGTGTGATCTTGACGGGACGGCCGGTGAGCATGGCAAGCTTCGCCACGACGATCTCATGGCTGAATGGATCGCTCTTACCGCCAAAGCCACCGCCGTTGGGGCAGGCGATCACCCGGATATGCGCCGCCGGGATCGCCAGTACCTTCGACAGCGCCCGATGCACATAGTGCGGTGTCTGGGTGGCGCTCCACAGCGTGAGCTTCTCGTCCGCCGACCACTCGGCGAGGGCAGCGTGCTGCTCCATGGCGAGGTGCGTGTTGCCCTCGTAGAAGTACAGATCCTCGCGGACATGCTCCGCGGCGGCCAGGGCTTCGTCCACGTCCCCGAATTCGAGGTCGATGAGCTTGTGGAAATTGCCGAGCGGGCCGTAATCGTGGATTCGCGGCTCGATCGTGTCCACGGCCTCCTCGATGGAGCCGATGGTATCGAGAGGCTCGTACTCGACGTGAATGGCGTCCACCGCAGACGTGGCGATCTCTTCGCTGATCGCGGCGACAGCGGCCACGGGATCACCAACGAAGCGGACCTTGTCTGGTACGAGCGCATGCTCGTCTTGGCTCACGGGAAGAATGCCAAACGGTATGGGCAGCGCCGCCCCGGTGAGGACGGCCTTCACCCCGGGGATGGCCTCGGCCCGCGACGTATCGACGGATCGAATCCGCGCGTGCGGCTCTGTGCTCCGGAGGATTCGTGCGTAGAGCATCCGGGGAAGGAAGAGGTCGTCGGCAAACAGGGTTTCACCGGTGACCTTGGCCGCGGCATCGACCTTCCAGCGGGGCGTGCCGACGACGCGAAAACCGGCCTCGCGGGAAGGTTGGTCGGAACCCTTCCTCCCTGCCAACTTTCCGTCCTTCCGACCCTTACTCCCGTCCATACACGGCCTCTCGCGCTGGCTCGGCGTGCTCGCCGCGAATGCGGGCAGCGGCCAGCTCCACCGCCTCGTAGATTTTGATGTATCCGGTGCAGCGGCAGAGATTTCCAGCGAGCGCGTGCTTGATCTCTTCTCGGGAAGGCGATGGGTTGTGGCGCAGTAGCGCTTCGGCGGTCAGCAGGAACCCCGGTGTGCAGTAGCCACATTGGGCAGCACCGAGTTCCGCGAAAGCCTGCTGCAATGGATGGAGGTCTGGTCCATCCCGCATCCCCTCGACGGTACGGACTTCGTGGCCCTCGCAGGCCAGCCCCAACACGAGGCACGAGAGCACCGGTTGCCCGTCCACCAAGACCGCGCAGGTGCCGCATTCACCAAGCTCGCACCCATGCTTCGTGCCGGTGAGGTCAAGATCTTCTCGAAGAACTTCGAGGAGCGTTTTGTGGGGGGCGAACGAAACCTCCGTCGGCTCGCCATTCACGACGAGGCCGACGTGGGCCTTAGCCCGAGGAGGGGGCTTTCGGTTGGCCAAAGAGATACTGCTCCGTCTGTTCGGTCAGGAACTTCCGGGCCTCAGCCTCTCGCAGATCGAGGCCATAGTGGTTGATCATCGCGGTCTGATGCTGCAGCCACTCGCCCCAACACCGCTGACAGATCGAGTCGTAGATCCGTCCGCCGAGCTCGTTCGGAAGGGGTGGTGCGGCCAATCTTGCGCCGGGTTGCCCACAGCGTACGCAGTTGACGTCGCTCATGACGGGTTAATTTAACCGTGTGCAGGAACGGATGCGACTCCAAACCACGACTGACGACGAGACCCGGGCAGGACTATGCGCAACTTGCCGGTACCGTCGGATGATACGAAACAACCGTGGCTCGACATTCTGGTACTGCAAGCGATCCGAGCTCGATCGGCGATTTGCGAAGTACCCCCGGTTGCCGGTCCTGCAGTGCAGCGGCTACACCCCCGATTTGGGTGAGACTCGCAGCGAAGAAGGAGGCTCATGACTCGTCCAACTCTCGTCATCGCGTTGGTGTGGGCGTTCACCGTTTCCGTAGCCGGCTGCAGTGCGTCAGCCCAAGCCGGTGATCCGTATCTCGAGCGCGCTCGCGCCCTCATGCGCGAGGTGCCGCTGATCGACGGGCACAACGATCTGCCGTGGGAGCTCCGGGTCAATTATGGACTGAGCTTCGATTCGCTGGATATCTCGCGCCCACAGCCTCAAATCATGACCGACATTCCGCGGCTTCGTGACGGGTTGGTGGGAGGCCAGTTCTGGTCCATCTACACGCCGGTCGCGTTCGACAAGCACAACGCCGCTCGCGCCGGCATGGAGCAGACGGATGTCGTGTACCGTATGGTGGCCCGTTATCCCCAGGCCTTCGAGATAGCGTTGACGGCAGACGACATCACGCGGATCCACCGGTCCGGGAAAGTGGCATCGCTCCTCGGGCTCGAGGGCGGACACATGATCGAGAACTCGCTTGCCCTCCTCCGTGGCTTCCACCGTCTCGGCATCCGGTATCTCACGCTCACCCACTCTCGAAATACGGACTGGGCGGACGCGTCCACCGACACGCTCGTGCACGGCGGCCTCACGGCTTTTGGAGAAGAGGTCGTACGGGAGATGAATCGTCTCGGCATGCTCGTCGACATCTCGCACGTTTCGGATTCGACCATGTGGGACGTCCTCGGGGTGACCGAAGCCCCCGTCATCTTCTCCCATTCATCGCCCCGCGTCCTCACGCCGCACAAACGTAACGTACCCGACGACGTCACCCGCGCTCTGCGGGATAATGGCGGCATCATGATGGTGAACTACGTTGCCTCCTTCATTCACGAGCCAGCGCGGCAATGGGGACTCGAGCGAAATGCCCTCCGTACGCGCGTGTTCGAAACGACGGGTGACAGTGTCGCCGCCCAAGATTCTGTCCGAGCCTGGACGAGAACGCACCCCATGCCGCGTCCCGATATCAAAGTGGTGGCCGATCTCATCGAACACGTCCGGGACGTAGCGGGTGTCGATCATGTGGGTCTGGGGTCTGATCTCGACGGCATTGACGTCCCGCCGATCGGACTCGAGGACGTCTCGACTTTTCCGGCGCTCATCGCCGAGCTGCTCCGCCGAGGATGGAGCGACGAGGATGCCAAGAAGGTGATCGGGCTCAATGCCCTTCGGGTCATGCGCGACGTCGAAGCGGTGGCGGCGCGCCTCGAACAAGAACGAGCACCGAGCAACGCGCAAATCGAGATGCTCGACGCCTGGGGAATCGACCCCTCATGGGATGCTCCCACGGCTCGGCATTGAGCGGCGTGGCCGTTTCCGGGACGAGGCTGGCGTCCCTCACCCACTGGCGATTCGGTGTCGCGATGGGCATGATCTTGGTGTCCGCGGCGTGCAACCGTCCGAATCTCGAAGCCATGCGGGCGCAGGATCTGACGGGTGCGGCAGCGGTTCTGGAAAGCAACTTGGGGGCGATTCATCAGCGTGATGCGGAAACCTATCTTGCGCACTACGTGGACTCGCCGGACCTCGCGGTCGCCACCGCGGAAGGGATTCGCCGGGGCTATCTGCTGTTTGCCGAAGCGCGTAGAGCGAGCGCGGACTGGCCGGACACGCTGATTGCCGGCGATCCCACACTGGTCTGGATAGCGCCAGGTGTCGTTTGGGCGGCGTTCGAGTACATCGCGGTGCTCGAAGGAGACACGACTAGGGGGATCTCGGAGCGGGTGTTCGTCAGGACGCGGCAAGGGTGGAAAATCGCCGTCACGGGCTCGATGGAGCGATGAGCAAGAGGAGTTGCTACGCATGGAAGTGCAGATGACCACCGAGATGCTCGACGCCCTCCGCAACACACCGGAAATCCCCGACAATCTCCGGCGACGCGTGGACCATGCCCGAAAGGACGCCGACAGGTACTCGGTCACCCTCTCCGACGATGAGGCGATGGCGATGGCGGAGATGTGCCAGTGGTACATCCATCGTGACAAGACGGGCGCCATGCCTCCCAAGTCCGCGCTCTTCGATGCGATCGTAAAGGCGATCGATGATGCACAGATGTAGCGAGGCTGAGAGGTGAAGCGCGGACGGGCACCCACGAGAGTGCCGATTGCCGAATACAGGGCTGGTAGATGCAGCATGGGTAGCGAATGAGGCAAGACCAAGCAAACGAGACGCCGATCCGAAAACCCGTCGAACCCGTGAGACAGACATGCCGAGATTCCTGAGGATCCTATTCGTGTTGATGATTGCCGGACCGCTACACGCTCAAGAGAAGGAAGTCATTCAGCTTCCCGGTGCTCCTGCAGGGCTCCCGTTTTCGTCGGCGGTGCGTGTTGGTAACCTCTTGTTCCTCTCCGGTGAGATAGGAAGGCTGCCGGGGACGGTGGAGCTCATTCCGGGAGGGATTGGTCCGGAGACGCGTCAGACGCTCGAGAACATCAAGGCCGCGTTGGAGGCAATGGGGAGTTCTATGGACCGGGTAGTCAAGTGTACGGTGTTCCTGCGAGACATCGGTGAATTCACCGCCATGAACGATGTGTATCGAACGTTCTTTATGAAGGATCCACCGGCCCGCTCGACGGTAGCGGGGAGCGGCCTCGCTCTCGACGCTCGGGTCGAAATCGAATGCATCGCGATGACAGGTGGTGCCCCATGAAAGTACGTCATCAGTTGGAGCGTCTGGACACGTTGGTGTTGGAGCCCCTGAACGGGGTGACCGGAGCCGACTGGCATCGGGCCCCCAACGGAAAGTGGAGTGTCTGTCAAATTCTCCAGCACCTTGCCATGGGCGTCGATCTCGTCGCCACCGCGTTCGAGCAACGGGCGGACAAGCCGCTCATGAAGCGGCGCGCAACCCCGCACCAGACGATTCTCCGTCACTTGTTGCTAGGAGTCGGCAAGATCCCCAGCGGGGCTCAATCCCCCGAGCGCGTCAAGCCCCATGAGGAGCCAGATCCCGAACAGGTGATGGCCCAGTTCCGGATGGGAGTAGAACGTCTGGCGGTCCTGTCCGAGACATGGCCTGAGAGTCGCCAGCTCGAACGGTTCGTGCGGCACCCCATCGTGGGGGACCTCAATCTCCCCGAATGGGTGCGTTTTCATTACGTGCATTGCCGGCATCACGCCAAGCAGATCGGCGCGAGGTTGGAGTGGTTGAATGGGAGGCAAAGAGGGCAGTAGCGGCCGGAAGGGACGTATCGGAGGCTATCGCTTCTCCCAGGTCATGCCATTCCACAACCAGAGGTCTGCCACCTTGACGCGCTCGGCAAGCGCCATTCCCTGACCAACGACCCCACCGAACACGAGAAGTCCCATACCCGGGACGAACACTCCATCATGCTCGGCCCGCGCCGGTGGGCCATCCTTGGAAGCTTGCGTCCAGCGCACGCCATCCCATTCCCACGTATCACCCACCCGCCCCGCGTCGTCGAACCCCCCGAACACCACGAGCCGGTCACGGGCGGCGTCATAGCCGAGAGCGTGGTGCAGCCGCACCGGCGCATCGGCTCCCATCACCGCCGTCCACGCCGTCCCGTCCCACGCCCACAAGTCCTTACGGGTGGCACTCCCGTCGTAGCCGCCGAACAGCATGACGGCGGCCCGGGTCGCGTGGTATGCCATGGCGTGTGCGCCCCGTGGCTCTGGGCCGGAATCGCTTTGCTGCGACCAGTGCTCGCCATCCCATTCCCACGTGCCACCGAGACGCTCCCGCTGCGGGCCGGTGCCTCCAAAGAGCACGGAGCGCCCGCGCTGCTCGTCAAACGCCATCGCGCCAAGGTTGCGCGGCTTGGGGCCGCTGTGCGCGACTTGGGCCCAGGCAGAGCCATCATACTCCCACGTATCGCCCATTCGGCCATCGGGTGTGAGCCCGCCGAAGAGTACGACGCGATGCCGCCGACTGTCGTACGTCATCTGTGCGTCGCTGCGTGGGTCTGGCCCGGGCACCTCCCGTTGAGACCATCGCCGCCCGTCCCACTCCCACGTGTCGCCAAGACGTTGGTTCGCGGAGTCGGATCCCCCAAACAACACCAGCCGACCACGCTGTGCGTTGTAGGCGAGTGCAAAGCCGCTTCGGGGGGAAGGGGTGGTCTCCACGGTCGCACGATCGCCGTCCTCGTGTTGGGTGGTGGACGCCGAACGCTCATCCTGGCGGCAGCCGAGGACCGTTGCGAACGCCACGAGGGCGAGAAGGGTTCGGTGCAATCGGCTCTCCCGCGATGACAGGTGCAAAACTAATCCTCGGAGGCCGGCTGACGATCCGAGGCGTGTTCGAGCTTTGTCAGGAGCATGTGAGTGGATTCGCCATGGTGCTCAGCGGGTGGTGGCGATCTCGTATCCCGTGGGACACACCTGAGGAAGGTGAGCACGGGCATCGTTGCCGGCGCTCGTGAGCGCGGCGGCCATGGCGGCGGCCACGGGTCGTGCACGGGCGTTGGGGCATACCGCCACCGCGGTAGAGCCGGCACCCGAAATGGTCACGCCGTGTGCTCCCGCCCCTTCACCTGCCGCGACCGCGGCGTCGAAGCCGGGTATGAGCTTGCGGCGGTGGGGAACCGCCAACTGATCCTGCATGCCAAAAGCGATGAGCGCTGGATCGGCGGTGACCAAGCCCTGGACCAACGCACCGGCACCACGGGCCTGTCGAACTGCGATCTCTCGACTCACGGCTTTGGGAAGCATCGCCCGCGCCTGCTTCGTGTCGACGGCGATCCGAGGAATCGCGAGCGCGATGGCGAGGCTCGGGTGGATGGTGAGCGGGTTGGGCCGATTTGTGTACCAGACGAGCCCGCCGTAGACGGCCGGTCCGACGTTATCGGGGTGTCCCTCGAGGGTGTTGGCCTCTTCGAACAGGCGATCCTCATCCACGTGCTGGCCCTCCAAGAGATGTTTGAGTGCAATTCCGGCAACGATCGCGGCGGCCGACGAGCCGAGCCCGCGTCCGACTGGAATGTCCGATGTCAGCTCGAGGTGGTGATCGGTGGGAAGGTGATCACGGATGAGACCGGTGACAATGTCCGACTCTGGTGCCAATTCGGCGAGCGCGGCTCGGTAGACCGGTGGTCCGCCCCCAGGCACGACTCGGGCGTCTAACCATAGATCCAACGCCAGGCCGAGGCAGTCGAACCCGGCGCCGAGGTTGGACGTGGAGGCCGGGACGCGGACGTGAAAGCGGGGAGCGGGGAGTGGGGAGCCGGAAGCGGGATTCATCGGTCACCGCTCCTGGCTCCCGGCTGCCCACCCCGCGTCGTCATTCGTATCGCAACGCTTCTATCGGATCCAACGCCGCTGCGCGTTTGGCCGGCCAAAGTCCGAAGAAGATGCCCACGGCCGCGCTGAAGAAGAAGGCGAGGACGATGGCGCCCGGCGAGAGCAACGTGTTCCAGTTGGCCAATCGTGACAGCGCGATGGCTCCGCCAGAGCCGAACATGATGCCCAGTACGCCGCCGAGCATGCAGAGAACGAGCGCCTCGACGAGGAACTGGAGCAGAATGTTCTTTCGCGTGGCGCCCAGGGCCTTACGCACCCCGATCTCGCGGGTGCGCTCCGTCACCGACACGAGCATGATGTTCATGATGCCGATCCCACCCACCAGCAAGCTCACCGCCGCGATGCTTGCGAGGAGGATGGTGAACGTTTGGGTCGTATCCTCGAGGGTCGCGAGGAACTGCGAGCGCCTGAGAATCTGAAAGTCGTTGTCGCCACCGGGGGGGATGGCATGCTCGCGCCGCATGACGCGCTCGATCTCCAGCATTGCCGTGGCGATCGAGTCGCTGTAGGCCACTTCCACCGTAATCGACCCCAGCCTGTCCGTTCCCATGAGCCGGAACTGTGCGGTCTGGAGCGGAACGAGAATGATCTCATCGGGGTTGCGCCAGCTTCCCTGGGCGCCCTTTTCTGCCAGCACCCCGATGATGTCGAAAGGAACGCCACCGATGTCCACCTGTTTGCCGACGAGCATCTCAGGCCGGATGTTCAACATGATGGGTATGGCGTAGCCCAGCACCGCCACCCGCTTCCGCGCGGCTTCGTCGCCAGCCGTGAACATCGATCCCACGGCTACCTCGTATTTGTTCACCGGAGCGTAGGCTGTGACCGTGCCGGTGACGCTCACGTTGAGGTTCTGATTGCCGTACTTGACCTGCTTGTTGGCGCGAAGCTCCGGGACCACCGAGGAGAGGCCCCGTGCATCGCGCTCGAGCGCGGCGGCGTCGTCTGACGTGAGGCTTTCACGGTCCTGACTCGCCACTCCTCCCCGAAACCGCTGACCGGGGTAGATCGACAGAAGGTTGGTTCCGAGGGATTCGATCTGTTCTTGCACGGCCTTCTGCGCGCCGTTCCCCAAGGAAACCATGGTGATGACGGCGCCCACGCCGATCACGATGCCGAGCGCGGTGAGAAACGATCGCAGCTTGTTGGCCCGAATCGCGCCAAGGGCCACCCCGATGATCTCGCCGAAAAGCATCACCGACCTCCTTGGGATCCCGACGATTGTCGCTGCACGCCCGGAAGACCACCGCCGCGGACCCGTTGGATACGCTCCTGCCATTCCGCCTGGCTCGCGACGAGGCTGGCGGAGGGGAGAATCAACACGGTATCACTCTCGGAGAGGCCTGAGACGACCTCGGAATAGTCGAGGTCCGTAAGGCCAGTACGAATGGGCACCGCCTGCGGTTCGCCGTTTCGCAGAACGAAGACGATGTAATTGCCGCCAAACAGGTAGTCGCTGCCGCCGCCCTGGGCACGCCGCGCACCTCGGCCCGCGTTCCCTCCGCCCATGGCGTTGCGAACCTGGGCCATGATGGCTCGCTCCTCTTGCGACAGCGCCTGCGGGCCGCCACCGGAGCGCATTTTGCCGAAGATGCTCTGGACCTGCTCGGCGGTCACGCCCTCCGGCAGTTCAACGGTACGACCACCGAACGTGATGGTTTCCGGACCGGCTTCCTCGGACCCTGCCATCGAGCCGGCGAGAGACGCCGCACCGGCGCCCTCCCGGGCCGCCGCAATCTGTTGATCGACGACTTCCGGATCGAGACCCAGCACCTGCGCGCCGGACGCGACGTCACGCTGCGTGCGCAGCGCCGCGTTCGGAATGGCGAGAACATCTTGCCGAGAACCGACGTGCACTTCCACTTCGGCGTTCATCCCCGGTCGCAGAAGTCCCTGGCGGTTTGCGATGCGAATGAGCACGGCGAACATGGTCACGTTTTGCTGCACTGTGGCCTGGGGTTCGATTTTCAACACGGCGCCGCGGAACGGCTGGTTGGGGTACGCATCGACAGTGATGGTGACGTCGAGGCCTGGCTGGATCTTTCCGATATCGGTTTCGTCGACCAGGGTGCGGACCTGGACCGTATCGAGGTTCGCCATCTGGAGCAGCACCGTGCCACCCCCCACTTCCCGCGTCGCGGACGAGATGACCGTCCCCACCTCGACACTCTTCTGGATGACGACGCCATGGATGGGGGCCCGCACCTCGGTGTCCTCGAAAGCGATCCGGGCGTCTTCCAGGGAGCGTTGGGCGCGAACCAACTGCGCCTTGGCCGTGGCAGCTTGGAGATTCGCCGCCTCGAACTCCTGTTCGGTAATCGACTGCGTCCCGTACAGCTCCTGCGCTCTGCGGAGCTGCGACTCGGCATTGGTCAATTGTGCCTGCGCCACCTCGAGGTCGGCCTCCGCCTCGTCGAGGGCGTTGCGCGGGGTTCGGGGATCGACCCGAACCAACACCGTTCCTGCATCCACGACGTCGCCGGTTTCGACCGCGGTAGCCACGATCTCACCGGACGCCTTGGACTTCACGTCGACGGTGGTAACCGGCTCTACGGTTCCGGCAGCGCTCACCGAGACGATGATGTCGCGGCTGGCAACGGGAACCGCTTGATACACGGGTGGCGGCGGTGGTTCAGAACACGCCACAAGGGCAACGGCGAAGGCCGGAAACGCGACGCGGTACGTATATCGATGAATCATGCCTGGATGCTCGCAGTAGAGATGTCTCGTTCGATCCTGCCGTCCAGCAGGTGAACCTGGCGTTGGGAGTGGGTAGCAATGTCGTGCTCGTGCGTGATCAGAATGATCGTGTGTCCGTGACCGTGGAGCGCCTCGAACACCTCCATGATCTCTTGGCTGGTGACGCTGTCCAAGTTTCCAGTGGGTTCGTCTGCCAGGAGGATGCTGGGGTTGTTCACCAGCGCCCGGGCAATGGCGACCCGTTGCCGCTGACCGCCGGACAGTTCGTTGGGGCGGTGCTCCATTCGGTCGCCAAGCCCAACCCGGTTCAGGGCATCGGCGGCCCGCTCTCGCCGCTGTTTGGCGGGGATCCCCGCATAGATCAACGGTAATTCCACATTGTGGAGCGCCGTGGCGCGGGGGAGGAGATTGAATGTCTGGAATACAAATCCGATTTCCTTGTTTCGGATACGGGCCAATTCATCGTCATCGAGTTCGCTGACCTTTTGACTGTTGAGCCAGTACTCACCACCCGTAGGGGTATCGAGGCAGCCGAGCAAATTCATGAGTGTCGACTTGCCGGATCCGGATGGCCCCATGATGGCCACGAACTCGTTCCTCCGGATCTGGAGGTCCACGTCACGCAGCGCGTGCACCACCTCCGCCCCGAGCTCGTAATCCCGTGAGAGCTTATGGGTGAGGATGATGATGTCCGGCGTTGGGATATCACCGGTTCGAAAATCCATTTCGGCGGCGCTCGTCATAACTCTCTCCCGACCAAGGCCTCGATCTGTGCCTTTGCTACCAGATAATCGAGGCGCGCTTGGACCATGTCGACCTCTGCCTGATCCAGGTTGACCTGTGAGGTAAGGACGTCGAGGATCGTGGCGGCGCCGAGACGGTACCGCTCTCTGAGAACCCGAAGATCTTCGTCGGCAGCGGCGCGGCTGGCCTGGGCGATCTCGACTCGCGCCTGGGCCGAAGCCACGGCGGAAAGGTACTGGGTGAGGTCCGCATTCACCTGCCGGCGTGCGTCCTCCGCTTGCGCACGAGCGGCATCCTGACTCGCCGAGGCGCGGGCGAGATTCGTCTCCCGTGTGAACCCGTTGAACAGCGGCCACGAGAGGTTCACCCGAACGGACCAGGTGTTGCCGAGCTGGTCGAGAGCTGCACCTGTCCAGGAGTTCGAGAACGATGCCGAGACCGATGGGAAGTACTGCGCTCGGGAGGCCGCTACCTGAGCGTCTGCGGCCCGGGCGTCGGCGAGCGCCTGACCGATCGAGGGCGATTGGACCAGCGCCTCTTCTCGCAGCTGAGCGGTGTCCAACGATACCCGGTCGAACAACGTGGGGTCGCTCGCCGCGCGGACGGGGCCGTCCCTGCCCATCAACCGGGCGAGGTCGGCTTCCGCGGTGGCCCGCTGCGTCTGAGCATTGAGGAGTTGCAGCTGTGCGTTTCCCAGCTCGACCCGGCCGCGGAGCGTATCGGACCGGGTGGCGCTCCCGGCCGCCAACTTGTCCATGGAGATCTTGAGTTGCTCCTCCGCCCGTTGGATGCGCGTCTCGGCCACTCGGACCAGCTCATCGGCGGCGAGCGCGGTGAAAAAGGCCTGCTTCGTTTGCAGTGTGACCTGAAACTCCTGATTGATCAGCCCCGCGTCGGCGCTGGCCACATCGGCATTGGCGGCACGATTGTCGGCCACTCGTCGAAGCCCGTCGAACAGCTCCATCCGGGCGTCGAATCCCGCGGAATAGGTCGAACCCGCCCCGCTGCTGACGGTCCGTTGCGTGTTGGGGTCGAACCGGCTGGATGAGTTGCGGCTCCACCCGGAGGTCCCGTTGATCGTGGGCAGCCAGGCGCCCACCGCAGATCGGCGAGAGGCGGCCGCAATGTCCAGCTGGCCACGTGCCTGCACCACCTGCGGGTGCGCACGGAGGGCCGCTGTTACAGCATCGTCGAGGCTCACGGTCTCCGCTTGAGCGTGAAGCGTCTCCGATGCGACGGCGAGCGCTCCAGCGCACAGCACGGCTGCGAGCCATTGCCTAGCGACCATTGCGCCCCCGGTGATGCCGATGGGCATGCGCGCTGTCGCTTCGGGCGATGAGGGCCCGGTATGCTTCGGTCTGCTCGGCATCGAGCAGCGTCGCGATCTCGGCGCGAATGGCGGTGCGGAGGGAGTCGAAGCGAGGCTCCATCTCGCTCCAGAGTGCGCGCATGGCGGCCTTGCGCCGCGCGAGAATGGCATCCACCGAGTCGCGCTGCTCCTGGCTCAGTGCCAGCTCTTGCTGCAACCGCTCCGCGTAGCGCCCCCGCCGGCCATCGGTGGCCTCACTGCCTCGGGGGTCTCCCCACGCAGCCGATGCGGCCCCGCCGACGGCGATTCCCGCCGCGAATACGGCGAAGAGCAGCGCGGCAGCCCACAGCTTGGATCGATTCAACATGCTATCGCTTCCCTTCCAGCGTTGCTATTCGGTTTTTTTACTGATCTTCGAAGAGGGCGGTCATCACGGCGTCGACATCGGGGACGTCAGCCGATATGAGGTACGCCGGGACGGCCGCGGCCTCACTGGCGGCGGCCAAGGGATCACCCAAAGGCGAGTCACCGTTGGCACCAGCCGTGACGGCAAACCAGGCGGAGACGGCCGCCAGGACAAGGGCGGCGGCGAAGCCCGGTGCAGCCCAGGACCCGAGGACTTCCCACCAGCGGCCGCTCTCCTGGAGCGCGGCCGCCTCTACGACCCTCGACACGAAGGCCGCGTCGTCCTCGGCGGTCAGCAGCGCCCGAAGCGCAGGCCCCAACTCAGGGTCGGGCCGATGATCGAATGCAGACCGATCATTCATGTGGCCTCCTCGGTCCGATTTCGCCACGCTTCGAGCGCCGGTCGTAACGCTCGGCGGGCATGAAACACGTCGGATCGCACGGTCCCGGCCGGTACACCAAGCACTTCTGCGATCTCCGCATGGCTGTACCCCTCGACGTCGAAGAACACGATCGCGAGCCGCTGACGCTCCGGCAGCGTGGCCAGGGCCTCCCGCAGCGCGCTCCTCAGCCCCTCCCGGTGAGCCTCTTCGTCCGGCGACGCAGCCGGCGAGGCGAGGCTCGGGGTCAGCGCCTCGGTTTCGCGCACTCGTCGCCGCCGACGGCGATCCGCCGCCGCGTTGGCGACGATTCGCATGAGCCACGGTCCGAATGGGCGCGTGGGATCGTAGCGGCCGATCGTCCGGAGTGCTGCGAGAAACCCGTCTTGCGCCGCGTCGTCCGCATCCGCGTCGTTCCGGAGGACCGCGCGCGTCAGACGGCGGGCGGGGGCGGCATACCGGTGCACCAACTCACCGAATGCCTCTCGGTCGCCCGCCTGGGCCAGCGCGGCGAGCTCCCCATCCTCCATACGATTCTTACGCACGGGCTCCAGGAAACGTTGAGATCAGCTGCGACGATACGCCCGACGCCGGAAAAAATTCCACGCCGCTCCGGCCCCCAGCGCAAAAGAGATCACCGCGATGGCGTAGCCCATCACGCGCGGCAGCGCAGCGAACAGTACGCCGGTCCCCACCGAGGCGAAGACCAACGCCCCCCCGATGGAGCGCCGGGCGCCATCGGCGACCTGGCCCAGGGTCATGACGGCCCGACGGGTGAGCTCTCGGCCAGTAGCAGGTCCGCGGACCGGCGGCGCGTCGTCCGCCGGCTCCAGGGTGGGTGGTAGGCGGTGAGTGATGCGCGCGGGTCCGCGGCGCATTCGCAAAACGATCTCTGCGGCGTCGGCCAGATCCCGTCGGAATTGCTGGGCCGCGGCGGTGGTGACTTCCGAGTCTTCGATCAGCAGATCGAGCTCGTGATTGCTCAGGAAACTGGATGGATTGAGATTGGTGGACCCCACCTTGAACCACGTGCCATCCACGACGACGGTCTTGGCATGCAGCATCGGTCCGTGGGATTCCCAGATCCGCACCCCGCCTTCGAGCAGCTCGCGGTATCCCACGCGTGTCAGGGCGCGGATGGCGGGGATGTCGGTGCGGCCCGGAACCAACAGTCGTACGTCCACGCCGTCGCGCGCAGCGGCCAGAAGGCCAGCGTAGAGCGGGCTGGGAGCAACAAGATAAGCGTCCGTGATCCAAAGGCGGTCCGCGACACCGGCGATCAACAGCTCGAGCGTGCGAAACAGGCGCAGTTTCCCCGGAATGCCGTCGACAACTCGAGCGGCGGCGGGCCCGCATGGACCGGCGCCGGTGCCCGCTCCCTCGGGGAGCGGGCCGCCTGTCTGCCCCCACCGCCGGGCGAACGTGGCGTCGAGGGCCGGCACCACGGGACCCTCGAGCGCCACCGCGGTATCCCGCCACGGCGGGATCCCGCGGGTGGGACGGCCGGCCCATTCGTCACCGATACAAAGACCGCCCACCACGGCTCGTTGTCCGTCCACCGACACGAGTTTTCGGTGATTTCGCCGGACCGAGCGGATCGGACGGAACGGATTGAGACGGTTGAACGGTCGGACCTTCACGCCTGCCTTGCGCAGGCGCTTCCAGAATCCGCGGCTCGTCCCCCGTGATCCCAGGGGGTCGTACAAGACATGAACCGCCACACCCCGATTGGCAGCGTCGATAAACGCATCCCCGAATGTGTGTCCAGTGCGATCACTGCGGATGATGTAATTCTCAAAGTGAACCCACCGGCTGGCGCTCTCGATGAACTGTACCATCTGCGCCAACGTCTCGGGCCCGTCGGCGAGGTGCGTGATTCGATTCCCGGGGATGTTGCGGCCCCCGGAGGTACGATCGAGCGCTCGCTGAACCGGCCCGCGGTCGCCCGGTAGACTCGTCCCCGCGTTGTTATGCACGATCAGCCCAGCCCGAGCTCCCCTTCCACCGGTCGCAAGGCCTGGATGACAAACTGAATGTGCTGGTCCAGCGGCACGCCTAGTTCCTCGGCTCCTTCGAGCACCTCCTGGCGATTGACACCGCGCGCGAAGGCCTTGTCCTTGAGTTTCTTTTTTACGCTTTTGACCCCGAGGTCTTGCAGACTCTTGGATGGGCGGACGAGTGCGCAGGCTACCAGGAAACCGCACAGCTCGTCTACGGCAAACAGCGTTTTGGCCAGGAGCGATTCCCGTGGTATCCCGGTGTAGCTGGCATGTCCCAGAATCGCTTCGCACATTGGCTCGGGTACTCCCCGTTCTCGGAGCAGGCGGACACCAAACGACGGATGGCCCTCCGTCGGGTCATGCTCCTGATTGGGATACCGCTCGTAATCGAAGTCGTGCAGCAGACCTACCACGCCCCACGTCTCTTCGTCCTGCTCGTACTTCTCCGCATACGCGCGCATGGCCGCTTCCACCGCGTACATGTGTTTTCGCAGCGCGTCGGATTCGGTGTACTCGTGCATGAGCGTCAGAGCTTCGTCGCGATTCATGGTTGGCCTCCCAGCCACCGTTCGCACCAGCGTTGAAAGATCAAAAGGGTCCACAGGGCACGGCCGTGATCGGCCTCGGCGCGCCGGTGCTGGCTCACCAGGGCGGCGATCCGCTCCGGCCGCAAGCCACTTGCTTCCGGGAGCTGCGTTGGCGCCAGCAATCGATCGACCTCTCCACGGAGGCCTCCGTTCAACCAACTGCTTATGGGAACACTCAATCCCCGCTTCCGCCGGTGTACATGGCGAGCCGGTAACCACCGACTGGCAACCTGCTTGAGAAGCCACTTGGTTGTCAGGCTCCGGACCTTGAGCTCCGACGGCAATCCCAGCGCGAACCGCGTGACCGACCGATCCAGATATGGAGCTCGAGCCTCGAGCGAATTGAGCATGGTCGCTCGATCCAATTTCACCAGTAAACCATCCCGAAGGTACGTCTGGTAGTCGAAGAGCGTGGCCGCCGAGACGGGGTCGTCGGGCAGCCCTTCCCAGAATCGGGCGCGCCGCTGAAGCCAGAGCCCGATCTCCTGACTGGTCCGGAGCCCGGTTCCGAACCAGGTGACGTGCCGCTCGTGCCAGGGTTGGGCGTCAGCGGCGAGAAAGCGTCGTAACATCCAACTGACCGGTACCTTGCCGTGCGACACCGGCAAGAGTTTGCTCACCTGTGTGAGTGCTTGCCGCAAGAGGGGAGGCGCCGCGGCGTACCGCGCGCCGTAGCGATGTCCCAAATAGGTGGGATAGCCTCCGAATAGCTCATCCGCTCCCTCACCGCTGAGCACGGTAGTCACGTGGTGGCGCGCCATTCGCGCCAAGAGAAACGTTGGCAGGACGGCAGGATCGGTGATGGGCTCCGCCACCGATGCCGTCACCGCGTCCAACGCGGTGCGGAGGTCGTCTTCATCGGCCCGCACCACGTGGCACGTCGTGCCGAGATGCCGGCTGAGCCGCTGGGCATGCGCACTTTCGTCAAACGATTTTGCGGAGAATCCCACCGAAAACATGGCGACTCGCGAAGGACCCAGGGTCTTCACCGCCATGGCTGCCAACAGCGACGAGTCGACCCCACCGCTGACGAATACCCCCATCGGGACGTCCGCCACGAGCTGTCGGGCGACGGCTCGCTGGAGCAGACGGTCGAGCTGCCGTATCGGGTCTCGCCTTCGCTCCGGAGCCTTTGCCTGAGCCACCGGATTCCAGAACCGGATTTCTTCGATTCCCGCAGCAGCGAAGTTGACGATGGTACCCGCGGGGATTCTCCGGATGGCGGTGAAGGGTGAGCGGGGCTCGAGGATGTACCCGATGGTGAACAAGTCATCGAGGCCCGCCGGATCGAGCTCGTGCGAGACTCGGGGGTGCCGGAGGAGTGCCTGGATCTCGGAGGCGAACCAGACTTCGCCTCCAAGCTGCGCGTAGAAGAGAGGCTTCTCGCCGGCTCGGTCTCGGACGAGCGTGAGGCGTTCCTCGTGCCGATCCCAAAGGGCGATGGCGAACATGCCGTCGATGTCCGTCAGGACTCTCAGGCCCCGATGGTGGATCGCCGCGAGCAGGGGCTCGATATCCGATCGTGTACGATACGGGTAGTCGGGATACCGAGCTCGCCAGCGGGCCGCGTCGTAGATCTCTCCGTTACACGCGAGCCAATACCGTCCCGTCGGATCCGAGAATGGCTGGTCTCCCGCTGCCCTCAGGTCGCGGACCCGCAGTCGCGTGGCGCCGAGGATCGCCGTTTGACTCTCGAACAGACCCTGCCCATCGGGGCCCCGATGCTTGACGGTGACACCCATCTGAGAGACCAGCGTGGGATCGCAGAGCGGGTGGGAGTCGACCCGAACGGCGCCAAAGATTCCGCACATTACTCGATTCCAGGGAGCGGCGGTCGAGACGCGAGGCCGCTGGACCCGCACGGTCCGTAGGCGGCGTATCGGCCCGTGTCGATCAGCAGCTCGAGCCGACTGTCCAGCAAGGGCCGGGCTCGGCGGTCAGCACTCTGAACGATGAAGAGTGTGGGTCGGGGGCACTCAGCGAGCGCCTCCAACCACCAGTCTCCCGGGCGCAGGGTCGTGCCGGACTCGCGTCTCCACCGCTCGTGATGGCGCATGAGGTAATTACTCGTCATGACACGGGCATCGTGAGTGGCCACGGTGAGTGTGCGGCGCAGATAAAAGGGGAGAGAGAGAGGAAAGGCTTCGATCGCGACGATTTCGCTGGCGGGTGTGACGAGTGGACCGACGGCCTCGGCCACTGGCTGCGCTGATCGCTCCACACCGATTTCGTCCATCAAGGCGCGACTGATAAAAGGAATGCACGCTACGGGAAGACACAGGATGAGGACTACTCGCATGCGCTCGGCTGCGAACCACCACGCCCCCGTCCCACAGGCCACGCAGATGAGTCCGAGCGCTACGGCCGTCTGCGGGATGGTGGTGGCGATTGCGGGGGTAGCCGCGACCATTGCGGGGATCCACCGGTGCGCGCCAATCAGTCCGGCGCCGAGCACGCACAAGAAGGCTCCGGCGGCACGCGCCCCCGGGAAACGGCCCTTGTGTTTGGCAGCGAGGAGCCCAACCAGCAACCCGATGGCTGGAATCAGCGGCAGGATGTACTGCGGGCGTTTCGAATTCGACAGAGAGAAAAAGATCAGGGGTACCGCGATCCAGATCGTGAGCAGTGTGACGAGGGCATCCCGTTGCTTTATGCGATCGCGGATCGCTCGCCATCCGCTCAGCACGACTACGGTCCATGGAAGCGCGGCGGCGGGAAGAATCAGGAGGAAATACCACCACGGCTCACTTCGCCCGAGTGCGGGTGTCGTGAGACGCACCAACGTTTCCGTGACGAGGGCATACTCGAGAAATTCAGGGATGCGCCGGGACATGGCGATGAGCCATGGCATCAGGATGACGGCGAACAGCAGGATGCCGATGGGGTCGGCGACGGCTCGGGACGCCCGTCGTGAGATCGCGAATGGCAATCCGATCATCAGAGGTAACGCCAGGGCCACGGGACCCTTGGTCAGAACGCCAAGCGCCACCGCGGCCCAGGCGATGGCGGACCAGTAGGTTCCCCGACTCCCCGCCTCATTTCCGGGTGACGGTTGGAAGGTGGGAGGGACAGAAGGGTCGTCGCGTCCCACTTTCAGCTCTCCGTCTTTCTGCCCTTCCATCCGTCCGACGGCTTCATAGAAGCCAACGATCGCCACCGTCATGAAAAACGTCAGGGTGCTGTCGAAGATGACCGTGCGGGCGTACGCGAGCGTAAATGGAGTGGTGGCCGTCGCGACGGCCGCTACCAGGCCGCCGTCGAGACCAATATGTCGCTTCCCGAACCAGGCTACGACGATGAGGGTGGCCAGCGTGAAGATGAGGGAGGGGAGACGCGCGGCGAGCACCGTCGGTCCCATGACCTCCATCAGCGCGGCTTCCACGGCGAAGAACAGTGCTGGTTTGTCGAGATATGGGAGACCATTGAGACGAGGCAGGACATAGTCGTTGCCGGCGGCCATCTCGCGGGCAACCTCTGCGTTTCGCCCCTCATCGGGGTCCAGCAGCGGATAGCCGTCCAGATCGTACGCCACCGCCAGCAGCGCGATTGCGGCCGCGAGGATGACCCAAGAAAGGTTGCGGGACTTCACGGGGCGTGCGCGAAGGGTAGTTTCTCTAGTTAGTGTATGAATGACCCGGAGCAGGCGCTCAAGCTATTCCAGCGCGCCTACGAGTGCCAGCGAGCCGGCAATCTTGGCGACGCCATCCGGCTTTACCAAGCGTCGATTGCCGCGCGGCCCACCGCGGAAGCGCATACGTTCCTCGGATGGGTCTACAGTATGCAGCGGCGCTATGAAGAGGCCATTGCCGAGTGCAAGCGTGCCATTGTCGTCGACCCCACGTTTGGCAATCCGTACAACGACATTGGCGCGTACCTGATGCAGTTGGGGCGCGACGATGAAGCGATTGCCTGGCTGCAGCAAGCCACCGAGGCCCCGCGATACGAAGCCCCGCACTTTCCGCACGTCAATCTCGCACGCATCTACGAACGTCGTGGGGAGCTGCTCGAGGCGCTTGCGGAGCTGACTCGAGCATCGGACAAGATGCCGGGTCATCTGCCCGTGATGACCGCCATCAGGCGACTTCAGGCGCGCGTGAACTAGGCCGATGGCCGACCGTGATGGGGACCTCGGTTCGCACGTCCTCGTCCACGGTGATCTCGAACCGATAACGGCCCGCCTTCGCGAACGGCACGTCGAACACGAGCACGGCACCGGCCTCGATCTCCAGAACGCCGGCCGGAGGCTCGGAGAAATTGACGGTGCCTCGGCCCGTCAACACGTCGTGGTCATCCTCGTCACGAAAGCAGATGGACACTGGGTGCTCGCCCACTTCGGTGCGGGTTCCCTTGAGGCGGATGACGAGATACAAGCGGCGATGGACCGCAGGAAACTGGGCCACCCAGATATGCTGGAAGATGCCGAGCACCGAGAGCTTCCCATGCTGATCGACGAGCGCGTAGTCACAGGCGACGGCGAACTCGATCTTCATGATTTGATCACCGGCGCCGTCGTTACACGGAGGAAGTGGGACAAAGCGTGTTGACTGGACAGATCTCGCACTTGGGCTTCCGGGCGCTGCATATCTGCCGCCCGTGAAAGATCACGAGGTGTGAGAACAGGGCCCACTCCTTTCGGGGGACGAGCTTCATGAGATCCGGCTCGATCTTCACGGGGTCGCTCTGTTTTGTGAGCTTGAGACGGTTGGCGATCCGTTTGACGTGTGTATCGACGACGATCCCCTCGTTGATGCCGAACGCATTGCCGAGCACCACGTTTGCGGTCTTTCGTCCCACACCGGGGAGCTTTACCAGGTCTTCCATGGTGCGCGGCACCCTGCCGGCGTGCTCTTTCACCAGGGCTTGGGCCATTCCCAGGATGGATTTCGTCTTGTTGCGGTAGAACCCGGTTGACTTGATCTCCTCCTCGAGCTCCGCTGGGTTCGCTTCGGCGTAATCGGACGCCGATCGGTACTTCTGGAAAACATGCTTCGTCACCAGGTTCACCCGCACATCGGTGCACTGCGCACTGAGGATCGTGGCGACGAGGAGTTCCAGTGCGTCTTCATGATGGAGGGCACATCTCGCGTCCGGATACTGCTTCTTGAGTTTCCGGATGATCGGTCCGATCCGTTTCGGCGCGTTTCGCAGATTGGGCCGCATCGTCATCGAGCTGCTCTCCGGCGGGCCACACGCTCGAGAAAGGCGTCGACGGGAAGGGCGTTGAGCACTTGGTTCGGGGCGAGCCAGCCTTTGCGGGCAATGCCGATGCCGAGATCCATGTGTTCCATGCCAGTGACGCTGTGGGCATCCGCCCCGATGGAGATCGTGACACCTTTCGCTGCCGCCCGGCGCGCCACTCGCCAATCCAGATCGAGGCGCTGTGGGTCCGCATTGATCTCGATCGCAACACCCACCGCGGCCGCCTTTTCGAAGATTGCGTCCAAGTCGATGGGATACGGTTCTCGGGACAACAGTAAACGGCCAGTGGGATGTCCCAGGATGCTCATGGAGGGATCGTCCATGGCGGTGAGTATACGATCGGTCATCTCCCGCTTCCCCATCCCGAAACGGGTGTGAATTGACGCGATGATGAAATCGAAGGTCGCCCGGATTTCCGCTGTGTAATCCAGGGAGCCATCCGCCAGAATGTCGACTTCAACGCCTTTCAGGACGCGAAAGTCCGTGTATCGACGATTGACCTGATCGATTTCGGCATGCTGGGCGGCGACCCGGTCTGCAGCCAACCCACCGGCGTAGGCGGCGGCTTCGCTGTGATCGGTGATCCCCATGTACGCGTATCCCGCTGCTCGACAGGCGTCCGCCCATTCCGCCACCGTACTCCCGCCGTCCGAATAGTTGGAATGGCAGTGGAGAAACCCCAGCAAGTCGTCGACGTCGATCAACGCCGGAAGGTGATCCTTCTCCGCGGCCTCCACCTCTCCGTTTCCTTCTCGCAGCTCGGGGGGGATGTACCGTAGTCCCAGGAGGTCATAGACATCGTGCTCGCTGCGTGTGACGAGGAGCGTGCGGCCGCGCATGAGTCCCTGATCGCTCCATTGGAGTCCAAGAGCCTCGGCGCGGGCCTTGAGCGCCACGAGGTGCTCGCCGGAGCCGGTGGCGCGCAGCAGTTGGAATCCCCGGTCGGCCGCCGAGGCGAAGTACACATCCGCCACCGTGCCGCTGGAGAATCGGAGGGTGACCGCCCGGTCGTGCTGGAGCACGAATTCACGAACGCCCGGCGCCATGCCGAGTCGATCAACGAGGCCTGACGCCGGGCCGTCGGTCTCCACCACGAAATCCAGATCCCGAATCAACTCCCGCCATCGCCGGACACTCCCGGCGACCGTGGCCTGGACGACGCCGGGCATCTCCGCGAGCGCGGCGGCCAGCGCCGCTGCCTCCTGACGCGCGTGGTGGAGCAGCCGAAACTCGCTGACCTGGCGGACGAATTGGATTCCCCGGAGGACCTTCTCGGCGGTCCTGGGCCCAAACCGCGGCAACTTGGCCAGACGGCCGTCGAGCGCTGCCGTCTCCAACTCTCCGAGGGAGTCGATCGCGAGAGTGTCGTGAATCTGCCGGATCTTGTTCACACCGAGCCCCGGGATGCGGAGCATCTCGACGAGCCCATGGGGAATCCGATCGCGCAGCTGCTCGAGAACGGGGCTGGTACCCGTGGAAAGCACATGGGTGACGATGTCGAGCGTCGTGGGACCGACCCCTTTGAGCTCGGCGAGCTGACCGGTGGTAAGGGCCTCTCGGAGGTCTCCCTGGAAGGCGGCGATGGCACGTGCGGCCGTTTGGTACGCCCGCACGCGGAACTGGTCCTCTCCTTTCAACTCCAGATACGCTGCGATTTCTTCCAGCGTGCTGGCGACTTCTTTCTTGTCCATGGCCGCTACGAAGAACCTACTCAGTGGCGTGAGTGAGCGCGAGAAGGACGAGGTGAAGGAGTTCGGCGACGGAAACCAGCGAGCGAAGGCCCGCGGCGTTCCCCCCCTCTAGTGTAGGGCTGAACGGAGGCGAGCGAAGCTCTCGATGCGCCGCGAGAAAGTCATGCGGGGTTGCCCGAACGACGAGCTGGCTGAAGCCGTGGCGCTCGGGGCGCAGTCCGAGGACCGCCATCACGGTTCGCTCGCCTCGTGGGCCGGACCCCGCCACAAACACCCCGTCGAGGGGCTCGTGTGGAGCATCGGGGGCAATCTGTGCCCAAAACCACCGTTGCGGCCATTGTAGGTAGCACACATCGCCCGGAACCGTGGGCACGTCTGCCGGCGCGGAGGTGTGCAGTTGCTGCTCGAACCGCTGTTTGTCGATCGCGACAATCGGTTGACCGGCTTCCCAGAAGCGGAAGCCGATAAAGATACTGGTGAGATACTCGTCCGCGGCATCCGGATGAGCTTCGAGCAGCTCGGGTTGTGCGACATCGGAGAGCAGACGTTGGACCGTTGGCAGCTTGGCAAATTGGACCCGGTCGGTCAGGTCCCCCCCCGCCGTCTTCGCCTCACGCTGGATGGTCTCGAAACGTTCCACCAACCCTGCGAAGGCGACAGCGAAGGGGGTGGTTCTACTCACCGGTAGCAGGCAGGAATGCGTCGAGCTGTTCGACGAAACGCGCGCGTTCCTCCACGTGCGGTGCATGGCCAGAGTGCTCCATGGGCACGAACTGCGCCTGCAAGAGGGTTGCCGTGCGTTGGGCCGAGTCGAATGGGATCGGGTCGTGCCGACCGTGCATCACCAACGCGGGCACGGCGAGGTCTGCAACCTGTGCGCGCAAGTCGTACTCCCCGAGACTCTGCCACACGGCGCGTTGAGTACGTTCTGTGACGCGGAAAGGGGTGAGCTCCTGCACGCGATCCGGGTCCGCAAAATATCCCGCCACGGAAAGCTCGAAGAGACGCCGGCGGTAGGTCGCGGGATCTCGTTCTCTGAGCCCTGACGATCGGAGTGCGGCTCTACGCTCTTGAATGAGCGGTGCATTGGACCGCGCGGCGAACCGTCGTTCGAACTCGTGTCGGTCGCCGACCACAATCGGGGCCGGAGACACCAAGGCCAGGCGCGTCACTCGCTCGGGGTGGGTCGTGGCGTACAGCAAAGCCAGTAGGCCGCCCCAGGAGTATCCCAGCAGGGTTGCCGATGCAAGCGCCCAGTGGTCGAGGAGGGCGTCCAAATCCGCGACGTGCTCACGCCATCCCACCGGCGTCTCCCTCGACACGGGAGAGCGCCCGCCGCCCCGCTGGTCGTAATACCGAAGACAGCGACGGCGTGCCAGTGCGTCGTATTGCGGGAGTAGATAATCGTGGTGTGCGCCCGGGCCCCCATGCAGCACGATTACATCCGGACCGCTCCCCACGAGACGCGTGAAGATCTCAACGCCACGGACGCGGATCGTTTGCTCAGTGGGGATCAACGGCTTCGGGACCTCAGAGGAGCGTGGCGATGGCGTTCGCCACCTCGCGGACCGACCGCACCTCAACTTCGGAGAACCCGTCGAGGAGGTCGCTGTCGATGTCGATCTCGCCGAGGATTTCCTCGTGGCGTCGGATGAGGACGACGAGCTCGGAACGGGTCTCGATGCTGCACGCGAGGTACCCGTCCGCTTGTCGAACGTCGGGGATGTTGAGGTCTTGCTTCTCGGTTATCGCCTGTCCGCAGATCCCGGTGCCCACGGGGATGCGCGTGAGGTCCGTGGGCCGTCCCGCGAAGGCTTCGAGCACGAGCTCGTGCTCGTGGAGCATGTAAAGGTAGACACCGGTGTACGGAGGTCCGGACGCCTGCATTCGGGTCGCCGCCAGCTGGAGCAGCTCTTGGCGAGAGACGTCACGGCAGAACGCAGCATGTAAGGCTCGGACCACGGGATCCGCCTTGAGGACCGCCTCAGCCACCTCGCCGATCCAGGGTCGCGGTGGCTTCGATCCGCTCGCCGTCTCGGAGCACTACCAGGGTGACCACCTCGCCGGGTTTATACGCCCGCAGCGCCTCCACCATGTCGTAGAGATTGCCAATCGTGTGCTCGCCAAGCTGAATGAGAATGTCGCCCTTGCGAAGACCCGCGGCTTCGGCCGGACTGCCTGCCCGCACTCCCGTCAGGCGGACACCGCCGGGAGACTCGCTCATATCGGGAATGGTGCCCAGGTAGGTTCCGTACCCACCACCGCCAGTTGCCGGAGGTGGCCGTGGCACATTCACGAAGGTCAGCGACTCGTCACGCGTCGCCAACGTCCACACGAGATCGGCGGCGAATTCCGCGATCCGAGCGAGGCCATCGATGTTGAGCTTGGGCCAGTCGTCCGTGGTGCGGTGGTAGTCCTCGTGTGTGTCCGTAAAGAAATGCAGAACGGGAACGGACTCGCCATAGAACGAGGAATGGTCGCTTCGGCCCCAGGGGTCCTCGACCGGCCGGAGGGTAAGGCCGTGGGTCCCGTTCACGGCCTCCAAGAGCTGTGGCAGCTCTCGTGCCGACCCCGTTCCAATCGCGAGCAGTCTACCGTCCCGCAACCGACCCACCATGTCGAAATTGATCATGGCGTAGGTCGAGGAGAGCGGCACCGGAGGGTTCTTGACATAGTGAGCGGACCCGATCAAACCCAGTTCCTCGGCGGTGAACGCAACGAAGATCAGGGTTCGGCGATGCCCGGCCTCGCGCTGCGCGAGGAGTCGGGCTACCTCGAGCAGGGCCGCCGTGCCCGAGGCATTATCGTCCGCACCGTTGTGGATCACGCCGGCGCTGTCCGGATCGAGGCTCCCGGAGCCGCCATAGCCCAGGTGGTCGTAATGGGCTCCGATCACGATCGCCTGCTCGGCGAGCGCCCCGCTGCCGGGGAGGATGCCCACCACATTTCGCACGGTCTCGTTGCCGATGTCGCTGTGAGCGGCCATCGTGGCGGACGGGTCGATGGTGAAGGTCTGGAAGAAGCCCCCCGAACCTGGCATTTGTAGTCCGAGCGAAGCGAATGTCTGCGCGAGATAGGACGCCGCAGAATCGAGACCCACCGTCCCGATGCCCCGTCCCTCTCGCGCATCAGCGGACAGATACGAGAGATGGGCGGCGAGCTGGGTCGGATCAGCCGTCCGCTGGGCGGTGCCAGGAGTCGGGAGCGAGGCGTGAAGAGCTAGGGCTAACCCCACGATCAATGCGCTAGGAACGCGTCTCATATCGTCTATCTTTGACTGTCGGTGTAACGGGAATCGATCGCGAAATCTAACCATGACGGCAGAACGGTGTCTCCTCAGTCACTTGCCCTGATTCCTCTTGCGGTGGGAATCAATCTTGCGCTCGGACAGATTACTGCTGTCATCCACCTCCCGATATTCCTCGACACCGTCGGCACGGTGCTCGTCGCAGGTTTGAGCGGAACGTGGGTGGCGTTGGCCACAGGCTTTCTCTCACAGCTCGTGTTCACGGTGGTGAGCGGCAACTTCACGTGGCTGTGGTTTCTACCCGTGCAGCTGGCCGTTGCGATTTACGCCGGTATGAGTGCCCGGCTGGGCGTTTTTCGCAGCGTTCCGACGACGCTGGCGGGAGGGATCGGGCTCGGGATCGTGGCGGCCGTGCTGTCATGGCCCATTTCCTTCTACATATTCGGGGGTGTCACCGGTGGCGGGGTCTCTGCCGTGATCACGGCGCTTCGCGGTGCTGGCGTTTCCCTCGGATGGTCTGTCCTCTTGGGAGGCCTCGTGAGTGACGTCATCGACAAGACCGTGACCTTCCTCCTCGTTCGAACGGTCTTGACGTCGCTCCCCGACCGCATGAAGGCGCGCTTCCCCGTCGTGACACGGGCGCTCGGTCGGGCGTGATCGTCGGGTACCAGCCCGGCACGGGGGTGCTCCATCGGGCACACCCCTTCACGACGACCACGGTGGTGGGGGTCGCGATGGTGTTGACGTTTACCCTCCCGAGTCCCGAGGGCACCCTCGCCCTCGTCGGGGTATATGTGGCTCTCGCCGTGTTGGCCGGGATTCCGAGAGTGCTCCTTCCGGCGGCCATCATCGTGGCTCCCGTCTGGTTGTTCCTGGTCTTGATCCACGCGGTCATCGGTGATGATCCGGGTCGGGCCCTCGTCTTCGGTGCTCGTATCACGACGATGGTTGTCGCGTTTCTCATGCTTTTGGCCACGATTCACCCCGGCCGCCTGGTCGATGCGCTGGTGGATCGGGGTGTCCCCTTCGCGGTGGGCTATCTCCTGGCGGCCACGCTGCAGGCGGTGCCCCGGCTTCAGGCACAGGGCCGAGCCATCCTCGATGCGCAGCGCTGTCGCGGGCTGAGAGTCCGAGGCTCGCTTGCGCGACGGGTCAGAGCCATCGTGCCTCTCGCCGTGCCGCTCGTCTTGGCGGCGCTGGCCGAAGTGGATGCGCGGGCCTTCGCGCTCCAATCGCGGGGTCCCGGCGGACGAGCCCGCACGGCAATTACACCGCCGTTGGATACGACCCGCGACCGTGTGGTACGCTGGGGTCTGGTGGTGGTCACCTTGCTCGCCATCGTGTTTCGAATCGTCGGATGAGCATCGAGCTCGAGCAGGTCAGCTTCACGTATCCCAGCGGTGCGGCCCCAGTTCTGCGCCGGATCGGGGCGGAGTTCGCCGTGGGTCAGGTGACGCTCGTCACCGGCGCTCTGGGCTCCGGTTGTAGCACGCTGCTGCTTACCATGGCCGGCCTGGCCCCGCACACCACGGGAGGGTTACGGGAGGGTCGGGTGTCGGTGCTGGGACACGATCCGGCCACGGAGGAGGGGCACAAGGCGCTAGCCGGACGGGTGGGGGTCCTCCTGCCGATGCCCTGGACCCAGCTATCCGGGATGGCGTTCACGGTCCGTGAGGAGGTGGCCTTCGGCCCTGCAAACTTGGGCTGGCCTCGCGCTCGGATTACGGACGCGGTAGAGGCTGCCCTCCACCTGTTGGATGTCGAACACCTCGCTCAGCGGGATCCACGAACGCTGTCAGGTGGGGAGTTGCAGCGGGTCATGTTTGCAGCGGTGGTCAGCGTGCAACCGGACGTGTTGCTGCTCGACGAACCGGCCCAAGAGCTCGATCCGCTAGCGGCTCGAGAGGTGTACGCTCTCCTGCCCGCGCTCGCCCAGCGTCATACCGTCGTCGTCGCCACCACCGATCTCGATCGGGCCGTGTCCGTATCCGACCGGGTCCTCGTGATGGACCGCGGCTATTTGGCATCCGACGGTCTCCCGTCGGACGTCTTGTCGACGCTCCCGGTCGTTCAATCCGGGGCCAGCACGACGGCGGCCACTATCGCGTACCGGGCCGGCTGTCCGGCACCATTCCCGGTGACCGTCGACGATCTCGCAGTCCGGTACCGGCGGTGACGGCCGTTCGTTTGGACGATGTCTGGTTCTCCTATGGCGCCGAGTCCGTACTTCGCGGCGCGTCGCTGACGCTCCGGGCTGGCGAAGCCGTGGCGTTGCTGGGCAGGAACGGCGCGGGTAAGACGACTCTCACCAAGCTGGTGGTCGCGCTGCTCCAGCCGGTTCGCGGCACGGTGTGGCTTGGCGAGCAACCAACGTCGGGGAAGAAGCCCGAAGACGTGGCCAATTGGACCGCGTACCTGTTTCAGCATGCCGACCAACAATTGTTCGCACGGACAGTGCTGGAGGAGGTGGCGTTTGCTCCCCGGCAGCTCGGCCAGAGCGACACCGAGGCGCGTGAGGTGGCGGCTGACGCACTCGCGCGGGTAGGGCTCTCTTCCGTCGTTGGCACGCATCCATATGACCTGGCTCCGGCCGAGCGGAAGCTCGTGGCACTGGCGGCGGCGCTGGCCCAGCGAGCCCGGGTGCTCGTCATGGACGAGCCGACGCAGGGGCTCGACCGAGCTGGTCGCGACCGAGTGAGCCGCATCGTTCGCGAGGTGACCAGTGAGGGTGTGGCCGTGTTGGCGGTGAGCCAGGACCTCGCGTTCGTCGCGGAGGCGCTGGAACGCAGCCTGGTACTCGTCGATGGTGTCCTGGCCTACGACGGTGATTCGCGGGCATTGTTGTGGGACGCGGACCGTCTCGAAGGGCTGGATCTCGAGGCACCCCCCAGCGTGGACGTTGCTCGTGCCTTGGGGATGCCGTTGCGTCCGGTCGCGGTCGAGGAGGTCGTGGAGGCGCTCGAGGAGCGTTGCCGCGAGGACCGCGGTCCGATACCTTCGCGATTCGCTGATGATCAATCCTGATCACTTTGCGGTGACGTTTGCGCGTGCTGCGCACCTCATACGCACATCCCCCGACGTCGCCCAGCAGAAGGCTGCTCTCCGTGCGTTGGTTGCCCTGACCAAGCTCGGTTCGATCACCGTGCTCGTTCGCGAGGGAACGATCGAGGTCGAGGGCCAGTCCATCGCTCCTGCCCTACCGTTGGTCACCGAACTCATCGGGCAACTCGAGCGCCACGGCGTCACGACCATCTCCTTCTCTAAGGGCGCGCCCCCATCGGAGGTGCTCAACCTGCTGAAGCGATTGGCAGCTGACCCCGACACCGACAATGTCGAAGAACTTGCTGAGTACCTCGCGGCTGAATGGCGCGGCACCGGAGTCTTCGTCACCCTGGCCGGAACCTCCGCGGCCGAAGCCTTTGATCATGAGGTGCCGGTGACACGGGCGCCGCCCCTCACCTCGCTCGCCGCCGCCATGCGCCGGTTGGCGGCTTCCCCGCACGGTGACGATGTGCTGGACCGGCTCAATGCGGTGGGTGTGGAGGTTCAGCATGCGTTGGAAGCGGACCGGTTGGAGGAGGCGATCCAGGCGCTGTCGGCCGTGATCGGGCTCGAGGGAAAGGCCCCGAACGATCATGTTCGGCGCTGTTATGGAATCACACTGCGCCGCGGCCTCACGCGAGGCATCCTCCAGAAGGTGACGGGGATGTTGCAGGACTCCCGGTACGGCGATGCTGCATCGCGTGTGTTACGGCGGGCCGGGGCCGACGGGACGAAGGTTCTGGTGGATCAGATCAACTCCCAGCCCACCATGCAGGAGCGTCGCATCTCGTTCGGATCGCTGCGAGACGTAGACGAGGGCTATCACCTGATGGTCTCTATGCTGCGGCACCCGGACTGGTACGTGGTCCGGAACTCGGCGTGGCTCGTGGGAGAGCTGGGGATCCGAGAGGTCGTGCCCGAGCTCGCGATGGCCTTGGAGCACCGCGACGGCCGAGTCCGGCAGGCCGCGGCGGTCGCTCTCGCTAAAGTGGGCACACCGGAGACGCTCGGGCATCTCTCACGGCTCCTCACCGAGGGCGATCCCCGGCTCCGCCGCTTGGTGCTCACGGCGGTGCAGGGGCCGGAAGCGACGGCGCTCGTCCGACCGCTCGCCTCGATCCTCGAGCGCGAGAAGGATCCGAAACTGGCAACCGAATACGTGGAAGCGCTGGGACGAATTCGAACGCCGGATGCCGTGGCCATCCTCATGCGCACGGCCCATTCGGGACGGTGGTTTGGGCGTCGCCCCAAACCGGTCCGCCTGGCCGCGATCGACGCGCTCCGGCGGAGCCGGTACCCGGCGGTGCTGGAGACATTGGAGGAGCTCGTGCGCGATCGCGACAGGGACGTGCAAGAGGCGGCGCGGGAGGCCCTCGCCGAGCTGCGCGAGGCATCCCAGTAGCGACCCCCCAGTGGTGTTTGCCTAGGTGCCTCTAGGTTCGTACTTTACGCCCATTCCATGCGCTTTGAACACAAGTACGCCGTCCTCCTGGGACGCTGCGTCGACCTCCTGCGTCGCTCCCCGGACGCCGTTGACGATCACAAGGCCGCGCTGCGCTCACTGGTGGAACTGACGACGGAGCGCAGTGCGACCGTTCGGCTGCGGTACGGGAGCACCCTTACGATTGAAGGGGTTGCCGTCCCACCCGAGACGCCGTTCGCTACCACCTTCTCGCAACAAATGCGCGAGCACGGCATTGCTGCCGTGTTCATCGCGCACAAGGCCTCCGCGCTCGATCTTCTCACCTTCCTGTATACCCTCTCCCGACCTCCGGCGGAGCTCCAAACGGCCGGCGGCGTCGAGGGCACGCTCCACGAAGCGAATGTCTTGACGATCTCTCTCATCACGGCTGCGCAGGCCCGGAAGGGACGCGGATCGGTTCCCGCCGTCCGCGTGACCGATGCCCTCAAGGCCGCCGGCGTGCTCGATGAGCTGGAACAGATGACTCAGCCGCAGGCGACTCAGCCCGAGACCCTCAAGAAACGGGCGGCCCCCGCGCAGAGGGTGCATCGCGAAGTGGTGATGACGGAGGATGGGGTGATGCCGGGGATGCTTCCGGCCGAGGAGCCAGCGCGTGAGGAGCCAGCGGAAGAGGAGATGCTGGAAGGGGCAGGCGACGTCGACCTCATGCGTCAGCTGAACGACACGGTGCGGCGGGTGGCCACGATGATCGTCGAGGGCAAGAGTCAGGAGGCATTCGAGACCGCGTCCGCCGTGCTCAAGGAGCGGGAGCGAGCGCCGGACGAGGACAGTATTCGTGCCTACACGATTGCCCTGCAGCGAATCGGGACGCACGAGGCGCTCGTGCAGTTTGCGGCACTAGTGGTCGATGAGCTCTACGCCTCGGATGCCGTCGCGTTCATGCGGTATGTTGGCAAGCGCGGTACACAGGTCTTGCTGGACAAGCTGGTGGAGGCGCCCACCTTCGCCGAGCGACGGGCCTACCTGAAGGCCCTGCGAGAATCGCAGATGGGGATGGACGTCATCATCAGCATGTTCTCCCACCATCAATGGTACGTCGTGCGGAATATGGCCGACCTCGTAGGGGAGCTGGAGGTGCAGGAGGCGGTACCAGCGTTGGGCAAGGCGGTCGGCCACACCGATGCCCGTGTTCGGCTCTCCGCCGGCGTGGCCTTGGCGCGCATCGGTACCGGGGCCGCCGCCCCGCATCTTCGTGCGCTGATTCGCGATCCCGAACCCGACGTGCGCCTTGCCGTGTCCCGAGAGATCTTAGGTCGCGGGATGGCGGCGTTGGTGATGCCGCTCGTTGCTGCCGCCGAGAACGAAGAGGATACCGAGATCCTCTGCGAGTACTATCGGGCTATGGGCCGCATCGGGACGCAGGAGGCGATCCAGGTACTCACAAAAGTCGCCGAAACGGGTGGGTCCATCTTCAAGCGCAAGCCCATCGCGCCGCGTCTGGCGGCGATCGAGGCGTTGGGGCTCTCCGGAGGTGCCGCGGCCCGTGCCGTCCTCGTCGAGCTGACAAACGATCGCGATAAGCAGGTACGGGAAGCTGCTCATGAGGCGCTCGCCCGTGCCGAACGCACGCCGGCTAGCGAGGAGTGAAGTCGCTCTTGGTCGTGAGGCGGCGCGCGAACGCAGCGAGGAGCTGAGCCGCCCGCTCGAGATCGCGAATATCCACCATTTCGTTTGGGCTGTGCATGTATCGATTGGGGACGGACACCAGACCGGTCGCGATCCCCTGTCGGGCCGTGTGTATGGCGTCGGCGTCGGTCCCTGTGTCGCGCGGCGCTGCCTGAAGCGAGTAAGGAATTCCTTCTTTTTCCGCCGTCTCCACGAGCATCTCGAACACCAACGGGTTGACTGCAGATCCGCGGGCGAGCACCGGTCCACCTCCGAGCTTGGTATCCCCATGCTGTTTCTTTTCCGTGCCGGGGTGATCCGTCGCATGGGTCACGTCCACGACGATGGCCACGCGGGGGTCGATGCTCGTGGCACTCGTGCGCGCGCCGCCGCCAGACCAGCCAATCTCCTCCTGCGTGGTGGCCACGGCGTGCACGCCGGCTTTGGCTCGAGGACGGACGAGCAGTCGCAGCGCTTCCGCCACCACAAACGCGCCAATGCGGTTGTCGATGCTGCGCGAGATGAGGTGATGGCCGGGGAGTTCGAGAGCCGTCGCCGCGAGGACCGCGGGATCGCCCACCCGGACCCGCTTCAACGCATCGCGCTGTGACGTTGCTCCAATATCGATCCAAAGGTCTGACACCTTCGCGACTTTGTCTCGCTCATCCGACTCCATGAGGTGGACTGGCTTGCGCCCGATGACACCAGGAATGGAACCCCGCTTCGTCACGATGAGGACACGTTGACCCACGAGCACTTGGGCGTCCCAACCGCCGATCGTGGCGAAGTACAGGTACCCCTTGTCATCGACGTGCACGATCATCAGCCCGATCTCGTCGATGTGGCCAGCAAACATTACGCGAGGGGATGCGTCGGGATTGAGGCAACCAATGGTGTTGCCGGAGACGTCGCTCGTCACTCGATCTGCAAACCCCGCGACCTCCTCACGCCAAATGCGGGCGGGAAGGGTTTCAAAGCCGGAAGGTCCCGGAGCGTCGAGTAGCCGTTTGAGAAACGCGAGCGAGGCCGTTTTCATGGTCCGGTAATAGACATGGGTCGGCGCCTGAGGGCAACCCAACGTTTTCTGCCACAAGCGCTTGACAGCCCACCGGGGACGCGGAACATTCAGCGCCATCCGTGACTGTTCTCGTCGCTCTGGTCTTCCGACGGTCGAGAGTCGGGCCCATGGCTGCCAACCCTAGGGGAACCGTATGAGCGCGCACCCAGCTCCGGCGCGGGACGAAGGGGTCGAGACTCCCTACATTCCGGCCTCGCAATCGTTGCCCGAGATCACCTTCAAAGCCCTGGTTCTGGGGTTCATCCTGTCGGCGGTGCTCGCCGGGGCGAACGCCTACTTGGGGCTGAAGGTCGGCCTGACTGTCTCGGCCTCCATTCCGGCCGCGGTGATCTCGATGGCCATCCTGCGGTTCTTCAAGCGGCACAACATCCTGGAGAACAACATCGTCCAGACGTCCGCGTCGGCAGGCGAGTCGCTCGCGGCAGGCGTCATCTTCACGTTGCCGGCGCTCATCATGCTCCAGCATTGGCAGGGGTTCGAGTTCCTCCCCACCCTGGGCATCGCGCTCTGTGGAGGTATTCTGGGCGTGCTGTTTACCATCCCGCTCCGGCGGGCGTTGATCATCGAAGCCAAGCTGCAATTCCCCGAAGGCGTCGCGACGGGCGAGGTCCTGAAGGCAGGGACTGAAGGCGGACAGGGCGCGAAGCTGATTGCCGTGGCCGGAGTCGCTGGCGCACTCCTCAAGCTGTCTCAGACCGGCCTGAAGATCGTGGCTGGTAAATACAGCGGTGCCGTCACTACCAGTGGAGGGTCGATCTTCGGATTCGGCAGCGAGCTGGGGGTGGCCTTGCTGGGCGTTGGATACATCGTCGGGCTCGGCATCGCCATCCTAGTGTTCGCGGGCGGGCTCATCTCCTGGCTGTTCGGGATCCCGATCTACACAGCCATCGTCCCGCCCGCGGAGCTGCAGCAGATCGTGGGTGACGCGAGCGGGTTCGAGGCGGCAGAGCAAGTCTGGAGCCAGCGCATCCGTTTCATGGGTGTGGGTGCCATGGCCACGGGTGGACTGTGGGCGCTCTTGTCTTTGCTACGTCCCATTCGTGACGGCATCCGCTCCTCGTTGCAGGCGGTGAAGACGGCCCGGTCCGGCGGGGCCGTGGACGTTCCGCGAACGGAAGTCGACACGCCCATCCATTTCGTTGCGATTGGGACGATCGCGTTGGCGATCCCGATCTTCGTGGTATTTCTGTTCGTCATCGATCAAGAGGCGTTGGGAATCTCGCCTGGGTTGTACACGGGGGTCGTAACGTTGGGCGTCGTGTTCGCCCTCATTGCCGGCTTTCTGTTCTCTTCGGTTGCCGGCTATATGGCGGGACTCGTGGGTTCGTCGAATAATCCCATTTCCGGCGTCACCATCGCGACGATTCTCACGATCTCTCTGGTTCTGCTCTGGATCCTGGGAGGGCAGATCGACTTCATGGTGGACACCGCGAAGGCGACGACGGCGGCGGCCACGACGATCTTGGTGGGAGGTGTGGTGGCCTGTGCGGCGGCCATTGCGGGAGACAACCTGCAAGACCTCAAGGCCGGACGCATCGTGGGAGCCACTCCGTACAAGCAACAAATCATGCAGATCCTCGGAGTCGTAGCGGCTGCTTTGGTGATTGCCCCCATCCTGCAACTGCTGTTTTCTGCCTACGGTCTGGGCGATGTATTCCCGAGGGTGGGGATGGATCCCGGGGAGGCGCTGTCCGCCCCGCAGGCAACCCTCATGGCCTCGGTGGCGAATGGGGTATTCACGCGCGATCTCCCGTGGACGATGGTGTGGATCGGCACGATCATCGCCGCGGGGATCATCGTGTTGGACCAGATTCTCAAGTCGAGGGGCAGCACGTTCCGCACGCCCGTGCTCGCCGTCGCGGTCGGGATCTACCTTCCGCTGGAGCTCACGACGCCGATCTTCATCGGTGGGATGGTGGCGTGGTTGGCGGCCCGCGGCCTGCGGCAGCGCGGCGCCTCGGATGCCCAGGTGACGTTGGGCACACAGCGAGGCCTCTTGTTCTCGTCAGGTCTGATCACCGGTGAGGCACTGGTGGGGATTCTCCTGGCCATACCGTTCGCCGCGGCACAAAGCACAGACGTGTTGACCATCGCCCCGCCGGGCTTCGAGCCGGTGGCAAACATCCTGGGGATCCTGGGCCTGGCGCTGTTCGTGATGTGGTTGTATCGGGTCGCGAGCCAGGTCAACGCCAGCGCCAGGTAGGAAATCACCGTTCGTTTCACGTGAACGGCGCCCGCCGAGCTCGCTCGGCGGGTATTTTCCTATTGCGTGGGGGTCTACCCGGGAGGAAGGAGTGGAGCGTCGCCACATGGAGGCTCGCGACGCGAGATAGGCGTCTCGGAGGTGATGTCGGGCCCGAAAACCTTGTTGAGCGCGAGCGTGACCAGAACGCGAGCCTTGTTCTTTCCACCGACGAGCTTCAAGAGATAGGCGCTCCGATAGATCCACCAGGCAAGGACGCCGGTAAGAGGAATGCCGAGGAGGTCGACGAGCGCCACACCGGATCCAAGAGATACGATCTTGCCCGCGTGGTGTGCCTCATACGGCTCGGGCGGGCGACCGAGTGCGAGATTCTCGATGTTTGCCGCGGCGCGAATCCCCTGACTGATGGCGATCGGGGCGACGCGAGGATACGGACTGCCGGTGTGATCGAGAGCGGCCGTGACGTCTCCCACGGCGAACACGTGTTCCAATCCCACCACCTGGAGAGTATTGGAGACCCGTATCGCACCGCGATCCATGGGGATTTGGCGATCCGTCGCGATGGAGCGGGGGGTCGTTCCGGCCGTCCAGATTAGCGTGTGGACCGGGATCGACTCGTGACCCGTGGCGTTCTCCAAGACGACGTCGCAATCCGTTGCGTCCCGGATCCGAGTGTGCAACCGGACCTCGACGCCCCGATCGCGCAGCCGGCTCAGCCCAGCCCGTGCGAGCGCTTGATCCCACCCGTGGAGAATACGGTCACCGCCGTCCGCGACCAAGACGCGCGCTCTGGGGAGATCCGGGTAGAATGGGCGCAAGACGTAGTTGGCAAGATGATTGATCTCGCTCGCGATTTCCACACCTGCAGGCCCGGCACCGGCCACGACGAAGCTGAGCGCGCGTTCTCGGTCCTGAGTGCCGACCGCGGTGGTCGCAAGCTCCAGAGCCCCGATCACACGGTCCCGAATGGCCAGGGCGTCGTCCACGCTAGTCAATGGAAAACTCTGCGCGCGAAGCCGATCGTTCCCGAAGTAGCGTGGCTCAGCTCCAACGGCGAGGACCAGGTAGTCGAATGGGATCGCCGCTCGGTTGCTTTTCACGCGGCTCTCGCTGAAATCGACCTGTCTCACTGAGTCTTGCACGAAATGAAACCCGTACCGCCGCCCGAGGACGCGGTACGGATGGGTCACATGCTCCCGGCCAAAAGTGCCAGCCGCGACCTCCGCCAGCAGCGGCGTAAACGTGAAGTGGTTCTTGCGGTCGACAAGCGTGATACTGGCACCCCGCTCCGCTAACTCGGAACGCGCGAGATACGAGGCGGCGTAGAGGCCGCCGAAGCCGCCGCCAACGATCACGACGCGCGGCATTGCTGGCCTCACGATCAGAACGGCACCGGGAACCGGGGCAGGCGGTCCTGATAGTAGACGATCATCGTGCCGATTATCGTGATCACGACAACCAGCGCGATGCCGACCAGTTGTGACACGAGGCACCACACCATGGCAACACGATCCTCCTGTAGATACCTCCGCTTGCGGCCGCTCCAGTACAGGAAAACACCGTAGATGACGAGCAATCCCGTGGCCAAAACGACCTTGACGAGAATCCAGCCCCCAATTGGACCGTTGAACCGGGCAATGGTGCCGAACCAGGCATCTCGCAACCCTGCGACCATCGAGAGTGCAATCGTGATGATCCCGGCCCACGTGTTCGTACGGGCGAACCGATAGATGCGGTCCTCGAAGACGCTCGTCGCCAAACCTCGGAACAACCAGGTGTACATGGCAATGAACGCCATCACCAGAAAGGCGATGTGCAGATGCACGAACAGGGGATGAAGGATCCGCATGCTACAGGGGGAACTTCGGAGATTTCCCGAATGTTCCCGGGACAAGGTGTCGAAAGGGGGCATTGTGCCGTGGTACCCATCAGAGCGGTGGGCGCTCTTTCTGGCGTTGGGAATCGTCGTTCTCGTGGGATCCGTGTCGGGATGTGATCCACAACCCACACCAGAGGCGGCTCGCCGTGATATGCCTCCCAGCTCGGGAGTGGTCGTCATCAGCATGACCGACGCCATGCGCTTCGCGCCGTCCCATCCCACAGTGTCGGTGGGGGATACGGTGGTTTGGGTGAACGATGGTGCGTTGCCCCACACGACGACGGACGATCCGAGTCAGGCCGCTGTTCCCGAGCACAATGTGCTTCCGCCGGGCGCGCAGGCGTGGGACTCAGGGGTGGTGACGGCGGGGAGCACCTTTACGCAGGTGTTCGCGACACCCGGCGAATACACGTACGTCTGTATTCTTCATGAAGCGGCGGGCATGCTCGGTCGGATCACCGTCCAATGAGCGATCCTGCTGCGTGTCGTTCAGAACTCCAATTCTCCCAGACACCGCTCGACGACGATCTGTGCGAGCTTGGCGTCCGCACCGATGGGTGCCGTGACTCGGTATCGAACGCCGGGGTGATCCTCAGCGGCAGCTGCGACGAGGTTGGGTATGTCCACGGTGGCGTGCTGGCCCGGTGCGAGCATGAGCGGGTGAACGATGATCGTGGTGGCTCCCGCATCGACACAGCGTCGAAAGCCGTCGGCGATTGTGGGTTCCGCAAACTCCATGTGCGCGTATTCGACGACGGTGTTCGATGGGAGTAAGGCTCGGACCATCTCCGTGAGCGCGCGTACCGTCACATCGGCATCGGGGCGCCGGCTTCCGTGATCCACGATGAGGACGGCGGCATTCACTGGCGGACCGGATCGGCGGGAATGGCGAGGGATGCCGACGGATCGTCTTCACGCTGAAACCAACGAAAGAACAGGACCGACGCCGTCCCGAAGATGATGAATCCTCCCACTAGCTTCATCATCAACCCGGCCAGCTGTTGATCGGTCCGAGCCGTGATCGCGCCCACCGATGGTGCGAGCTCATAGAGGCCGTAGATGGGGTAATCCGCGAACGTGAGAAAGGACGCCGGCACCGTGGGGATGAAGACATTCAACACGAGAAAGAGGATGCGCCCGGGGTACGGCAAGGGGCCCAGCTCCGGAAGTGGCCCGAGGACGACCCACCAAAAGACGATGCCGGATCCGAGCCACGCCATATGGATCAGGAACGAACCGCCTTGTGACCCCGAGAGCCCGTCCACCATCGCTGGAAGATGTGTTGCGAGCATCACCGTGTTGAACACCAGGAACGCCGGGAGCGGGCGGGTGAGCGCCCGCAGGAGGGACCAAACGGCACGCGAGCGCAGCACGCCGCGGAGGACCCACGGTGACGTCCCGTAGATGAGTAGTGGGGGGGCGATCATGGCGAACGTCAGATATTGTACGGTGTGGACGCTGACGAGATAGCCAGCACCGAGGGGGCCGACGGGCCAGTCGGCGGCCATCCACAAGAGGCCGACGCCGAGAACGTAGGCGACCACGCGTCGTGCTTTACGGCGTGGCTCGTCCCCGATGAGTGGATCGGGGTGCCAGCGTCGGTGCGCGCCGAGATATCCGATGATGAGGAGTGCACCAAACAGCCACACGCCGGGATAGGCCTGCCACGTCCAGTCCCACGCTGTTCCTCGAGCCGAGCACCACCAGGTCATGGAAGGTGCTGTGGTAGTGGTTGCGCGTGATTCATGGTGATGTCCACGATCGAACGAGCTTCGGGATGTCGTGTGCCCAATCCACCTGCCGCGTCCCGAACGGGTACACCAGGTGCGCGCGGTTGTCCTTGGTGTAGGCGACGACCTGCGCGGCATGCGCAACCAGATACTCTCCCTCCTTGTTCTCGATGATGGCTGGGGCCAAGCCGATCTCTCGTTGGATTTCGTTCACCGTCGCGAGCGGTCCCCGGAGACCAATGAAGTCCCGGTCGAACTGCGCCAACCAGTCGTGTAGGCGCTCGGGGGTATCACGGTCCGGATCCGTGGAGACGAACACGACCTTGACCTGACCGCTGACACTCGGCGGGAGCTCGTGCAACACGGCAGCAATGTTGGCCATGTGAACGGGACAGATATCAGGGCAGTGGGTGTAGCCGAAGAACAGGAGTGTGACATGACCGTCAGTCTCACGGCGAAAATCGAACGACGAGCCATCCGTAGCCGTGAGCGTAAACGGAACCTTTGGCCACGGTTGGGGCAGTACGATGCCTCGGAATGCCGACTCCTCCGCCTGCCCTGGGCCGCACGCCCACATGAGGAGGCAACCAACGACGCTACAGCACGCCCGCAACCCGGGTGACTTCCACGCTTGCATTTGTCGAGAGTTTTGTTGGAACCGGCGGAATGTTACCGAGTGCGACGCGGCGGGTCTAGTAGGTGGACCAGTTGTCGACCCAGGCGTTGGGAATGGGAGCGAATCCGGACACGCCCACGAGGGCACTGTCGATGAAACAAGAGTGATACCAGATGCGGGTGACGGTTCCATCGCCGCCCCACACGCCATCGTCCGGTACGGGGCCCGTCTGGTAATTGAGTCCCGAGATCACGAGGCCGCGGAAGTCGTTCGTGGTACCGCCGAAGATGATGTTCCCCCCCACGAGAATGACACCGCGCCACGCGGATCCCGCCCCACCAATGGTGAGATCGCCGGTTACGACCAGGAACCCGCTGCCATCTGGAGTGTTGAGGATCGCGTCGCCGTCAATGAGATAGGATGACCAGGTGTTGAGGTTGACGAGGGCCGTGTAGTCCGGCACGAAGTCACCGCCCAGCACCGCGGACCAATCCACATCCGTCAGGTTGGCAACGAAGAGGTGCGTACCGCCGTCCTGTGACGGCGGTGTGCCAGTAACCCCCGGTGGGTACGCGGGCGCGCTTCCCGGCACTCGGACTCCCGCTGCCGGTGGGCGCATGCCGCATTGATCGGCGCCGCGGATATCGAGTGTCCCGGGATCATCGACCGGGGGATCGAACTCGTTGGCGGCGGTGAAGGCGGCCAGCACATCCATCGTTCCGGTTTGCCATCTCGCGAACTGAGCGACGGTGCGTCGCGCCTGGGGGTCCGAACCCAGTAGCGGATCGATGACCACGCCCGTGGAACGTACGACGTACATGCGGTTGGCGGTCGTGTCTGCTGGACGTTGCATGAAGTAGGCGACCACATCTGCGTAGCCGCCGCTCACATTGATCCGCAGCGAGTCGCCGTCCGGTGGTCTGGTACCCAGGCTATCGTAGTGGGCGAAATACCGTTGGAGACCGCTATGTGCAATGGCGACGGCGTTGATCGTTACGCCGCTGCCTTCCGCGATTCGTCGATCGGCCTCGACCCGTACGAAGATCGCGGCAAGCATGATTGTGACGAGTGTCACAACAAAAATGGAAACTGGAAGCGCGAATCCAGACTCGCGCTGCATCGGCGCCACCAACGGAAACCCTCCTGTCGCGTTCGCGCTGCATTTGCCGCTCCAGGCTCAGTAGGTCGCCCAATTATCCACCCATGCGTTGGACACGGGACTGAAACCCGTGAGCGACTGAAGCGCACTCATGACGTCGCACGAATCGTACCGGATATCGATGACGGTGCCGCCGAGGTCGCCGCGGGGAGGATTCATTCCGCCGAGTAATTCGTCGAGGCCGCTGACCACGAGGCCTTCCACATTTGTCACAGCTGCATTGAACACTATCTCACCACCCACGAGAATCACGCCCTGCCAATCCACCTGCGTGCCCTGGATGATCAAATCGCCAGTGACAATCAGCAGGCCCGTCCCCCACGTATCGGCGAGCACGAGATTGCCGTAGATCATCTGGGAAGAGAAGCTCGAGTCTGCGAACTGCACGGTTGTGTAATCAGGTGTGAAGCCACCGGTAACGATCGTGGGCCAGTCGATGTCCGTCTGGGTGGCCACGTTATAACCATTGCCACCTTCCCAAACAGGTGTCGGGACACCCTGGAGATCGCCGTTCGGCCACGGGAGTGGCGGTAGCGGCCCCATGGGCGCCCGAAGCCCGTGCATGCTCGGTGCGACGCCACAATTGTCCCACCCGTATATCCGAATCAGACCTCCGTTGATGCGGCGGACACCGTTTGCTGCCGTGAACGCACCCACCAGATCATCGATGTTGGCCGTCTGCCACTGCGCGAACTGGGCGACGGTGCGCACTGCTTGCGGATCGGCACCTGCCGAGGGCTCGATGACGCGCGCAGACGATCGCACGATGTAGGTCTGGCGGAGCAACGTGTCGGCCGGTCGTTGAACGAAATGGGCCACGACGTCCGCATACCCGCCGGTAACGTTGAAACGGAGGGAATCGCCGTCGGGCGGACGAATGTTGAGGGAATCGTAGTGCGAGAAATAGCGTTGGAGACCACTGTGCGCGATCGCGACGGCGTCCACCGTGGCACCGGTGGTTTCGGCCATGCGCCGATCTTCGGACACCCGCACGAATACCGCTGCCAGCATGATGGTCACGAGCGTGACGAGGAAGATCGTGACCGGGAGCGCGAATCCCCCTTCGCGGCACCGCATCAATTCACCTTGTTCAAGAAGGTCACTTGCGTGGCTACCGCGAACGTCTGTGGCCCGTCTTCGCCTCGGGGCGTTTGCTCGCTGGCGCCTACGAGGCGGAGCTCGATGCCACGGACGGCGGGGATCCCCCCGGCCGGGGGGCAGGTTTCCACTAGTAATCCCGGTCCGGTCAGGCACTGGAATCCGGCGGCGCTATCAAACGGCGCCACCAGCTCCTCGTAGGCCGCCGTTCCCGCGCGCCGCCAAAGACCAATCCGTCCAGGCAGATCCACGGAATTGTCGAATTTGTACGAGACAGTTTGATACAGGTAGATCAGCGTGCCGGGTGCAGGGATCTGTGGTCCCGCGAGCCCGGAAATGGCGACGAGACTGCCACCAGGGATTACCCGGATGCTGTCTGCGTCACAGGCGGCCTGATTACCGGAAGGCGCAACACCTACTCCGGCGGCGAAAATGTACCCACTGCTCCCATTGCGGCGCGCCATCCCGCTGGGAGTGGCGTTGGCGTACATGAGAGAGTCGGGCGGCGTGAGCGAAGCGATGACGTCGATTCCCGCCTGCTGACAGGCCATCCCGAACACGTAGGGCATCCGAAACCTGACGCTGTCATTGGACGCAGCTACCAAACCGCCATCGGATACCATCCGCAACTCGTGCACCATGGTATTCATGGCGGCCCGCGCGGCTTGCCGTGCGCTCATCATCGCATCCTGTCGACTCACGAATTTGGAATCGTCTACGAGGAGGCGAGTGAGCACGGTGCCGAGGATCGCGAGGACGATCATCGCGATCAACAACTCGGTGAGAGTAAAGCCCCGGCGACTCAATTGGCGTTGAACGGTGATGGGGAGCGCGAGCGGTTGCGATCGATGATCACGGTGTCCGGCTTGGCGAACAAGTTCCCGGTGGGCGTGATGATGATGCGAATCTGCTGATACCGTGGAGTGTTCACAGGGAGCTCTACACACCGCGTGTACATCAGCTGGCCGGTAGTCAGGCTGTCGGTACAGCCAATGGCCGCCGGTGCGCTGTCCCACGGCATGGCTCGACTCCACCCTTCGGCGGACGTGATGGCTGAGCTGCGGTACGCCACCGCGGCGGACTGCCTCGTGTGCCGGGCCGATTGGAACATGAGACCACCCAACCCGATGAGCACGACGCTCAAGATGCTGAGTGCCAGCATGATCTCGATGAGCGACACGCCGGCCTCGCCGCCGGAGCGGTCAGCCACTGGTAATGCGAATCTGTCCTGCACGAGTCACCCGGACCGCGCGGTCGTACCCGCCGAGCGTCACACGGAAAGTCGTAGTCTCACGGACGACCCCAGTGGGAAACACTTCCAACGAACTACTGGGAGATGCAATGAGCGAATCGAGCTGAAAGTCGGTGTCCGCGCCGAGGAACCGCTCACGAAACACCTCGGCCGTTGCCTGGTCCCGAATCGTGTAACTCCTGAGCGACGGCGTGACGATCATCACCACGGGACGTCGTTCGCGGGCGGCCTTGCCCTGGGCGTACTGGAGGTCTGCGGCAATCGTCCACGCCGCCCGATTCACCCGCGCCTGCATGAGGCCCGGGCCCATTCGCCAATAGGCGAGTGCGGTGAGGACGCTGACGATAGCGAGGACGACCGCCAATTCGATGAACGTGTACCCGCTCGATCGTCCGCGCCGTAGCTGCGGCGTCACGATGCTCATTCTCTTTCAATAATAGAGCAAATTCCGCACCGGAGTAATGCCCCGGTGCGGGGTTTTCAACTCTTTGGCAACGTTGGCCTTAGGCCACCGGGTCGGGCATTTCGCCAATCGCTATGCCCCGGAACGGGATACTGGTGGGACCAGGAGTCCCCGGGACCCATCTTCCGGAAGTCTAGCATTGGTGTGAGGGAGAGGGGGTGGCTGTGATAATGGTCACAAGAGCGTACGGAGGGAGACGTCGGGATCACGAAGTTGTTTCGTTTTTCCGGCAAGATCGACATGTCCGCGGATCAACTTCTTGAGGGGGGAGAACTCCTTGGCCGATCCGTTGATCGAAAAGTAGGCCGTGAGCCGCTCCCTCCTCATGTACAGGACGGTGAATCGACCTTCGCCGATGTTTCCGCGAACGATGGTTTGATCGTGTTCGAACTCATCTCCCGCGAACTCGAGGTGGAGGTCGAAAATATCGGACCACACATAGCTTACCGCGTCGTACTCCTTGTCTGCCCCTGACATGTTCTGACCGGCAAGCTGCCCACCGTACTCGGCATGGCCCCAATGCTCGATGCGTCGACGCTTGTTGAAAACGGGATCCGGAAAATTCACGACGTCGCCTGCGGCGAACACATCGGGATGTGACGTGGCCATCCGGGCGTTGACGACAATCCCGTCGTCAATGTCGAGCCCCGCTCGGGCAGCGAGCTCGACGTTGGGCGTGATCCCGACGGCGTACAAGATTGCGTCACAGGCGTGCTCGGTGCCGGCACGGGTGTGCACGCCAGTGACGCGCCCGCCGTTGCCCTCGATGCGGGTTACGGTGTTGTCCAGATCGAACTGAATGCCACGGGCACGACAATACGCTTGCACGAAATCCGCCAGCTGGGGATCGGCAAACTTGGACCACACGCGATCGGCCGCTTCAATGACCGTAACCCTAGCGCCACATTGCGTCAGCGAGGCGGCGGCCTCGAGTCCGATGAATCCGGCCCCGAGGATCACGATCTCTCGATCACGACCGCTGTCCGCCGCTAGCGCAGCTGCGTCATCGATGGTGCGAAGCACATGGAGGCCGTCGCAATCATCTCCTGGGATGTGGGGCCGGCGCGGTCGGCCGCCAGTCGCGATCAATGCTTTGTCGAAGATGATCGTGTCCTCGTCGGACAGCCGCGCCATCTTGCCGTCGAGGTCGATCTCGGTCACCTCGGTTCCCAGCCGGAGATCGATTCGTCGATCGTCGAGTTGTTCTCGCGAAGCGTATATCAGATCCGCTCGCGTTTTCTCGCCGCGGAGAAACTCCTTCGAGAGCGGTGGCCGATCATAGGGGACGTGAGGCTCCCCAGACACCATGGTGATCGTTGCCGTGGGGTCGTGCTTGCGTAGCTGTTCGGCGGCCCGGCTCGCGGCGAGCCCACCACCGATCACGAGGTATTGGGTTTCCGCCATTCCCTGACTTATGGGTCGGGGTGAACATGTGGCTGCCCATCTCCGTAACCCCGGAGCCGATCGTAGTGCGCGACCTGCTCCGGGGTCAGCACCCGTTTCACACGAAGGTGAGCCTGGAGGTGAGCCACGCGGAGGCGACCCTGGAGGACGGCAATGCCGGCTACGGCATCAAGGAGCTGTGGCTCGTCGATCTCGGCGTTGGCGAACAGTCCATCGAGCCGCCGCTCCGCCGCGACGACCTCGGCACCGAGCCGCTTCGCCTCGATTTGCATGGCATCGAAGATCGACCGCACGTGCTCGCGTTGTGGCAAGGTGAGCCCCAGCGGGCTCGCCAACTCGAGAACATGCCGCGGGCCAGGGTAACCGTTCAACTCAGCGGCCTTTGCAAAACCCAACCCATCGCCAGCCAGGTAGGCCGCCATCTCTTCAGGTGCGAGAGCCTTGATCTCGCGGTTCTCCTGCCCGGCGTAGGGAGATGGAGTCACCTGAGCCCTGCCCGGTCCCGCGAGTATCACGAGTAGGGCAGTCGCAATTCCCGTGATTCGCATCTGACACTCCTAGCGTCATGGGCTCTATCGGGGTTGCGAAGTATACACCGGCGAGAGAGAATGGTGCAGCGCGACACCGGCGGGTTCGCTATCTTTTGGGTATTGTGACTCCAACCTTCACGGGGGAAGATCGTGTTCGTCATCACTACCACGCTGCTGGCTCTCAACGCCGCTCCGGTTCTCACGATTTCTGAGCTCGTTCCCACGGCGCCAAGCGACACGAGTTGCATCGTGATGAGCGCCAACGTCGACTCACGTAGGAGCCCGCTCGATTCGTTGTCGTTTACCGTAGATGGGGCCACCGTCAAGGTCTGCTATGGGAGGCCGTCCGCGCGGGGACGCACCATGCTCGGTGGCACCAACGTTCCGTACGGCAAGGTGTGGCGGACCGGCGCCAACGAGCCCACGATGATTCATACCACGATCCCGTTGGTCATTGGCGACGTCTCGGTCGAGCCCGGAACGTACTCTTTGTATAGCGTGCCCGGCGAGAGCCAGTGGCAGATCCTCGTGAATGCGTCCATCGACCAATGGGGTCACGAGCGGAACTACACCGGTGCCGTGGCGGCGCAGGAACTTGGCCGCGCAACCGTAGTGAGTGAACGGACCGAGCAGCACGTCGAGACCTTCACTATCAGGACGGAGTCTATGGATGGGGGAGCGGCGCTGGTATTGGAGTGGGAGCACACTCGTGTCCGCGTACCCCTGAGAAAAGCGAGCTAGACGGCGCTCTGCTCCCTCGCCACGCGCCGGCCTTGCACGGTGAGCAGCACGAGCAGCACGGCGGTGGCGAGGCTCACGGTCAGTTTGAGGGTGGCGGGGAGCCCGCTGGCAGAGATGAAGCCCTCGATCATCCCCGCGACGACGAGTAGGCCCGCGGCGGCGCCAAGCATTTCGACGGCGAGGCGCCCCCCGACCACCAATGCATCACGACGAGCGAGATCCCCAGGAGCCACCAGCGCACGAGCGATTCGCAGACCGGCGCCGCCAGCAATGAAAATGGCCGTGAGCTCCAGGACGCCATGCCCGGCGACGAAGGTGAGGAGCCAGGCTCCGAGGCCGTAGTTCACGAATAAGCCTATCACGGCGCCAAAAAAGAGGCCATTAAAGACGAGGAGCAGCATGGTTCCGAGGCCGGCGGTAATGCCAAACGCGAATGCCCCGAAAGCCACTTGCACATTGTTCGTGATGATGCCCGACGCGACCATGGGTAGATAGGGTGATGGGGCTTCGGCATATCCGCGACCTGCCTCGGATTGGCGCACCCCCGATTCCGCCCGCGCGATCATGCCATCGGGGATGATCTCGTACGCGATGGAAGGACGTTCGCGAATCAGGGAATAACCGGCGATGGCCGGTAAGGCGAAGGTCCCGAAAGCGACGAGCGCGTAGCGGCGCCCTCGGTACACTGCCCCCGGGAGGCGTTTCAGGAGCAAGTTCCCGACATGAAGCCTGGCGCTACGTCGGACGCCATAAAGCGCGTTGTGTCCAGCGCTCACGACTCTCGCCAAGTAGTCGAGGACACGAGAATCGACGCCATACGTACGGGCGCGGGCAAGATCGGCTGCCACTTCCCGATACGCGGCTGCGAATGCGGTGAGCTCCTCGCCGGACAGTCGTCGCAATCCCGTGCGCTCCACCGCGGTCGCCTGTACGCGAAATGCTTCCCACGCCCCGCGCTTCAGGGCCACGAAGCGGTCCGCGCCGGCGCGGGCGCTCGCCGTCTTGCGCCCGACCCCGAGAACGCCGCGCCGCCGTGCCGCCTCGGCCTCGTACAGATCCGTGAGGAAGATTTCGCGAAGGCGATGACGGTTCGGATACCGCGGTGCAAAACGATGCTCGAGGTCGGCGAGGAGCCGCTGGCGGATGGTGCCGTCGAGCGACTCGAGGCGCTGAATCACCTGCTCCAACAGTCGAAACTCGTCATCCGCTAGCTCGGGTGCACCAGCACCCATGGGCTCGGTTCCCGGGGCGGACTCCGGCATTGCGAGCTCCAGGTCCTCGGCGCGATCTCGCACCACGATGGTCCCGGCCACGATATCGCCAAGTCGCTTGTTCTGCGTGTGGAAGAACACGAAGAGGAGTCCGACGAGATACGCTGGTGCGGGCTGTACATCGACCATGCGTACGAGGTTTCGGACTACGGCCGCTGAGAGCGTTACGGCATGTCCGGTATCGCTCACCACGCGAATACCAATGCTACGCTTACCCGGCGTCCGGCCGTTGGCGAGGAACTCGAAGAGCACGAAGTATCCCCAGAGGAACAGAAACCAGGCCGCTACGAAGACCGCAGCCGCCCATCCTCCCACGAACACCGATAGGTGAAACAGGCCCGCGATCAGTTCCCCTGCGGCGGCAAACAGCAGGAGGAGGCCGGTGACGACGAGGGCGTCCAAGACGGCGGCGGCCGCCCGGGAGCCGATCCCGGCCAGTTCGAATTCCAGGACCACGTGTTCCGGCGTCTCGACGCTCAGACGACGAGTAAGATGCGCTGGCGCCAGGGCTCGCGTGTCGGGCATTTGATGCGCATTTTACCGCCCGGGAGGTCATATGACCACGTTCCAGATCCGTGCGATGTCCTTCGGAGAGATTCTCGATGGTGCCTTTGCCGTGTACCGAAGGCATTTTGGCACGTTATTCGGGATCGCGGCCATCTGCTATGGCATCCCGGCGCTCCTCGACGTCTACGTCGAAACGCGCGGCGGCTTCTTCTTTGCCGTCGGCCCGGCGTTCCTCTCGCGAGTGCTGAGCGCCATCGGCGGATTGATCGCCGCCGGGGCCACCGTCAAGGTCGTGTCCGATGCGTACCTCGGGCGCGAGCCGGCCCTGAACGATGCGCTGCACTTCGCCGCCGGCAAGATGTGGCAGATTCTCATTGCCGGGATCGCTAAGTGGATTCTCATGGTGCTCGCGTTCTTGTTATTCGTCATTCCCGGTCTCGTGGTTGCCTGCGGATATGCTGTGGTCGTGCAAGCGGTCGTGCTCGAGGATCTCGATGCCTCGACCGACGCTCTGGGACGATCGTGGCAGCTCACGCGCGGCTTCAAATGGAAGGCTTTCTTTCTCGGTGTTTTGCTCTTTCTCCTTTTGGCAATTCCATCGATCGTGGTCGGCGCCGTCGCGGCATTTGTGCCGTTGACCACGGGACTGATGGCGCTGGTTCCACTTCTGGTTTATCCGATCTTCGGGTGTGCCTTCACATTGTTCTACTATGATCTACGCGTGCGTAAGGAGGCTTTCGACCTCGAACATCTGAGCCGCCAACTGGGGTTGGGGAGGGAACCGGTCTCCACGTGAATCTCGAGTCCCAAGCGCCGCCGCCGGATTCGCTGAGGGCCGTTCTCCGCGCGGTGTTCGACGCGCCCGAATACCAGTGGGACCAACCGCCCGACCCACTTGCGTTCCTTCGGGACTTGTGGGACCGCCTCCTCCTTTGGCTCACCGAGCTCGAAGCCGCGCACCCGATCGGCTACGTGGTCGTGTTGATAATGATGACGGCACTCTTGGCAGGGCTGCTGATCCACCTCACCTCCCTGGCGTGGCGCGCGCTCCGCCCACGCCTCGAGACCGGCAGGCAGGATGCGGTAACTGCCGTCGAGATTCGCGACGCCAATTGGCACTTGGAACAAGCACGGCGCCAGGTCGCGCGCAAGCGCTACGCGGATGCTATGGCCCATCGCTTTCTCGCGCTCGTGCTCCGGCTCGATGCTCGGGCGATCGTGGTGTTTCACCCCTCGAAAACCCCGGCGGAGTACGTGCGGGACCCCGAGCTCAACGAAGCGATGCGTGGTCCCCTTTCGGAGCTGGTCGCCACCCTGTACACCCATCTGTTCGGCGGAACCCGCTGCGAGTTGTCGGATGTGGAGCGGTTCGATCGCCTTGCGGGGGAGCTCGGGGGCTGAGTGCGTCGTCCCGAGCTGGTGGTCATGGTCGCGGCCATCGTCGTGGCCCTTCTCTTTGGCGCGGTGGTAAGCCAGCGGGTGGTGAGAGACGAGGAGTTGCTTGATACCCGGCACTCGATTCGCCTCGTGGGACCCTCCGGCGCCAAGGGCCTTGCTGACGTTCTCGAGGCGTTGGACGTCCCGGTCGAGGCCCGTCAGCGGGCGTGGTTCGGGCTCGACGCTGATACCGCGTCGCTTCCGTCGACTGCACTGCCGGTATTGCTGGACGTGGAGAACGTCTTACCGCTCACCCCGACGGAGGCACGAGGCCTCCAGACCTTCGTGGCCCGTGGCGGGGACATGTTTGTGGCAGGTCGGGGTGGTGTCGAGCGATGCTTTGGCGTCGTGGTGGTGGACATCGACGCGGCGGACCCGACGCCATCGATGCTGACCGTGCCTGGCGGTCGGCAAGTTCGCCGGCCGGACGCCATGCTGCGTTTCCTCTGGGAGGATCCCGATCGTGCACGCCGGGACGTGGATCGCTTGAGACGCGAAGATGAGTGCGGGATGCTGCGTCCGCTGCGTGTGGACACGCTCCTGACGGTGGACGCGGGACGGCCAGCGGCGTGGCGCCTCGCGTTTGCCGGAAGCGGAACGGTGACCATGCTGTCAGACGCTCAGCTGGTGTCCAACCAGGATCTCAAGGAAACCGATGCTGGACTCGTGATCGTCCCATGGCTCCTCGAGTCGCGTCCGAGTTCGGTCGTGTTCGACGAGTACCACCAGGGTTTCGGGCGCCGGACGTCGATCTTCACCGCTGCGTGGCGGTGGATGCAGCACTCACCCGCGGGGTGGGCCATGATTCAACTTGTCGTCGCGGGTCTCTTGGGACTCCTGGCTATGACGGTGCGATTTGGTCCTGCGCAGCGCGTGGTAGCGCGTACCCGCCGCTCGCCAATGGAGCACCTCGATGCTCTGGCCGTGGGGTTGGAACGCGCCGGGGCGACGGATACGGCGACGGAGCTCGTGGTCAAGGGGCTTCGCAGAAGACTGAGCCCCCGTGACGGTGTGGTTCGTCGCCAGGACGGGGATATCGACCAATGGCTCGCGGCGCTGGAACTGGGTGCCCGCAGTACCCAGACTCACAAAGCCGTCGAGCGGCTCCGTCAAACGCTGCATCACGGCGGCGGCGATGAACGCGTGCAGAGTGCCGCCTCAGCTGTGGAGGACGTGTGGGAAGCCTTGACGCACGAGAGCAAGCCAAGCGGATTCTGAGCGCCGTCCGGCACGTGGTGCTCGGCCAGGATGAGCCAACACGAAACTGTGTCGTTGCTCTCTTGGCGCGAGGACATGTCTTGCTCGAGGGCGTTCCCGGTACTGCCAAGACCCTCCTGGTCCGCGCGCTCGCGCGTGCCTTGAACGTCTCGTATGCCCGTATTCAGTTCACGCCGGATCTCATGCCGGGAGATATCACGGGCATCTCGGTGCTGACCGGTCGCGAATTCGTCTTTCGACCCGGCCCCATCTTTCACGATCTGATTCTCGCTGATGAGATCAACCGGGCGCCGGCCAAGACCCAGGCAGCGCTGTTGGAAGCGATGCAAGAGCGAACCGTGACGGTCGATGGCGTGAGCCATCCGCTACCGCCGACCTTCACGGTGTTTGCCACGCAGAATCCGATCGAATTCGAAGGAACGTATCCGTTGCCTGAGGCCGAACTCGATCGGTTCATGCTCAAAGCCACGATGGATTACCCACCCGCGGCGGTGGAGCAGGAGATTCTCGACCGGTACCTCGAAGGGTTCGAAGCCGATCTGCCAGACACGTATGGCGTCGAACCGGTGCTCGATGCTGGCGGTGTGGGGGCGATGCAGGCGTCGGTGCGTTCCGTCCGAGTGGAGCCTCGCATCCTCGCGTACATCACGGCGGTAGTCAGGGCAACACGAGAAGCCGCGTCTCTCACACTCGGGGCGAGCCCTCGCTCCGGCGTCGCGCTCCTCAAGACCAGTCAGGCGCTCGCGCTTCTCGAGGGCCGAGACTTCGTCATTCCCGATGACGTGAAGGAGCTTGTGCCTGCAGTCCTTCGACACCGAGTTGCCGTCGCTCCGGAACTGGAACTGGAGGGCGTGACCCCGGACGTGGCGCTGAGTGCCATCCTGGAACAGACAGAAGTTCCGACGGCATGATAGCGATCGGTGGCGAGCGGCTCGTACCCACCGGCCGGGCGGTGGGAGCGCTAGCGCTGGTGGCACCGGTCGCGCTCCTCGGCTTCGTGACGTCTTGGGCGTTGGATGTGGTACTGGCGCTCAACGTGGTGGTCGTCGGCTGCGTCGTCGTGGACTTCGTCATTGCAGCTTCACCGAAACGCCTTCAACTCGAGCGTCTCGGTCCCGAGAGCTTCTCCGTGGGCCGGGGGACGGACGTGCGGTACCGGTGGACGAATGAAACCGACCGACGGGCACAGCTGACCGTGCGGGAGACGTTGCCCAGCCTCCTCGGAGGCACGCAGCCGCCGCGACCGTTGATCGTCCCCGCCCGTGGGGAAATGACGGAGACGCGCACCGTGACGCCGCAGGCGCGCGGCCGAGAACGCGCCGGGTGGTTTGCTGTTCGCAGCCGCGGGCCGTTGCGGTTGGCATACCGCCAAGGGAAGATCGAACTCCCGTGGACGATTACCGTCTATCCCAACCTCCCCGCTTCGCGGCTGAAAGCGTCGATTGCCGAGGCGGCACGCCGACGGGAATCGGGGCTCAGGCCGATGCGACGGCCAGGTGAGGGTCGGCAGTTCGAGAGCCTGCGCGAGTGGGTGCCGGGAGACGATACGCGACACATCGATTGGAAGGCCACGGCCAGGCGGTCGAAAACGATTGTGCGCCAGTACGAGGAAGAGCGACGACAGCAAGTGCTCCTGGTACTGGACACCGGTCGCTTGCTCACGGCTGAGATTGCGGGTGAGCCGCGGTTGGAGCACGTGGTGCGAGCGGCCTTATGGCTGGCCTTCGCTGCGCACCATCACGATGACAATGTTGGGGTGATGGCGTTCGATGCCCGCGTGCAACATTACGTCACCCCCCAGCGGGGCCGCCGCGGCCTCCGACAGGTCCTCGATGTCCTGGCGGTTATCGAGCCACGTCTCGTCGAGCCCGACTATCCTTCCGCGTTTCGCTACCTGGCGATTCGCAACCGCAAGCGGGCGCTCACGGTCTTCTTCACCGATGTCATCGATCGCCTGGCGTCCGAGGCGCTGGTGGCGAACGTGTCGTCTCTCAAGCGGCGACATCTCCCGCTGGTGGTCACCCTCCGAAACCCCGACCTCGATACGGTGGCTACAGCCCGGCCCCGGGTGCCGGAGGACGCCTATCGCAAGGCGGCAGCAGAAGAGCTCCTGGCCGCGCGCGAGGACGCGCTTGCCCAAATGCGGCGGGCGGGCGCCATCGTGCTCGATGTTCCTCCCGCTCGCGCCAGCGCGGCGGTGGTGGATCGCTATATGGATTTGAAGCGGCGGGGTCGACTGTGAGGGGAATGAGTGGTAAGGATTAGCATGAGATGAGGCGGACGCATGGACTTCCCGTACCCGGTTCCCCCGCCTCACCTCTCACCGTTCACTGCTCACCCGTCTAGCACCTCGTGGCTGCCGTTCCCTCGACGAATTCCGGATCGGTGCCGACGGCGTCCAATACGACCGCGGTCGCCGGTGCCGTGACAGCCTGGATCGTGAGACACCCAGCTCCGGGCATCGTCTCCAGGACGCGCACGATCAACTCATCGTTGTCGAGAAAGATCCCGTCGATCGAAATCGTGTAACCGCCGGTGTTGCGCTGCCCCATGGTGGCCGCAATCACCATCTGCTGGTCGAAATCGATGTTGGGTTGATCAGGAGGCGAGGAGAGGTTGTCGGTGAACTCATTCCAGAAACTCGCCCACGCTTGCTGCGTACGAATCACAACCCGTCGACGGTCCGGGATGTTGCTGATCACGGTGGTGTGTACTTCATCCAACACGGCGTATTGGACGGCGGCGGCGCCTGAAGGAAGCTCGGGCCATTCCGGCTCGAAGATGTCTGTGGCGGCGCAACCCACCACCGCCAACATGGTGACTGCCGCGAGGTAGTACCGAATCGACTGCATGGCTGCCTACTGCCTGTCCTTTTCCTCTACGCAGGTTGCTACTGGTCGTATGGGCTCTCTACTCCGATTGGAGATACCGCACTTGGTATCGTCCCCTTTCGCAATTGGCCACCGGCGGTGACTCGGCCCGCCAGGGCGTAGATTCCGCATCCGCGATGGGGTAACTTGGCCGGTGCTCATGGCGTCCCACGTCCACCAGGGTCCGACACTCCTCGATCGACTTCGCGCCGACCGCCCTCTTCTGGCCGTCGAGCTCCGCCCACCGCGGGCAGGCCTCTCCCACGCCCAGAGCATGGATCTCTGGATCGATATGTATCACGTAGTACGGCGGCTGGCGAGTCAGGACACGGTCATCTTCGTGACGGACAATGCCGTGGGGGAGTCCGAGGAGGAAAACCTCAACCATCTCACCGCGAATCTCGCCGGCGAAGTAGATCCTGCGAAAGTCGTGCCGTTTCTGACATGCAAGCACACCCTGGAGTACTGCCTGATGTACGCCGCCCGGGCGGCGTCGCACGATTTCCAGGCGGTGACGGTCCTGGGGGGTGATCGATCTGTGGGGCCACCGCGGTGCGTACGCAACGCCTTTCAGTTACGGCAGATGATCCGGCAGCGCATCCCGTCGCTCCAGCTTGGCGGATGGGCAAACCCGCACCGGGATCCGAGCGAGCAGGTGGGGTTTCTCCTGCGGTCCGAATTCACCGCGGATTTCTATCTGACACAGATCGTATCACATCACCATCTGAGGCAGGTGGAGGCGTTTCTCGACGAGGCCAGCCGCCGAGAGGTAGCCTATCCGGCGGTATTCGGGGTATTCCTCTACCGCAGTGCCAACCCGCGGACTTTGGAGCGCCTCGGACGGTTCTTCCCGGTCCCTGCGGAGGGTATTACCCGCGACTTCGAGGCCGGGATGACTGCGGAGGAGATTTGCGCACGCACGATCCGTGGACTGCGGGACCTCGGTGTGCGTCATGTCTATGTGAGTAATCTGGGTGTGCAGGACGCGACGGAGCGCTATCGCCGCCTTCGCGAGGTGCTTGAAAGCTAGGTCGCCTCGGTCCGGGTCACTGTTGGAGCACCGCAACGGCGGCGTCGACCCGGCCCGAAGGGGCGCTGACCTGGACCCCCTGCATGGCACCCCGTAGGCTCCCGAAAATCTCGCGCGCGATCGTCACTCCCTCGTCCACCGCCGCCTGCTTCCCTCTCTCTTCCGCCGCCCGCATCCGCGTCAGGATGGACTCTGGTACGTGGATGCCGGGGACCTCGTTGGCGAGAAACTCCGCATTCCTCAACGAGACGAGCGGCCAAATCCCCAAGATCATCGGCAATCGAAACTCCTCGGTCTTCCGAAGGAACCGCTCGAGGATCCCCGGGTCAAAGATCGGCGCGGTGACGGCGAAATCGGCGCCCGCATCCACCTTCCAGGCGAAGCGGCTCAGTTCCCGCTCGAGATCGACCGCCCCGGGATTCACGTCCACACCGACGACGTACCGTGTGGGATCGCCAATGGGGTTGCCGCCGGGATCCAGTCCTTGATTGAGACGGGATACGATGTTCGCGAGCCCGATGCTATCGATGTCGAACACGACCGTGGCGTCGGGGTACGGATCGGTTTTTGGCGGATCGCCGGTGACAATGACGAGATTCCGTACGCCCGCCGCGGCCGCGCCCAACAGGTCGCTCACCATGCCGTGCATGTTGCGTTCGCGACAAGAGTAGTGGACCACCGTCTCCAATCCCACGTCGCGCGAGACGATGATGGATGAGGGAATCGATCCCATCCGTCCGGAGGCGCGGGGGCCATCCAAGACGTGCACGGCGTCGATTCCGGCGGCCTTGAGTGTCAGACACTGCTCGATGAGCTTTGTGGGAATCCATCCCCTGGGCGGGATGAGCTCCACCGCGGTCACGAAGTTACCGGCCGCGATTTTTCGTCCCCACGGCGAGCGCTGCGCGAGCGGAATGGGATCGACAGCCCGGTCTTCGATCTCAGTCGGCTGGTGCACCGGCTTCGAGGTCCGACGCGGCAGGGTCGTCGTCACCATGTCCCGAATGGTCTGAATGTGCTCGGGTGTGGTGCCGCAACACCCACCGACGAATCGCGCGCCGGCGTTGATCATTCGACGGGCGTAGTTCGCCATGTAGTCGGGACTGGCGAGATAGATTTTGCGGTCGCCCACGGCTTTCGGGAGGCCGGCATTGGGGAGGACGGAGAAGGGGCGATCCGTCAGGTGAGAGACGCGCTCGAGCGCATCGAGCATCGCGGCCGGACCCACTGAGCAGTTGAACCCCACCACCTCGGCGTCCCAACCATCAATTTGCTCGACCAGGGTCTCCACGGCGGTCCCGTAGGTCGTATTGCCGTCCGGTCCGATGGTCATCTGCGCGAAGACCGGGAGATCGGACACCGAACGGACGGCATGGAATGCCGCGTGCAGCTCTTCGAGATCGCTGAACGTCTCGAGCATGAATCCATCCAGGCCACCGGCCAACAGGCCCTCAGCCTGGCGCCGAAAGAACTCCTTGGCTTCATACCGGCCCGTGGGACCGAAGGGCTCGATCCGGACTCCCAGGGGGCCGATCGCACCGAGCACGGCCGCGCGCCCATTTCCGGCCTGCCGGGCCATTCGGGCGGCGGCACAGTTGATTTCTTCGGTTTGTTCGGCCAATCCGAAACTGGACAGTTTCACCGGATTTGCCCCGAACGTGTTGGTCTCGATGATCTCCGCACCAGCACGGATGTAGGCTTCGTGAACCTCGCGAATCAGCGTCGGATGCGTGAGGTTGAGTTCATCGTAGCAGACGTTGACGAACACGCCCCGCGCATAGAGCATCGTGCCCATCGCCCCATCTAGCACGTGGACCCGTCCGTCAGCCAGAAGTTCCCGCAGCCGCGCCCCACTCATGTCGTGACCGCCTGCCGCGGTTCGTAGGCCAGGTTGGTGGCGAGCCATCGCTCCACGACGGCAACGTCCACTCCCTTACGTGTGGCGTAACTCACCACCTGGTCTCGATCGATCTTGCCCACACCGAAGTAGTAGGCGCCCGGATGCCCCACGAACCATCCGCTCACAGACGCGGCCGGCGTCATCGCGTAGGATTCGGTCAACGTGATCCCGGTATGTCTCGAGACGTCGAGCAGTGTAAAGAGAGTGCTCTTCTCACTGTGATCGGGGCATGCTGGGTAGCCGGGGGCCGGCCGAATGCCCGTATACCGCTCCTTGATGAGGTCGTCATTGGCGAGAGATTCGTCGGCGGCATATCCCCAGAACTCGTGACGTACCCGTTCGTGCAAACGTTCTGCAAACGCTTCGGCCAGCCGATCCGCCAGTGCTTTGACGAGTATGCTATTGTAATCGTCGTGTTCTCGCTCGAAGGCGGTGGCGAGCTCGGTGACGCCCAGCCCCGCCGTCACAGCAAATCCACCAACGTAGTCGGGGATCCCGCTCTCCCGGGGGGCGACGAAGTCGCTCAGGCAGGTATTTGGTCGGCCTGGTGGTTTGGCGGACTGTTGGCGGAGATGGTGGAGAACGGCGATGACCCGGTCGCGTTGCTCGTCCTCGTATACCTCGATGTCATCGCCCACTGCATTGGCGGGGAAGAGACCGAACACCGCGTGTGCCGTGATGAGCCCTTCGCCGATGATCCGATCGAGCATTGCTTGGGCATCGGCGAAGAGTTTCCGAGCCTGCTCCCCCACCGTGTCGTCATCGAGGATGCGTGGGTACCGTCCGGCCAGCTCCCAGACCTGGAAAAACGGTGTCCAGTCGATGTATTCGCGAAGCTCTGCCAACGGATAATCCCGCAGCACGTGGATACCCAGTTTGGCCGGCTGTACCGGTCGATAGCCGTCCCGTGCAAACGGGAATCGTGCGCGCCGCGCGGCCTCGATGGGGACGAGACGAACCTGCGCGGTCCGTCCGGCATGCCGCTTCCGGAGAGACTCGTACTCGCTCGCGATCTGCTCGATGAGAGCATCGCGCCGATCGTCGCTCAGAAGGCTCCCCACCACGGGGACGCTTCGCGAGGCATCCAGCACGTGGATGACTGGACCGGGGTACTCGGGGGCGATCTTGACCGCCGTGTGCGCGCGCGATGTTGTGGCGCCGCCAATCAGCAGCGGGAGCTGGAATCGTTCTCGCTTCATCTCGCGAGCCACGTGCACCATCTCGTCGAGCGACGGCGTGATGAGCCCACTTAGCCCAATAATGTCTGCACCGTGGGCCCGGGCGGTCTCCAAGATCTTGACGGACGGAACCATCACCCCGAGATCGACGACTTCGTAGTTATTGCAGCCCAAGACGACGCCGACGATGTTCTTTCCGATGTCGTGGACGTCGCCTTTGACGGTGGCCATCACGATCTTGCCTTTGGACCGCGCAACCTCACCGCTAGCCACCCGGTCCCGCTCGATGAAGGGGACAAGATACGCGACCGCCTTCTTCATGACTCGTGCACTCTTCACCACCTGGGGCAGAAACATCTTGCCGCTGCCAAACAGGTCTCCCACGACGTTCATCCCGTCCATCAAAGGGCCCTCGATGACCTCGATGGGCCGTTCGCACCCCTGCCGGGCTTCCTCCGTGTCGGCCTCGATGAAGTCGAGGATGCCCTCCACCAAGGCATGCTCCAGCCGCTTGGCAACGGGTTGCTCCCGCCACGCAAGGTCGTCGCGGTCCGCTTTGGGGGTCCCTTGGATGGACTCTGCCATGGTGGTGAGACGTTCCGTGGCGTCGGATCGCCGGTTGAAGAGAAGATCCTCTACGCAAGTCCGGAGCTCATCTGGGATGTCGTCGTATACGGGAAGCGCGCCGGCATTCACAATCCCCATGTCCATCCCCGCGTGGATGGCGTGGTACAGGAAGGCCGAATGCATGGCTTCTCGGACTGCGTTGTTGCCGCGGAAAGCGAAGGAGATGTTGCTCACTCCGCCGCTCACATGCGTGTGTGGCATTGCTTCTTTGATCGCCCTACACGCATCGATGAATGCAACGGCGTACTCGTTGTGTTCCTCGATCCCCGTGCCCACCGCGAAGATGTTGGGGTCGAAGATGATATCCGAAGGAGGAAAGCCCACGCGCTCGGTCAAGATCTGGTATGCGCGTTTGGCGATCTGTAACTTGCGTGCTGCGGTGTCTGCCTGTCCCGACTCGTCGAAAGCCATGACGATGACCGCCGCACCGTACTCGCGGACACGCTGAGCCTGTTCGACGAACGCATGCTCTCCCTCTTTGAGAGAGATGGAGTTTACGATCCCCTTTCCTTGCAGGCACTTCAAGCCCGCCTCGATCACCTCCCACTTGGACGAATCGACGACGATCGGCACACGGCTGATGTCCGGCTCGGCTGCCACCAGATTGAGAAAGGTCGTCATGGCGGCTTTCGAGTCCAACATTCCCTCATCCATGTTCACGTCGATCATCTGCGCGCCATTGGCCACTTGTTCGCGCGCCACCTCCAGGGCAGTCTCGTAGTCGTCTTCGCGGATCAAGCGGGCGAAGCGCGCTGATCCCGTGACGTTGGTGCGTTCACCGATGTTGACGAAGAGCGTCTCAGGGCGGACCACCAGCGGCTCCAGACCACTGAGCCTGATGAAAGGATCGAGCGTCGGTATCGTTCGCGGCGCCACGTCGGCAACGGCATTGGCGATGGCGGTAATGTGGTCCGGTGTGGTTCCACAGCACCCGCCCACAATGTTCAAGAATCCGCTTTCGGCGAATTCACCGAGAATGCCGGCCATCTCGTCGGGAGCCTGGTCGTATTGGCCAAACTCGTTGGGGAGCCCGGCATTCGGATGGCAGCTGACCAGGGTGTCTGCCACCTGTGCGAGCTCCTCGATATGCGGACGGAGATCTCGTGCGCCGAGGGCACAGTTGAGACCCACACTGAGCGGCTCGGCGTGGCTCACCGAGATCCAGAACGCCTCCGCCGTCTGTCCAGAGAGCGTTCGACCACTGGCGTCCGTGATGGTTCCCGACACCATGACGGGGGTGGCATCTGCCCGCCGCTTGAGCACCTGGCGAATGGCGAAAATGGCCGCCTTGGCGTTGAGGGTGTCGAACACCGTCTCCACCAGAAGGAGATCCACGCCCCCGTCGAGCAGCGCTTCCGTCTGCTCCGTATAGGCCGCGGCGAGCTCGTCAAACGTGATGTTGCGGAATCCGGGGTTGTTCACGTCTGGGGAGATCGAGCACGTGCGATTGGTGGGGCCCAGCACACCGGCAACGAATCGAGGCCGTCCCGGCGTCTGCGCGCTCACGTCATCCGCCACGCGCCGGGCGATGCGGGCGGCTGCGACGTTGATGTCCGTCACGGCGCCCTCGAGGTCGTAGTCCGCCTGCGAGACGGCTGTGGCGTTGAACGTGTTGGTTTCGAGGATATCGGCGCCCGCTTTCAAATACGCGCGGTGGATGGCCTCGACGACGTCCGGACGCGTGAGGGAGAGTACGTCGTTGTCTCCCTGGAGCGGCGTCGAGTGGTCGGCGAACACCTCACCACGGAAGTCCTCCTCGGACAGATCGTACTCTTGGATCATCGTCCCCATGGCGCCGTCCAACACCAGAATCCGCTGCTGTAGTGCCTGGCGGAGTAGCGAGATCCTCTTGTTGCTGTTCTTGACCATCGGCCTCCACGTCGGGAAGTCGGAAGCAGTGGGTGGGGAATGAAACCTCCCAATCGACCCCTGCCCCCGGTGTCGTCTCCCGCCCATCTCCGAAGCAGAAATCCCCGGCCGCTACATAGCGCGCCGGGGCATGCTTTTTAGCGACTTATTTAACGTGGCTGCAATATGCCGCAAATCACCACGAATTCAGTTATCCAACTAATCTAGCATCGTGCAGGAATCGCGCCAAGGGTGTGGCCACCCCACCCCGACGCTAGTCCCTCGCCCCCAGCCCGAGGATCTCCAACGCCTCCTCCCGTCGTATACCGTCGATCGCCACTCGCTTCCGGCGGCTGGTATGCCCGGCCTCGACCCGGACGTGACCATGGCGAACGCCCAGGCGGTCCGCGAGAAACCGAATGAGCTCATCGTTCGCGGCGCCATTCACCGGAGGGGCGGCGAGCCGGATCTTGATGGCGTCACCGTGCCAGCCGGCGATTTCGGTGTGCTTGGCTCTTGGCTGCACATGGATGGCCAATTGGGTGGTTCCGGGTTCTCTGTTTTCCGCTCCTGGCTTCATATCGCCATGAACCATCCTAGGAGCGCCTGAATGACGAGCCAGGCGATGATGGGCGTGATGTCCACCGGACCGAAGGAGGGAATGTTGATTGGCGGGATGAGGCGACGAAGCGGCAACACGGCCCAATCGGTCAGGATGTAGGCTGGCCGCATCCATCGGTGGAAACGCCCCACTCCAAACCAGGATCCCACCACACGGGCGATGAGGGCGAGAAGGATCACCTGTGCGGCGAAGAAAACGATGAGCTGCACGACCTCAAACGGCCCTTGTGAACCGGCTCTCGCGAACCGGAACGTCTGACGGATGAGCCACTCCGTCACGGTGACGACGAGAATCCCGCTCACGAGCGTTCCACCCAACAGCCACCACCCGGCATTCTGGGGGTTCCCACCGCGTCTACGAATCCAGCGCTCGATGGGTTGAATGATGGGATCGGACATTCGTTCGATCAATCGACCCACGCCGCCGCTCGTGTCGATTCGTCGGTTGCGGATCGCCCAGGTGCCAAGCACGATCGCTGCACTGAACGCAAACAGCGCGAAGACGATCCCTCGAACGAGATCGAGTAGAGCGATCACGGTGTGAACACCTCGACAACGGTTGTCTGAGCCAGCCCTGCACTCGGACCACCGCCGATCACGAAGATTCTCCCACCGATGCGTGCTGCGGCGAGTCCGTGTCGTGCGGTGGGGAGGCCGGGCAGCGCCGTCCAGGTGTCGTTCTCGGTATCATAGGCCTCGTGGTTGTCGAACACGGCGCTGCGGGTCTCTCCCCCGTAGGTAAAGATGACGGTTCCCAGAGCGACTGCTGCCAGCCCGCCCCGGCGGCTTGGCATGCGTTGGCGCTGCGACCAGGCATTTGCCGCGGGATCATAGGCCTCGAGGACATCGAAGTTCTGATCCGGATCGAGCGGTCTCCCCGCAACGGCATAGACGAGGTTCTCGACGACCGCCGCGGCCAAATGGTCCCGCAGCGTCGGGATCGGCGCGCCCCGGGTCCACGTGTCGGTTCTGGGATCATACACGACGATGCTGTCGAGAAGGGTTCGGGTATCGTCGAAGCCTCCCACGACGATGAGCCGACCGTCAATGGTCCCCGCGGCACTCGCACCGCGAGGTTCGGGGAGCGGGGCGCGTCCCAGCCAGCGATCGCCCGCGACATCGTACAGCCAGAGGGTAGATGCCGCCCCCGCCGCCCCGATGCCCCCAACGGCGTACAGGGAATCTCCGACTGTGGCCAACGGCATGTGATGGCGCGCTTCCGGGAGACGCGCAGTGTCCTCCCATTCGTCTAGCACGGGATCATAGCGATAGGCGCTTCGAGATGGGGCATCGGCGCTGTCAAAACCGCCCGCCACGTAGATCCGTCCATCCAAGACGGCGGCGTGCAACTCCTGCAGCGCTTCTGGAAGGGGCTGCGCGGTCGACCATCGTGGATCGCTCGGCGGGACCTCCTCGGTCGTAGACGAACACGCGATCGAGGTGGTCGTGCCGGCGACCAAGGCGAGCGTCCCCGAGCGGCGTAGATTACGCAGAATACTCATGGGCTGGACCCCGACGTCCTTTGATGGTCGCAAATGTCGTAACATAAACGCAAGCCCACCAACGTTCGCGTGATCGAATGACCTCTCGCTCGATGTGGGGCCGGCGCTTTTCCCGATGGCTGCGTCGGCGCCTCCGCCCTCCAGACCTGTGGTTCGTACATCATCCGGACTATGTCCTTGGCGTGGCGGGCATTCCCCTGGATCCCCAACGAGCCGATAGGATTCTCGCGTACCTGCTGGATGGCGGACTCGCCCAAATGGAGGACGTGTCCCGGCCTCTGCCGGCGTCGCTGGAGAATATTGCACGGGTGCATGCCCGCGCGTATCTCGAAGCGCTCGATGCGCCCGAGACGCTCGAGCGGGTTCTTGGGTTCCCCGTCAGCGACGAACAGCAGCAGCGTCTGCTGGACTATCAACGTCTGCATACGGGCGGGACGATCCAGGCGACTCGACTCGCATTGCGCACCGGGCGCACCGCCGTGCATTTGGGTGGTGGGTTCCACCACGCAGCGCCCGACCGCGGCCTCGGCTTCTCCATCTTCAACGATGTGGCCGTTGCGGTGGTCCGGTTGCGCGCCAAGGGCTTCACCGCCCCCGTTCTCATCGTGGATCTCGACTTGCACGATGGCAACGGTACTCGCCGAGCATTTGCGCATGATGAGAGCGTTCACACGTTCTCGATACACAACGAAACTTGGAATGATGATAGGGCGGTGGCCGATACCTGCATAGCGCTCGGCTCGGGAGTGTCGGACGAGGACTATCTGCAAACCCTCACACGGGAGCTTCCCCCGGTCGTGCGGGCGCACCGGCCGCTACTCGTCATATATGTGGCCGGTGTCGATGGAGCGACGGACGACGTCCTGGGCAACTGGAACCTCTCCGCCCAGGGCATCCTCGCCCGCGACCGGTTGGTGGTGGAGACCGTACGAGCCACAACCCCCGCAACCAGACTCGTCGTGGTCCTCGCGGGAGGCTATGGCCGCAAAGCGTGGCAGTACTCGGCACGCTTCTTTGGATGGTTGCTTTCGGGCCGCGAGCTCGATCCGGTCGAGGATATCGATGCGGTCGTGCGACGGTTCAGGCGCGTGATGAGAGAGTTCCTTCCCACCGCTCCCGAGGCCGAGCGGGGAAAACCCGATTGGACGCTGAGTCCGGAAGACCTCGACCTCGGGTTGGTGGGTATGCGAGAGACGCGTTTGCTCGGGCAACTGTCGAAACACGTGATCGAGCTCACGCTGGAGCGCCTCGGCCTCCTCCACCAACTCCGGTCGATAGGATTCGTCGCCCCGATGGTGGCGGTCGACGCTGCATCGCCGCTCGGTCATACCGTGCGCGTGTTCGGCGATCCCGAGCGAAAGGAACTGCTCGTGGAGCTTCGGGTGAGCGTCAAGCGCGACGCGGTGCCCGGGCTGGAAACGCTCTACGTCGAGTGGCTGCTGCTGCAAAACCCGCGCGCGACATTCGCGAACGAGCAGCGCCGTCTGCCGGGCCAAGCGCATCCAGGGCTTGGGCTGCTTCGCGAGGTCGTTGGATGGTTGATTGTGCTGTGCGAATCGCTCGGTTTCGACGGGATCGCGTTCACCCCAGCTCACTTCTACATGGCGGCGCTCGGGCGTCGCCATCTCGAGTTTGTCAGGCCGGAGGACGCGGCGATGTTCGCGGCGGTTGGCGACACGGTGGCGGCGCTCGATCTCGCGGAAGCCAGCCGAGTGATCGATCAAGGCCAGGTGGTTGACGAAGCGACGGGCACGGTATTCCGTTGGCCGGCGCCTCTAATGGTGCTACCGATCAGCGATCGCCTCCGGGCGCGAGTGTCGGGCGAGTCATACGACGCGGTCCGTCGGCACGCTCGGGCGGCACTTCGTTTCCGCCTCGATCCTTCTGGAGTACCCGAGGGCGACTAGGAGCCGCTTGCTCCGGGTGGTGGGGGGTCGGGACCCCTTCCCAATGCGGTGTGGCACTCGGCGCAGGTTGCGAGCAACTCACCGTACAGGGTGGCCCGAGCGCCCAGCTCGCTGACTCCTTCCGCCTGCGCGCCGATTTCGTGGACTGCGTTCGCGAGTTCGCCGATGCGCTCCGCTTGTCCCTGGGGACGGAGCGCCGATTCTCGCAACGTGGCAGCCCCCCACGTCCAGGAAGTGTCGGACGGTCCGATGAGACCTTCCCACATCCGATCGGCGGCCCAACGGTGCCGTTGCATATGGGCCGCGAGACCTCGATCCGTGTTGATCTCGGCCCCGAGTGTGAACTGCGGACCGGCGCCCACGGCCTGATGACAGGCCCCGCAGGCCGCTCCCATCGCCGCGGTCGCCACTGCAGCGTCCTCCACTGACGTGGCGTCGAGCGCATCTTGTGCGGCCCGCGACATGCCGGCGACGTGGGGTTCCCAGCCCGTTGGCAGGCTGTCCACCGGTCGATGTCGAGCGAGCCACTCCGCTGGTTCGGCGACCGCCGCGAGATCGCCCCGAATCACCGCGTCCTGGATGGTGGTGACCTGAGCAAAATGCTCTTGCATGTGCTCGGCGACGGTTTCGTCCCGCCGACACCCACTCGAGACCACCATCGCCATGATCGCGATCAGCATGTTGCGATGTGAGTCTAGCATTGTGACCTTCCTCGAGGAGGTCCATCTGAGTTTGCTACGTAAGCGCTTCGCGAACCAGGCGTTCCTGTTCGGCACGGTGCGCCGCGGGGTATCCCTCGGCGGGGCTGGACCGTTCGGGGCGAGAGACATACCCCATGGCCACGCTGTCCGGTGCCACCTCCGCCACCAGCGGCATCAGGAATTTCCGGGGTCCGAAGTTTCGCGGTTCCTCCTGCAGCCACACGATTTCGGCTAGCTTCGGGTACCGGTCAATCAACTCGGCGAGTGGCGCCTTCGGAAAGGGGTAGAGGAGCTCCACCCGCGCCACAGCGACGTCCGGTGCCTGGTTCCTGGCATCGGAGGTGATGACATCGTAGTAGATCTTGCCCGAACACAGCACCAGGCGGCGCACGTTCTCGGGTGCACCCGGTAATGTGGGATCGTCGAGCACCGGCTCGAAACGTCCCATCACCAGCGCTTCGGCTGGAGAGACCGCACGAGGATGCCGTAGCAGGCTCTTGGGCGTCATGATCACGAGGGGACGGAGCTCCGTGTGCATGCCCTGATGACGCAAGAGGTGGAAATACTGAGCCGGTGTCGAGCAATTGGTCACCCGAATGTTGCCTTCAGCGGCGAGCGCCAAGAATCGCTCGACCCGGGCACTGGAGTGTTCGGGCCCCTGGCCTTCGTACCCGTGCGGGAGAAGCAACGTGAGTCGTGACGTCTGCCCCCATTTGGCCAATCCCGCCACAATGAATTGATCGATGATGACTTCAGCACCGTTTGCGAAGTCGCCGAATTGCGCCTCCCACATGACTAATGCCTCCGGAGCCGCCACACTGTAGCCGTACTCGAATCCCAAGGCGGCATACTCCGAGAGGGGACTGTTGTGTAGCTCGAGGGATGCCTTAGCCTGCGCGAGATGCTGCATGGGAGTGTAGGGCTCGCCTGATTCAGCGTCGAATAGCGTGAGATGTCGCTGGCTGAACGTGCCTCGTACCGTGTCCTGCCCGACGAGGCGGAGCGGCACACCTTCCACTAACAGACTGGCGAGCGCCAGCGCCTCCGCATGCGCCCAATCGATCGATCCATCGTTATCGAACGCGTCGAGTCGCCGGTCCAACACCCGTTTGAGTTTCTTGTTGACAGCAAACCCCGTGGGGACCTCGAGCAGTTCCTGATTGAGTGATACGAGCCGTTCCCGGTCGATACCGGTCTCAGGCTCCTTGACGGCCGCCCACAAACCCGAGATGCGGACGGGTTCCGCTCCCTCGTCGGCCTTCTCGAGACGAGCCTTGAGCCGATCCTGCGTTGTGGAGAGCTCGTGGTATACGGCGTCCACCTCCGCTTGGGCGTCCTCGTCAGAGAGCACTCCCTGCTCCACCAGCGACGTCGCGTAGATGGCCCGAGCAGTGGGGTGCCCGTCGATCCGGCCGTAGATCAGGGGTTGGGTGTACCGAGGCTCATCACCCTCGTTGTGGCCGTGGCGCCGATACCCCACGAGGTTGATGACTACGTCACCGTGAAACTTTTCCCGGTACATCAGGGCGAGTTGCACGGCGGCAATACACGCTTCCGGATCGTCCGCGTTGACGTGGACGATCGGCATATCGAATCCTTTGGCGAGATCGCTAGCAAACTCCGTTGAGCGCGCTTCGGGCGGTGGCGTCGTGAACCCAATCTGATTGTTGGCGATGATGTGCAAGGTCCCGCCGGTCCCATAGCCCTCGAGGCGTTCGAGGTTGATGGTCTCAGCCACGACCCCTTGGGCAGCGAACGCGGCGTCTCCGTGGATCAAGATGGGGATCACGCTCGCGGGGTCGTGATGCGGTTTCGGCCCGGTGCGATCCGTTTGCTCGGCTCGCGCGCGGCCCTCGACCACCGGATTGACTGCCTCGAGGTGACTGGGATTCGGCAGGAGATTCACCTCGATCTCGTGGCCGTCCGCCGCGGCAAACGTTCCCGTCGCACCATGATGGTATTTGACATCGCCGGTGCCACCCCGTGGAGTGAGCGTCTCTTCCACCTCGAGGCCACCCTCGAACTCGGCGAGCAGCATCTGATAGGGCACGCCGAGGACGTGTGCGAGCACGTTCAAGCGTCCACGGTGTGCCATGCCCATGACGGCCTCGCGGGTTCCCTGTTCCGCCGCCAGATCCAGGGCTCGGTGCAGCATCGGGACCAGCATGTCCAGACCCTCGATGCCGAACCGCTTGTGCCCGAGATAGTTCTTGTGCAAGAAGGACTCGAGTGTCTCGACCTTGGTAAGCGCGGCGAGAAGGTGACGGCGCTCGTCCGCCGTGAGCCGCACCCGGTGCTCACCAGACTCGATTACGCGCCGCAGCCAGATTCGCTCAGGGTGACTCGCGATGTGCTCGATCTCGTACGCGATGGTTCCACAGTACGTCTCGTGCAGTCGAGGGAGTGCTTCGGCGAGCGTCGTGCCGTCGACGTACGTTCGCAGCACATCGGCGGGGATCTGCTGCATGAGGTCCGGAGTCAGACCGAGGGCCTCCGGATCGAGCGCGGGATCGCCCCTGGGCTCGGTGCCCAGCGGATCCAATCGTGCGGCAAGATACCCGTGGGTCCGATAAGCTTTGACGAGTGACATGGCCGCGGCCACGTGATACAAGAGCGCGGTCGTATCTGATGGGCGGGCCGTTGGGGGGGC
>JBFJCP010000010.1:0-116257 GCA_041615815.1 Gemmatimonadales bacterium | reverse complement strand
GCCGCGCTGGTCGATCTCGATACTCTGGAAGCCAACCTGGAACGGATGGCGACCAGGGCCACGGAGCTTGGCGTTGCCCTTCGACCGCATCTCAAGACGCACAAATGCGTCGAGATCGCCGAGCGCCAGCGGGCCCTGGGCGCACATGGCGTTACCGTCTCGACGCTCTACGAAGCACGCGTCTTCGCGGATCACGGGTTCGACGACATCACGTGGGCATTCCCGGTGGTGTTGAGCCGCCTCGAGGAGGCACAGGAGTTGGCGGGCCGCGTGACCTTGCGATTGACCTTGGACTCGATCGAGGCGCTGCGGGTGCTCAAGCGCACCCAGTTCCCGTTTCACGTGTGGCTCAAAGTGGACTGTGGTTATCACCGAGCGGGTGTAGATCCAGCTAACGAATTGGCCGTGCAGATCGCACGAGAGATTCATGAATCGCCGACGCTCAGCTTCGACGGGATCCTGTCGCATTCGGGCCATGCGTATCGAGCGCGCGGGAGCGCGGCGCTCGCGCGGGTGGCCGAAGAGGAGCGGCGCGTGATGACCGACTTTGCGAACCTCCTCAGAGCATCGGGGATTGATGTGTCCCGGGTGAGCGTAGGATCCACTCCTGCGATGAGCGCCGTTCGGTCATTGGACGACGTCACCGAAGCCAGGCCAGGCAACTACGCATTCTACGACTACTCGCAAACGGTCATCGGATCGTGTGGGGTGGAGGATTGTGCTTTGACCGTGTTGGCCACCGTCGTCTCCGCACCGCCCGGCGCGAAACACTCCATCGTGGATGCCGGAGCGCTCGCGCTTTCGAAGGACACCGGACCTCGGGATGGCGCCAAGGCAACGATGGGTGAGATCTTCGACGATTACGAAGCTCGGACCCTCAAGGGCAGCACGAGGGTAGTCTCGGTCAGTCAGGAGCATGGGATCGTGAGCGGCAGATTGCCCATCGGAGATCGGGTGCGCATCCTGCCAAACCACTCGTGTCTCACGGCCGCTTGCTTTGACGACTACTACGTGGTCCGCGGCAATCGGGTCGTGGACCGCTGGAAGGTCTGGAGAGGACGATGACGGCGATTGGCAAACCGAAGCTCTATTGGACGATAGCGATCGCGGCCGCGAACCTCGTCGGTCCGACGGCCGCGGTGGCCGTGACACAAGATGGACCGGGAGCATTGCGTCCGCGCATCGACTCCATCGCCGAAGCAGCACTGCGGCTGAGTCCTGCGGCGGGGCTGTCCCTCGGTGTGGTTCGCGGCAACGACACCATCGTGCTGGCAGGGTACGGCTACGCCGACCTCGAACATCGAGTCCGCGCCACACCACAGACGGTCTACCGTATCGGGTCACTCACGAAGCAGTTCACCGCGGTCAGCATCATGCAGCTCGTCGAACAGGGCAAGATCGATCTCGATGAGCGCATCGAGCAATACGTACCCGACTTTCCGACACAGGGTCACACGGTGACCGTGCGCCACCTCCTGACCCACACCTCGGGGATCACGAGCTACACTTCGCTGGGCAACACCTGGCTTTCGAAGATCCGCCTCGATCTCACCCAGAAAGAAGTCGTGGAGCTCTTTCAAGACGAGCCGTTCAAGTTCGAGCCAGGCGGCAAGTACGAGTACAGCAACTCGGGCTATTTTCTCCTTGGCATGATCATCGAGCGCGTCACGGGACAGCCGTACGCGACATACGTGCAGCAGCACATTTTCGCTCCACTGGGGCTTGCCCACACGTTGTATTGCGACCCACGGCGTATCGTGGAGGGCCGCGCGGAAGGCTACGGACGCACCAACGGTACCCTCGTGAACGACGAACCCATTAGCATGACGCAACCGTTTGCGGCGGGCGGTTTGTGCTCCAGCGTGGCGGACCTGCTCACGTGGCAGGAGGCCCTGCAAAACCACCGCCTCATTACGGCGGAGTCGTTCCGCCAAATGACCACGCCGGCCACCTTGAAGGACGGATCGCGGGCCAACTACGGGTTTGGACTCGGCATCACTGCGCTGGATGGCCACCCAATGATCGCCCACGGTGGCGGGATCAACGGATTCAACTCGTATCTCGCATATTTCCCGGAGGATTCGCTCACGATCGCCGTTTTGGTGAACACCGAGGGCTCCAATCCCTGGGACATCGCGCGCGAGGTGGTGCGCACCGTGTTTGGCACCACGCCGCCTCCAGTAGAGGAGATGCCACTCTCCAACTCGGAGCGCGAACGCTTCGTTGGTTGGTACGATCTGGGAGATCTGCAGGTGCGGGTGTTCGTCAGGGACGAGCAGCTCATGGCGCAGGCCACGGGACAGCCGGCCTTCACGCTACTCTACCAGGGCGACAACACGTTCGTTGCCTCATTCGATCATTCGGTCACCATGCGATTTGAAGTACGAGGGCATCTGTCGGTGGGCTTCATGCTGGAACAGGGTGGGCAGACCACGCGTGGGATCCGCATACCGGAACGGAGACCGTAAGGCCTATCGAGTATCTGTGTTGCGACCCTCGAAATAGAGCACGCCTCCACCGATCGTTCCTACCAGGAGGTCGACCAGACCGTTCCCGTCCAGATCGCGAAACGCTGGAGCAGCGAGACCCGGGGCCCGGGGGGCGAGCGTATCCGCTGTCGCAAACCGTGGTTCGTGGGTGGTGCCCTGGTTGGCATACACGATGAGTCGCCCGCTCTCGCTCCCGATCACCAGATCCCAGTCGCCGTCACCGTCGAGATCAACAAAGCTGGGCGCACTCCGCCGCCCGACATCGATCCCACCGAGTTCGTCGGTCACGAGCGTAAACGTCGGGGATTGTGGTGAACCCGTGTTCCGATAGAAGTTCACCGTACCTGACGCTTCGCCGACGAAGAGATCGAGATCCCCGTCGTCATCGATGTCGACGAGGGCGGGCGTACTGTTGCTCCCGCGGGTGAGCCGAACGATGGAGGAGTCGGCGAGCACGAACCGCGGTGCTCGAGCGCTTCCCGCATTGCGGTAGTAGGCCACATCTGCCCGCCACGAGCCCAGCACCATGTCGAGATCGCCATCGGCGTCCAGATCGGCGAGCGCAGGAGCGAGATGATACTGGCCACGAATCTCCAGCGGCCCCGTCATGCGGAACGCAGGACGGTCCCGCGTGCCTATGTTTTCGAAATGATAGATCCGAGCGGTCTCGAGATCCTGGGGGTCCAGCTTGTTGGCCAGCAGCAGGTCCAGATCGCCGTCATCGTCTAGATCTGCCACGGTGGGAATGCTCTCGCTCCCCACATCCACGTTCACCAGAAATTGACGTGTTCGTTCCACGAACGTTTCCCGATCGTGCTGTTCCAGGAGAATGAGGTTGTCGACGGTGGTGCGATTGGCGTTGAATGCCCCTCCCAGTACGCCCATGAGCAAGTCGAGATCGCCATCCCGATCCACGTCACCGAACGTGGGGGCGTTATAGCCGCTCGTCTCGACCGCATTCCCCACGGGGAAGGCCACGGGCGCACTGGTCAGATCCGGTCGTTGGCAGGAACCGGTGTTCTCGATGTAGAGGAGTACAGGGTCGAAAAAGTCTCCCCAAAAGAAGTCTTGGTCTCCATCGGCGTCGATATCGGCGAACGTCATGGTATTGGCGCCATGCCGGCTTCCGATCTGGGAGATGATCTCGATCTCCTGAAATCGATCGGTTACGAAGCGGAAGCGCGGGAGACTATCGGGACCGAGTCCTAAGCTCTCGTAGAACGTCACGGTGCCAACGAGTCGGCCGATGAACAGATCGAGATCGCCATCGCAATCGATATCGGTCACGTTGGGAATGTTCTGACGATCGGAAAAAATCGGCTCCCCGCTCACATCCCGCAGTGTGTCCGCCACCAGCCGGAAATGCGGCACTGCCGGACTACCGACATTCCGATAGTACCGGATGTAGCTGAACGGGTGCTCCGCCAGGAGATCGTAGTCGCCGTCGCGATCGAGGTCGGCAAACCGGTACCATTCGCCCACGTCGAGCTGGTGGAAGGCATCGGTCCGCCAGACATATCCCTCCCCACGCTCGTGCTCGAAGAACATCACACGGCCAGACATTTCCTGGATGAACAAGTCCACGTCGCCGTCCGCATCGATGTCCACGAGCTGCGGACGGGGAACGTTGAGGCCGCCGAGAAAGGGTATGGGGTACAACGCGCCGTCGCTCGTCCGCACGTGGAAGGGGATGATGGTGCGGACGTAACTCGCGCGCACACTCGGCGCGGGCGTCGACGGCCGGCCGGCGGTACACCCCAACGCAACCAAAAGCATCGCGAGCGCCCACGGGAAACCTCTCCGGAGCGACGATGCACGAACCAACGCCCAAAGCGACAACCGACTCAACGGGTGGTACCCACGCTCAACCCAGACGGCCCGCGTCCAACCTCGATCACCTTGACGACCTCTCGGGTGTCAATGTCGATGACGACCACGTTGCCGTTCGGGCTGCCTTCCGCGTGACCGGCCGGGCGATACTCACCACTCAGGTTACGATTCGACACGTAGACGTGACGTCCGTCCGGCGACACGGCGATACCGTGGGGCTGCGCCAGGGCCGGGTGACGGATGACGGCAGCCACTTCGTGCGTCGTCACGTCGATGACCGTGACGGTATTGGCTCGTTGATTCCCGACGTATACATAGCGCCCGTCCCGAGTGTAGGTCGGATGCCACGGCGCTTGGTTCACGTCCACGGCCGCGACGAGCGACGGCCTGATCGGGTTCGCAAGATCGAAGAACAACACCTGGCCGCTCATCTCTCCCGTGGCCACCATCGCACCGCCGTCCGGCGCGACCGCAAATTGCACGAAGGTATGTACGTGATCACCATGCACGGTGGTCAGCTCGAGTGCCTCCGTGTCCGTATCCAGACTGGCGATCTGGTTTTCCGCAAGGCTCGCGGTATAGACGAACTCGCCACCAGGCGTCATGGCTAGTGCGTGCGGCCGCGGAAAGACCACGTCGACCTCTTCGATCTCCATCGTCGAGCGACGCAGGATGCCGATGCGACTCGGAGGATTCACGGCGCTCATGGATCGGCCGACGAAGAGAAAATCCTCCGTGGGGTGCAGCGCCAACATCCCAGGCGTTGCGAAGTCGGCCTGTGCTACCAGCTCGTTGGTGCGCGAGAACTTGAGGACCTTGCTTTCGCCGATGAGCGATAGATACCAGTACGATCCATCGGGCTCCACGGCCGTATGGTGTGGCTTGGCCGTCGGGGAAAACCCGAGACGTTGCAGATCGATGGTCGCCACGATCTCGTTGGACACCAAGTCTACTACCGCAATGCTGGCTTCTTCCTGATTGCAGACGTAGAGCAGCGGGGCTGCTTGCGCCTGCAACGTGGAGGGCGAAGCACCCGGGGCGGCGCATGCCAACGCGACGCCGAGGAAGACCGTCATCAATCCAATGTGTGTCCGCATGATCCCGTCCATGTATGCACGAGTGTACGACAAGAAAAGGAGAAGAGACCCGTGCGAGTCATACCTCCCCCAGCAACGCTCATTGATGAGCCGCTAAAGGTTGGGCGCCTCCTGCTTCCGCAGGACTGAACACCCCTTCCCGTCCGTAGGTGACGACGATCATCCCGCCGGCTCCACCATCTGTTGCTGCGCGGTGCGAACGCGAAAGCCCGGACGATGAGACGTCCGGAGCAATCCGTCGGGAGCGGCTGAAAGATACCCCCGTGCGGCTGGAGGAGATCCCCAAGAGGTACTCGAGTAGGCAGACGGCGGGCACAAAACGCAAGGGCCGCCCAGGTGGGCGGCCCGAGGTCGGTTGAGGTGTGAACTCCTAGTAGGCGGACACCAAGCCCGGCGAGCGCCGAATGACATAATCGGGGCCGTGCACGTCTATCGCGTTCTCCGCCGCCCACTGCTTCGTCTCGCCGGTGTGACAGCCCAGACAAGTGTACTCGAGCGTCAGCCAGTGATTCGACGTGCCACCGTCGAATTGCTCGGCCAACGAGTCTGCGTTGATCTTGAAGATGTGCGTGCGTACGTCGCCGACGTACGTGTCGCAGGCCACGGCGCTCTTGCCGGCGTACGGCATGTGGCAGTCCTCGCACGCGAAGTCGGTCTTGTACGGGGCGGTTGGGTTATCGCGGATCGCCTGGCGGGCCTGCACATGGCAGTCTTCCACCCCGATCCTCCTTTGGAGGGGATGACGCATGGAAACCTCCTTACCGTCGAAGGCTTCGCGAACAACTCCTGCGGGACTATTTGCATCGGCGAACACAAAGGGCCGTGAAGGCCTTGTGAATTTTTTCACGAACAGCCGTCTGCCCGGCGGTAAGCCCCGTGGCACGGCCCCGGTCCGTTGCTCCGGTACGGCGGTCAGCGAGGGCCACGTCAGGACTCACACGTTGGTGACATCCGTCACAAACCTCGCCGCGTAGCGGCGTAGGTGCGGCATCGACGAGTTATCCCCTTATTTCACAATGAATTGTAGCTGACCGATGGGCTTTGGCACGCGTCGAAAGGCCGCAACGCCCATGCGTTTTGCTACCACCTGAGGCGGCGTGCTGCTAGATTGTGGACCATGAGTCTTCGGCCAATCTACGGGCACGACGACTTGCTGAGCCGGCTGGGTGGCACCATTGCCTCCGGCCGGTTTCCGCAGGTGACGCTCCTCCTCGGTCCTCGCGGGGTCGGGAAGCAGCGCCTCGCCCTCTGGGTCGCCCAGGGGATGCTGTGCGTCGAGGGGCCGGGTGCCCCGTGTGGTGAATGCAAGCCCTGTAGGGACGTGAGCGGTCTCCGGCATCCGGACCTCCACTGGTTCGTGCCGATCATCCGGCCCAAGGTCACCGATCCGTCCAAGCAGGTGGAAGCCGCCAAGGAGGCCCTCGGAGAGATCCTGGCGGAACGGCGGGCTGATCCCCTGTGGGGCCCACCGGAGCGAATGGCTAGTCACGCGCTGGCGTCGGTGCGGCTGCTGAGGCAGGTCGTCTCGGTGACCCCGTTTCAGGGGAAGCGGAAAGTGGTGATCGTGGGCGATGCGGACCGCCTGATCGTGCAGGAAGCCAGTCAGGAGGCGGCAAATGCGCTCCTCAAGGTGCTGGAGGAGCCGCCGGCGGACACGACGATGATTCTGACGACGGCCGACGCCGAGGCGCTCTTGCCCACAGTGCGGTCGCGGGCGGTGCCCTTACGGGTGCGCCGTGTCTCGGACGAGGCGGTACGGGCGTTCTTGGAAGCGGAGGCAAGGCCAACGCTGGACCGGCGGGCTGTACAGCGGCGGGTGCTCCTGGCGGAAGGGTGTGTGGGACGCGCCCTGGGGTCCGAAGATGGCCACGCGGACCGGGCGGCGCACGATTTCTTGCAGGCCGCTCAGCGGGGAGCCCGGGACTGGGCGCCGTTGGCGCTGGCCCAGGCGCCGTGGTCCGCCCGGGGGGACTTCACGGGCTTCTTGGACGCGCTCCTGGTGGAGCTTCGGAGCCAGTTGGAGACGGCATCCCGGGAGGGGACCCCGGCGGTCGCTCCGTTGGTCGAGGCCGTGCGGCTGGTAGAGGAGAAACGGGCAGAGGCGCAGGGGAACGCTAACCCCCAACTGGCCATGGCTGTCCTGGCCGGGGCGCTGGAGCGGGGTCGATGAAGCTCTCCCACGTGGGGGAGGGGGGCCACGCGCGCATGGTCGACGTCTCGAGCAAGAATCCCAGCGCCCGGACCGCCACGGCCGAGGGCTGGATTCGAGTGTCGACGGAGGCCTTTCAGCTGCTGGAGCGGAACTCGGGTCCCAAGGGGGACGTTCTGTCCACCGCCGAGCTCGCCGGGACCATGGGGGCCAAGCGGACAGCCGACCTGATCCCGCTTTGCCACCCTCTTGGCCTGGATCATGCGACTGTGAGGGCAGAACTCGACCAGGATTTACCAGGGGTTAGAGTGAGGGCCACTGTAAAGACAGTGAGCCGAACTGGGGTCGAGATGGAGGCGCTGACCGCGGTGTCGGTGGCCCTCCTGACAGTGTACGACATGGTGAAGTCGGCCGGTCACGGTATGGAGTTGGGGGGGATTCGGTTGCTGGAGAAGACGGGTGGGCGATCGGGGACGTTCAAGCATGTGGACTGACAAACGCTAGAGGATAGGCTTGATGCGATACGACATAGAGACAAATCACCGGCCCGGATGGGGACGTTTATCGGGCACCCAGCGGCTCATGCTGCACGGAGTCGGGATCCTTGTGGCGGTAACCTTCCTGGCCGGCGTGGTGGGCGGGTGGTCCGAGCGGGCCATCGCGTCTGACGATGCAGCTGCCGAGGCAGGCACGGCCAGCGTCTTTTCCCAATGGCACTTTCTCCGCCAATCGTTGGACTCTGCCACCGGAGAGCTGGAACTCGCTCACCTGAAGCTGGAGCGAGCAGAGGCCATTCTCGCATATTCCGGCCGGTATCACATTCCGGCGGACCTCGCGATGGAGATCTACGACGCCGCCGTGGCCACCGGCCTCGATCCCGAACTGGGGTTCCGGCTCGCGCGGGTGGAGAGCAACTTCAATCCCCGCGCGCGCAGCACGGCAGATGCTTTTGGCCTGGTGCAGGTGCGGCTCCAGACGGCGCGCTACTACAAGCCCGACGTCACGCAGGAAGACCTCTACGATCCAGCCACGAATCTCCGGATCGGCTTCTCGTACTTGCGACATTTGATCGAGCGGTACGGCGATCTTCGTTTGGCGCTCCTGGCGTACAATCGCGGACCCACGCGAGTGGCAAACCTGATGGACGAAGGGCTCGATCCTCGAAACGGCTATGCCACCTCGGTCATGAAAGGTTACGACGTAGGGATGTAAGCCCTCTCGTGAGGGAGTACGTTCACGCCCCGCTCGCCACCAGCGAGCGGGGCGTTCTCGCGAGGTGGCAGTCCGCCTGGCACGACATGCTGTTCGATTCCCACACGGCGGCTCACGTGCGGTCCCACTGCAAGCGCCCCGGGGACCCCGCAGCCCCGCTCACCGGCTTCGCCCGTCGTGCCTGCTCGCTGCTGTTGCGTGCCGTGACGTTTCGGCCCCTTATCTCGATCATGGGGTGCTGACCGTCAGCGCGGAGGCACACGAACGGTGTCTTTGGCGGGGAACGGTCAGGTGTTGGAAGAGCTGCGGAGACGATCTGAATAGAACGTTGGTAGGGCGATCAGTTCCCGGCGGACTCCAGCGGTGCCACCCGTAGCCTCTGGCCCACGTCGAGTCGATTGTCCGTCGAGCCCATCCCATTCCACTGCCGGAGCTGTGACAGCGTGATCCCGTAGCGCTGCGAGATGATCCACAACGATTCGCCACGACGGACGGTGTGGTAACCGCTGGAAGGCGGGGTGGATGCCGGGTTGGACCGGACAGCTCGTGCCGTGCGACTCCTCGACGTGCTCAGCGGAATCAGGAGCCGCTGCCCGATGCGGAGCCGCTTGGGATGGATGTTGTTGTTGGCTGACCGAAGGAGCGATACGCTCACTCCGTATCGCGTGCCGATCTCGGAGAGCGTCTCCCCGCGCCGGACGCGGTGGTAGACGAAGGTTACGCGCTCGCTCGCAGGAAGGTCGGCATAGCGTTGGGCCACGGTGCCTCCCGCTCCGCGGGGCACACGGACAATGGAGGCTCGGCCCGGTGGCGTGACGCGCCTGACGTAGTGGGGATTCAGCTCGACGAGGGCGGCGAGGGTCGTGTCCGCCAGTCGCGCCAGGACATCTAGCCCTGTGGCATCCGGAACCGTGATCTCGTCGAACATCAGCGGCGGCAGATAGGGAATACTGTCGAATCCGAAGCGGAGCGGCTCCTTCGCGAGGCGAGCCGCCGCGATCAGCTTGGGGACATAGTCTCGGGTCTCGCGCCGCAGATAGCGCCGGCGGGAGAGATCGAAGAACGTCGCATCCGAGATGGAATCCGCGCCGGGAAGCCGCCGGATGCCGCGCGACACGCGCCCCTCCCCGCCGTTGTAGGCGGCCGCGGCGAGATACCAGGACCCGAAGAGATCGTAGAGGTCCGAGAGATATCGGGCGGCGGCGTCGGTGGCCTTGAACGGATCCCGACGTTCGTCCACCCATGCGTCCACGGCGAGTCCATAGCGACGCGCTGTGCTCGCCATGAACTGCCACATCCCTACGGCCCGGGCTCGCGACACGGCGGTCGGTGAATACCCGCTCTCGATGAGCGCCAGGTACACCAGGTCCTCCGGCAGCCCATGGGCGCCGAACTTCACGCGGATCATCCCCTCGTATCGCGGCAACCGGCCCAGCCAGATCGTGAACCGATTGCGGGCGGTACTGAGGAAATACTCTTCGTAGTACCGAACCCTGTTGTGCTCGGCGAACGACTCGACATCGATGTCGAAGCTCGGTCCTCTCACACTCGCCGCCCCGCCGCGTCCGGAGAGTCCTCGGACGTGAGCGCTGTCGGTGGGGTTGGGAGTGGCGAGCACGCCCCGCACGTGCCCCGCCTTGCCGAAACCACGGAACTCCAGTTCCCGAAGCGCCATCAACGCGGCGGCGTCAGCGGCCGAGTCTTCCGGTGTCGGCATGGGTGCCGGCACCGCAACGGGTTCCGGCGGGGAAGGTTCCTCGAGCGGTTCAAGGGCCAGGGGCACGGGGCGCGATCCGCCACAGCCAAGCGCGGCCACGAGCGCCACGATAGCGGCGATGCGGCTGGCAAAATGCAGAGGTTGCGGCGTCGCGAATAAGCGCATGAGAGGTTTGCTACCTCATATCAACAACGTTGCCTAGGAGACGGTTCGTGGCGTTGAGTACCGCAAGCACCGCGCCACGATGCACATCGTCCACTGCCAGACACGAGCCGACCAATCGACTCGGGGGATCTCCATTGCGACATGATAACGACACTATTACGACAGTCGCATCGAATGCTTTGACCGCCTTTACACCGAGCAGCTCGAATGTCATCCGCGTGCCTACGGCCTGTTGGAGCGCCTCGACCGCCGCTTGCGCGGCACACCGCAGCTCTGCCGCCTGCGTTCCGAGTCCCTCCGCGGTGCCCGTGAATTGGTCACCCGGTTGCCATTCGAGCGACACCTTCGACCGGCATCGGCCGCTCGGGAGACGCTCGAACGAGAAGTTCAGCAGTTTGAGGCGTTCGCGATGCGTCCCGTTCATCCCATCCCCATCGCAGCATCACCCGTCGTCGAAGGGAACTTCGATCTGCCCGTGCGACAGCTCCTCGAGCGGCCGAAGCAGATCCACGTCGAGACGGGGCTTTCCACCTTCGTCGATCATGCTGGTCACCAACAGAATGTGTCCATCCGTCAGCGCCACTCGCAGCGTCCGGCAGTCCGATCGGATCTCGACGGCCTGAATCTCCTGCCCTTGCAGCTGGCCAACGGCTTCGGCGATCCGGCGGAGATCCTTGACAGGGGTGACGGCCACGGGCGCTCGGGCAGTCAGGAGAGGTATTGAGAAAGGATTTCCTTCAAATGGTCGTCCGAGAGGCGATCCGCGGCCTCGAACAGTGACGACTTCGAGCTCGACTCCATGGGGTAGGGGGCCCAGAGCGTTCGTGGCTCGCGTGCCGCGTCCGATGCGCGAAACGCGAACATCAGTTGCCACATCCGCACGTTGGGACGCCGCTCGGCCGCTGGATGCACGTGCCAGCGGTGACCCTCGGCGTCGATGACCCTCCACGCCATGCTTCCTGCCTCCACAAACGGGACATCGGACATGCGGTCCGGGTGCCGACCTGTCCACCCGGACCTCCGTACCGATGGCCTATATTGAGAGCCCGCCGAGGGCGGGTCAAGGGGAATCCAAGCCGAGGGGCGCGAGATCGGCTGCCGTGTCGAGATCGCGCAACGTTGCGAGCAGCGCCGTCGAGACCCCAAGCGCCTGGCAACGATCGAGCGTGCGCGCGAGCACCGTTGCCGTTCCCCACGGAATCTCGCGAAAGAGGTCGGGTATCGAGCGCGCCACCCCGAGCAGATAGTACCCACCATCCACCGCAGGTCCGAGCACGACGTCGGCGGTCTCGAGCGCCCGCACGGCTTCGGCCACCACGGTGGCATCGACCCCAGGCGCGTCCGCGCCGATGGCAATGACCGGGCGATCACCACGATCGAGATGCGTTGCGAACGCCCGCTGCATTCGCAGACCGAGATCACCCGTGGGCTGCGGCCGAAACTCACGGTTCCCCAGCCACGCGCGCATCTCGTTCTCAGCCTCTTGGGGCTCGAACCACACCGTGATCGGATAGGCCGCTCCCACACGTGCGGCGACTCGCGCTCCGACACTCCGATACAACGCGAGCGCCCGTTCCTCGCCCACGTCACGCGCCAACCGAGTCTTCACGAGCCCCGCGCGCGGCGCTTTGGCAAACAACAGCACAGTCGTCACTGCGGCTCGGGCCGATACCAGCGCGATAAGCGATGCGGTGAAACGCCAGCGGCATAAGCCACCACGAGCGCAATATTCCTCATCCACGTGCGAAAGGGGCCCTCACGGTGCCAGCGTCGGGGAGAGACGAGCAGCGGAGACCGCAATCGTCGCACGCGGCGGCAGGACCGAAGTGTGCGGAGCAATGCCACATCCTCCATGATCGGGATGGGCGGATAGCCGCCCACAGCCTCGAACAACGGCCGACGGACCAAGAGGCCCTGATCGCCATACGGCATCCCGCCAAGCCGGTCGCGGAGCCAGGCCCCAAATTCCACGATGCGAAACCACGCGCCCCGCTCGTCAATCGCAAAGCGCCAGACGGCTACATCCACGCTTGCCCGCGTCAGCGTCTTTTGCAGCTCCGCTCGAGCGCCAGCGGGCACACGCACATCCGCGTGCAGAAAACACAGCCATGGGGCAGTGCTCGCCACGGCGCCGACATTCAGCTGGCTGGCACGCCCACGGGGCGCCGTGAGCACCCGTGCGCCCGCGTCGTGTGCAAGTTGCAGGGTATCATCCGTAGAACCGCCGTCGACGACGATGACCTCGTCCAACCCGTCGAGCGGACGCAAATCCTCCAGGAGTCGAGGGAGGAAGCGCGCCTCGTTCAGCGTAGGGATGATGACGGCGCAGTGGGTCACGGCGGTCAACTGGCGCCGAAGACCGCCGTGTCATTCAGGGTCCAGTCGTACTCGAAGTACTCCACCTTCACTTCCCGTGTGCGAAGCATCGTTGCTTCTGCCTCCGGCAAATAGCGCGTGAAGAACTCCACGACACCGGAGGTCCCGCCGAAATCGTCTTTATACCAATCGAGCACCTTGTTCAGCCGAAGTATCGGAGCCTCGCCACGCTCGAAGGTGAAGTGCTGCGGGTCCTCCATGAGGCGACCTACCGCCGCGTCCAGCTGGGCGTCCAGTGAATCCGCGCGGTAGGCCGTCGGTGCCAACACCGGGCACGAACGGGACGCACAGTTCACGGCGAAGTGAATCCGTGGATCGCCCATGGGACGGATGATCTCGTGCTCGATCTCATCGAGCGCTCGATCTTTGCCGGCCACAGGACAAAACTCGCGTTTCCATGTGTTGGGAATCTGCCGGATGGAATTGTCGGGAACACCGGCGATGGAGTTCACGAGACCGGCCACCAGCTTCCGCTTCCCGATGGGATAGTGATCGATAACCAAACGGAGTGCACAGGCGTTGTAGGCGTTGATCCAGAAGGCGAGCTGGGCGTGGACCGAGGCGGCTGCGAGATCGTGGAGCGTCGTGCGAGAGAGTTCGGTGATGTACGCGTCCAAACCGTTGCGGTCCGCCTTGAGACCTGCATAATCCACGAGACCATCGTGGAGATAACCCTCGAGGACCCGATCGAACTGCGAATGGTCTGGAAGCGCTGGCGCTCCGAGTTGCACGGTGGCCAGCATTGCGAGCAAGGAGACGAACAACGGCATCAGGCAACCTCACGCGACGAATTGGTCTTCAATCGGAAACCGAGTCGTTTGGCGACTAGGGGAATCAGCGCCAGCGCCAGAAAGAGCACCCCGGCAATCCACAGTCGTGTCCGCGCGTCCTGGCTCGCAGACGTGGATCCTTCCACTAGAGCATCCGCAAAGAACGTATACACCAGCGTACCTGGCAGGATGCCCACCACCGTCGCCAGGGCGTAGTGGACCCACCGGATAGCGGTGAGACCGGAACCGAAGTTTAACGCGTTGAACGGAACCAGCGGGATCAATCGCAGCACCAGCAGGCCCAGGAACCCGTGTTCCGCGCTGGCCTTGTCCAGACCCTCGAGACGCTTGCCAGCGATTCGCTCGACGCCGTCCCTGCCGAGCGCGCGCGATAACCCAAAGGCGGCATTGGCTCCGATGTTGGCGCCGATGGTGTTGAGGAGCGACCCAAACCAGAAGCCGAAGACAGCGCCTCCGGCGATCGTCAGGGCCGAGCCGGGAATCGCGAGTGCAGTGGCGGTGGCATAGAGCACGACGAACACCGCCGGCGCCCACATCGATGCGCGCAGTGTCTCGAACGATGCTGCCACACGGTCCAACGCCAAGACATCCCGAAGCGGGGTCAAGAAATACGCCCCCATGGCCGCGCCGATGAGGACGACCAGGGCCACGAGCTTGAGGTAGGGACTTGGACGGCTCATGTCAGCCACCGCACCACGCGTCGGAGCAGCGCGCCCGTTCGGCCAGCGAGCTTGGATCGGTAGTAGCTGTCCGCCGTACGCTTGACCCCTTCGACCATGGTGGGATACGGATAAATGACCCGGGAGAGCTTGGGAAGCGGGAGTCCGTTCTTCAGCGCCAGCACGATGGGCATCAAGAGCTCGCCGGCCCCACTGCCCACGATCGTTGCGCCCACGATCTTGCCGCGTTTACGCACGACGATCCGCACGAAACCCGTGGTATGCCCATCCACGATGGCTCGGTCCAGATCGGCGAACTCGTAGCGATAGACCTCCGCATGGCCATAGCGCTCCCGAGCTTCCTGCTCGGTGAGCCCCACGGACGCCACCTCGGGGTCCGTATAGGTTACGGCCGGTACCGCATCATAGTTCGCCTTGGACGCCAGCGGAAAGATGGCATTTCGGAGCACGAGCTTGGCTTGGTAGTCCGCCACGTGCGTGAACTGGGGGCCGCCAGCCACGTCCCCGGCCGCCCAGATACCCCGGGCGGTGGTACGAAGGCCATCGTCGACGCGGACCTTTCCATTCTCAATCTCCACGCCCGCGGCCGGGAGATTCAGGCCATCGGTGTCGGGCCGGCGGCCCGTAGCGACGAAGATCTCATCCGCCACCACGGCGTCCACGCCTCCCGAACGACCTTTCACATGCAAGACCTTCTCGCCACGTGCCCCTCGTTCGACCCGCTCCACACGCGCATGGGTGCTGACACGGATCCCCTCGTTGAAGAGTACGCCTTCGATGGCAAGAGCAGCGTCCGGTTCCTCCGACGGCAAGAGGCGGGGAAGCATCTCGATCACGGCTACCTCGGCCCCCAGCCGGCGATAGATCTGGGCAAACTCGAGACCGATAGGTCCCCCACCGATGATTGCGATCCGGCCGGGAAGCGTCTCCTGATCGAACGCCGATGCATGCGTGAGAAACCCGACCTCGGCGAGACCCGGGATCGGAGGAATGGACGGAATCGCTCCCGTGGCGAGCACGATCCGGGGACTCGTCAATGTCCGCCCATTGACCTGGACCCGGTCAGGACCCGTGAAGGTGGCGGCGCCAAACACCACTTCGATCCCCAGCCGTCGAAACCGCTCCGGATCGTCGTGCTCCGCCACACGGGCGCGGGCGCGGCGCATTCGCGCCATGACCCGTTCGAACGCGTGACAGGGCGCGGCGCCCTCGAGCCCCAGCTCGGAGGCGTGCCGCATGGCATGCGCCAGCCGCGCCGATGCGATGAGCGCCTTGCTCGGAACGCAGCCGGTCCAGAGACAGTCGCCGCCGAGCGCCTCACGCTCCACCAGCGCTACTTGGAGACCCAAGCTCGCTGCACCCGCAGCGGCCACCAAGCCAGCCGTGCCACCGCCAACGGCGATCAGATCGAATTGGTCCATGGTCGCTGCCAGAACGCCTCCACCCGTCGGAATGTTCCAAATTGGTAGGACGTCACCCGGGGAATCTAGCGGAATACACGAACGCCTCTGCCGTTGGGCAGAGGCGTCGTGAAGGCGGTGCTGTGCCGGGGTTACGGCTGTCGCGATGGCGGAGTCGCCCCTGGAGGCGGCTGCGAGCCGGGGGACGGGCCGCCCAGGGAGGGACCGGAGGCGGGACTCGCCCCACCCTTGCCATGTCCCATGTTGCCATGGTCGGTTTTGTGACTGGTGGAACTACCCTGCCCTGCCACTTCAAGCGGAGCCGTCATACTGTGTATCACCGGGGCCGCGTAGATTGCGCCCTTCGCCAGCTTCTTCAAGAACTCACGTCGCTGTTCGTCTTTCATTTGCTTCCCTCCTGCAGGACGCCGGAGAATACCTCGTCCAGACGGATCCGGTTGCGCAAAACCGCGGTCACGACCCGTTCGGCTTCGGCCTGGCTCAAGTCCGTCCGGTGGCGCCGAACCTCCGTTCCAATCTCGCGTACCGACCGTTCCCCGTTTGTGAGCTGGAACACCAGGGCTTCGAGCGCCCCATCGCGGCTCAGGTGGGGGACGAAGTCGGAGGTTTGACTCTCGTAATCGATGACCCCGGCGGGGACCCCGGCTAACTCATAACCGCGCCAGACCTTACCACCGGTCGCGACCTCCCAGGCAAGCCAGCCCGGCACTCCATCCGCCGACTCGCGAGCCTCGATTTGCGCTCGTATCGGCTCGCTCGGCGAGGCGGCGAGAGGGTTGTCCACCGGAAGAAAGAGATGACCCCAAGAACCGGGGCGTGCCCCCGGCGCGTTGGAGAGCAGTTCGCCACCACCGAGATCCAGGTCGAACCAAAAGGCGAGCCCGTGAAGCGGACACGAACGGTTCACGGTAAGCTGGGCCTCCCCACCGAGATCTCGGATGGCCGGGGAGCGATCGAAACGCACGGTCCCCAGTGGCTTAGGTTCGCCCGCGAGAGCGGCCGCCGGGATCTTCACGTTGATTGGCTGGTTGACGAGGTACTCCCTGCTCGCGCTCCAATCCACATCATACCGAACGTCGTCCGGTCCATTCACCCCAAAGGGCGCAACCTCTTGCCACAGCTTGGGATCGGAGACGGGTGCGACGAACAGCGTGGCGGCGGCCGGTACGGCGCGCACGTCTGCTGTGACGTAGCGCTGGTGCGCCCACCGGAGCAGCCGAAACGACTGTCCGTTCAGCAGACGCGGCGGAAAATCCTCGAAGATGAGCACATCAGCCGGCGCTGGGATCTCCACCGACGGGATCCATCCTCGCATGAATTCGACTCGATCGGCATATCCGTTCCACTGTCCAATCGTGCTGGCGACGTGGACAATGGGGTCACCTTCCACCGCCCAGACCTGAGCCGCGCCGGCATCGGCTGCAAAAAACGCGAACGTGCCCAAACCGGCGCCGATCTCCAGAACCCGGTCTCCTGGCTGGACTACCGCATGGATGGCTCGCCGGAATGCTTCGATGCGGCGCCGCTGTTGGAGCAGGTCGCGATAGTACTTAATGTCGCTCAATGAGGAGCCCCTGCTCTCGAAATCGTTCGATGGCTTCCGTCACCTCGCCCAGCGTCCGCTCGCGATCCACCGGCGGGTCAAACGACTCTGCCACGTCGTCGACGATCTCGTCGATCCGTCGCTCACCGGTACATGCTGTCCATACGAGCGCCGCGCTGAGATTGAGCGCGTGAAGCCGATCGGTCACTGGATCGAAGATCACCCACTGATCGTCGAGCTGGCGAAACAGCACGTCCTCGCGGGCGAGGGGGCGTCCGGGTATCGGGTCGGTATTCATGGCACGTGTTGCAAGATTGCCAGAGGCGAAAACGGAGGCAAGGTGGAGTCATCCACGCTGCAGGAGTTTGCGGGTGACGCTCGCAGCGTGCAGCCGCCACGCCTCCCATTCGGACTCGGCTTCTGGCCAGCGCCAGCGTAGATGCGCGTGCGGCGGAAACACGACGTCGCTCAATAGTGGCAGGGCGCTCTGGAGCGCGTCGAGTAACAGGAGGCGCATACCGATTCGGCGGGGAGTGACTTCCACGAGCTCCCGGGCATCGGATCCCCACACCCACGCGATCCATCGCGGGAGCACGAGCCGCCGCCGGAGCCGTCGGCCGCGCCAGTCATCGGGCAGGGCGCCCACCGCCGCGTGCGCCGGGAGGCCGAGGTCTCGAACGAGCACCTGCGCCAGGGCTTGGAGCGCTCGCTCGACGTCCAGGGCAACCGCCAACGTACGTAGGGTTCGAGCGTCGGTGATCTTGGGCCACACCAGTGCGAGGTCCACTAGTCCGCGAACGTGCAGCAGATCGTGGTGCGCCAGGTGATAGACCAGGAGCGCCGCGTGATGCTCGGCATCCGGAATGGGAACCGCGGCCGGGGTCTGAATCGATCCCCAGATCGTCTCGGGCAAGTTGGTGTCCGCCCTCGGCAAGAGACGGTCGACCGGTTCCACCCCCCAGTGTACGTCCACCGTGACCGCCTCCAGATCTGATCCTCCATCCGCCCGGCACAGCGCGACACCCGGACGCAAGCTCGACGGCCCACTTTGCTCATCGGACGGGAGGTCGCGGTACCCCATTTCACGCATGGCGTTCACGGCTATCGTGGCCGCTTGGGGGTGGACATAGAGATCGATATCACCCATCTCGCGATCTCCAGGCCGATAGACCCAATCCACGAGGGCGATGCCCTTGGCAAAAAAGTGGGGAACCATCAGCCCTTCGAGCACCGTGGAGAGTTCCGCGGCGGTGTCCACCAAGATCCGCTCGACCAGACGCCGCATCAACGACTCCGCCGACGACCCGGAGCTTGCGTGAAGGGGATCACCGTGCCGTCTGAGAAACCCTCCAAAACCGAGCGCGTCCGCCAACTCGAAGGCTCCGAGATCACGCTCATCCAGCGTGCCAGCGGCTGTTTCCAACGCGCGGTACAGTCGTGTGGCGAGGGGATCCTTCATGCTGCGAGTTCGATCAGGGCGAGGGCCGCCTCGTGCGCGTCGCCAAAGGTCATGTCGTATCCCCGTGCTGCTTCCGCGACCGCGATCAGACGATCCAGGCTGTCTCGTCGCGCACACCCGGTGGGGAGCACGCTGCCGAGCAAGAGGGAGAGCACGGCTTGACGGTCAAGGGGCCGGACGGTAAGGGGTTCGCGAGCCGAGAATTGCACTCGAGCGATCACGGCGGCAGTGCCCTTTACGCCCCAACCCCCCGCCGTCGCCGGATCGAACCAAGCCTCTGCGCTCACTCCATCCCAAAACGGGGTGTGCTCCAGCGGGACACCGCGACCCTCGAGCATCGACGGATCGACCTTGCAGAGGCGCTTGAAGGGAAGTACCCGGCCGCGCTCGCCTACGAGCAGTACGTCGTCACCCAGGAGCGGAAGCCCCGCGAGGCTCCAGTTGAGGGCGATACTCGATTTGCCGGCTCCCTGCGACCCGAGGGCAAGCAGGCCATGGCTCCCCAACACGGCGCCCGCGCCATGCAGTTGCGGCAATTCCCGGCACGCCTCGAGGAACGTCTCGGTGAGCGCGAACTCCAGCTCGGTGGCGAGGCGCACGAGTGTTGGACAGATGTGACGTGACCCGTCGACACGCTGGATGGCAAATCCGTCTCCTGTCGTGCGAATCGTGATGGTGGTATTGGGGACCGCGCGGGGACTCGCCACGCCGGGGTGTTCATACGGGCGGTACAGCTGGCGCAACGGCACCGTGGTCTGGTCATCCGGGACGGTTACGTCGACGATCCGGTCGCAGACGGCGAACCGAATCACCGTAGAAGGCTGTAGCGATGATCGGGACATCGGATACCGATGTTACCAATACATCACAAAACGCCCGCGCGCACCACCAAAGGACACCCCCTCCCCGCTTTCGCCATCGATGTCCGTTGCCGAGCCCACCAACACCGAGAACCGGTCGTGAATCCGCCAGCCGGCATCGTAGCGAATGCGGTACTGGATGCCCTTGAGGGAACCCGTCGAGGGCACTTGGCCGTCACCACGGGGTGTCTGGGCGTTGTTGTATCCCACTCCGAGATCGGCCACAAAACCACTGCGCGCCCTGTATGTCAGCACCGCTTGCGAGTTGAACGACCGAAGCATGAAGTCGACATCCGCGTCTTCGCCAGCCAGGAAGACACGACGCTCAGGCCGCCAGCTGTGTCGCGCCCAAAAATCCACGCGCCAGCGGGGCGCGAGCCGCACTGCACCCACGATCCCTATCTCCGTGGTTTGCTCGGTCAACCGGTACGAAGCAACAGGCGCCGCCGCGGAAAGTGGTGACCGAATGGAACGGGCATATACCGTGTTCACGAACGCTGCGGCCATGAGCCCCGGTCGCGGAACCCATTCCAGGAGCGCTCCGGCAAATGCGAATCGTTCGTGCTGCCTGAACCCCGCGGACTCATCCTTTCCCTCATACGCCAGGATGGTCGAGGGCCTCGCCACGGCGCCATGACCCTCGAGCCGAAACGAGGACGTCAGGGGAACGGAAAATGACGTACGAACGGTGATGGGTTGACGTTCGTATTCCAGCGTGGAGTCGACACCGGTTTGTCGCTGCGCGTTCAAGTTGAGGTAGATGAAATCGTTGGGGAAATCCAAGACACCGATGGTGGCCTCGACGCGTGCGTCACTCGGTGACCGCCAGCGGATGCCCGCCTCCACGTCGGATCCGGGCTTCTGGGGATCGAGAAACGACTCGGCAAACACGGTCAGGCGAGAGGAAAGCGATCGGGCCAGACGGAACCGAAACGTGGTGTGGTTCACCTCCGGGAACTCCGTCTTGTTGACACGAACGCCAAAGCCCCATTTCTCACCGAGTGGAACAGTCGCTTTGAGCTCGAGATCGACCGCAAGACTCCGCTTGGTGATGCTCCCACCACTCCATCGCACACCGCTCTCGCGGGCATACCACTCATAGTCCTCGATCGGGGTGAACGCCGCCGTCAAGCGATCGAGAAAGTACTTGTCGTCGATGACCTCGTTGAAGCGCTCGAGGATACCGTTCTCGCTCACGCGACCGCCTGCGGCGCTCCGACGGTCCAGCGCGTGCAGCCACACCGATTCCGCCCACCCCCGCAGCGTGGCGTGGAACTCGTCATGAGAAAACTGCGCGTGTGCTGGCGCTGGAAGCGCCACCAGGAAAGAGGCGACCACCCCGAGGCGAAGTCTCACGGTCCTCCTCCGCGATTACGCGAAAGGGTAAACATCGGTATCGGATCCCGGCGTCCGGTCACCAGATCCCGAACGAGCTCTCCGATCGCCGGTCCGTGCTTGAACCCGTGCCCGGAGCCGCCACCCACCAGCCAGGTGTTGTCCGCGCCCGGATGCCGATCGAGAATAAAGTCTCCGTCTGGAGTGTTGGCGTACTGGCACACTCGCGTCTCGAGCAGTGGGGCGTTCGCCAGCGCCGGAAACCGTATGCCCAGATACGCGCGGACCCGCGCGACGGCCTCCGGCCGCACCACCCGATCCTCTCGTGTGGGGTCGAACGGGGGACCGCGAGTGTCGTCCGCGATCTTGAATCCCCTCCCATCGTTCCCCGGTATTCCATAGAAGAAGCGCTCGCCGTGATGGGCCCAAACCGGAAAGCGATCATCGTCGAAGCGGGAATCGCCTTCGGGAGTGGCGAAGTAAAAAACCTCCTGGCGGCTCGTTGTCACGAAATCACCGAGCACGTCTGGAAACAGCCGCGGCAACCAGGGGCCACACGCAAAAACGTAGGTGTCCCGCACCAGCCGAGTGCCATCGGAGAGCTCGATGCCGTCCAGCCCCGCGGCCGTGAGCCTCCCGGGACGCGCCGCAGCGGTCCGATACGTCCCCCCTTCCGTGACGAATGCCTCCACTACCGCCCGGCAGGCCTCTCGCGCCCGGAGGTAGCCGGCATCCTCCTCCCACAGCACCCACTGCACGTCCGAGAAATCGACCTCTGGAAACCGGCGGGCCGCCTCGGCCGGGCTGAGCGCCGCGGCACCGATCCCTTGGTCGTGCAGTACCGTGAGCGCCGCCCGATGGTATTCGTCCTCCGCGCTCACCATCAAGATGAGTCCGGTCCGTTGATAGAGTGGGCGATTCCACCTGGCCTGACTCTCCCTCCAAAGCGCCTGTGCCCGGGCGGCCATTTGGGTGTACCAGATCTGCGGGCCGTACTCGGTGCGGATCACGCGCGTGTCGCCCCCGGAGCTGGCACGTCCGTTCCCCGGCCCCCAGGCATCCACCAGGGTGACCTGGACACCCGCGCGGAGCAGCGCCAGGGCGGACCATCCGCCAAACGCGCCGGCTCCCACCACGGCCACGGAGCGCGCTCGTCGCACCCCAGCGCCGCCAATGGTGGCGAATGGTTGCCACAACGGTGCCGTGGCGAGGGCCCCGATGAACGACCGTCGTGAGGGGGTCACCGGTGCATCACCAGCGGCACCGACGATGCCTCATCGTGGTTCGACCGTCCGCATGGCGTCACTCCCAGCAACGGGTGCACTGCAGAATATGTCGTGGGCGTAATACGACAAGGGCCTCGTGCGAGGCCCTTGTCGTATTACGCGAGGATCTAGGCGTGCCTACCAACCATCCACGGTCGCCGCGTACAGCGTGTTGAAGATCAGTTTGTAGGTTCCGTGCGGCTGCCCGCGAAACTGCGGCCGAAAAGCAAATAGGACGACGTCCCCACTCCCGTTCGGGACACGGACCAATGCCGGGCGTCCCGCAAGGTACCGCTCTTCACCCATGGCCCAACCGCTCATGAGAATGTCGGTTTCCCCGTACCGCGCCACGATGTCCACGGGAGGGGCGGCGGACGCGGGTAAGTCGACGCGGCCTCCTTCCCGGCTCTTGCTGATGTGGACCACCTCGAACGCGCGGCTCCGCTGATACGAGGCTGCCGTCTGAGGCTGCATTCCGTGGGCAAGTGGATGACGGACATCGATGAGTGCTCGGACCAACGAACCAGGAATGAAGAAGTCCTCCGGTGGGACATCCAAAACGGCGTTCCGTACCGGCACGCCCAGCTGCTGTATCAGGAGATCGCTCGCGTCGTCGAAGCCGACGAGCGTGCCGCCGTTTCGCACAAAACGCTGAAGCGCCGCCATGCCCTCACTGCCGATGCCGCCAACAAAGGGTTCCGGCATCGTACCCGGAGCATGGCCGTTCATGATGCCTTCCGAACTCTGGTCTGGAAGAATGATGGCATCGTAACGGTCGAGCGCACCGTCACGGATGTCCTGGTTGGACAAGGTATCGACCGGAAAGCCATAGCCTTCGAGAAGCCACAGCGTCCACCCCTGATCGTCGATGGGGATCCAAGAGCGGTAGAGACCTACCCTCGGGAGTCGAATCTCTCGGACCTCGACGGATGGTGCCGCCGACAGTCCGGTGAAATCGAGCCCGAGCTCGCGAGCCAATTCTTGGACGCGTCCTGCCGTGCCATCGCCGGCGTGGATGAGAAACGTCCCGGCGTCGAAGCGCACACCGCCGCCCTCGAAATCCACCACGGCCCATGATACACGGTCGCCGGCCGCGAGCAGGCGGTTCACGGCCTTGACGCTCGCATTGACACGGCGAGAGAGTGCATACCCAAACGCCGCACGACCGGCTACGCGACCGGCCGTCACTTCCACGAACTGCTCGACGGGTTCCGTCCGGGCCGTGAACGGCTGTTCGATCCGAGCCACATTCACGCCCATTTGCATCGGTAACGTCCAACCGGCCAGGTCGTACGGCGTCTCGGGCGGACCCCCGGCAAACCGCCGGCGCTCGGGATACCGTTGCGGCTCCAGCATGTCCATCAGATGGGGGCGAAAGGCCTGACCGGCGTAGAGCACGAACGATCCTGCAGCGAATTCCCGGCCGCCAGCTTGGAACGCTCTCGTAGCCCGATCGATTTCGATCCCCCCACGCCGGAGGACATTGAGTAGCTCGCGTGCGGAACTGGGATCCCACTGATCCGCGGGCACCACATACGCAAACGGACCGCCGCTCCGTCCAGCCTCGACGCCGTCCCTCCCCATCCGATAGAAGTTGTAGAGCAATTCCTCACGATAGTTCGCCGCCAGATTGAGCGTCGCGATCGAGGCTTCGACCATGTAATCGACCGCGTCTCGGAAATGCGATTCGGCGGATTTCCACGGGTAGGGATGGAAGATGCTCGTGCCATCGGTGCGCGGTGCCTCGCCGCGCCGCATGGGAATCGTCTCGGGCCAATTGTCCACGTCATAGGAGTACGGCGTGGGGGAAGCGTGCGACGTCTCCGTGAGGATGCCGATCATGTTGTGATAGTACGGTGCGAGGCGCATGCCTCCGTTCCACCACATGCTGTAAATCGCTCGCGACACGTATCCCGGCATGCGCTTTGCCGCATACCGGCTGGCCATGGCGGCTCCCACCATGTTGACGCCCGCCACGACCCCGGGGTGAATGTTGGGGTTCACCGGATCGGCGTACGGCGGAATGAAGATTCGCGTATACGAGGGTCCGGTCTGGTGGTGGTTGTAAACGATCTGCGGGTACCACTCATGATAGAAAATGCGTGACGCAGCCCAGGTTTCGGGCTGCGTGATCATGAACCAATCCCGGTTGTTGTCTGTCCCGACATAGGGCTGGCCGAGCCGCGGGGGATCCGTGATCTCGAATGGCGTTCCCCGGTGTTCGCGATACCAACTGACGTCGTTGTGCGAGGCATCGGGGTTCATGTGGGGCATCACGAGGGCAACGACGTTACGACGGATCTTCCTCATTTCGTCGGAGTCTTCCGAGACCATGCGGTGAATCAAGGCCGGCATCATCTGCCCGGTCGCGTACTCCTGATCGTCGAGTCCTCCGTCGATCCAAACAACGGCTCGTCCCTCCCGCGCAAGCTCAAGCGCTTCACCATCTTCCACCCGCGCTCGCCCCAGCTGCTGAACGATGGAACGCCAGCGGTCGAGGTCTTGCATGTTCTCACGGCTGGAGACGATGAGGAGATACATGGGTCGACCCATCGCTGAGCGCCCAATCTCCATCATCTGAACGCGGTCGCTGGCCTCATCGAGTTGCCGGTAGTACGCTACCATCTGCTCGTAGTCGGCCAGTTGGTAGTCGTCACCGGGTGTGAATCCGAAGGCATCGGTGGGGCTGGGGACTTGTTGTGCGGCGGCGGGAAGGGCGGCGATCGCGAGAATCACGGTCGCGACGACTCGGTGCCAAAGCGTGTTTATCACGGGACACCCTACCGAAGAGGTTGAAGCAATGCACCAAGTTCGGGCTTCGGGACGTTGCGCGGCGGTGCATTGCGGCAGATTGAAACGAACAGCACCGTACGCGCCGCGTCCAGCATTCCCTCACCCTGTCGCGCGCCGCGCTAGTGCTATGACGACCTAAGCATCACCGGCCGTTCTCGGCTCGGTGCCGGACCATTATAGAGAACTAACCCGTTTTCAGCGGTCGTTCGATCGGCGCGTGCTGGTGCTCTTCCAGCAGTTGGATGATTCGCTCGTTTTGCGCCCGGATGGCCCGGATATTCAGGAACATCGCCTTGGGCGGAAAACCGTCCGGCAGTTTGTCGAACATCCGCTGCCACAACTTCTTCTCCTTGGGGCCAAGCCGACGACCGAGCGCCACCGCACCGCCGAGTGCCAGCATTCGAGTCACCCACCGTCGTCGTCGTCGAGCCCGGAGCCGCGAGGCGAGCGTTCTTCGACGCATCCTCATGACCGTCACCTCCTCTCCCAACAGCTGCAGCTTAGGCGGCAATTTCTGAAATCTCGGTGAAGCAGATCTGAACCGGTGGCGCTTCAGCCGAGGGCATGATGGGGGGTGCCAGCGTCCACCAAACAAAACGGGGCGATCAGTCGACCACGAAGCTCACCACGATGGTCTCGGTCAGCGACGGTGCCTCGACTCTCAGCTCGAAACGATGCCCTTGGATTCCCGCGGCGGGTCGATCAAAGTAAATGAAATCGACCAGGTATCCACTTCGCGGCAGCAGCACTTCGTCGAGCACGACATCGCGGGTGAACGCACCCGCAGCCCGGACCTGCCGTGTGGGGCTGAACTTGCTGGGCACCGGACGGTATGCGGGAAACGTGGCGGCCGCGATCCCGGTGAGCTCGGACAGAGCCGCGCGATCCATATCCAGAAAGTCATAGCGCTCGAGGAGTGGCTTGGGCGGCACCGCCGAGTAGCGCATGCCCGCGTCGTCCACGAGCGTGAACGAAGCGCGGCTCAGCCGGAGCACGGCGTCGCCGGTGTTCGCCACGGCAATCTCCACCGGCATGTAGGGCGTGTCCTCGCGATAACGCGCCGCCTGGGTCCCAACGATCACCGTGGCGCCCACACCCTCGCCGATGTAGGCAAACCGCGACAGCGTGCGGTCCACGAATCCGGCCGTCGTCGGTCCGCCACTCGCGGCGCTGGCACAGGCCCCGAGCATCCAACAGGGCCCGAGTACCAGCCACAGGGGATATCGTCGAAGGGACCGCACGCTAGCCGTAGCTCACTCCCGGATAAAGCAGGTTCACGGCAAACAGGAACACTGGTTGGAACACGTAATCAAACAGTTGCCAGGCGACGATGATCCCGATCCAGGATAACGCCGGCTGGCCCCAGAGAAAGCGTTGGTACCGTTCCGTTGCCTCGTCGCTCAGCAGCAGCGGCACAGCCGCGCTGCCGTCGAGTGGCGGGAACGGCAGGATGTTCAGCGCAAAGAGGACGATGTTGAGGGAGAAAAACACGCTGAGTGCGAAAGCGACCCCGGACCACCAGCCACCGGCGTCTGATGCGGCCACGTGCGCAAACCGTACGGATTCCGGTGAATGGAAGACCTCAGCGCCCGCGCCAACCCGGATAAGGACGGCTGCGAGAACGATGATCCCCATGTTCGCCGCCGGTCCGGCCAGCGCCATCAGCGCCGCACGCTTGGGATACCGCATGGCCCACCGCGGATCGTACGGTGCGCTCGCAAAACCGAACGGCCAACCGGAAATCAACACGGAGATAATTGGCAAGACCACCATGCCGAAAGGCTCCCGCCGGATATGGGGCGTCGGATCGAGTGAGACCTGCCCTCCGTGGTAGGCCGTGAGGTCGCCACCCATTTTGGCCGCCCATGCGTGGGCGGCCTCGTGCAGCGTCGTCGAGAACAGAAAGACGACGTAGAACACGAGGGCGTTGGTCAAATCGGGCATGATGGAAAGCAATTCTACGCCTGGAACGCTGGCCGTCCATGGCACCAGGGAAGTTGCATTGGTGCCAGATGACGCTCTTGATTGCGGCCGTGTCCGCCGCATCCCAACGATCCGGTGTTGCCCCAACCGTGGCGCCCGCCGGGGCTCCAGAGCCGTCCCCCGGGGTCACCCCACGCGATCTCCCGAGCGCCATCCCGGACCAGGACCTGGGCGCGGTATTCCTTATAACGTAGATCGGCCCGACGGCGTTCGGGGAGCGGACGGCGGCGTCCGAGATCGAAGGAGTTGTAGATCCGAAGATGCCGCTGCCCTGGGGCCGCTCACCCCACAACCCGTTCAACCCCAATTCAGTCTCCCTTCACGGCGTGACCGCCAAGAGTAAGACGTACAACCGAGCCCCCTGGAATGACCTATGCCCCTAAAAGCATTGATCTTAGGCGCGGCGGGCCGCGACTTTCACAACTTCAACGCGTATTTTCGTGAGAATCAGGACTACCGGGTCGTAGCGTTCACTGCCGCGCAGCTTCCGAACATCACCGGCCGCCGGTACCCGGCCGCGTTGGCTGGACCGCAGTATCCTGACGGCGTCCCCATCGAGGACGAGCGCGATCTCGAGCGGCTCATCCGCGAGCTCGCGGTGGACGTGGCGGTCTTCAGTTACAGCGACGTCTCACACGAAGGTGTCATGCATTTAGCATCTCGAGTACTCGCCGCTGGTGCCGATTATCAGTTCCTGGGTCCCCATCACACGATGGTCGAGGCGACCGTGCCCGTCATTGCGGTGTGCGCCGCTCGGACCGGCTGTGGGAAGAGCCAGACGACACGCCGGGTGGCTGCGCTCTTACGGGACGCTGGGCGTCGGGTGGCAGTCGTCCGACATCCCATGCCCTACGGCGACTTGGCCAAGCAGGCCGTGCAGCGGTTCGCATCGTACGACGATCTGGAGCGTCACGACACGACCATCGAAGAGCGTGAAGAGTACGAGCCACTCATCGCCGAGGGTCATGCGGTTTTTGCTGGTGTGGACTACGAGCCGATTCTACGGCAGGCTGAACGAGAAGCGGACGTAGTTCTCTGGGATGGCGGTAACAACGACTTTCCTTTCTATGTCCCCGACCTGCTGATCGCAGTGACGGACCCCCACCGGGCCGATCATGCCCTGCGTTATCACCCAGGGGAAACCGTCGTGCGCATGGCGGACGTCATTCTGATCAACAAGGTGGACACGGCCGGATTGGAGCAGATCGAGGAGGCCCGGCGGGTTGCAGCATTACTCAACCCGGGTGCGCTGGTCATCGAGGCCGCGAGCCCCATCACCGTCGACGATGGCGCACGCCTGCGAGGCAAAAGGGTCCTCGTCGTCGAGGACGGACCGACGCTGACCCACGGCGGCATGCCGTTCGGTGCCGGCTGGATCGCGGCGCGACGATACGGTGCGGCCGAGGTCGTCGACCCTCGCCCCCATGCCGTCGGGTCGATACGGGAGACCTTCGACGCCTATCCGCAGACGGGGCCGGTACTGCCGGCGATGGGTTATGGAGACGCGCAGGTGGCCGAGCTCGCCGAGACCATCGCCGAGGTCCCGGCCGACCTCGTGCTCGTGGCGTCTCCGATCGATCTCAGACGCCTGATCGCCATGCCGAAGCCGGCGCTTCGGGCACGATACGAGTTACAGGAGATTGGACGGCCGGACCTAAGGGATGCACTACGCGAGCGGGGGTTTTGCTAACAGCGCGTGTCACCCCAGATTCGGCAATGACTCGCTGGGCACACCGCGCTCATGGGAGGAACCATGGCTACCCGAATACGACGGGCCGATTACTACTATGTAACGCAGCCCGAAGAACCGCGGGACGCATACAAGCTTCTCTCTCGGCTCGCGGACCTCGGGATCAATCTGCTGGCCTTCACCGGAGTTCCAAGCGGGCCAATGCGCACGCAGCTGACGATTTTTCCCGAGGATCCCAAGAAATTCGAGAGCGCGGCACGACGGGCCGGCTTTCGCTCGGAGGGTCCGCATCATGCCCTGCTCGTTCAGGGCGATGACGAGCTCGGCGCCCTCGCCAGCATTCACGCGAGGCTCGACGCCGCCAACGTGACGGTGTATGCGTCGAGCGGCGTCACCACCGGTGAAGGGAGCTTCGGCTACGTGCTCTATGTGAGACCGGAAGATTACGATCGCGCTGTCGAGGCGGTTCAAGCGTAACGAACTGCCAAGACGGATTTCGCTAGATGAGTGAACGCGTACCCGCGGCCCCCACCTCTACGGGTCACGACCTTGGGAGTCGTGACTGAGCATCCACACATAGGCTGCCACAGCCCGCACGTCGGCATCGCTTGCCGGGATCCACCCGCGCATGGGCATCGGATTGCCAGTCTTGGACTCGCGCCGCGGGGTACCGTGCAGAACCTGCGCTAGGATCTCCTCGTACGTTCCGGACCCTCGGAGCCACTCCCCATCGATGAGTGAGGGCCCTTCCGCCGTTCCCTGACCCGACTCGCCGTGACAAGCAACACAGCTGGCCAATCCGAAGTACACCTCCCTGCCGCGCGTCACGGCCGCGTCTGTCACTTGGGACGGACGAGAGATCTCCTGGGTCTTAGCCGTCGTGACCACGCCACCGAGGAGTGCGGCAGCCACGATGAGCGCCCGGCCCCCGAGATTTTCCCCAAGGACATGGGTCGTCGTGGGTACTGGCATTTCGTCTCCTCGTAAGCCTGATCACGATAACCTTGGGCCGCGGCGAATGAAAATGGCATGAAACCCGTCTCAACGGATGAACGCGGCTCGTGTGGCGACTCTGGTCACCCTGCCCAGAGACCATGTCGCCGGCTCCAAATTCGACCACGTGCACGTGTGGACGTATACTTGACTGGTACCCTTCACCCTCTGCCTTGGTGGGCCTATGGCCAGAATCACACTCCACATAAACGGACGGGATCGCACGGTCGACGTCCCTTCAGACATGCCGCTCCTCTGGGTCATCCGAGACGTGTTGGGACTCACTGGAACCAAATACGGATGCGGGATGGCTCAATGCGGGGCGTGCACGGTACACCTCGACGAACAGCCCATCCGCTCGTGCGTGACGCCGGTATCGACCGTCGGGCGTGGGCGCATCACGACGATCGAGGGCATCTCCCGAGATGGGAGCCACCCCATCCAGCAGGCCTGGATCCTGGAGGACGTGCCACAGTGTGGGTACTGCCAGTCGGGGCAAATCATGTCGGCCGCTGCGCTGCTCGAGCACAACCCCGACCCGAGCGACGCGGACATCGATGCCGCGATGTCCGGCAACATCTGCCGCTGCGGGACGTACGATCGCACGCGGCGGGCCATCCACCGCGCCGTCAGGGAGGGTTGAGCCATGGCAACCGTTTGGAAGCTCGACCGCCGCGATTTTCTCAAGGCCGGCGCCGTCGGTATTAGCGGCCTCACGCTGGGCTTCTACCTCCCAGACGAGCGGCCGTGGGTGGACGTCCCGGCGTCGTTTCAGCCGAACGCGTTCCTCAGAATCGATACCGACGGCACCGTGACGATCTGGGTGGCCAAGGTGGAGATGGGACAGGGCGTGCGCACGGCCCTCCCCATGATCATCGCCGATGAGTTGGATGCCGACTGGAACACCGTGCGCGTCGTCCCGGCCGACGCCCACCCCGCGAAATACGGCTCGCAGATGACGGTGGGGAGCCGCAGCGTTCGCGGCGGGGCGTGGCCCACGCTCCGCAGGGCTGGAGCGAGTGCGCGCGAGATGCTGGTGGCCGCCGCCGCGGCGCGCTGGGGCGTGGCCGCCGCCCAGTGCCGCACAGAGCGGGGGCGGGTGTTCCATGACCCCTCCGGCCGCGAGCTGTCGTACGGAGATCTGACACAGGCCGCGGCTGCGCTTCCGATACCGGAGGAGCCGAGACTGAAAGATCCCTCCGAGTTCCGCTTGATCGGGAAGCCCATGCGACAGCTCGACACGCCCGACAAGGTCACTGGGAAGGCGACCTTTGGGATCGACGTGCGGGTTCCCCACATGCTGTTCGCGACGGTGGTGCATTGTCCGGTGTTCGGCGGGTCGGTCAAGCAGTTCGATGCTGGCCGCGCGCGGGCCATTCCGGGCGTGAAGGACGTGGTGCAGGTCTCGCAGGGTGTGGCGGTGGTCGCCGAGAACACCTGGGCGGCCTTCCAGGGCGCAAAAGCGCTCCGCATCACTTGGGATCCCGGCGAGTTCTCCATGAGCAGTCAAGAGATCTCGAGCAGCTTCGCCCAACTCGCGCAACAACAGGGCGCCGTGGCCCGCAACGAGGGAGACGTGGAGGCGGCGTTACGCCGAGCCGCCAAGCGTATCCACGCCACGTACGAGGTGCCGTACCTCGCGCACGCCACCATGGAACCGATGAACTGCACGGCCGACGTGCGGCCCGATCGCTGCGAGATCTGGGCACCGACACAAAACCCCCAGGGTACCCAGAGCGCGGCGGCGCAACTCACCGGGCTTCCGGTGGAACGCGTGACGGTGCACGTCCCGTATGTCGGTTGTGGCCTCGGCCGGCGCAGCCGGACGGACTTCGTGCAGGATGCCGTGGAGACGTCGATGAAGATCGGGGCGCCGGTGCAGGTGGTGTGGACGCGGGAAGAGGACATGCAGCACGACTGGTATCGACCCGCCACCTACAATGTGTTCGAAGGCGGCGTGGACACGAGTGGTCGCGTCACCACGTGGAAGCTGCGGATCGTCGCGCCGCCCATCGTCGGTCGCGGCCCGCGGCGCGGCCCGGGCGTCGACGGAGCTTCCGTCGACGGTGCGGCCGACATGGCGTACGGCATCCCCAACGTCTTCATCGATTACTGCCGGTCTCCGGTGCCCGTCCCTACGGGCCACTGGCGTTCCGTCGGCCCGTCGCAGAACACCTTCATCGTCGAGAGCTTCATGGACGAGTTGGCGCATGCGGCGGGACGGGATCCCGTCGAGCTCCGGCGGGAGCTCTTACGCGGCCATCCGCGGCTGCGGCACGTGCTCGACGTGGCTGCCGAGCGGTCAGGATGGGGAACACCGCTCCCCGCGGGGCGGGCGAGGGGCGTGGCGCTGGTCGAGAACAAGGGCGGGCTCGTGGCGGAGGTAGCCGAGGTCTCGCTCGACGAAGGGCGTGTGCGGGTCCATCGCGTGACCTGCGCCGCGGACTTCGGACAGATCGTTAATCCCACGACCGTCGACGCCCAGGTGGTGGGTAGCGTCGTCACCGGCCTCTCGGCCGCTCTCTATGGAGAGATTACCATCGAAGGCGGGCGGGTCACGCAAAGCAACTTTGATGACTATCCATTACTCCGGATGGGCGAGATGCCGGAGGTCGACGTGCACATCATCCACAGCACCGAAGATCCCGGTGGGGTCGGCGAGCCGGCCGTGCCGCCCATCGCGCCCGCGGTGACCAATGCCTTGTTCGCCCTGACCGGCGTGCGGCTCAGGCGGCTGCCCATTCGCATGGATGGGCGGGCAATTCCCATCGGCGGAGCGGGATCGGCGCAGTAGGGTTTCGGGCAGGATTGGTGACCGCCGGGGGGGGATTGTCGCCCCGGTGGGACAAGCTATACTACTCGCCGGCGGGGACCGCGGACACAGTGCCCGCGTGCCCGCCGCCAGCCACAATCCTGCAGGAGTTCACTACCTATGCGCACCCCTTTCCTGACCGGGCTCACGCTCGGTGCGCTCGCTATTCCCGTGTGCGTGGGTGCCCAGGCACCGAAGAAGAGCCCACCGCTGCCGGACGCCGCGTACATCACGTTGGCTCAGTCGGCAGCTCCCTCCCACATCGCCGCCAACGCCGCCGTCGCCCGCATCGACGCGCGCGGCGTGTTGACCGAGCTTCGCGTTGGGAGCAACGGCTTTACCTGCGTCGTGGGGGTCCCGGGAGATCCGGATGCGCCGATCTGTATGGACCGGGCGGCGACGCAATGGCTCCGCGACGCCGTCACCAACCAGCCCAAGCCCACCAACACCGTTCCGGGAATCGCCTACATGGCCAGAGGCGGTGTCCATCATGAGACCGCGGACGGCGAGATCCTGATGAAGGCCGGCTCGAACACGAAACTGCATCGCGAGCCGCCCCATTGGATGCTCTTCTGGCCGCTCGATGCGGCCACCAGCGGGTTCACCACCAAGGAGAATCCGAGCGGCGCGTACATCATGTTCGCGGGGACACCCTACGCACACCTGATGGTGTACCAGGATCCGGCAAAGATGCAGCCGCTGAAGAAACACTAGCCGCTCGCGCCAGGAGTCGCTGAGCGACGGGCATAAAGAAAGCCCCTCGGAGGAGATCCGAGGGGCTTTCGTCACCGCGTGGACGGACTCGTTACGGAATCTCTTCGACCAGGAGTCGCACCGTGTAATCCTCGAGCGGGATCGGCCCGGTCGAGAGCGGGAGCGGCAATATCTCGAGCAAGGTCACACGGACCCCGTTCCAGTCCACCGCACGCGGATCCACGGTGGAGTTGAGGTCCAGCGGGTGAGTGGGCCCCGTGCCGGCGGCGATGCCGATCCGCACCTTTCCGTTCCCCTCCCAGACACAGGTCACGTCCGTGGGGCAGCGGGAGTCCTCCAGCACGTCCGCAAAGCTCAGTCGGAGGATGCTGCCGTCCAGCTGGACCTCGTCGCCGAAGCCAAGAACGACCTCGGCGGGTAGCCCCGCGAGCGCGTTGGACTGATCAGGGACGGCATCGACGTCGGAGCTTCCGCTACACGCCGCCGTTGCGATGAGTAACGGAACCAAGGCTAGTCGCTTCATGGTTCGTATGCCTGCGTGCATCCGATGATTAAACACCGGTCTTGGCGCGGGGTTTCCGGCTGGAGCCGACGCCCATAGACGCTTGTGATCGCTTCACGACCCGCGATACAGGTGATGTGGAGCCAGCATCGCATCCTGGAAGTCTCCGCACATGACCGGGGTGGGTCTCGAACCCACGACCTACGGATTAAAAGTCCGTTGCTCTACCAACTGAGCTACCCGGTCTGATCAACAAATCTGGCCATGGACCGGGAGTGAAACAACCCAAGCCCGGTCCCGGCTTGCACATCTCTCCCGGGATTCTGCTGAGACCCACGCTGCTCCCACACCTACCCTCCTCTCGCTATCTTTCACGACAAGCAGCGACAGACCCGGATGACGAACGTTATGCCTTCAGCGACCTACGCCCAATTCATCGAGCGTGAGAGCACCCACGCCGTCTACCGCAAGCACGTTCAGATCCGCTTGCGCTCGGCCACCGATACGTCTCGCCAAGCCCGCCTCATCCATTTGGCGATCGCCCTGGCCGATTTGGCACGGAGTTTCGACCCGGTGTTCGACTCCAGTGTCGAAGCTGTCGGGGACGACGAGTTGCTCCTCGAGTTCGAGCTCAACTTCCCCAATCGGTTTGGTTCGGCCGTGAACGATTGGATCGAGGAAGAGGCCAAGATCCGGCCGGAGATCCTGGATCTGCTGGTCCCAACGGATTCCTAGACGATCGGGTGCAGCTCGAGACCCTGGGACCAGGCGGCGGCTATCACACGAGACTGCTCCGACCGCCGGATCTCCGCTCCCTCCAAGCGCTGTTCGAGCGGGCCACCGATTATTTCGAGGTTGCCACTGGGCAACCTCCCGCCGCCGACGAGGCGGCCCGCGCCTACGTGGCCGGTCCACCCAGTAAGCAGGTAACTGACAAGCGGACCATCGGGATATTCACTGGGAATGACGCGTTGGTGGGTGTGCTGGACGCCCTGACCGACTGGCCCGACGCCGGTACGTGGACCATGGGGATGCTGCTCCTGGACCCGGCTCACCGTGGAAAAGGCCTGGGCCGCGCTTCGCTCACGGCGTACGAAGCGTGGGCCCACTCGCAGGGGGCCACCCGATTTCACACCGCCATCGTCGCCCACCATGAGCCGGGCATTCGTTTCATCACACTGGCCGGCTACGAGCAGCTCCGGCGTGTGGACCCCCCCCCAGGGAGCGCGTCCGCCATCGTCTTTTTCGAGAAAAAGGAAGCGTCGTAGACACACCAATTCCATAGAGTCCACCGACCCCGCGACACCTGTGGAGTGACCGGTCGGACGGGTTGGAGGCGCAAACCGTCGATTTTCCCTCCGAAATCACCCCGTTTTCAGAGGGGAAAAAGCTTGTTCTCCCGGGAGAAAGCCTTACTTTGTGGAACGTGCAGTGGCTGGTTGTCACAGGTTCACCACCCATTTCCGAGGTGCAAATGGGAGCGAAACGCAAGAAGAAGGCAACCAAACGCCGCGCGACGAAGAAGCGAAGGACCGCGCGGAAGCCCGCACGCCGGGCGAAGAAGAGGAAAACCGCCAAGCGAAAGGGGGCGCGACGAAGAGTGACCGCCAAGAAGAAGACCAAGACGAAGCGCAAACCGAATCCGGCTTTCATGAAACCGGTGCAACCGGACTCCCACCTCGCCGCCGTCGTCGGCAACAAACCGATGCCGCGCACGGAAATCACCAAGAAGCTGTGGGCGTATATCAAACGGAACGGTTTGCAGGATTCGAAGAACCGCCGCATGATCAACGCGGATGCGAATCTGCGCCCGGTGTTCGGCGGGAAGACCAAAGTCAGCATGTTCGAGATGACGAAGCTGGTGAACAAGCACGTGAAGTAACGTTGCTCGAACCGTAGCTAGACCTTGCTGTAAACTCGCAGTCCAGCCCTGCATCTCGGGGGGCCGGCGCGCTCGCCGGCCCCCAAGCAAGGCGATCCGAAACAGCACACCCCGCCACGTTTCAATGCAGGCACCCGCTCACACCGTTTCACGGATGCACTCAGAAGCCCAAGAACCGTAATCACTTAACCGCAAGTCCTTCCCGGGCTCGCGTCTGGCATTCCGCTTGCCTTTTCAGGGGGCGAAGACACGAGTGGAACAACACACGCAAGAACGTCTTGGGAGGGACAACACTCATGAAGCGCACACCCCGAATACTCGCCTATGCCCTCGGCGCGATCGCCATCGCCGCCTGTAGTGACGGCGCGGGTCCCGACGGAGCCCAGGTATCTTTGTCGTTCACGACCCAATCCGGCGGAGCGGTCGCGTCGGGGCCAGCCTTTCGGGCCGCCGACTTCACGATCAGCGACGGCCAGAACGATCTCGTCATCACCGCCGCCGAAGTCGTGCTTCGAGAAATCGAACTGAAGCGTGTCGAGGTCAGCGACTGTGACGACGTCCTGGACGACGACGCCTGCGAAGAGTTCGAGACTGGACCGGTGCTCGTGGACCTGCCGCTGGACGGCGGCACCGCGGTGATGGTCACCATCCCCATCGACCCCGGTTCCTACGACGAACTGGAGTTCGATCTACATAAAGTGAGCAGCGATGACCCTGAGGATGCGGCGTTTCGGGCCGCCCACCCTGATATGGTCGACGCCAGCATTCGGGTCCAGGGGACTTTCAACGGGGAGCCGTTCGTCTTCAGGACGGATCTCAACGTCGAGCAGGAATTCGACCTGATTCCGCCGCTCGTGATCGGCGACGCCGCGGTGACGACGAATGTCACCGTTCGGCTCGATCTGTCCCAATGGTTCCGGGACCTCTCGGGGGCCCTGGTCGATCCCGCCACCGGGAACAAAGGCGGCGAGAACGAGAGCCTCATCACTGAGAACATCAAGCAGAACATCGAGGCGTTCGAGGATCGCGACCGGGACGGGGACGACGGGGACGAAGGCTAGATTTATCGGGACCGGGCCGGCGCCCTGCGCCCGGTCCCCGGCCGCCCCTCGCGGCCGCACACGTCATGGAAGGACGGTAAGGATGCGACTTGCTCCCTGGCTGATTCTGACCGCCGTCGGTGTCGGATTCGCGTGCGGAGACAGCACTGGGACTCAGATGGCCGGCAATGTGGCCGTGTCCGTGTCCACCCAGCGGCCCACACTCCTTTCGCCCGCTGTGGCGGCCTCTCGGGCCAGAGCCCTGGATGATACAATCACGAGTGGATCCGATACCCTGATCCTCACACGGGCCCGTCTCGTCCTCCGAGAGATCGAGTTCGAGCGCGACGAAAACGCGTGTCAAACGCAAACCACGGGCTGTGAGGAGATCGAGTTCGGTCCGGTCCTGATCGACCTCCCTCTGCAACCGGGCGTGCAGCGGGAATTCTCCGCCGAGCTGCCGCCAGGCATATACGATGAGGTCGAGTTCAAGGTGCACAAGCCGGACGATGACGACCCGCAGGATCTCGAGTTCATTCAGCAGAACCCGACGTTTGTGGACGTCAGCATCCGGGTGGAGGGCACGTACAACGGAACGCCGTTCGTGTTCGAGTCCGACTTGAATGCGGATCAAGTGCTCGCCCTGATCCCGGCGCTCACGATCACGGAGACCACCGTCACCAACGTGACCGTCTTCGTGAATCTCGATGCCTGGTTTCGCCAGGCGGACGGCACGCTCGTGGATCCTGCCACCGCCAACAAAGGCGGCGCCAACGAAAACCTCGTGCGGGACAACATCATCGCCTCCTTCGAGGCGTTCGAGGACCGCGACGAGGACGGCGACAGCAGCGACGGCTGATCCGGTGTCCAACCCCGCTCTGACCGTGATCCAACTCTCCGATTCCTTCCGGACCGCGTGGTACGACCTCGCGCAAGAGCTCGAAGTCGAGCTCGCGATCGTGGCGGCGGACGATACACCAGCGCTCGAATCGGTGGCGGTCCTGCTGGCCGCGGGCGGGGAGGAAGATCGCGCGCTCGATCTGATGCCCTCGCTGCATCGCAAAGACGGGGTTCCGGTCTATCTCGTGGGGGCCCAAACCTCCCATCGCTTTGCCGTCGAAGCCATCCGTCGGGGCGCGGCCGATTACTTCGCCCTACCCGACGACCTCAATCTGCTGCGACGAACGCTTTCGGCGCGGACTGAGGCGAGACGCGGGCGGGCAGCCTCCGTCGCCACGTCACCCGAGGTCGAGGAGGCCTTCGGCGAGCTCTTGGGTCGGAGCGAAGCACTCCGCGAGACGCTGGATCAGGCCGCTCGGATCGCCAAGCACGCCGGCGTGACGGTCCTGCTCCAGGGCGAAACCGGGACCGGGAAAGAGCTCTTGGCTCGCGCGCTCCACGTTTCGAGCCCGAAGGCCGCGGGGCCCTTCGTGGCCGTCAACTGTGCGGCGATCCCCAGCGAGCTCATGGAAAGCGAGCTGTTCGGACACGAGCGGGGAGCCTTCACCGACGCGCACGCGGCCAAGCCAGGCCTTTTCGAAGAGGCACACGGCGGAACGCTCTTCCTCGACGAAGTGGGACACCTCCCACTGCCGCTTCAAGGCAAGCTGCTGCGGGCGCTCGAAGAGCGGCGCATCCGACGGGTGGGGGCCACGCAGAGCCGCGCGGTCGACGTTCGGATCATCGCAGCGTCCCATGTCAGACTCGTGGACGCGGTTCAGCGCGGTGAGTTCCGCGAAGACCTCTTCTATCGCTTGAACGTCATCACATTGACGTTGCCGCCACTGAGGGACCGCGGCGACGACGTCGAGGTTCTCGCCCAAGCGTTCGCCGGCCAACTCGCCGAGCGGTATGGGCTACCGGTACCGAAGCTGACCGCGGAGGTCCGCGACGCACTCCGTAGCCATTCGTGGCCGGGAAACGTTCGCGAGCTGCGGCATGCGATCGAGCGCGCGCTCCTCCTGTCTCCACCCGGCAACCTCGATCCAAAGCACTTCGCGCAGGGACGCCGCACTGCCCCGGTAGCGGTGGATGGCGCCATCCCGTTCCCCGCTACGTTGGATGAAGTGATGGCTGCGGCAGCCCGTGTGGCGCTCGAGCTGAACGATGGAAACAAGAGTGCGGCGGCCCGGCAGCTGAATATTTCTCGGGCCCGACTGGCGCGGCTCCTGGGACTCGCGGAGGACGAATCATGAACTCCTCGATCCCAACAGGAAGCTCGGTCCCCAACGATCCTCTGCGTAGCGCGCGGGCAGCCATGCAGGCGGGCCAATTCCAGCAAGCGTGGAACGCGCTGAACAGGTTGGCGGAGACCGTCCGCCAGACGCCGGATTGGCTCCTGCTTGCCGCCGTGACCCACTTCCGATTGGGAGAGTTCGCTCGCTGTCGCGCGACCGCGCTTCAGGCGCGGGATGGATTTCGCGGGCGGGGAGACGTGGACGGCGAGACGCGTGCAGAGAACACCGCGGCGGCGGGTGCTTTTGCACTGGGACAGCTCGCCGACGCTGAGCAGGGCTTTCAGCGAGCGCTCGGCTTGGCCCATCACTTAGGCGACGAGTTTACCACCGCGCGGTGCGCCAACAACCTCGGGAACGTAGCCTACTATCTGGGCGACCACGCGCGGGCGCTTGGGTTCTACCGTCTCGCGACCGCCAGCTTCGAAAATGCGGGATCGTGGCAGGGCATGGCCGAAGCGTGGCTGAATTCCGCGATCGTCTGGCGGGACGATGCCAACGTGGACCAATCCCGCGACGCGGCGGATCGTGCCATCGCTGCAGCGGAACGGGCCGGTAACGGGCGGCTGTTGGCACAGGCGTTGGCGGCCCGCGCCGAGACGTCGCTGACCTTGGGGGACGTCGATCTCGCGCGCGCGCAAGTGGGTCGGGCTCTCGACCTGTCGCGGGAATACGCGGACCCTTTGGCGGAGGCGGACGCGCTCAGAATCCTGACTGGTGTCGAGCGCCTCTCTGGCAACCTCGATCGAGCGATGAATGCCGGTGAAGATGGTCTGGCCATTGCCCGCCGGTTGGAACACCCGTGGGCCGAGGCCGAGCTTCAACGGGATCTCGCACTTGTCTTGGGCGCTCGCGGGCGGGCGCGGGAGGCGCAGGCTGCGTATGAGGCGGCGGCGGCGGCGTTCGAGCGGTTGGGTTCGGCGGGGCGGGCAGAGCGGATGCGGACAAGGGCATCGGATCTGGCAAAGCCGTCATAGCAAGCTGAGTTGGACGACCGGCGTAAACGAGGTGCGGTGGTGAGGGGTGGGTCCGTCGTGATCGAGCACGTCGAGATGTTCTCGAGTCGCATACCCTTTGTTACTTTCCCAGCGAAACTGCGGATAATGACCCGCCAACCGTTCCATCAAGTGATCGCGAACGCATTTGGCGAGAATGGACGCAGCCGCAATCGACGCACACCGCCGGTCGCCCTGCAACAGTCCCTCGTGTGACGTGCCGAGTTCGGGCAGCTCGGGTCCGTCGATGAGCACGTAATCTGGCATCGGGTCGAGGCGCAGCAGCGCACGGCGCATGGCCAGCGCGCTCGCGCGGCGAATGTTGTACCGATCGATCTCTCGCACCGAGGCAGCAGCCACACTCCACAGCGCTGCGCGCTGCCGAATGAGAACGGCGGCCCGCGCACGCTGGGCCGCCGTCAACAGCTTCGAATCTCGGAGTTCTTTGATACCGAGGCGTCGCACACCCGGCGGAAACACAACGGCCGCCGCCACCACGGGGCCCGCTAACGGCCCCCGACCAACTTCATCCAGACCGGCGACGCCATGATACCCCTTCGCCCAGAGCGCCCGCTCGCGGCTGAGGGTGGGGCGCTGCACTTAATACTCTTGCTTCTCTCGAATCCGCGTGGCCTTCCCGACGAGTTGTCGCAAATAATACAACTTTGCCCGACGGACGCGGCCCCGCCGCACCACGTCGATCTCGGCCAGACTGGGTGAGTGAAGCGGGAAAATCCGCTCCACGCCCACACCGCCGGAGATCTTCCGCACAGTGAAGGTCTCGCTGATGCCGCCCCCGCGGCGGCCGATACAGACACCTTCGAAAACCTGAATCCGTTCCTTGTCGCCCTCGCGTACGCGTACCGCCACACGCAGAGTGTCTCCCGGGCCGAAATCCGGGACGTCGGTGCGCAATCCTTGGCGCTGGACTTCCTCTAAGCGATTCATGGTGATTCCTCAATTCGCCGGGTCCTCAGGGGACCCTCGTTCTGCCCGATACCGCTCCCACAAATCGGGACGCCGCTCTTGCGTCAGCGCCTCCGCCTGGGCCCGACGCCAGGCCCGGATCTTGGCGTGATCCCCCTGCAACAATACGTCCGGAACCCGCATCCCGCGATACTCCGCCGGCCGCGTATACGTTGGCGGGCTCAACAGTCCATCATAAAACGAGTCCGTGGCCGCCGAGTCGTGATCACCGAGCGCGCCAGGGAGGAGCCGCACCACCGCATCGATCACACACAACGCGCCGAACTCACCCCCGCTCAGCACGAAATCCCCCAACGACACTTCCTCGGTGCCCGGCCTGCTCGCCACCCGTGCGTCCACATCCTTGTAATGACCGCAGAGCAGCGTCACGGTACCCGCCACGCTGTACCGCACCGCGTCCGCATGGGTGAAGGGCCGACCCCGTGCCGACAGCAGGACAATAGGCGGCTGCGCGCCGAGATCGTCCAATGCCTCGAAAAACGGCTCCGGCTTGAGCACCATCCCCGCCCCACCACCGTAGGGATAATCGTCCACGACCTGGTGCCGGTCGTGCGTGTAGTCCCGCAGCGCGACGATCCTGCTCGTAAACAAGCCGGCGTCTGCCGCCCGGCCGAGGATGCTCGTGGTCAGCGGCACCCGAAAGATCTCGGGGAACAGCGTCACCACGTTCATGTGAAGCATTGGCTCTGCCTCCTCTGCCTCTCCTACCATCCGCGGCCGCCGAACGAGCGGTAGCAGAATCAGCGGAGGCAAAAGACGCAGACGCTCCCGGTCGAAGCCCCCTTACAACTCCAACAACCCTGCCGGTGGCTCGATCGTGATGCGCCGGGCCCCCCGCTCGAGCTGGACCACAATGGGCTTCCTGAGCGGTACCAGCACCTCTCGCCCATCCACGTCCACCGAAAGCAGTTGTCCTGCCGGAATCTCGATCACTTCTCGTACGACGCCAACGACCCTTCCATCAGCCCAGACTTCCATTCCCGGCAACTCGTGCAGATACGCTTCATTTTCGCCTGGCGCTTCCAGATCATCCCGCGGCACACCGAAGAGGCGCTGCTCCCACTGTTCGAGCTCGGCCCGGTGGTCAATCTCTGCAAACTTGACCAGCCACTGCCGATGATAGGGACGGCTGCGCTCGACGGTGAGCGGAGGGCCCGTGGGGCGCCCCGCATCGTCCACCGGGGTCAAGACCCGCCCAGCCACCAACACCTCCTCCGGCTGATCGGTCAGCACCCACACTACCGCCTCACCCTTCAGTCCATGCGGCTTTCGGAAGCGCGCCACGGCAAGGAAGGCGCCTTCCACCGCGTTGGTCACGCCGTGCTGCTCGTCGCGAACACGCCGGCTTTCTTCAGCAGTGAGCGGGCGGTGTCCGTCGGCGTCGCCCCCTTGTCCAACCACCGCCGCGCGTTGTCGACATCAACCTGAAGGACGGGTGGTTCCGTCCGAGGGTTGTAGTGTCCAAGCGTGTCGATGGTACGACCGTCTCTCGCCGTGCTTTTTTCAGCCACGACGATGCGGTACACGGGTTGAGCCTTCCGGCCCACACGACGTAATCGAATTCTGGTTGCCATGAATTGTGTCTCCTGACTCTGCGACCCATCCCGCCTGCCGAGCCTATCCCGCCCCACCCAGAGTGTTGGATCGGCGGGAGGAGCGGGACAGAAACCAATTAGAAGGGCATTCCACCCTTGCCCATACGCTTCATCATCTTCCGCATCTGATCGAACTGCTTCATCAACTGATTCACTTCCTGCACTGGCCGTCCCGCGCCCTTGGCAATGCGTGCGCGACGCGAGCCGTTCAAAAGCTCGGGCCGTCGACGTTCCTTTGGCGTCATCGATAGAACGATGGCCTCTACATGCTTCATGCGCTTGGGATCGACCTTCGCCTTCTTGAGCGCCTTTGCGTTCACGCCCGGGATCATTCCCAACAGGCCTTCCAACGGCCCCATCCGCTCGATCTGGCGCATGGCCTGGAGAAAATCTTCGAGATCCATGCCCCGCTTTGACGTGGCCTTGCGAGCGAGACGCTCGGCATCCTCCGCCTTGATCGTCTCCTGCGCCCGTTCCACCAGCCCCACCACGTCGCCCTGTTCCAGGATGCGACCGGCCATTCGGACCGGATCGAAAGGCTCCAACGCATCGAGCCCCTCCCCCACACCCACGAACTTGATGGGTGCGCCAGTCACCCCGTAGATCGACAGCGCCGCCCCACCCCGCGCGTCACCGTCCAGCTTCGTGAGCACGACCCCCGTGATCCCGAGTCTCTCGTGGAAGCCCCGGGCGATCCGGACCGCATCCTGGCCGGTCATGCTGTCCGCCACGAGCAGAATCTCGTGCGGCGTGACGGCTTCCTTGAGTTGCGCCAGCTCTGCCATCATCTCGTCGTCGATTTGGAGCCGGCCAGCGGTGTCGACGATGACCGTTCGGGCCCGCTGATGCCCGGCTTCCTCGATGGCCATCGCCACCATCTCCACGACGTCGGTGGATCGGGCGCCGCGCCTACCGGCAGCACTCGCGTCCGTCTGTCCGTCCGTCCGGTGCTCCGTCGGTCCGTACACCCCGACCTCGACCCGATCAGCCAGTTGCCGCAGCTGCTCCTCCGCTGCCGGTCGATACACATCCGCCGCCACCAGGAAGGGCGCCTTTTGCTCTCGCTTGAGACGAACGGCCAGTTTGGCCGCCGTCGTCGTCTTCCCCGACCCCTGGAGCCCAACCAACAGCATGACCGTTGGCGGCACTGATGCGAACGCCAGCGGCTCCCGCTTCTCACCCAGCAACGCCACCAGCTCGTCGTGCACAATCTTGACGAGCTGCTGGCCGGGATTCACCGCCTTGAGCGTCGGCAACCCGACGGCCTTTTCCCGCACCCGCTCGGTAAACCCACGGGTCAGCTCGAAGCTCACGTCCGCTTCCAGCAGCACCCGCCGGATCTCCCGAAGCCCCTCCCGCACGGCCTCCTCAGTGAGGACACCCCGACCGGCGAGCTGCTTCAGGGTGGCGGTGAGCCTCCCCGACAGGGTCTCAAACATGATAGCCAAGCAATATAGGTGGTAAGCGGATGATTTGGCAGGGGTTAGGACAGACCGAAGGACGGGATGTTGGAAAGCCTGAAGGTCGGGAGGTTAGGCCGTTGGGAGGGGAGCTTCCGAACCTCCAGCCTCCCAGCCTTGCTCATCCCACCAATTCGGCCTTCTCCCGCGGCGGCGCCCCCAAATCCAAGGACGTGGACTCGGTTTCGCTCAATTCCCCCTCGGTGCGGGCTACGAGCGTCGCGCCCGTCAGGTCACCGGTGATATTGACGGCGGTCCGCAGCATATCCAGGATCCGATCCACCCCGAGGATCAGGGCGATGCCCGTCTCCGGCACGTTGGCCTGCTGGAGTACGAGCGCGAGGGTGATGATCCCGGCACTGGGGACGCCGGCAGCGCCGATCGAGGCCAGCGTGGCGGTGAGCACGACGGCGAGTTGGGTGGTCCAATTGAGATCGATCCCGAACACCTGGGCGATGAACATGACCGCGACACCCTGATAGAGCGCCGTGCCGTCCATATTGATGGTGGCACCCAGCGGCAGCACGAATCCGGCGACTCGGGTGGAGACACCCAGCTCTTTTTCGGCTACGGCGATGGTGATCGGAAGCGTCGCGTTGGAACTGGACGTCGAGAATCCCAGGAGTTGGGCTTCCCGCACACGCTTGTAGAAATAGAGCGGGTTGAGTCCCGCCAGAAACCGGACAATGATGGCGTAGGTGCCAAACGCATGGAGCAGCAGCCCGGCCACCACCACCAGAGAATACACCAGGAGGCTGCGGAGGATGTCGAACCCAAAGCGCGCCGTGACGGCGGCGATGAGCGCAAACACCGCATACGGGGCCAGCTTCATGATCCAGTTGATGATGACCATCGAGATTTCGTTCACGGCTTCGAAGAAGCCGACAAAGGCGTTCTTGGGCCTTTCCCCGAGCATGGACGCCGCCGCGCCGAAAAGCAGCGTGAAGATGATCAGCGGGAGCATGTCGCCGTTCGCGGCCGCTTCGATGGGATTCCGGGGGATCATGTCCAAGAGCGTGTTCACGAGATCGGGCTTGTCCTGTGCAAGCTGGATCCGACCTTCGGCCGCCCCCCCGTATTCCTCCATCAGCGCGTTCTTGGACTCCTCGGGGATCCCGCTGCCCGGTTGAATGACGTTGGACAGGACGAGGCCGATGGTCACGGCGATGGCGGTCGTCGACAGGTAGTAGGCGACCGTCTTCCCGCCGATCCGACCCAGCGCGCGAAGATCGCCCAGGCTGGCAACCCCGACGATGAGACTCGCGACCACGAGAGGAATCACGATCATGGTGATCGCCCGAATGAACGCGGTGCCAAGAGGCTCGAGAGCCCCCATCCACGTGACACCCGCGGTCCAGCCGGTACGGGCGGCAATGACGTTGACGCCGATGCCGACCACGGCGCCCGCGATCAGACCAATGGAGATCTTGGTGTATAGTTTCATCGTGCCCTCTGACTGCGCTCGTTCTCCAATCGGCCAAACGTGGGTGACGCGTGCTAGCTGACGCGTCCCTGCTCAACGCCGCCGTCACGATCTTCTTCGGTGCCTTGGCGGGCGGCGTCACCAACGCGGTGGCGATCTGGATGTTGTTCCACCCGTACGAGCCCAAAGGTCCCGGACCATTCCGGCTTCAAGGGGCGATCCCCAAGAACAAGGCCAGACTGGCCAAGACCATCGGCCGTACGGTTGGCCAGCGTCTACTTACGTCCGAAGACCTCACCCGTCAACTCAGTGCGTCGGGCGTGCGCGAGGCTTTTCACAACGCCGTTCGCAAGTTCGTCGTCTCCGTGCTCCAGACCGAGCGGGGGAGTCTCCGCTCCGAGCTCGCTCCGGGGCTGCTCGCGGAGGTCGAGCGTGTGCTCGAGCAGACGGCGCCCACCGTCGCGGATCGAGCCGCCGAATTCGTGAGCACCGACGCCTTCCGAGAGGCCGTCGCGCGATTCCTCGCCCGGACCCGTGACGAATTCGCGGATCGGCCCATCGGCGAGGTCCTCACGGACGCGCGCCGCACAGCCATTCGCGAGAGGGTGGAAACCTGGGTGACCGACGCCGCGGCCAGCCAGGGGCTCGAGCAGACGATCAACGATTGGCTTGGCCGTCAACTGGCCCATCTCGCCGAGGATCGGACACCTCTGTTGGAGCGGCTTCCCCGCGGCATCGTGGCCGCGCTCGAGAAGGAGGTCGCAGATTATCTCCCGGTGGCCCTCGACCGCCTCGCCACGACGCTCGCCGATCCCGAGGCCCGATCCCGCATCCAGCGCGCCTTGCACGACCTGTTCCAACGTTTTGTCCGTGACCTCCTGCTGCACGAGCGCATCGTGGCCCGCCTCGTGGTCACCGAAAGAACGGTCGCTCGCCTGCTCGACAACTTCGAGCGCGAAGGGGCGGACAATCTGGCCCACCTCTTGGACGAACCACAGGTCCGAGCCCAGGTTGCCCGCAGCATCAACGACGCCGTCGTGAGCTTCCTCCGCCGCCCCATCGGCGACCATCTGCGTCGCCTGGGGCCCGAGCGGCTCGCGGGCATCCAGGAAACCGCCGTCGTCCACATCACCGCCGTACTGCGAGCCCCCACCACCAAACGATACGCGATCGAGCGGCTCGACCGGGCCCTCGAGGCCACCGAGCAGCGAACGTGGGGCGATCTTCTCCGCCACCTCCCTCCGGAACGCGCCGCCGAGCTCGTGGCGGATGCTGCGCAGGCGCCACAGGTCCGCACATGGGTCGCCGACGGCACGGCGGCTGCCCTCCAGGGCTTGCTGGACCGACCCATCGGGCGTCCGGCCGCCTGGCTTCCCGAGGGAAGCGTGGACCGGCTCGCCGCCGCGCTCGCTCCCGCGCTCTGGACGTGGATCCAAGATCAGCTGCCCACCATCGTGGACCGCGTGGATGTACAGACCATGGTGGAGCAGAAGGTGCTGGGGTTTTCACTCGAGCGCATCGAAGAGATCGTCCGCGCCACCTCCCAGCGGGAGCTGAACGTCATCGTCCGGCTGGGCTACGTGTTGGGTGCCATCGTGGGTGCCGTCGCGTACGGGGTCTCCCTGGTGCTCCCGTAGATTCCTGACCTTGGCGGTTCGGCGGATCCTCGGCACCCGGGTCAATTCATGAGTTCCACGGTCGGTACGGCATTCCACCCCGACCACGTGGTGGGCGCCTGCACGACTCGCACTCCCGGTCGGCCTTCGACGTCCATCCGCTCGATGACGACGCGCCTCGCAGCCCGCGCCTTCCAATTTCGCTCCAGCACTGCCGCGAACCGATCGGCCGCGGTGACGTCATCCCACACGCTCACCCAGACCAGGGCGTGATCATCGCCGATCGCGTAGACCGCGTACTGATCGCCCCCCCAACCCTGAACCGCCGCGGAAGCTGTCATTTCGCTCCCCGTGAGATGGGTGATGAGCACCCGCATCTCGAACTCGCCAAGCCCGTCCTCGTAGATCGGATCGCCTCCGCGTCCAAACGCCAGCCCAACCGGGGCGTCGCCGCTCCGGTACCGGTCCGGATGCAGGATGTGCTCGGTGGACCGCGGGAGCTTGGGCCCGAACGGCACCGTGTCCGCAAACTGCCTGGTGAACCACCACATGAAGTCCGCTCCCGCCAAGTAGGGAAACACCAGCGACTCTCGGATGATCAGCGGCGCACTGGCAAAGACCGGCATCCGCTCCTGTTGTTCCCGCACCGCCCGCCAGTAGTCCCCCCATGATTGTCCGGTCGCCTCCGGATTCATACCCGGGAACACCACTTGGAACGAGGCCAGCGTCGCCTGCCCCTCGAACACCGCCTGGGCAGCCATCTTGCGGTCGTTCTGGCGCCTGAGGGACAGAAGGGAGTCCAGCGCGACGTACTGGCCCTGGAGCGCGTGGACGAGCTCGTGTGCCAGCGTGAACTTGGCGATCGCCGGATCCACCTGCTCGACCATGTAGAGCGTGGCCGAGTCGGGATCGTAGTAGCCAACCACCTGTTCGAGATACAGGGCGAGCAGGAGCTGCCGCATGTCGAGCGTGTCCGGAATCAGACCGAACAGGCGATATGCCACGATAAGCCGCTCCAGTTCCTCCGGAGGCAGCTCGTCATCCAGCTTGTGGATCAGGTAGGCTCGGACTTGCTCCTGCGTGCGGATCGCGACGGCGGGATTGGACTTGAACGTGAGTCCCACGGCCTGCTCGACATCCGGTAGCAGGGCCTCGGCGAGGGCCTGGATCTCGCTGGGCCCCTGTGCCTCGCCCTGCACGCCGCAACTACCACTGACCGTCGCGAGTGCCAGGCCCACGAGGCGCGTCATGTGCATGCGCATGGATTTGACCCATCCAATGACACGAATTCCCCCTGAGACGGTGAGGATACCCGACTCGTGTACCCGATTGGCGATGGGAGGTGCCAGCCGGGCATGATCATACAGCGATCAAATAGTAACCGCCGGGCATGCGCGGCACACCCGGCGGCTGAGTCCACCGCACCAACGCGGCGGGGGAGTCTAGGAGCTGCGTCGCAGTTTGATGCTCCCATTCACGGTTTCGAATTGGAGATCGCGGCCACCGTCGCCAATTACACCCTCCATCTTGCGGCGCGTGAAGCGACCAGAGACCGTGAGCGGAAAGTCCGTCTCGATACTGCCGTTGACGGTGCTCGCACGAACGTCCGCATGCACGTCCGTCGGGAGCGTCACAGTGATGCTCCCATTGACGGTCGAGAAATCGAGTCCGCCTTCCCAGTCCGCACGACCCATCGTTGCCCGGATGGAACCGTTCACGGTACTCGCTTCGGCGAACCCGGACGTGCTCACCTCGATGCCACCGTTCACCGTGTGGGCGTTGATATCGCTCTCGAGACCGGTGGCCTCGACATCACCATTCACCGTGTGGCCTTTGAAGCGGACCCCCGCCGGCACCCGCACCGTGAAGCGTACTTGGGTATCGTTGTCTTTCACGTTCATCTTGCCGCCGCCGGGTCTGCACTCGTTGGCATCGCGCCGAGATGGATACATGGCGCAAACGGTCACGCCGCCGTCGTGCTCGAGCACTTCGATGGTCACCTCTTCGGGATCCCCCCGGCGTCCGGCACGCTTCTCGGCCGTGACCTCGACCTCCGGCCCGCTCGCGAGCATGGCCCTGACATCACCGTTGACACCGCGAATCTCGATGGCGTTTCCGGCCGCAATCTGCCCACGCCACTGAAAGTCTTGGGCTGAAGTGGACGACCGAGCATGTGCCCTGACGTGACCGACATGCTCACTGATCTCTGGACGCATGACCGACCAGCCAATGACGCCCAATACGGCGACCACGGGGAAAATCTTCATGAGTTTCACTCCTTTGACATTACCTCGTGATCGAAGATACGCAACCGCATCAACGCCGCCGGCCAGTCCCGGGACGGCGCAAACGAATGCTCCCGCCGAACGACTCCAGCTCCAAACGCGCGCTGCCGGAGCCCAGCGTGAAGTTGAAGCGCTTTCCCCTCGTCCCCGTGATGGTGACAGGGAAGTCCGATTCGAAGTCTCCGTTGAACGTCGATACCGAGATCGTCACGTTGGCTCGCTCCGGCACCGATACTGTGAGATCGCCGTTGTGTGTATTGAACGAGTACCGGCCTCCGTCGGATATCGTGCCGTCGTAGACGATCTCACCATTCACCGTTGCGGCCTCGACCGACCGGGCGTCGATTCCTTCCAAAAAGAGCCCCCCGTTGACCGTCTCGGCCCGGACCTCCCCGACGACGTTCCGCACCCGCAGAGTCCCGTTGACCGTTTCCACGAACACCCGGCCCCGTGCTCCCTGGACCTCGACATCGCCCTGGACCGACACGGCGCGGACGTATCGAGCCCCACCTTCCACCCGCACATCGCCTTGCACGGTCTCGACAGCCACACTCCCCTGCACACCTCGAATGTCCGCATCCATGAACGTGCCGTTCACCTCGACGTCCATCGTCCTCGGCACGGTGACTTGGTATTCGACGGATCGAGGAACGCCCCGGCGAGACTTGGCTTCGAGCCGTACGCTCGATACACCGGACCGAATCTCGACGGTCGACTGACTCGAGTGATACGCCACCACCCGCATTTGGTTGGTTCGATCCCACGTCCGCACCACCACCTCACCCCCCAACCCACCCACCTCGAGACGAGCATCTGGACGGACCGTCACCACGGTGTCGGTCTGTTGGACCAGCGCGAGGCTCAGGACGAAACCGCCCACTACCGCCGTTAGCATACCCTACTCTCCTCCGCCAGCATCGGTTTCACTCCTCACCATCAGCTCGCGGTCCGGACGAGCGCCGCCGCCCGGCTCAGTACGTGAATCTTGCGACGCATCGTGTCCGCAAGATGGTTGTTGAGATAGGCGTTGGCCGGATCCGATACGAGGGCGGCTTGGGCCTCCTCGATCGCGCGGTCGATCGCCGCGACGCTCTCGGTCAGCGTCGCCACCGTCTCGGGATCCAATTGATCGCGATGTTCGCGCAGGACGTGTTCCAGTTCCGCAATGGCCGAATCGTATTCGTCGGCGGCGAGGACCGGCCGCGCGGTCATCGCATTGGGAGCCACCCCCTCGACCGCCACCGGAGTCTGCGTGGCCACCGGTGCGCGGATGGCCAGCCATACCGCACCGCCCGATACCGCCATCAACGCAATGCCCGCTGCCAGGAGCTGCGGCACGGAAAACGCGATGCGCCGCCGGCGCGCCGTCCCCAGATCCACCACGGCGGCGGGAACGCGTTTTCCAGCAATCCGGCCCGCGATCCCCGACCACAGGTCGTTGAGCGGCGGTCGGTCCTCGAGGCCTCGAGCCCTGGCCACGACCCCCCGCAGCTCTTCCACCGTGGCCCGGCAGCGCTGACACTCCGCGAGATGGGCCTCGAGAGCACCCTCGTCTGCTGGGTCGAGCTCTCGATCCACGTACTCGGACAGCCGATTGATCCATATATCCGTCATCTTGCTGCTCCTATCATCGATCCAGGTGCTGTCGCAGCGCCATGCGCGCGCGATGAAGCTGTGCCTTGGAGGTTCCCGCTGCGATTCCCAACATCTCCCCGATCTCGTGATGCTTGAAACCCTCGATGTCGTGAAGCACGAATACCTCCCGAGCCCCCGCCGGCAGGTGGCTCATCGCCCGCTCGAAGTCCATCCGAAGTTCCGGACTACTCGTGGTCGCCTCCCCCTCTATCTCCACCGCGAGTTCCCGATGCCAGCGCCGGCCGCGGCGGGTCCGCTCTGCCAACATCACGTTGATCGCCAAGCGGTGCAGCCACGTTCCGAACGCTGACTCCCCGCGAAACGTGCTGAGCTTTTCCCAGGCTCGCACGAACGCGTCCTGCGTCGCCTCGTCCGCGTCCTCAGGCCCCATCATCCTCCGCGCGAGGCTGTGAATTCGAGCCACATGACCGTGGTACAGGCGCTCGAAGGCATGCACGTCCCCACTCGCGGCCAGCGTGGCATCGACCGCGTCAGGATCCGCTTGGAGCGTATCCTGCCGATTTTTCAGGGCCTGCACCCCTCGAGGCCTATCAGCTGCATGCACTCGTTTGGATAGTTGAATACGTCGAAAGGTTTACGGGGAGCGCGGGCCGGCCAGAGGGGAAAGCGCGGCTTGCAGACCCCCCACCACCTCCCGCTTTGGTTCGTTCTGACCCACCACCCGTCCGCCCTACCCGCCGACGAACCCCATGTACCATTGCCACACCGCGTCGCCAAACACGAACACCAGGGCGGCGGCGCCGGCCAGGAACACGCCGAATGGAACGAGCGGCTTGTCTTTCGACAAGAGTGAGATCGGGACGAAGATCAGGGTCCCCAGCAAGGCGCCCCCAAAGATGGTGAGGAGCACGCCCCGCCACCCCACAAATGCCCCGACCATGGCCATCATCTTGATGTCTCCGCCACCCATCGCTTCCTTACCGAGGGCTTTCTCCCCGATGAAGGCCACCGCATAGAGCACCCCGAATCCTACCAGCGCTCCCACCAGAGCCGCGACCAGACCATCGAGGCCACCGCGCAGCGAGAGCACCAGGCCCACGGCGAGCCCTCCGAACGTGTACTCGTCTGGAATCAGGTAGTGTCGCGCGTCCGTCACGGCGATGCCCAGCAGGATGGTCCCCAGCATGCCCGCCGCAAGAGCCGTGAGGGTGATGCCGTAGTACCAGACCGCGCCTATCCAGATCGTCGCCGTGAGCAGCTCGATGGCCGGGTACTGCACTGAGATGGTCTCGCCGCAGTGTCGACACTTCCCGCGGAGCAGGATCCACGACAGCACCGGCACGTTGTCGAACCAGGCCACGGGGGTGTGGCAGCGGGGACATCGCGAGCGGGGACTGACGATCGATTCGTCTTTGGGAAGTCGGACGATGCACACGTTCAGGAAGCTGCCGAGCATCGCACCGAACACACCCGCGACCATCAAGACCAAAGGATCACCGATCACGCTGCACCTCGTAGAGCAGGATGCCTGCTGCCACCGTGACGTTGAGGGATTCCGCCCCGCGAGCAAGCCCGATGGCAACCCGTTGCTTGGCGAGACTTGCGACCGCCGGCCGTAGGCCGGCTCCTTCGTTCCCCACGGCGATGGCAAGCCGCGGCGGCGGATCCAGACGCTCCAGCCGGACCCCCTGCGCGTCAGCCGCCCATACGCTCGCGTCGTGCTCCCGCACCCACTCTGCGAACGTGGTCTCATCAGCGGTGGCTGCCGGAAGCCGAAACGACGCCCCCATGCCGGCACGCAGAACCTTGGGATTCGTGGCGTCGGCTGTGCCTTTCAGCAGGATGGCGCCGGGCGCCCCGAGGGCGAAGGCGGTGCGGAGCAGGGCTCCGACGTTGCCCGGGTCTTGGACGCCATCCAACACGAGGATCGGGAATCGATCGTGGGGCTTGATGTCTGAGAGGGTAAATCGTGGCGGCTCGATCACGGCCAGGATCCCCTGGGGGGTGTCCGTGTCCGCCAACGTCGCCAACTCCCGCTCGCCGATCTCCTCGATGGGGACGGCGTGGGCGGCGAGTGCACCGAGGAGGTTCCGACCGAGTGGTGTGCTCTTCCCCACCGGACTCACCACGGCACCACGGAACGGCACGCTCGCTTTGAGCGCCTCGTCTACCAGTCGCACGCCTTCAGCCACGGCGAGGCCGCGGCGCCGGCGCCCTTTCCGATGTTGCAGATTTCGGATCAGCGTGATGAGATTGGAGTTCATGAGTGCTGGCCACGAATTTACCCCACTGCCCCCGTCCGCCAAGTGACTGGATTCGCGCGAGATAGGCGAAGATGAGAATTGCGTTGACGATCGCAGGCTCGGACTCCGGTGGCGGGGCCGGGATCCAAGCGGATCTGAAGACTTTTCACCAGTATCGGGTCTTTGGCACCTCAGCCGTTGTAGCCATCACCGCCCAGAACACCAAGGGGGTTGCCGCCATTCACCCGGTTCCGCCAGAGATCGTAGCAGCTCAGCTCGACGCCGTGGCAGCGGACCTCCCCCCCAACGCCGTGAAGAGCGGGATGCTCGCTACGGGCGAGCTCGTGGAGGTCGTGGCCCACGCGATGGCGCGGCACGGATTCCCCAATTACGTGCTGGATCCCGTGATGGTCGCGACCTCGGGTGACCGGCTGCTCGAGCCGGCTGCTGAGCAGCTCGTGGGACGCCAACTCGTTCCGCTCGCCACCGTGGTCACGCCCAATCGGGACGAGGCTCAGATTCTCGCGGGCGAACGCATCGATTCGATCACCGATCTGGAGCGTGCCGGCCGCGCCCTGGTGGCCATGGGGGCCACCGCCGCAGTGGTCAAAGGCGGACACCTGGAGGGAGACGAGGTCGTGGATGTGCTCGTGTATGGCGATACGGTGCACCATGTCTCACAGCCGCGAATCCAGACGACATCGACGCACGGAACGGGTTGCACGCTTTCCGCCGCGGTCGCCGCCGGCCTCGCCTTGGAATGGGATCTGGACCGTGCCGTCCGCGAGGCGCTGGCGTTCGTGCACGAGGGCATCGCCACCGCGCCTGGGATTGGCCAAGGCCACGGTCCCCTCAACCACTTTGCTCCTGTGCCGGGTTTGGAGGTGATGCCGTCGTGAGCACCGCCCAACCGCTCCCCCAGCCCCACGACTCACCGACCCCGGGGCGGGAGCGTCAGATCTTCTGCAACCGAACGCTCAACCTCCGCGCCATCAAGGCCATCGGGTACGACATGGATTACACGCTCATCCACTATCGGATCGAAGAGTGGGAGCGACGCGCGTACGAGCATCTGCGCCAAAAGCTCTTGGCGTTTGGCTGGCCGGTTCAGGATCTCGAGTTCGATCCGCAACTGATCGTCCGCGGCCTCATCCTCGACATCGAGCGAGGGAACTTGGTCAAGGCCAATCGCTTCGGCTATGTCAAACGTGCCTTTCACGGAACGAGTCGGACGAGCTTCGATGAGCAACGTGAGACCTACGCTCGTATTCTCGTGGACCTCAACGAACCGCGGTTTCAGTTCCTCAACACCCTGTTCTCCCTGTCCGAGGCCTGTATGTACGCCCAGCTCGTCGATCTCTTGGACGCCGGAAAGATCGAAGGCGTGCTCGGATACACGGACCTGTACCGGGCGGTTCGGACGTCGATAGACGAAGCGCATATGGAGGGGGAGCTCAAGGCGGAGATCATCGCCGATCCAGATCGGTTCGTCGAACTGGATCCGGACCTACCGCTCGCCATTTTGGACCAGCGGCATGCGGGGAAGAAGCTCCTCGCAATTACCAATTCGGAGTGGGACTACACCCGTGCCATGATGACGTACGCGTTTGACGCGTACTTGCCCGATGACATGACGTGGCGTGATCTCTTCGACGTCATCATTGTGTCCGCCCGCAAACCCAGTTTTTTCTCGTCCCCAAATCCGGTATTCGAAGTCGTGAACGATGACGGGCTATTGCGACCCTCGCCTTGGGGAATCCGGCACGGAGGGATCTATCTCGGTGGCAATGCCCCGGCAGTGGAGCGGTACCTTGGCATGTCCGGCGACGAGATTCTTTATGTGGGGGACCACCTGTATACCGACGTCCAGGTATCGAAGAGTGTATCCCGATGGCGTACGGCTCTCGTGCTGCGCGAGTTGGAGGCTGATTTCGCGGCCTCGGTGGACTTCGAACCGCAGCAGCACCGTCTTACAACGCTCATGAAGCAAAAGGAACGTCTGGAGTACGAGATGTATCAGCTGCGGCTCCAGCTGCAGCGGAAGCGGGAGGCCTATGGGCCCTCGCCACGCACGTCAATCGGGGTTCTCGAACGACGACTCGCGTCGACCCGGGAAGAGATCATGGCGCTGGATGCGGAGATTTCACCGTTGGCGAGTGCCGCCAGCGCGCTGAACAATTCCAATTGGGGACCCCTGATGCGGGCGGGCAATGACAAGAGCCATCTGGCACGTCAGGTGGAGCGACACGCGGACATCTACATGTCACGCGTCTCGAACTTTCTTTTCCAAACACCGTTCGGCTACCTCCGATCACCCCGCGGCAGCCTGCCCCACGATCCCGAGCCCGGGGCCGGCGCGGTTGAGGAGGAGCAGGCCTAGCCCTCTTCGAGACGCCCCGGTCGATTCATCACCAAGAGTGTCAGCGCGAGACCGGCGACACCAACGAGGATGATCGTATCCCCCGTGAGAAACCAGAACACGGCGCCAACCATTGCGGCCCCCTCGGCAAGAGCCCACACCGCCAGTGCGGTGGTCAAATGACGTTGCCACCAGTGGCGGCGGTCTTCGGTGGCGCGGCGAGGCTCGATCCGAAGTCGGAGGATCCACATGACGACATACGATGCGATCAACACTCCCATGGCTGCCAACCGGAAGTAAGGGATGAGCGACGTCAGAGGATCCAAAGCCGACGCCGCGCGTACCACCCCCAACACAACCATGATGATGACCACCCCAGCAACGAGCATGGCATGCAGCAATCGGGGGGACGCAAGCACCACTGGCTGAGCAGGATCGACGTTCAATCGGTTCCTCCTGAAAGCATCACCGCTCCATATGCAACGATAGTTTCGGGGCCAGTTCCGCGCACGGGCGGCTCGATGGGGCGCTCGCCGTGAGCGAGCCCCGACCATTTCTCACGGCGCGCTGGGCCAACCTGGTGCTGCTGACCTTCGAAGCACCGGCCAAGCTCGTCCGCGCAGCACTCCATCGCGAGCTGGAGCCGGATCGGTGGAGCGGCTGCACGCATGTGAGCTTGGTGGCGTTCGATTTTCGCGACACGCGCGTTATGGGCTGCCTAGTGCCGGGACTCGAGAACTTCCCGGAGATCAACCTGCGCACCTATGCCCGGCACCAGGACGATCGGGGCGTGATCTTCCTGCGCGAACTGGTCCCATCGCGGTTGGTGGCAACGGTCGCACGATGGCGGTACAACGAACCCTATCAAGTATTGGCCATGCGGAGCAGCACGCGGAGCGGTGACGGCCTGGTTACCGTGACACACCGATTCGGAGCGTATCGCCTGCGGGCCGTGGGTTCCATCACCAGCAGCGTGCCACCCGATTCGTCCGTCGAGCACCACTTCAAGGAACACACGTGGGGATTCGGGACGACGCGAAGCGGAAGGCTGCTCCGGTACCGCGTCGAGCACCCCGAGTGGGCCATCCGTGAACTCCGGGATGTCGACTACGACATCGACTTTCGCGCCCTGTATGGCAATCGCTGGGGTTTCCTGAACGAGCGGACCCCGGTGTCCACGATCTTCGCCGTGGGCTCCGAGGTCCGTGTGTATCCACCAAAAGCCGTGTAGCAGCTCCCGACGGCCATCGGCTCTTTGTTTCCATCCACCCCCGCCACTTCTTCCCCTGCATCCATTCCTGCCGGTTCTAGTGCAGCAGCAGCTGCGCGTGCCGCTTTGCTACGCTTACGGAGGCGTCTGGCCTACCACCCGTTTCACCAGCTGCCCCCGTGTAAGCATCGTGGTGGGCTCCATCTGATTCAGGAGAGCCACCGTCTCGACTGCGACGGGCGAGGGTTCCCGCGCCACGAACTCAGATAACGTCATGGCGCCGCTCACTTGGTCAACACGAATGCGTAACGGCTGCGCGTTCAGCGCTTCCTGGTCGGTCAGGCGATCGAACGTTCCCGTGATGGCGCGCATGTCTTGATTGTAGACGCGCCACCGTTCTCTCGGAGCGTAGCCCATGAGCCGATAGACGTTGCCTCGATAGGCAATGAATGTGACGATGCCCTCTAGCACCCCCTGATTCGTTTGTGCGCGAAAGCCTGCGGTCGCAGCCGAGTGTCCATTGATGTTGCCGGAACGCGCAGGCCCACCGCTGACACCCTCCTCGGCCAGAAACCCCTGTGCACCCTCCATGGGTGACGCCACCTGGGCAAGCGTCAGTTCGAACAGGCCGTCCCGATCGGGCGGTTGTGCCAGGACCGCCCGTTTCTGGTTCATCGTCCGCCAGTTGGGCGGAAACGTCAGCTGGAATTCGAGATCAGGGTGCAAGAAATTCTGCCCACGAAAGTAGCCCTCGCGAGGGTTGGGCCCGTAGACCATGCCGTCGAGACGCCGAAGGTACTCATCACGCGCCACCACCAGGGCGGAAAAGTCCTGAACCGGCAGCGCCGCGATCTTCTCCCGAATCCGCTCCTGCCGATCGGCGGGGTCGGGATGGGTCGAGAGCCACCCGGGCACTCGACCCGCCCCACTCGCGCGGCTCACGCGCTCGAGCATGGCAAAGACGTTGGGCATTTCCCGGGGATCATATCCGGCGCGGTAGATGTAGCGCAGACCCAGATCGTCCGCCTCTCGTTCGTCATCCCGGCTGAAGCGGAGGAACATGAGTTGGAGCCCGGCACCGGCGAGCCCGGCGTAGTCCTGGAGATCCGGCACGAGAATCATCCCCGCCACAAGCCCCACACCGGCGAGCGTCTGCTGCGTCATCTGGGCCGCTGAATGCCGTGCGGTGACATGGCCGAGCTCGTGACCCATCACGCCCGCCAGCTCGGCTTCCGAATTGAAGTGCACCATGATCCCGCGCGTGATGTAGTTGAAACCGCCGGGTAGAGCGAACGCATTGACCACCGGATCGTCCAGTAGCCGGAAGGTCCACGGCAGATCGGGACGCTCAGAGAGCGAGGCCAACCGCTGGCCGATTCCGTCGAGGTACTGTTGGAGGGACTCGTCCGGGTAGAGTCCGAACTGCGCCACGATCTGCGGATCGGCCTCCTGGCCCATCGCAATCTCCTGCCCCTCGCTGACGAGCATCAATTGCCGCCGACCGGTGGCGGGATTGGTGGCGCAGGCCGCAACGGTGCTTGCAACAACGATGAGGAGGATGGTTCTCACTCGGGCAGCACTAGCAATCATTCGACAGGCTCCTGGGGTTGAGACAGGCGCGTGCGACTGGTCAATACACTAATGATCAGGCGGAGGGGTTTGGGCAACTGGCTGGGGGAAGCTGGTCCCGTGGGTTCTCGACCAGGGGAACGCTTACGGCTGTAGCAGAATTTCCTCGAACAACTGGATAGCTCGGGGATCGGCGCTTTGCCCCAGCCAGAAAAGTGCCTTTTTTCTGATCCTGGGACTGTTGTGACTCCGTGCCACCCGGATGAGCGCCGGCACGCCTTCATTCTGGGGTCGTTGCGAGAGGGCAAACACCGCGTGCTCACGGACCTTGAGATCGGTGGCATCGTCGTCGACGATCTCTTCCAGTCCCTCAGTCGCACGATCGCTCGCCGCCTGGCTCAACCAGAACACGGCGGCGCGCCGAATCTCGCCTGGACGCGCGTGGTCTTTGGCCATCGCCAGCAGGGTCGGCCACACCACGGCGCTGTCTGCCAGCACGGCCCCTACGATTGCTGCCTTCCCCACCTGAGCGCCGGAACGGCGAGCGATCGACAACAGAAACTCCGCAGCCGCCGGGGCGGAGACCGGGCCAAGATCCACCCCCTCACCCGCCGCGCGCCACCGCCCACCAACGAACGTATCGAGATCCACGACGTCACCACGCCGGAGTCGCAGCACCACTCGGACCGGGCCCCCCTCACACCAACCCTCCCAGTCCTCGGTGCTCCGGTGCGTCGTGATGGACCGCCCATCCCCACAGACACCCTCCTTGGCGGCAAAGCTCATGCGCACTTTGCCGTCCCGCACCCCGGCCACACGTTCGGCAATCGATTGCGTTCGACCCATCCTCGGAAGCGCCGCCAACACGGCCGTGAACGCAACGACCAGCTGCCACGAGGTCACGACCCAACGACGGTCCGCGACACGTTCCGTCTTGTTCTTCATCGGTTGATGATCTCCAGCAGGAACTGGGCGACGCGCGGATCCTTGGATTGCCCGAGCCAGAACACCGCCTTCTTCTGCAACTCCGGACTCGGGTCGTTGCGCGCGATATCCATGAGCTTGTCCACCGCTTCGCCATCGGACCGTTGCGAGTACACGAAGATGAGCTGCTCGCGCATTTCTCGATCCGGGATGGCACTGTAGAGCGATACGAGCTCCGAGATCGCGACCCCACTTTGTCCTGCCCAGAACAGCGCCTTCTTCCGCATCTCGATGGACTCGTTGCTATTGCGTGCGAGATCCAGGAGCCAGCGTTGGTTCTCGGCGGTTGCGCGTTGCGAGATTGCGAATATGACCCGCTCCTTCAAACGGGAGCTCTGCAGGCTCGGGTAGAGTTGACGCAAGAACGCCTGATTCGCTTCCGCCGAGTGCTGTCCCAGCCAGAAGATCGCATCCCGGCGCAATTCCTCAGGGGCATCCCGCCGCTGCGCGTAGGCTCGCAGCGCCCGTCCTGCGCGCTCGCTGTTGTGTTGCGACAGCGCGAAGATGGCTTTCTTCTGCACTTGCCGATCGTCGGACGCCATGAGAATGGAATCCAACGCCGCCACCGCGTTTTCGGTCGGCACCTGCGAAAGCCAGAACACGCCCTGCGCCCGCACGTCCGAGTCGGGATCGTTGCGGATCACGTTGAGCAGGATCGTCTCCGTCTCGGGCGATCGTTTCTGCGATACCAGGAATACCGCCTTGCGTCGCAGGCGGGTCGACCCTGCGTCGCGGCGCTCCAGAATCTGTTTGAGAATCGGGATGGCCTGCTCCGCATCCATTTGCAGGAGCGCGTTGAGCGCAGCAATCCGAATGTCGTCGTCCTGATCGCTGAATTGCGGGGCTGCCGCAGGACGCGGCGCAATGGCAGGGGCCCCCGGCGGCGCAATGGCAGGGGCCGGGGGAGCCGGTGGCGCGGCAATGACCGCCACGCGCTCGGCGGCAGGCGCGTCTCCCGCCGCGGCCAACCGCCCTCGGATCCGGGTAGCCAAGACTTCGGCCGATGCCCGGGTCTCCGCATCCGGATGGGTCTCGCCCTGACGGCGGAGGAGATCCAACGCCGCGCGGTCCTGCTCTTCGCCACCATCTCGATACCGAGCAAACGCCTCCCAGTAATACGAATCCGCCACATAGCCTGATCGCGGAAACCGACGCCGGAGATCGCGGAACAAGATTGCGGCGCGGTCGTAGTTGCCCCGGTTCAGGGCCTCTCGGGCCTCTCGGTACAGGGAATCCGCCGGATCTTGCCGTAGCCAAGCCTCGGGGGCTCGCGCTTCGATTTGCTCCACCATCGGAGCAATCACCCCCCAGCCACCGAGCGATGCTTCGACCGCCGCGAGCTGCGGTGCCGCCGCCTCCAGCGTATGTCCCACCAGCGCCACACGGGCCTCGGCCACCGCGAGCGACGCCCGGACGGGCCCCAGCGGCGCCGGGTCCTGACCGTGAGCGCCGCTGGCGGCAACCAGTCCACCCACCATGACACCCACCACCTGCATTCGGGTCTTCCGCATGATCACAGCGCTCCTTGCATTCCACCGGCTGTCGACAGTGTCTGTAGCTTCAGCAGAACGCCTCGTTGTTCGATTCCTTGATCGATGAGCTCGAGTTCGCCCGATCCCCGCTGGTTCGAGAACAGCGCGATCTGCATGAGCACGAGCTCGATGTCCTCGAGCAATGTTCTGAGCTGGACGTCGTCCCCCGCTGGGGAGTCCAGCATGAGTTGGGTCGTTACGAGGAGATCACGCGCGGGGCTGACCGCTGCTTCGTCGGCACGCCCCGCACGAGCCTCCACGCGAAACACCGTGAGAAATGTCTCGACCTGGGTCAGGTGCTCGCCGGCGGCCACGCGATATGCCTCCGTGGAGGCCGGCATACCTTCGCCAACCGACGCGACGGATCGTGACACGGTCGGGCCCTCGAGAGCGAAGCGCCCAATGGCAATGCCTAGCAGCAAGGCCGCGGCGAGACCCATCATCCACCACACGCCACGTGTCACCCGCCCCGGGTCGCCGGCCCGGTGCCCCGCGTCTCGCTCGCGCCCCTGTTCGATGGCGAGCCACATCTCCTCCCGGGGGGTGGGCGGAGGCCGGTGATAGTCCTGCACGGCCCGGCGGATGCGCTCGTTGAAACGCTCATTGGTCATGATGCCCACTCCGGAGCGAAATCTGCTAGCGATTCCCGCAAGCGGGCGCGGGCCCGCGAAAGCTGTGCCTTGGAGGTGCCGGTCTGCACGCCTAGCGCAGCGCCGATTTCTTCATGTGTGTATCCCTCGATATCGTGCATCACAAACACCATGCGATACTTGTTGGGCAGTGCATCAATTGCATGACGCAGTCGATCCTTCAGATCCGGCTCGGCTTCACGACGCGGTGCCGCAGATACCGCCCCTACTTCGTCCAGCGCCACTTCCCGTTGGCGGAACCGCTTGACCTTGCGTAGGCCGTTCAGGACCACGCGCGACGCAACGGAGAAGAGCCACGTCCCCAGAGCCGCATCCCCGCGAAACTGACCGATCCGATCGAAAGCGCGGATAAAGGCCTCCTGGGTGAAGTCCCGCGCCAATTCGTCATCCCCCGTCATTCGATACGCCAAACGGAAGATCCGATCCACGTGCTGATCGTAGAAGCTGCGTTGGGCCTCGGGCTCTCCGGCGCGAAGCCGAGCAAGCAGTTGCGTCTCGTCCACCAACCCCCCGGGGGCTCTCGGATCAACCGTTTTCTGCTCTGTAGGACACAAGGTCGGAAAAAAGGGTTGCGCGGGAAAGAGAAGCGGGGAAGAGACACGATACGGTGAGAATGCCGGAACGCAAGAAAGCTGGACGAACGGACGAAAAAGACGGAAGATCTCTCGCTTCCAACCTTTTGCCATCCCGACTTTCCAGCCTTCTAACCTTCCACCCTACAACATCTTCACCACTCCGCGGACCAATCGCTCCAGGTCCTGCGCCACCGCCTTCCCGGCTTCCAAAACCTCCTCGTGCGAGAGGGGATTGGGGGAGAGGCCGGCCCCGAAGTTGGAGATCGTGGAGATCCCCAGCACGTCCATACCCCGAGCACGGCCCACCGTCACTTCGGGAACCGTGGACATGCCGACGGCGTCTGCCCCCAGCGACCCGAGCATACGCACTTCCGCTGGCGTCTCGAAGCTCGGGCCGAGCACCGCCACGTAGACGCCTGTTTCGAGCCCAATTCCTTCGGCCGCCGCCACTTCTTGTGCAAGGCGCTGCAAGCGTCGGCTGTAGGGCTCCGACATATCGGGAAACCGGCCCTCGGGTGCTTGGACCGGCCCCCGAAGCGGCGAGCGCCACATCAGGTTGATGTGATCAGCGATCAGCATGAGCGTGGGAGGCCGGAACGTGTGTCGAATCCCGCCGGCGGCGTTCGTGACGATGAGCGTCCCGACGCCAAGCTCGGCGAACACACGGACGGGAAGAACGACCACCTCCGGGGCGTGCCCCTCATACATGTGAAACCGGCCGCTTTGGAGGATCACCGGCACCCCCTCCAGCGTTCCCACGACGAGTTCGCCGCTGTGACCGACGACCTTGGGGACCGGGAAGCCGGGGATCTCTCCATACGGGATGATCCGCGCATCGTCCACAGCGCCCGAGAGACCCCCCAACCCAGAGCCCAACACGATGGCCACGGACGGTCTTTGCGACCCCACCCGTTGTCGGATCGCTGCGACGGCGTCACGGAGCAAGGCTCCGGTGGCAGCCCGCTCACGAATCGAGGGGGCTGCGGGACGGGAACGTTTGCGCGCACCCTTGATGGTCATGAGAGAGGAGAAGGCAGAGGCCAGAGGGTAGAGGGCAGAGAACCGGACTCAGCATTCGCGCTTGCCGCTCGTGCGTTGCACTGCATGGACTGAGGATGCACGCCACCAATCGACATTGACCCTCTGCCGTCTGCCGTCATAGCAGCATTCCCGCCAGACTCGCGCTCATGAAGGCGGCCAGGTTGCCGCCCACCATCGCCCGCACACCGAGGCGGGAAAGATCGCCTCGTCGCTCCGGCGCGATTCCACCGATTCCGCCAATTTGGATCGCGATCGACGGCAGATTGGCGAATCCCAGCAGCGCGTACGTGGCAATCACGGCGCCACGGGGGGAGAGCGAGCCGTCGACCGCCAGCGTCCCCGCCAGTTGCAGGTAGGCAATGAACTCCGTGAGCACGGTCTTGACCCCGATGAGCGCTCCCACCTGCCCGGCGTCGGCCCACGGCACCCCCATCAACCAGGCCAGTGGTGCCAACACCCAGCCAAAGATCCGCTCGAGGGTGAGCCCATCCAGTCCCACGACGCCACCCAGCGCGGCCACGAGATAGTTGAGCAGGGCGATGAACGCCACGAACGCGATCAGCATCCCGCCTACATTGAACGCCAGTTGCATTCCTTGCGATGCTCCGGCGGCCGCCGAGTCGATGACGTTCGCCTCTTCCTTACTTATGGTCAGTTTGAGTGAGCCCTTCGTTACCGGCTCGCCAACCTCCGGAACGAGCACCTTGGAAATGAGGAGCGCCGCCGGAGCGTTCATCACGCTCGCCGTCAGGAGATGACCGGCGATATCCTCGAAGAACGGTGTGAGCATCGCCACGTATGCGGCCAGGACACCACCGGCGATCGTGGCGAACCCACCCACCATCACGGTGTTGAGCTCCGAGTACGTCATCCTACCAACGAACGGCTTGATCAAGAGTGGCGATTCCGTCTGCCCGACGAAGATGTTCCCCGCCACGGAAAGCGTCTCGGCCCCCGAGGTCCCCATCACTCGTTGCATGAGCCACGCGATGCCCTTCACCACCCGCTGCATGATGCCGAGATAGTACAGCACGGACATGAGGGACGAGAAGAAGATGATGGTCGGCAAGACCGTGAACGCAAAGAACGCCCCGGTGTTAGCCCACATCTCCACCGATGCGATCGGTGCCGACTGGGCGGGGGGTCCGGTGACAGGCCCCACCGGCACGTTGTTGGTGACCAGATTCCCGAAGATGAACCGTGCTCCCTCCTCGGTGAATCCCAAGAGTCTCGTAAAGACGGCATTGGCGCCGCGGAAGAGGGCTCGCCCCACCGTGGTTTTGAGCACGATGAACCCGAACGTCGCTTGCAGCGCCACGCCCACTCCAACCAAGCGCCAGTTGACCTTGCGGCGATCGACCGAGATCACCCAGGCGATGGCGATCATCGACGCCATACCGACGAGTCCCATCAGCCGCGCGAGGAGCGGGGTATCGAGGCCTTCCCGCGTGGCCGCCAGCTGCCCGGCTTCCTGGAGTAGCATCAGCGCCGTCATGCGATCTCATCGAGCTCCGCCCGCACCTGTTGCACGAGCTTGGCCTTTTCGTCCTCGGGGAGAAATGAGCTCTCGAATCCATTGAGAATGAGCTGATCGATTTCCCGGCGATCACAACCCAACGCCGTGTGTGCTAGCAGGTATTCGTCGCTGAGCGTGATGCCATCCATCAATCTGCTATCCGTATTGAGGGTTACCACGCACCCCTCGTCCAGATACCGACGCATGGGATGCTGCTCGACCGCATCGACGCTCCGCGTGTGGAGATTGGATGTGAGGCACACTTCTAGCGGGATCCGCTTGTCGCGGATTTCCTCTTCGAGTGCTGGATCCTCGAACAGGTGGGTGCCATGGCCGATTCGCTGCGCACCGCAAACATGCAGCGCCTGCCGAATCGACTCTGGACCATCGCCCTCTCCGGCATGACAGGTGCACGCTAGTCCGTGTCCGAGGGCGTGCTCGAACGCCTTCACGTGGTCCCGCGCCGGGTGTCCTTTCTCCGAACCCGCGAGGTCGAACGCGACCACTCCATCGCCGCGATAGTCCGCCGCTAGTCGAGCCAAATCCTCCGAAACCCGCGGAGACAACGTTCGCAGACCACAGATGATGAGCCGCGCCTGCGTGCCTGACGTCTTTTCCGCACGCCGGATCCCTTCGAGCGGAGCCTCCACGGCCTCGGTGAGACTCAGGGCGGGCGTGTGCAGGGCCGGGCAATACCGCACCTCAGTGTAACGCACGCCGTCTGCCGCGGAGTCGATGACGAATTCGTACGCGATGCGCTCCATGGCACGCGGTGTCTGCATGACAGCCAACGTGTATTCGTACTTCGCGAGATACTCCTCGAGACTGTGGGCATCGCGCACGTACATCGCCTGCGCTAATGCCTCGGGCTCCGCCGCCGGTAGCCGCACACTCTGTTCCTTGGCCAGGGCAACCATCGTGGTGGGGCGAATGCACCCATCCAGATGTACGTGGAGCTCCGCCTTCGGAAGGCGCTGGATCAACTCCTTATTCATCGTCATGCGAGATCGCGATCGGGCTTCGCTCTTCGAGCTGAATGGACGACGCGCAAGATGGACCCGGGAACGACGTTCGTCGAGGGGGAGATGCGACGTCCCACTCCGTCGGTCACGTACGCGAGCCCGGACCGAACGGCGTTGCCCCAGACTGCATCCACCTGCTCGACCACCTGTACGACGGTCGAGCCCGGCGCTACCTGGACCGGGCGTTCATTGACATAGACGCCGATACGGCGAGTCAACGCCTCATGCGGAATCGGGGGGTTGGGGGCGGCGCCACGGGTTGTCGCAGGGCTTGTAGGTGGGCCAAGAGTGCCTCGTTCTCCCTCACGCCCGTGCGCTCGACGGCAAACCGGTCCAGTGCGGAGGAGGCTCCTCCGCCCACGGGGATCAGGAGTCCCTCTTGAGAGACGAGCGTTGCCGGTACCGCCAGTCGATAGGTGTCGTTGTCCTTCACCTTCTCACCGTCTGGGAATCGTACCTCACGAATTCGGCGACCGACCCGGCGCCCTGGATCGAATACCACTTGTACCCCGGACACGTGAATCGTCGGTTCGCCCGGCTGCACCGCCAACTCGAAGAGCGCAGTGAGCTGCCGACCGGTCAACTCCAGCGTGACGAGCTCGTCCGGCACCGGCAGAACGGAATCGATGTGGCCTTCCGTGATCGGACCGCTCGGCAAGGTCACGGTCAGGCGGGCGTTCGGTACGACGGCCACGTGCGCCCGCGCGGCGCCGCGGTAGGCGTCGGCGACCAATCGCCCCAAGCCGTGCTCTGAGCCCGTGGGAATCAGCGGAACCTTGATCTCTGCCAGGGGCCGCGTGAACCGCCCCTGCACTTCGTATGGCAAATGCGCATTGGGATCCGTGGGGCGCAATGTGTCCGTTCGGCCCCGTGGCTCGGGTACCCGTGCAAGCGCCACTGGCGCCGGACCCAAGGCATCCCGGACGGCAGTCGCCGCAGCTTCGGGCACGATTCGCCACGACGGGGTGAAGTAATCGCGCGCGCGCAAGTAGCGCACGACTCGAAGGTGTTCGACCACCAGATCCCGAATGTCCTGGCCGTCGAAGATCACGGGAGCGTCCCGTAACATCGTAAAACCTCCACCACCGCCCTGGCGATAACTGTTCAGCGCCATCGTAAACGTGTCCGTGGGCTGCACCAAACGCCCGCCGTACGTAATCTGCCGCACACGCGACCCAACGGGCTGCGTGAGATCGAGCACATAATCGACACCACTCACGATGTCGAAGTTGTACCCCGGCATGCTGTCGTTGATGATTGGCGCGCCCGGGACATACGTGCGGAAATACGCCGCCGACTGCTCCAGATACGCCTTGAGCGTGCGACCGTCGATCACGATCACTCTGAGCGTGTTCTCGTACGGATAGAGCGCGGCAACGTCACGCAGCTGCACCTCGCCGGGTCCAAAGCGCGCCCTGGGATTGAATGCCGCAGTGGCGGAGAGCTCCGCCCCCCCAGCCATCCGCTGGACTTCGTTGAGAAAATCGATAATGGGCGTGTCTTCAGCTCGTCCGTACCACGCGCTCCAGTCACCCTCGACGACCTCGGCGATGGGTTGATTCACCCACACGCGGATGGCCTCGTGCGCACTCGCCAACCGAGCCGTCACTACCGGATGCGGCGGAACCTCGTCGAGGGAGATGGTCTCCCCCTGAATCCGCGCGACCTCGAACCCACCCGATCGTCCAACATCCGTTCTGTTCGTTTTCACCATCCACACGTGTGCCACCGCCAGACCTCGAGCGTGCGGCGGGGGCTGGATGAAGTGCACTCCATTCACGACGGAATCACGCATCACGCGGTGGGTATGTCCCACAACCACGAGATGGGGCGGAACGGGCAACCGGGCCAATCCCATCGCCACGTTTTCCTCACCCACCCCACGAGTGTCGTAGCTCGACGGTCCGTCCATACCACTGTGAATGACCGCAATCCGCAGATCGGCGCCGGCCGCCGCCAGCTCCTGGAGCACGCGCCGAGCCTCCGGCAGGATGGGACGCACAAGCAATCGTCCCCTGAGATTGGCCCGGTCCCACACCATGGCGCCCGGTGTCGTAAAGCCCGTGACGCCCACGCGGGCTCCCTGACGCACCAGGACGCTGAACGGCGGGAACGCCAGGGTGTCACGGGGCAGACGATAGAGGTTACCCGAGACCACGGGGAACGCGGCCGACGCCATCGCCCGCGCAAAGAGGTCGAGACCCCAATTGAACTCGTGATTTCCCGGCGTCGCGGCATCGAAACCGGCGGTGTTCAACGCCTCCACCACGGGGTGCGGCACGACCACCCGTTGCTCCGCGAAATAGGCCGCGAAGGCATCGCCTTGAATCAAGTCCCCCGCATCCACCACCAGGACCCGACCCGGATAAGCCTCCCGAAGGGAATCGATCGCCGTCGCAGCACGCGTGATCCCCCACGGGGCCTCCCGGTCCTCGGCGTAGTCCCAGTGATACGCGCGGCCATGCACGTCCGTGGTGGCCACGACAACGAGGTGGAGCGTGTCCTCGCTGGCCAACTGGCCGGCGAGCAGAGCGATGGAAAGAAGCCCGATCATGAGAGCCGCAATCTGGTAGGGGACGGGTTTCGATGCAATTCTGTGACGAAACTTGCCTGGCTCAGCACCCCATGGCTTGTATATTCTCGCTATTCAGCGACTTCACCAACATGCCACATCGCGTATTGGTAGTGGACGACGAGCCCGATATCACGGCCCTCGTCGCCTATCATCTGGCAAAGGACGGATACCGCGTCTCGACGGCGAGCAGCGGGGCAGACGCCCTCAAAGCCATTGCCAACGAGCGACCCGATCTCGTGGTCTTGGACTTGATGCTCCCCGAAGTCTCGGGATTCGACGTGCTCCAAGAGCTACGCCGCAAGCCCGAGACGGCTCAACTCGGTGTGATCGTGTTGACCGCTCGACGCGAGGAGGGAGACAGGATCAAAGGACTGAGCCTGGGCGCCGACGACTACCTCGTCAAACCGTTCTCACCCCAAGAACTGGTCCTCCGCGTGGGTGCCGTGCTTCGGCGCCTCGAAGCGCCACCGGTAACATCCGGCTCGATGCTCGTTGCCGGACCATTGACGATCGACCGCGGGGCCCAACGGGTGCGCGTGGGAGAGGAGGAGCTTCAACTCACCGCAACTGAATACAAGTTGCTCGTGACATTCGCTGAACGCCGCGGTCGGATTCAGTCGCGCGCCCAGCTGCTCGAAACGGTTTGGGAAGCCAACCCGGATATCCAGACACGCACCGTGGACATGCACGTTCAGCGCTTGCGTACGAAGCTCGGCCCCGCGGCCGATCTGCTCGAGACAGTTCGCGGGTTCGGGTATCGCTTCCGTGCGGAGGCCTCAGCCGGACGATCGCCGTGAGCATCTTCCCCCGCCTCTTTCTCGGCATCCTCGGTATCCTCACCCTCGCCGCCGTCGTGCTCCTCTATGCCAGCGACCGCTGGCTCAGGAACAGCCTTGAAGACAGCTTCGCCGAGGAGCTCGGACGCCAGGCCCGCATCACCGCCGCCGCACTCTCGAGCCGGCCCACGGACCTCAATCTGACGGCGCACCACTTTGGCGCGCTTCTCGGCCGCCGCGTCACGTTCATCGCACCCGACGGTGAGGTGCTGGGGGATTCGGATTTCGACGATGCCAGTCTCGCCCTGCTGGACAACCACCGGACCAGGCCAGAGATCGCCGCCGCCCTCGACGGTCGCGTCGGCATCGCGCGCCGCGTCAGCGCCTCCACCAACCGCGAGGAGCTGAAGGTGGCGATCCCAGCATGGCCCGGCGCGGTGCGCATCTCTGCCCCACTGGTACAACTGAACGGCCTGGTGCGTCGGGTGGAGCGAGCAATCCTCTTCGCCACGTTGGCCGCCATTCTCGTGGGCGCCGCCCTCGCCGCGCTGGTGGCGAGAGGCGTGGCCCAACCCATCCGGCGCTTGGCCCAAGGCGCCCACGCCGCCGCGGCAGGAGGCAGCCCCGTCTATCCCGTGTCGAACATTTCTGAAGTCACCGAGGTGGTCCGATCGGTTCGGTCCATGCAAGAGCAGCTCGACGCTCGCATTGGCGAACTGCGCGGTGAGCGCGAAGAGACCGTCGCCATCATCGAGACCATGGAGGAAGGTGTCATTGCTGCCGACGCACGCGGAGATGTCATCGTGTGTAACCCGGCCGCCCGCCGGCTCTTGGGCTACGAGGAGGACGACAGTCTCCCCAACCTGCGGGTGCTCTTTCATCGCCGGGAGGCGCGCGCCACCGTCGACCGCGTGTTGGCCGGCAAGACCACCGTCGGCGAAGAAATCGAGCGAGAGGGCCGTGCCCTCCTCCTAACTGCCCGACCGCTCCCTACCGGGGGAGCTGTCCTCGGACTACTGGACGTTACGGCGCTCAAGCGCCTCGAGGTTGTGCGCCGCGACTTCGTCGCCAACGTCTCGCACGAGCTCAAGACGCCGCTCACAAGCATCCTCGGCTATGCCGAAACCCTCGCCACCGAGGACGTCGACGTTTCGACGCGCCAGCGGTTCTCGGCGACGATCCGCGACAACGCCCGCCGAATGCAACGTCTGGTGGACGATCTGCTGGATCTCGCCAAGCTCGAGTCCGGGGGATGGACGCCCGTTCGTGAGTCCATCGATTTGCGTCACCTGGCGCTGAACGCCTGGAGCTCATTCACGGATGCTGCGCAGAAGAAGGGGGTCGATTTCGGCATCGACATGCCCGAGGAAATCACCGTAAACGCCGACCCCAACGCGTTACGTCAGATCCTCGACAACCTCTTGGACAACGCGCTCCGCCACACACCCGAAGGTGGAACCATCACCGTCGGAGCCGAGAGGCAGAACGGGGAAATGCACCTGGTCGTCCGTGACACTGGCTCTGGTATTCCGGATACCCACCTGCCCCGCGTCTTCGAGCGCTTCTATCGCGTGGATCCGGGACGGTCCCGCGCAGAAGGCGGAACCGGACTCGGGCTCGCCATCGTGAAACACCTTGTCGAAGCGCAGGGCGGCCGCGTGGAGCTGGAGAGTGCGATAGGGATCGGCACCACCGTACGGATCAACCTCCCCGTTCAAACCGAAAGACCATGACACCCGACTTTCCAAACCGCCAGCTCGCTACATCTTGAGCGTCGCCTAACCACTCGGCTCCATGGGTTAGCCCCGCCAATTGTAGCTATCCAGTTGTGGCGACCCGCAACAGTACCGCCTCCGCGCCATCCTCAAACGGAATAAACGCCGCAACCCTCGCCCCGCACTTCCGTGATCGACACGCTACCATCACACAAATCAGTTGCCGCAACGGCGTTCGCAAGTACCAAGCTTTCGGGTTCACGGAGACTGCTGGCTCCCGCTCCGGCAACACGACGCACGCTTCGAGGCGAAGTGGTTCGGCTCCGCCGTGGAGGTGGACGGACGATTCAAGATCATCGGCATCGTCATGCACTAGGCGGGGGAGACCTGTGTGGAACGCTCCGTTACACAGCTGTTACAAAGCGAGAATGCGGGCTGGCGTCCGTCCGGTACGCTAGTAAGTTTCCGGCGCCGTCCCGCACCGACTATCCAACGTTCGGCATAGACGAGGTACTGAACACATGACGCTTCGCAAGTTCCTCCCGATACTCGCGTCCGTGAGTTTCGCCGCCTGCGGCGGTGGCGAACCCACCGTCTTTCTGAACGGTGCCGGCGCGACGTTTCCTAATCTGATCTATCAGCAATGGATCATCGAATACAACCAACAAGTCGACGGTGTCGAGCTCAACTACCAGTCCATCGGTTCCGGCGGCGGTATCCGGCAGTTTACTGACGGCACGGTCGACTTCGGCGCCTCTGACGCCCCAATGAGCGACGAAGAGATGAGCGCGGTGAATGGCAACGTGCTGCACGTCCCCACGGTGCTCGGAGCAGTCGTGCCAACGTACAATCTCCCCGGGGTCACGGAACCGATACGGTTCACGCCCGCCGTGCTGGCCGACATCTTTCTCGGGAAAATCACGAAGTGGGACGATCCGCGTATTGCCAGCGTGAACCCTGGGCTCACCCTTCCGGCCCAAGACATCGTCGTCGTGCACCGATCTGACGGTTCCGGGACCACGTTCATCTGGACGGAGTACCTGTCCAAGGTGAGTACGGCATGGCAGGGCCAGGTTGGCACCGGGAAGTCTGTCAATTGGCCCGTGGGCCTTGGCGGCCGGGGGAATGAAGGCGTCACCGCCACCGTCCGGCAGACGCCCGGAGCGTTGGGATACGTCGAGCTCGGCTACGCGCTCCTCAACAACCTGCCCCCTGGACACGTGCAGAACCAGGCCGGGAACTTCATCGAGCCCACCATCGAATCCGTGACGGCCGCCGCTTCGGGAGCCATGAACAGCATGGGCCCGGACACGGATTTCCGCGTGTCCTTGACGAACTCACCGGGTGCCAATGCGTACCCCATCGCGTCGTTCACGTGGCTGTTGATCCGCCGAGAGGACGGCGACGCCGCCAAGGCTAAGGCATTACTGGACTTCGTCTGGTGGGCGGTCACCGAGGGCGCGGCGGACGCCCCGGCATTGGGATACGCTCCTATCCCACGGGCGCTCACCCCCTGGATCGCGGACAGATTCGAGGCACTGACGGCCGAGGGAGCAACAGTCTGGCAACGCCCGGCTGGCCTCGCCGAGTAACTACAACCTACGGCAGTCGATGGCCAAGCGGTCGCGCACTGCAATCGTCTCCCGCGTCACCGATGGCGCGGGAGACGTCGTCTTTCAAGGAATTTTGACGGCCTTCGCGGCCGTCGTGCCCTTGCTCCTGCTGGGTCTCCTGATCCAGCTGACGGTAAGTGCGTGGCCCACGATCGAGCGGTTCGGACTTCGGTTCCTGGTCTCTACCACCTGGGATCCGGTGGCCGACGTGTACGGCGCCGCTCCCATGATCTTCGGCACGGTGTTCTCATCCCTGCTGGCGCTCCTGCTAGCGGTGCCCCTGGCCCTCGGCGCGGCAATCTACCTCACCGAATTCTCACCCCAGTGGTTGCGAACTCCGGTGAGTACCCTGGTGGAGCTGCTGGCGGCCATTCCGAGCGTGGTCTATGGACTGTGGGGGATCTTCGTGCTGATCCCCCTGCTTCGAACCGTCGTTGTTCCCCCACTGAGCGCCGCATTGGGTTGGACGCCCTTTTTCAGCGGCACGTTCCAGGGCAACTCCATGATGGCAGCTGCCATCATCCTCGCCATCATGATCCTGCCATACATCAGCTCGGTCTCCCGAGAAGTGCTGCTGGCGGTGCCGAACTCCCAGCGAGAGGCCGCTCTCGCCCTTGGCGCCACCCGGTGGGAAGCGGTCTGGACGGCGGTACTGCCGTACGGTCGCGCGGGGATCGTCGGCGCCGTGGTGCTGGGCCTGGGACGGGCGCTCGGCGAAACGATGGCCGTCACGATGGTGATCGGGAATCGGCACGACCTGAGTTTCTCGATCCTGGAGCCCGGCTACACCATGGCAGCTACCCTGGCCAACGAGTTCCAGGAAATGAGCGGCGCGCTCCACCGCTCCGCACTCTTTGAGATTGGACTCGTGTTGTTTGTCGTGACCATCGTCGTGAACGCCGGCGCCCGGCTGCTAGTATGGCGCGTGGCCCGTGGGAGTTCCGCCGGGAGCCGCGCTGTATGACGCGCCGGCGTGGGCGACGACGATTGGTGAGCCGGATCATGACGGGCGCCACCGTGCTGGCTGCGATTCTCGCGGTGCTGCCACTCTTCGTCATCTTCGCCGATCTGGTCATCAAGGGGGTCTCCAGCGTCAACCTGGACTTCCTAGTCAAGAACCCGGCGCCCCCTGGCGTGCCGGGTGGCGGCGTGGCCAACGCGATCGTGGGAACAATGATCATCGTGGGCCTGGGCGCTCTCATTGGCCTCCCCATCGGGATCGGCGCAGGTGTGTACCTCGCCGAATACGGCTCCAGCCGCTTCGGCAATACCGTCCGCTTCATCGCCGACGTGTTGAACGGGACGCCATCCATCGTGGTCGGGATCTTCGTGTGGACGTGGCTCGTTCGCCCGCTGGGCACCTTCTCGGCGTTGGCCGGCGCCGTTTCGCTTGCCGTATTGACGATCCCGATGGTCACACGTACCACCGAGGAAATGGTCCGTCTGGTTCCCAACTCGCTCCGCGAGGCTGCACTCGCCCTTGGCTATACACGGTGGCGCACTTCGGTCACGATCATCATCCGAACGGCGTGGCCGGGGATCATGACCGGAGCCCTGGTGGCGGTGGCACGGATCACGGGTGAGACCGCACCGCTGCTGTTTACGGCCCTGGGGAACCTCAATTTCAAGACGAACGTCTTGCAACCCATGCAGACGCTGTCGCTCCAGATCTACTTCTACGCCATCGGGCCATTCCCCGAATGGCACCGGCTGGCCTGGGGCTCAGCACTCGTGCTCATGGCCCTCGTGCTCATCTTCGGCATCACCGCCCGCTACGCGACACGCGCCCGCTATGGTCGTTGATCCCGCAGAGATTCAGCTGCGAACGGAGCGTGTATCCGCCTACTTCCACGGCAAGGCCGCCGTACGGGAGGCGACCCTGGTGTTCCCGCGCAATACCGTGACGGCCATCATCGGGCCTTCCGGATGTGGGAAAAGCACCTTCCTCAGGTGCCTCAACCGCATGCACGAAATGACACCGGGCGCATCAGTCACTGGGCAGGTCTTTCTGGACGGTCACGATATCTATGCGCCGGATGTGAATCCAATTCAGCTGCGCAAACGGGTCGGCATGGTGTTCCAGCGGCCTGCTCCATTTCCCACCATGTCCGTGGCAGAGAACGTAGCGGCGGGGCTCCGTGTCAATGGCAATGTCAAGAGGACCGAGGTATCCACCATCGTGGAACGGGCGCTCCGTGGTGCAGCCCTTTGGGAGGAAGTGAACGACCGTCTCGATAAGAGTGCGCTCGCTCTTTCTGGCGGCCAGCAACAGCGCTTGTGCATCGCTCGGGCCATCGCGCCGAGTCCCGATGTGATCCTGTTGGACGAGCCAACATCTGCCCTCGATCCGATCAGTACGCAGCGCATTGAGGAGCTGGTGCAGGATCTCAAAGAGCACTATACCGTGGTGATCGTCACCCACAACATGCAGCAGGCGGCTCGTGTGTCCGACTACACGGCCTTTTTCTACATGGGTGAGCTGGTCGAGACGGGCCTCACGGAGAAGTTGTTTACTCGTCCGGCAGAAGAACGAACCGAAGCATACATCACCGGGCGGTTTGGATGAGCGCGGCTCCGCGTCCCGAGCTCGGCGATCCCGGGGAACACTTGCCGCCCGTCGAGGTCATCGAGCCGCTTCTCGACATCGGGGATTTCAGTTTCTGGTACGGTAGAACCCAGGCGCTCAGCAACATCCAACTCAAGATCCCGCCCAGAAAGATCACGGCGTTCATCGGACCATCGGGCTGTGGAAAAAGCACCCTGCTTCGGTCCATCAATCGCCTGAACGAATTGATTCCGAAGACGCGTTACCAGGGCAACATCACGTACGACGGCCAATCCATCTACTCTCCCGACACAGACGTGGTGGAACTCCGACGGCGGATCGGCATGGTGTTTCAACACCCAAACCCATTCCCGAAATCCATCTTCGATAACGTCGCCTACGGCCCCATACGCAATGGCCTCTGTACGAGGGTCGAACTGCCCGGCCGCGTCGAGACCGCCCTCAAGCGGGCTGCCCTGTGGGACGAGGTGGCGGATCGGCTCGATGACCCGGGTACCGAGTTGTCGGGCGGCCAGCAACAGCGACTCTGCATTGCTCGCGCACTCGCAAATGAATCGGAAGTCTTACTGCTGGACGAGCCGGCGTCCGCGCTCGACCCCATCGCCACACAACGGATCGAGGAGCTGCTCGTTCAGCTCAAATCGGAATACACCATCGTGATCGTCACCCACAACCTTCAGGAAGCTGCGCGCATCGCCGACTACACGGCCTTCTTTTATCTTGGAGAGTTGGTGGAGTACAACCGTTCGGAGGAGCTCTTCACGAGACCGCGGGAAGAGCGAACCGAAGCCTATGTCACCGGGAGATTCGGATGACCGGTCCGCCGCATCGCCATTTTCACGACGAGCTCGCCCTGTTGAAAGACCGCGTACTCCATATGTCTAGCCAGGTCGTCGAAGTCTTGGAACAGGCCGTAGCGTCGTTGTTGGATCGTGACCCCGAACTCGCCGCACGAGTGATCGCAGCGGACCAAGAGATCGACGATCTCGAGATCGACATCGAGAACCGGGTTACCCAATTACTCGCACTCCAGCAACCCATGGCGAAGGATTTGCGGCTGCTGTTGGCGTGTCTCAAGATCTCCAACGACCTCGAGCGGATGGGCGATCATGCAGTCAACATCGCCGAATGCGCCGTCAGACTCATCGATGCCATGCCAATCACCCCGCCACCCGAGCTGGTGCAGATGACGCGCTTGGCCCGTGACATGCTGTCCGATGTGCTTTCCGCCTTCATCAAGGGAGACACTCGCGCCGCTCGGGATGTCTGTCTCCGAGACGACCAGGTAGACCGACTGCACGAATCGATGTTCCGCATCCTGCTCACCCACATGGCGCAAGATCACCGGATGATCGGTCCATCCATGGAGCTCTCGCTGGTGAGCCGAAATCTCGAGCGCGTTGGGGATCTCGCGACGAACATCGCTGAGGATGTCGTGTTCCTCGTGGAGGGAACCACCATCAAACATCACGCCGAAGACAAGGCCGAAAGGCCGGTGTAGCGACCGGAGAGAGAGCCGGAAGCGGTGTGAGGGGGTAAGTGGCGGTGGACGCATCGTCGTCAAACCCACACTCCCAATTCGCTCACCGCTGCCCCTTCCCCTCCACGTTCGTTTTCTACCTTCTGCCACCCCTAGTACCCGCATCCCCCCGTCTTACACACGCTCTCGTGCCTCTCCGGCGCGGCCAACAGATCGTGAAGCGCTTGGGGGCCTGCCCCCATGCAGTCGACGAACTTGACGCCGCTCGACGTACCGATCCGGTTCGCCCCCGCCGCGATCATACGAACCGCCGTGGCACAGTCACGCACCCCACCTGCGGCCTTGACCCCAAGCGCGTCGCCAACGGTGAGTCGCATCAGCGCCACGGCATCCACCGTGGCACCGCCCGCGGGATGGAACCCCGTGGAAGTCTTGACGAAATGGGCACCGGCCTCCATGGCGATGGCCGACGCTTTGACGATTTGTAGCGGCTCCAGGGTCGCGGTTTCCAGAATCACCTTGACGGTTCGAGCTTTTGCCGCATCCACTACCGCCCGAATATCATCATCCACATAGTCCCACTCCTCGTCGAGGATCTGTCCCACCGCAGCTACCATATCCAGCTCGTCGGCACCCGCATCGACGAGATCCCGGGCCTCGGCCGCTTTCGTAGCCGTGGTTGTGGCCCCGAGCGGAAATCCCACAACCGTGGCAACGTTCACACCCGATCCAGCCAGCCGTTTGCGACATAACGAGACCCACGCACCATTGACGCACACGGCCGCAAACCGATGTTCCGCCGCCTCGTCACACAGCCGTTCAATCTCCACCCGCCTCGCCTCTGCCTTGAGCAACGTGTGGTCCACGTAGTCGGCCATGCGCTGGAGTTGAGCGGACGGGCCGATGGATTGACGCGCTGCCGGTGCCGTCGTGGGCGTTGCTTTCACCTCGGGCAACGTTCCCCGCGCCCCCGGCTTCCCAACCATCGGCATCCTCCATCCCACGTCCGGCACTTCCCACCGCCCGACTGAAGAACCCGCCGTGTGGGACGGGGGAACGGACGAAGGTGTGGATGACACCCGGCCTCCGCTCAGCTGCTGCACTACCAGGTCCGCCAGCTCCTCGAGCTCATGACGTTGCATTGCCTCGTCCTTTCACCGCGCGGCGATCTGCCCGCTGCTCTCTCTCACTTGTCCACCGTAACACTCTCCACGATTCCCACCACCACGGCCTGCACGGGGATCTTGGCATCGTTGAAGATCTTGCGAGCCGAACTGCCCTCTTGGACTACCAACACCTTATCGCCTACCCCAGCGTCCACCACGTCGAGCGCGATGACCTCCACCGATCCATCGTATCGGTCACCCAGATCCAGCCGTCGCACCAGCAAAAGCTTCTTGCCGTCCAGCCGGTCGTTCTTGTGGGTGGACACGACATTGCCCACGACGCGCGCTAGATACATAGGCCTGGCTTCTCCCCGATGCTGTTCATCGATGGGCGGATCGGCGGGCGGTCCGGAGCTGGTTACCGCCCTCCAGCCGCCCCTCCCGGTGAGCATACGCTCCACTCTCCCCTTCGCGCCCGTAACTCTTCTCTCAATCCCATGCGCCATCCGCCCTCTGCTTCTAGTCCGCCAGATTGATCTTGTCGACCTTTCCGACGATCCCGGCGTCCACGGCGGCAAAGGTTTCCCACAGGGTCAGCGAGGCCTCGCGCGCCGTGATGTAGTAGCAGAGCTCGCCGGACCCGAGCCCGATCGGATCGACCGCCACGATGGGACTCCCTCGGTCGTGTCCTTTGGCGTCGACTGGCTGAATCCACTGGAGCGTCTGACCCTTGAGCGTGTCCTGCTTCACCGTGGCTACCACTCTGCCCACTACTCGTGCCAGAAACATGTTACTCCCAGGGGAGGCGACGCCGTCGGTGCGTCTCGACCGCCACGTGGCGTCGGTGCGCTTCCACCAATGCGCGCTTGGCAAAGAGCTTGATGAGCGCCACGCCTGCCACGAACCCGCCTAAATGGGCCATGAAGGCCACGCCGCCGCGCTCACCAGCACCGGCGACCGTGGGCAGACCGCCCAACACCTGCAGGAATGCCCAATAGAGAAGCATCAAATACGCCGGCACCGCCACCGTCGTAATGAAAAAGCCGAGGAACACGATCATGTGGACGCGCACTTTCGGATACAGCACCAGGTAGGCTCCCATCACTCCACTGATCGCCCCTGAGGCGCCGACCATCGGGATCGGCGAACTCGGTTGCACGAGGATCTGGGCCATCGCAGCGATGACGCCGCACACCACGTAGAACACGCCGAACCGCGCGTGACCCATGGAATCCTCGACGTTGTCCCCGAACACCCACAAGAACCACAGATTCCCAATGATGTGGAACCAGCTCCCGTGCAGGAACATGGAGGTCACCACGGTGTGCCAGGTGCCGGACTGCAACCCCACACGGCATCCCAGCCCCCGCCCCAGCGGGATTACGCGCTCGCCCTCGAGCCGGCCGAGGATTTCCCCGGGAATGGCGCCCAGTTGACATACGGACTCCGCGAGCGCTGGCTGGCTCCCGGCCCCCTGTACCAGGAACCAGACCGCCGCCGTCACGCCAATGATGACATAGGTGACGATGGGTTTATGCAGGCTGGGGTTATCGTCCCGGTACGGGAACATCCCAAAAAGCTACGACTGGCGTAAGTTCAAGTCAAAGAGGCAAATACCTTCCCTGCCGTGGCGCTGCCACATCCTGCGCTATATGCCAATTTGGCGCGATTTTCGGGTATGTGGCTTGCGTCTGCGACTTCTGCGGAGCATTGCGCATCGATTCTCATCGAAGGGAGACTGGGATGGCTGAGAAGGTCATAGGCATCGACCTCGGAACCACCAACTCTGTGGTGGCCGTCATGGAAGGCGGCGACCCGGTTGTGATTCCCAATTCCGAGGGCGGTCGGACGACCCCGTCGGTCGTGGGGTTTACCAAGGACGGGGAGCGGCTGGTGGGACAGGTCGCCAAGCGTCAGGCTGTGACGAATCCCAAGAATACGGTGTTTTCCATCAAGCGGTTCATGGGACGTCGGATGGACGAGGTCCCGCAGGAGACCGCCCGTGTCCCGTACAAAGTTGCGCCCGGCCAAAACAGTCTTGCCTCCGTCGAGGTCCAGGGCAAGCAGTACACGCCGCCGGAGATCTCGGCAATGATTCTCCAGAAGATGCGACAGACCGCTGAGGACTATCTGGGTCACAAGGTCGAGAAGGCCGTCGTGACCGTGCCTGCGTACTTCAACGACTCCCAGCGCCAGGCGACAAAAGACGCCGGCCGCATCGCTGGGCTCGAAGTCCTGCGCATCATCAATGAGCCCACGGCTGCCGCGCTCGCCTACGGGCTCGACAAAAAGAAAGAGGAAAAGATCGCAGTCTTCGACCTCGGCGGTGGGACGTACGACATTTCGGTCTTGGAGTTGGCCGAGGGCGTTTTCGAGGTCAAGGCCACGAACGGCGACACGCACCTCGGCGGGGACGATTTCGACGAGCGGGTCATTCAGTGGCTCGTAGCCGAGTTCAAGAAGGACCAGGGGATCGACCTTTCCAAGGACGCGATGGCCCTCCAGCGCCTCAAAGAGGCGGCGGAAAAGGCCAAGATGGAACTTTCGTCTACGACGCAGACGGAGATCAATCTGCCGTTCATCACGGCGGATCAATCGGGTCCCAAGCATCTCAACGTGACCCTGACGCGGGCCAAGTTCGAGCAGCTGGTGGACGACCTGATCGAGCGTACGAAGGCTCCCATGGAGCAGGCGCTCAAGGACGCCGGGCTTGCGCCGTCGGAAATCGACGAAGTCATTCTGGTTGGTGGATCCACTAGAATCCCGAAGGTCCAAGAGATCGTGAAGAGTTTCTTTGGGAAGGAACCGCACAAGGGTGTCAACCCGGACGAGGTCGTTGGCATCGGCGCGGCCATCCAGGGTGGCGTCCTCGCCGGCGAGGTGAAGGATGTGTTGCTCCTCGACGTGACGCCCCTGTCCCTGGGTATCGAAACCCTGGGCGGCGTCACTACCGTGCTCATTTCCCGGAATACGACAATTCCGACCAAAAAGTCGGAGGTCTTTTCCACGGCCGAGGACAACCAGACCACCGTGGAGATCCACGTGCTCCAGGGCGAGCGGCAGATGGCCGTGGACAATCGGACGATCGGCCGATTTCAGTTGACCGGAATTCCGCCGGCGCCGCGGGGCATGCCGCAAGTTGAGGTCACGTTCGATATTGACGCCAACGGCATTCTGCACGTGTCCGCCAAAGACAAGGCGACGGGTAAGGAGCAGAAGATCCGGATCGAGGCCTCCAGCGGACTGTCCGAGGGAGAGATCGAGCGAATGGTCACGGAGGCGGAACAACACTCGTCGGAAGACAAGGCTCGTCGGGAGGAGATCGAGGCTCGGAATCGGCTCGACTCGCTCGTGTACCAGGTCGAGAAGGACATGAAGGACTGGGCAGATCGGCTCGAGTCCGCGCACCGGGATCGCTTGGACGCCGCCCTGGAGGGGAGCAAGAAGGCTCTCCGTTCGGGCGACTCCGGCGAGATCAAGGCCGCGCTCGAGGAGCTCTCCCAGGCCTTTTCGGCCGCGGGTGCCTCGCTGTATCAGGCGACCCAGGCCGAGCCCGGCCCGGCCGAAGAGCCCGCCGGAGCGGAGGCTGGCGCCACCGCCGGCGAGCAAAAGGAAGACGTGGTCGAGGCTGATTACGAGATCGTGGACGACTCGAAGTAGGCTCGCGGACCGGGGCGGGGGAAACCCCGACCCCGGTTTCGGGTTACTTTAACGGTATCACATACCGGTATACATAGATCGCTTTTTCACTGGACGGAGTTTATGGAACGACGTAGGCGGGATTGGCTCAAATTCGGAGCATTGGTGACCCTGGGTGTGGTGCTGATGGGTGCCTTCGTCTCCGTGATCGATTTCCCTCAGAGCTCTGAGGCACAACAGCCCACGCCGTTGAGTGAGGTGGCTGGTCAGACGAGCAACGTCTCGTCGCCGGGGCTCGCGGCCGAGCAGCAGCCGGCCCCTGTCGCCGCCAATGCGACGGTCGATGCTCTCGGTGAAGCGTTCAGCTCCGTGGCCCTGGCTGTCCGCCCCACCGTCGTCTTCATCAACGCCGAGACCCGCCGACAAGCTGGGAGCGGGGATCGGCAACGGGAGCGGGCGCTTCCCGAACCGTTTGACCGCTTCTTCCGACTGCCTGAGGATTCGGATCAACGACCCCGTCGAGGCCAGGGGAGCGGCTTCATCGTATCCCCGGACGGGTATATCCTCACCAACAATCATGTGGTGGAAGATTTCGATCGGCTCGAGGTGACGCTGATCGATCGACGGCGATTCACGGCGCGAGTGGTTGGTCGTGACCCGAACACGGATCTCGCAGTCATCAAGATCGATGCGCGCGATTTGCCCACGGTCTCCTTCGGTAACTCGGATTCTCTTCGGATCGGCGAGTGGGTGCTGGCCATCGGGAATCCCTTGGGAGAAGAATTCTCGTTCACGGTTACGGCCGGTATCGTGAGCGGTCGGGGCAGGGCCCTCGCAGGCCTCATCAACTCCGAGTACAGCATTCAGGACTTCATTCAGACGGATGCCGCCATCAACCCCGGGAACTCCGGCGGTCCGCTAGTCAATATCCGCGGCCAGGTCATCGGTGTGAACTCGGCCATCGCGAGCCGCACCGGCTACTATTCGGGCTACAGCTTCGCTATTCCCATCAACCTCGCCCGCAGCGTTGCGGAGCAACTAATCGACAATGGACGAGTCACCCGCGCGGTTTTGGGTGTTTCGATTCGCAATGTCGATCCGGAAGATGCCGAGTATGTGGGTCTCAAGCAGATTAGAGGCGTCGTCGTCCAGGATTACTCGAGCAACGAGAGCCCAGCGCGGCAGGCGGGGATCCGCCCGGGAGACGTCATCGTCGAGCTGGACGGCCAAGCAGTCCAATATGTGGCGCAGCTCCAGCAGCTGGTTGGCTTCAAGCGGCCCGGTGAACGGGTCCAGGTGACCGTGCTGCGCGAAGGCGGGCAGCGGCACAATCTCACGGTGCGGCTCGGTGAGGCGGCTATGGATGAACGCACTGTGGTTGCGGCCAGCGACACCAGGGACGATTCAAACACGACCTCGTACGAAGCCAAGCTCGGACTCGAAGTCGAGCGTCTCGACCGGGAGCAGTTGGTACGCTACCCCGGCGTCCCGTCAGATCTCTCGGGTGTCGTCGTTACCGCAGTGGATCCGGACGGCCCGGCTCGCGACAAGCCGCTGGCGGCTTCGAACCCACGGGCAGGACGGCTCACGGTCATCACCCACGTAAACGGCGAACGGGTGCGGTCACCGGCCGAGTTTGAAGCGGTCATGAAGGACGTCCGCGCCAATGCCATCGTGTCGGTGCGGTACATCCTCGTGCTGTGGGACGGAACGGGCCAATCGCGAGTGAACGAGGGTGTCGTGCGACTCCGAGCGGGAGACGCGAGCTGAAGATTTGTTAGCCGTCGGCGCCCCTGCGGGGCCCGGCGTATACATAGATGAACGGGCGTGCCTGCTGAGTGGGCGCGCCCGTTCCGCTTTTTCTCGTCCGTCCTTGCAGCTACTTCACTCCGCTAGTTCCCCTGCTCCCGCTGCCCTTTCTTCCTCTGCCACCACAAGACACCAATCACGGACATCACGGCCACCAACGGCGTAAACACCATCATGGCCCCCACCCACATCATGGCACCGGAAACTGCGTCGCCGTTCACCGGCCCAGGAAGCGTTTCAGGTTCTTGAGATAGTAGGCCAGCGCCAACGTGGCGACCGCGAAGAACACACCGAGCCCGAGCAACAGCGCACTTCCCTGTTGGCGAAACCCAACGAAGGACCAGGCCGCGAACCCCGCGGAAAAGAGAATGGCCGTTCCAATGAGAAAACGATGAAAGAGGATCATCCGATCTTGTCCAGCGTCAGAACGAGGAGGATCGCGGGAAGATAAACGATCGTCGTCATGAAGAGGCGTCTGGCCGCAGCGGCCGTCTGGTGGCGGGCTGCCATCCAGGCCACCCAGATCAGCCACAGGGACAATCCCATCGCACTGAAGAAATAGAACGGTCCCGCCAGGCCGATCACGGTAGGCGTCAGGCTCGTTGGTACCATCGCAACCGAGTAGAGAACGGACTGACGAAAGGTCGAATCCGCTCCTTGAACGACGCTCAACATCTTGAGCCCTGCCCGCGCGTAATCTTCACGAAACAGCCACGCTAACGCCAGAAAATGTGGGAGCTGCCACATGAATACGATGGCAAACAGCACCCAGGCACCGAGCGGAAGCCCGCCCGTGGCCGCGGCCCATCCCCCCGCGATCGGGAGCGCACCGGGCACGGCACCGACCAACGTTGCCAAAGACGTGTGCCGCTTGAGCGGTGTATACACGAAAACGTAACTGACGAGTGTCGCGGCAGCGAGCATCGCGACCAGGCCATTCACGAACGCGGCGAGATAGCCGATCCCGCCGAGGCCCGTGGTCCATGCGAACAATGACGCCTCGGGGAGTCGGAGCCGGCCCGCCGGGAGTGGGCGGTCTCGAGTACGCCGCATCAGAGCATCGACGTCCCGTTCAGCGATCTGATTCAGCGCGTTCGTGCCGCCAGAGACCAGCGCCGTGCCAAGCAGGGTATGGAACAAGGCGAGCCCCGCCAGGCCGGTGGGACTCGCCAAATAGAACCCTGCGGCAACGGTGCCCATGACGAGGGCAACGATGCGGGGCTTGGTCAACTCGAGAAAGTCACCTGCCCGCGAACGCGAGAGCGCGATCGCTACCACAAATACTCGGTGATCACCGCAATCACGAGGATCACGGCAAGTGGTAGCGGTGCCACGGCGAGGATTCGGAGCTGGTTGCCCTCGAAGCGCAGGTGCATGAAATACATGGCCACCAGCACTGCCTTCCAGATCGCGAGACCGACGAGCACGAGGATGATCACTTCCTTAGGCCAATTCTGGAAGAACGCCACGCCAATCTCCAGAACGGTCAGAAGGGCCAGCGCGGCCCAGATCCCCATGTACGGAGGATGCTTGGCATGTGGCTTCTGTTCCATCTTTCGACCCCGCTCGTTTCAGATCAGGTAGACGATGGTAAAGAGTACGATCCACACCAAGTCTACGAAGTGCCAATACAAACCAATGACTTCGACTCCTCGATGGTCTTCCGCTGTATACCCGCCACGAAACGCCTTCACCGTCACGAAGATCATGCACAGCACACCCATGGTAACGTGAAAGCCATGAAAGGAAGTCATCGTATAGAACGTGGAACCGTACAACCCCACCGATTCGGGCAAGGCCGCACCGCCCTTGTACGCCGCACCACCGTCTGCGACCTCGGCCAGATGACTGCCCGCCACATAGCCACTCGGGAGGAATCCTTCGTGCGCCAACACCAGATACTCGTACACCTGAATGCTCACGAACGTCGCCCCGATGAGCACCGTTGCCAGCAGCCAGGCCTTCAACATGCGCTGGTCGCCGTCCTGAGCGGCGGCAAACGCCTTGACCATGGTGACCGAGCTACAGATCAGCAAAAACGTATTGACGCCCGTCACCGGAATATTGAGAATCTGGCCGGGGGCTGCCCACGCCTGCGGCTGCGCGAAGCGCAGGATGATGTACGACCCGATGAGGGCCGTGAAGAACATGACCTCCGACCCCAAGAAGACCCACATCCCCAGCTTCTCGTTATAAACCCCCGCACCGGTCTCCGCCGAGGCCGGAGGCTGCATCACTGCTGCGTGTGCCATCGCTCCTCCCTCAGCTGGCGGCCGGAGTCGCGGGTTTGCTGACCCTACGATCCTGCATCAAGTAGTCTTCCTCCACGAGCGGTGAGCTGAACTCGTACGGTCCGTGATGGACCGTTGGCGTCGTCGGGAAGTTGCCATGGGGTGCCGGCGAAGGAGTACTCCACTCGACGCCGGTATCCTCCCACGGATTGTCAGGTGCTTTCTTCCCCCTGAACCAACTAATGATGAAGTTCAACGCAAAGATGGTTTGTGTGGCGAACAGGAGGATCGCGCTGATCGTGATGAATCGGTTGAGCCCCTGCAGCGGCAGCAAGAACTCGTATTCGGTCGGATCGTAGATCCGCCGCATGTGGCCACCCAAGCCAATCTGGTGCATCGGAAAGAACGTGAGGTTGTAGAAGATGAACGTCAGCACGAAATGCACCTTCCCCCAAAACTCGCTCATCATCCGCCCGAACATCTTGGGATACCAGAACGTGATGGCGCCAAACAGTGCGAACAGGCTCCCCCCGAACAACACATAGTGGAGGTGCGCCACGATGAAGTACGTATCGTGAATCTGGATGTCCACGGGCGTGGAGGCCATGAACACCCCACTCAGCCCGCCGATCACGAACATCGCGACAAACGCGACCGCGTTGAGCATCGGGACGTGGAAACGGATACTCCCCCTCCACATTGTGCCCAACCAGTTGAACGTCTTGATGGCAGAGGGCACGGCAATCAGCATCGTCGAGATCATGAAGGACATGCCCAGCGTCGGGTTCATCCCACTCTGGAACATGTGATGTCCCCAAACGATCCATCCGAGGAAGCCGATACCGATCATGGCATAGACCATCGAGTGATATCCGAAGATCGGCTTCCTCGAGCCGTTCGCGATGATATCAGACACCATCCCCATGGCCGGTAGGATCAGGATGTAGACCTCCGGATGGCCGAAGAACCAGAACAGGTGCTGCCACAGGAGCGGCTGGCCCCCATCCGGCGGCAGAAAGAAATGGGTACCGATGAGCTGATCGAACAACAGCATGATGGCCGCCCCGGAGAGAATGGGGATGGCCAGAATGGTCAGAATCGCCGTGATGAAGAGCGACCAGATACTGAGTGGCATGCGGAACCAGGTCATGCCCGGCGCCCGCATGTTGATGATGGTCGTGATATAGTTGGTCGATCCGAGGATCGATGAGAGGCCCAGCACCGCGATACTCACACACCAGAGAATCTGCCCTCCGCTGACCCCTGAGTATTCCGGATTGGCACTCAACGGCGCGTACATGGTCCATCCGGCCCCGGCGGCACCTCCCTCCACCAGGAACCCCGCCATCATGATCAATCCGGCCGGCATGGCGACCCAAAACGAAACCATGTTGAGGCGCGGGAACGCCATGTCTGGTGCGCCGATCTTGAGCGGGATCAGGAAGTTCGCGTACACACCCACGAGCAGCGGCATGATCGCGAAAAAGACCATGAACGTGCCGTGCATCGTCACCAGTGAGTTGTAAAACTCCGGCAAGAGCACACCGTCCGGTGCCATCGTCTCCGGGAGCACACCGCCACCCGGAAACGCCTCGCCGGGGAAACCCAGCTGCCAGCGCATCATGATCGCCAGCGTTCCCCCCACGAGGAGGAAGAACAGACTCATAATGAGGAACTGGATCCCGATAATCTTGTGATCCGTCGAGAAAATGTATCGACGAATGAACGACCGCGTGTCGGCGTGCGCGTGGGCTACGTGGTCGAAGGCAGCTGCTGTCGTCGCCATGAGTCCTCTAACGCGAAGCTACGGTTTGGTTCGCGGCCTGTTCGGCCAACCATTGATCGTACTCGGCCTGGTCTTGTACCACGACCCGAGCAGCCATCCGGTAGTGCCCCAAGCCGCACAGTTCGGCGCAAGCGATGGAAAACTCCCCGGTCATCGTGGCCTCGAACCACACTCGGGCCTCCATACCCGGCACCGCATCGTGCTTGACACGGAACTCGGGTACGAAGAAGGAATGAATCACGTCCTCCGAGGTGAGGTGAACCACGACGGGCTGATTGACCGGAATCTGCAGCAGATTCCGCATCGTGAAATCGTCGCCGGTGCCTAGCTCCCCGTCGGCACCAGGATACGTCGCGTTCCACTCGAATTGCTTGGCCTCGAGCGCAATCGGCAACGCATTGGGGGGAACGCTGTCCCGCCCACGAATGTGACTCCATACGGACGCGCTGAGAATACCCAATCCGACGACGACTACCGCGGGCACGGCCGTCCAAATGACCTCTGCCTTGGCGCTACCGTGGGTATAATAGGCCTTGCGACCAGGGCGTGCTCGGTACTTGATGAGAAACCAGACGATCGCCACCTCCACGATGACGAAGGCGATGCCCGTAATCACCAAGATCATGTAGTAGAGTCGGTCGATGTCCGCCGCGAAGGTCGACGCCGCGATGGGGAGTCCCCAGTCATATGGCATGACGGCCTTGCCTCCTTACGAGGTCGATGCGCTGAACGAGAACTCGACGTTCACGGTCCCCGTCTCGGGCACCGTGACCGACTGCGTCTGGGTCCCGAGCGTCTCGTGCCACGCTTCGAGCTCGTAGGTCCCCGCAGGCAACCCCTGAATCGAAAAGGATCCGTTCTCCGCAGACGTTGCGTAAAAGGGGTGACTCATGACGCCCGCATAAGCGTTCATCCACCCGTGAACGTTGCATTCAAACGGTACCATGACCTCGGGCGTGTTGAACGTCCGCGTGGTCGTCATGCCCTCGCGAGGCTGGCTGATGTTGAACCCCCGGTTCTGCTCCGGGACTGCCTTGATGTTGTGAAGCATGGGATCGCTGTTGCTGATTTCGATGGGCTGGCCAGCCATGACGCCAAAGACACGGGGGTGGTACAGACAGCCGTCCTGATCCAGCATCACCGGTGAGGATGGCGCTGTATAATTCGCTCCCGCCGGAAGCCCGCTCTTCACATAGACGAACACGCCGCCAAGATGGCCGTTACTGACCACCACGCGTGGATCGGTTGGTGAACCAGTGTACTTGGCCACGCACTCGGGCTCCTCGGACATATCAATGGTCGGGTTCGCCGGTGGCGTCCCAGTGAACATGACCATCCCCGCAATGGCCCCATCACCACGCGGTCCGCTGGCCATGGCAGTCGCCGCCGCGTCTCCACCGCCATCGGCGGCCTGCTCACCGCCACCACACGCAACCAGGACACAAACCGTCGACAAGAGTACTCGTCGCATTCTTCCTCCCTACGATGATTGGGCGGCCTGTCGGCCGCGCTGTTGAGCTCGCGCAATCACGACCATCCCCAAGGCAGCCGTCAGGAGCATCGCCACAATCGGCGCCACATACGCTGCAACCGGGGTGGGAACATCGAGATAGATCTGATACCAGGCACTCACGGAGCCACGCACCCAATCTTCCCCGTTCGAGCCATCCGCGGCAAAGAAGGCCACGGGGATGGGCTGGCCCCGGTCGAACCGCAGGACCGTCGAGTCTGCCGGAACGAGCGATCGCGTCAGTTGGATCTGCCACTGCCCCTGACCGTGCCGCGCGGCATGGGTAACGGTCCCGCCGGCCAGCGGCGCGAAGGCACCAAGCCCGGTGGTCGTACCTTCCTCCAGCCGGTCCGGATCGCTGGTCCAGCGCCATACGTAGACCGGGCTGCGGTTCGAGCCCCCAAGAAAATAGGGCCGCTCCATCCCGTCCGACAGGCGGGTCGGGAATTGCACGACCACGCGATCGGCACCCTGCTCGGCGGCCATCACACCGTCCCCATCGGACATCGTGCTCGTGACTCGCCCCAGCCACTCTTGCCACGCGGGGTCGGGGCTCTCCGACGGGTCACTCCACGTGAGGCGAATGGCTAGCTGATCGCCGTCGTGCAGGGCTTGCACCCAGAGTCCGTCCACCGTGGGTGCAAACCAGCGCGGCTTCACAATGATCTGCCCAACGAGCGGAATGTAAAACTGCTCCACACCGGCCCAGGCCGTGTCTCCCGGTCCCGACGGGAGCGCTCCATCCGCCAGCTGCGCCCGCACGACGTCCCGAATCCGCGGGGTCGGCTCGTCCGGCCCCAACGAACGAACGTATTGGGCGAGGTGCCACAACTGCTCCTCGGTCACGATGCCGGCATCCAAAACATCGTTGTAGGACGGCATCGGGGTCCCATTCAACCCCGTACGGAAGCGGCGGAAGATCTGTTCGGCCGTGCCACCACCGTTGAAGTTCCAGGGCTTGGTGAGGTCCGCAGCGCGAATGGGGAAGTCCCAGTCATCGGTGAGGGTAGGCGCAGATTGTCCATCGCCACGTCCCGCATCTCCATGACATTTGAAACACTCCAGCTCCCGGAAGACTTGCTCGCCCTCTGCCAGCCCTTCATCCGTCCTCCGGGGCGCCCGCCCGAAATCGACCGGTTCCGGTGCGGCTCCGTCGAAGAACCGTGAAAACGACTTGATATAGGCCACCACGTTGTTGCGATCCTGCTCACTCAAGCGCCGCTCCCAACCCGGCATCGCGCTGCCGGGCATCCCTTCGTCCACCATTCGGCGGATGTCGGCATCGGTGGGAAGCTCCCCGCTGGCCGTCGTGCGAATCTGGTAGTCACCCCGAGTGAAATCCCGCGGCCGGGGAAGCATGAAGGCCGCGGCCTCGCCCAGTCCGGCGCCGTCGTCCCCATGGCAACCCGCACACCACTTGTCGTACACGACTTTGCCGCGCTCCAGGTCCTGAGCCACCAGGGGGCCCGGATAAAAGAGCCATGAGCCGGAGAAAGCGACGACGAGCAGGAGCCCTTCCAACCGTCCGCCGTTCCCATTCCCCCTAGTCATGGGCGCCTCCTTCCTCCCCAGCTTCCTCCCACGTACGGGGCTCCCATCCGGACTGCTCGTACAGGAAGATGATGACGGCCCAGATCTCCTCTTCTGTCAGAAAGTCCTCCCAGGCCGGCATGGCTGAATTCCACGGGGTTCCCTCGCGGGGGAGCCCGGGACCGCCTTTGGCGATGCGCCAGAACACAAAGCTCTCGGTGAGCTGCGCGATGGTTCCGGGATCGTCGAACGCCAGCGGCAAGGGGTTGAATCCATGCGCGTAGTGTCCCTCCCCATCCAGGAGATCGCCGTGGCACGCGAGACAGTTCTGATAGTAGACCCGCCGTCCCTCGAGGGCGTGTTCCTCCAGCGGGCCCGAACGGCGCAGCGGGTTTTCCAATCCCGCGAGCTGCATCGGCTGACCGCGGAAGGTGATCTGGCTTGGCGGCGCCGGGTGGATGGAACGGAGTTGGACCGGTGCCGACACCTTGGGCCGCGCCTGATCGTACGTCACGAAGCCCACGAGGACGGGGATCAGAACCAATAGGCCGCCCCGAAGCCATCGCTTGTCGGTGTCGATCATCGTCGCGACGATGGGCTCCTTGAACTTCCGCCACTTCTCATCGTTGTCACTGACGTAGATCAGGATCCCGACGAGCGCCGTCAGCATGAATTGGATGAGCACACTGTTGGGCACGGGCGCGCTGGCGATCCCGAACAACGGCGGTAGATACGCGATACCGTATTTGAAGACGACATATGCCAGAACCAGCAGCAGGATGGCCTGCCAAAACGGGTGGCGCAGGACGGTACCGATCTTCCCACTCATTTCCGAGCCACCAGGAATTGGACGATTGCTTCGAGCTGGCCCGCAGATAGCTGATCGCCGAAGGTCGCCGGCATCATCCCGGCGAACTGGTCGAACCCCGCCGCCACCTCGACATTTGGATCGAGGATGCCCCGCCGGATCCGGTCGGCCGAGATGCGCGATCCCATACCATCGAAGGAGGGGCCGATGGGTGGGCCCTGACCGTCGATGGCATGACATCCGAGGCACGCATGCTCGGTGAGCAGCTGTCGGGGATCGCTCGTGGTCGACCGTGGCGCAGCCGCCGTCGCCGGTCCGCCTGCCTCACTACCGCTCGATGCTGCCTGGACATCCGCGCCGGTGACAGTCACTTCGCCGCCAAGCGACTGGAGGTAGGCCACCACCGTCCAGATCTGATCGTCGGTGAGCTGGCGACGCATGTCCGGCATGATGTTGCCGAACCCTTCGACGACATAGGTACCCGGTTCCACCATCGATTCGTGCAAGTATGCCTTACAGTCCTTCCCAGACTCCCGGCCACCGCACCGCGCCCCAATTTGGCCTTGACCGGCGTGATCGGTCAGCAGATTGGGCGCTCTGGTACCGAGGCCGTGGCAGGCGGTGCATCCCCCCGCACCGTTATAGATGCGTTCTCCCGCCGCCACCAGCTCCTCGGTGGTCACATCAGCGCCGAGATCCAACTGTTCGGGGACCTCGGACTCGAGCTGTGGGATGATATGCGCCACCATGGTGTAGAAGCCGATCACTGCCACCGCCACGACCACGACTTTCAGATTGGTCATCAGCATGATCGCCTCACTCCGCCCCCGCTGGACGCAGGACCGGCTGGGGCTCGGGGGTCCGCGTGGTAGCGCGTTCCGCCAAGCCACCGAGCCAGAAGATGAACGCCACGAGACTGAGGAACACGAGGACGCATACGCTGATCATGTTGGCCGCATACCCGAGCGCGGGTGTGGCCGCGGCGGCGCTCGTATCTCGCATCACCTCCCACACGTGCCAGTGCTGCCGAATGCCGCTTCGCGCGAACCCCATGAGGGCCATGAGCCAGGTAAAAGTGACCGCAAGGGTGAACAATGCGTATTGAGCCCGCTCCGGCATCTGCCCCCATCGAATCTCGCCGCGGGACCCAGCCCTTCGGAGGAGCGCTATGTCGATGGCCGTCACACCGATGATGCAGGCGAGCACGGCCCCCACCTGGTACACGCTGAATCCGATCCGCACGATGGCCTCCACGAAGTATCCGAGGATGCCGTAGAATATCACCACACCCGCGGCGAGCACGAACATGGCCGCCTCGATGAGCGTTCCCGTCTTCGCCCACGACACGGTGGGGAGCTTGTTGGCCCGGCGGTACATCAAGAACGAGAGGAACGTCGTGAGGATCATGAGGTTGACGGCTGTGTTCTTGGCGCTCATCACACCCAGCACGCTCAGGAAGGGGTGATGCGATCCCCCCATGGCCGCCAGTTCCTGGCGGTTGGCAATCATGGTGTGCGGCGTGGCCCACACCAACCAACACACAACCAAAACCAACAGCATCCACTTGGTGTACGGCACGAACCGCTCGGCACCGGGAATCCGTTGCATGCCCAACCAGAGGTAGTAGTTGGCGGCAAGGAACAGCACCCCGATCAGAACCGCTTGCACGATCCACAGCCAACTCATGAAGCCGCCCATCATCGTGATTCCCATCTGCTGGTTGTATTCGTAGATCTCCCGCCCCAACCAGTACCCGGCAAAGGGAAGCACGATGAACGTCGCGATCGCGATGAAGTTGCCGACGTATCCCATCCAATCGTAATGCGCACGTTCTTCGTCCGTCTTCGCCACGAGGAACCGATAGCCGGCGTAGGCAGCCACGATGGTGCCCCCGAAGACGGCGTTCGCAATCAGCCGATGAATGTTGATCGGCATCCAGGTAGCATTGGCGATCGCATTCCACAGGGAAACCTCCGGGGGGAGCCCGGCCACGGTGACCCCCTCCGGTGGAGACATCATGTAGGTCAACCATCCGTTCGCGATGAACATGACGGTGGTGCCCCAGACATTGAGGAGGAGACCGAGTCCCCAATGTCCCCACTTCGCCCGGCCCGCCTTCCAACGGTCCCAACCATAATAGTAGAGGTAGAGCGTGAACGACTCGACGAAGAACAGTCCCACGTAGATCCACATCGACAAGCCAAAGATCTCAGCCATGTGCCGCCAGAACGCCGGGTAGAGCGTGGTGAGAAAGAACACCAGGACCGCTCCCCACAACGCCGTCGCACTGTAGGCGAACACCAGCAGCCGCGTAAATTCCTTCGAGAGCTTGTCGTACTTCGGGTCCTTGCCCACGATGCCGATCAGTTCGGTGATCACGGCGAACATCGGGACACCGAGAACGAAGGCCGCGAACATGAGATGCACCTCAGCGGCGATCCAAACGGCCGCCCGAGCCCCGATCAGTGGAAACTCGCCGTACGCCCCGCTCGTGTCGGCTGCAGCCTGGAGCAGTGCTAGGAGTTCAGTCGTCATCGCGCTGTAGGAAGAACGGTTTGCGCTTCGAAAAGTCTACGGGCATTTCCCGTCGGACATCCTGGAGCAGCGCGCCGGTGACCTTCTCCAGCCCGCGCCGCCGTGCGTAGTCCTCGACGCGCTTTGTCACGACACCGCGAACAAACGAGGGGACTCGGCGGATGCGGTCGAGCGCCTCGGCGGTCCACACCAGTTCGCGGTCCACCAACATGCCGTACGTCACGGGTTGGGCGCGCTCGATGACTGCGATCTCGCCAGAAGGTTCGTACGCACACGACGGATCGGCCGCCAGGTAGTCGTCGGTGGTGGCGAACGCGCGCGCCCGGCAGCCCCCACACAGCACCCGGTACTCGCACGCTCCGCACTTGCCACCCGGCGGCTGTGATCGTAACGCCTGAAGCAAGGGGGCGTGGTGCCAAACGGCGGCGAACGACGATTGCCGCAGATCGCCAACGGGCAGCGGCAAGTACGGGCAGGCCGTGAGCTTGCCGTCCGGAGTGACCCGACAGTACTGCGCACCGCAGGGGCAGCGGGTCCCGTAGTGGAGGATGGGCGAGGTCGGCACTCGTTGGTGCACGAGACGCATGAAATGCGGTGCGCACTTGGCCCGCACCATCATCTGCCCCAAGAACCGCACGTGTAAGTCCACCAGCTCGCCGAGACAGGTTTCGTATTCCTCGGGGCTCAAATCGCTCATCCGTGCTCCGCGCCCCGTCGAGACGAGGAAGTACGCGTTGAACGATACCGCACCAACATTGGCTGCCCACTCGACGAGCCGGGCCAGCTCAGCTCGGTTCCCCCGTGTCACGGTCGTTTGCACCACGAAGTCGAGCCGACACTGTCCCAGCCGCTCGACGGCGGCGAGTGTCGCCTCGAGGGACCCATGCCCGCGCCGGAATCGATCGTGGTATGTGGAATCCAAGGACTCTACGCTCACCGCAACCCCTTGGACACCCGCTCGTCGAAGCGCGTCGATCCGCTGGTTGGTAAGCAGGGTGCCGTTGGTCCCAACCACTACGGTGGCGCCACGGTCTGCAGCAAACGCGGCAATCGTCGTGAGATCGTCGCGCAGGAGCGGCTCGCCGCCGGAGAGAATGAACATCGGTGAGGGATTGAGGGCGAGTATCTCTTCGGTAATCCGGAGGCACTCGCCGGTCCGCAATTCGTCCGCAGCGACCTCGCTGGGTCCCGCAGCGATGTAACAGTGTGCGCACTGCAGGTTGCACCGTCGCGTGAGATTCCAGGCAACGACATGAGGCACATACGTCGCCTGAGAATCGGTCGAGGCCGGCGCTTCGCCGAGGAAGGCGAGCGAGGTGGCCACGGTCAGTCGGTCTCCGTCTCTCCTTCAACCATGAACCGCTCCACCGCTGCGCGAGCCTCTTCCGGTGTTGCGACGCGAAAATCCACCGGGCAATCCGACATCTTCTCCTCGATATCCCGGATGGGACACCGAGTGACGCCGGCCGCCTTCGCCTCCTCGATGAACCGCCGCATCTCGGGCGAGAGGGCATCGCCGCCCTCGGCTTCTGCACGGATCTGCTTGGCCCGAAGCTCGCGAAACATTCCCATCATCGTTTCGGCATCGAACTCGTCAGCCTCGATCATCGCCTGCTTGTTCTCATCCATGACCAACGTCGTGATCCGCCAGAAGCCATGGTCTCGTCCAAACCGTTCCACCGTGTTTCGGGCTAGTGGGCGCGCGATGAGCGGAACCGCTTTCAACCGGTCGAACGCCTCGACGGTCCATACCATGGGATCCGCCGCCGTCCGCGCTCGGACCGTCATGTGCCCTGTCACGGGACACTTCACTTGGACCGTGTCACCCGCCGCCTCGGTATCCGCCTCGCTCCCCCGGACCTCCGTCTTGGCCATCTGCTCTTGCGCCTTGAGCTCGGCCCGAGCCATCTCCTCCGCCGTGCCAATCCCCATGATGAGCTGCATGTGTGTCGGCAGGAGCTTCGCGATGGCTTGATCGAGCCATTGGTTCGTCACGAAGTCGCTCCCGTGCTCCATGACGAACTCCTCGACGGCCTTGCGCGCGATCCCCTGCGCAAACGGCGGCACCCGTTGGATGCGGACCTCGGCTTCCGGCGCCCACGGGAGTGATGCCTCCCCGTCCTCTTCGATCCAGGGAATCTCCTCCGGGCGGACGCCCACCGTGCCCACCACGAGCGTGTTACACGACGCCAAGCGCACGAGGTTGTCCGCCTGCGATCCCAGATCGGTGCCCTCGATGCGATGGGCCCCATGACGAGCGTAGATCAGCAACGTGGGCTGAATCTCCTCGGCCCACTGCAAGATCACCTGAAACGGCTTGCCGATCAGAATCTGACTCTTCAGTGGAACATCGGGAAACTCCTGCGCCATGACCTCTGCGCGTTTGATGTTCGCCTGACTGAGTTTCAGCAGCCCCTTGTCGATGATGTTGTTGTGCAGTTCTTCCTGCTCTTCGAACTTGAACACTTTCGACGCGCGGACCGACAGCACGTCTTTGATATTGTGAAAAACGGCGTGATGGTACTCGACGTCGAACGCGCTGCACACGTACAGCGACGCCCCGAACTCCTGCGCCAACTCCAACGCGCTTCGCATGGCCTTATAACTGTAGGACGATCCGTCTACACACACCATGAACCGTCCCCCCCTGAGAGATGCATCGTCCCGAACCAGCAGCACGTCTTTTTCGATACCCCGGATGGCGCGCGCCACCACACCACCCAATTGGGAATACGGTTGGCGACCGATCCCATGAGCGCCGATCACCACGAGGTCATAACGACGACCCGAAGACCCGGCGAGTTTCTCATCCAACTCCTCGTCCTCCGCCACGATGCGTCCGTCTGCACCGAGCCGCACGTCACTCCGCACCTTGTCCCCACCGTCATAATTTGCCGCGATGTTGGGATCGAAGCCGATGAGACTCGGCAAGGTCCCCTCACCACTGTTCACTTCGTTGACGATCTCTTCGTAGTTGATGCCCTCCAAGAGCTGACGGCGGAGGGAGACGCCGGCACCCTGACACCGCTTTTCCACTTGATCGAGGAACGAATCGGAGATGAGCTGCAACCCCTTCTCGATCAGCTTGTCATGCACTTTGCGTTGGCGCTTGATTTCTTCTGGGGTCTGAAACTGCGCGGGCAATCCCGTCTCGAGCTGGCGAAATCGAACGTCGTGCAGGCGGGCGGCGTATACGTGGTTGCCGGTGATCCGACCGCCCGACTGGCGGCACAGCTCGATGGCACGCTCGACAGCCCAATCCGAATGCTGGGAATTGTCCACGGGGACGAACACTTCCCTATACAGAGGATGCACGGCTCCGCCTCCGGCCAGGCTGGTCGTTCGGGTGGCCAACTAGGATTTGTACAGCTGTATCACTGGACGACGGCGCTGGAGGGCCCCGCGTGATCCCGCGCACCACTGCGCCGAGTGCAATGTACGCGCAACGCCGACCTCGGTGGCGAGTATGAGACTTGCCGCTACCCGTGTCAAGGGACCAGCTGCGTGCCCGCGGCATCCCACACGGTGAGAGCGTCCACGGGGCAGGCCTCACAGGCCCGCAACAGTCGCGCGCGCTCCACCGCCTCTGGGGTCGCGAAAATGGCGATCCCCTCCGCGTCGAGGCAGAATGCCTCTGGGGCATCCTCCAGACAGTCGCCGAAGCCCACACACAACGTCCGATCGATCCGGATCCGGAGATCCCACACGCGTCGCTCTTCCCCGTCGCTCACCTACATACCCTCCAGCCCGAGCTCCACGCGTGCACGGTCCATGACGGCCGGCGTGATCTCCCCAATGCCGCGTTCCAGCGCATACTCGGTGTAGATCTTTTTCACCATGCCCCGAACGAAACTGGGCACACGTCCGAGCCGCTCGTCGGCTTCCGCGCTCCAGAGGGGACGCCCGTCCGGGGGTCCATCCGCCCGCTCGGCGCCGTCCTCCACGAACGCATCGTCCCGCCCCTCCAACTTGCCGCGGACGAGCTCCAACGGCTGGTCGCGCAACGTGCGGCCGCCGATCTGCACACCCAGTGCGTCCACCAATTGCGTCTCCATGGGGTTGGCGAGCATGGCAATCTTCCGACCGCACGTGGGGCAGGAGAACGCTGCCGCAAATGTGCCATCACCCGGGACATTCCGCTCATCGAACGCCATCTGCGTGTCGCAGTCCAAACATAGAAACTTCATCGTTCGATCACCTCGAAGAACCGCGCGACCACATCCTCAGGAAGCGGTGGGACGGGTCGAGATTCGGCACGTTGATCCGGCAGGCCCGGGAAAAAGGGAATCCGCCCGATGAGCGGAGCGCCCGTGGATTCCGCGAGCCGCGATCCAGCCTGACCCGAAAAGAGCTCCTGGCGCGCGCCACACTCGCCGCAGACGTACTCGCTCATGTTCTCGACGATCCCCAAAACGCGGACGCCGGAGGATGCGGCGGCCGTGAGAGCCCGCGCTACTGCGCGTCGAGACTCTTCGCTGGGGATCGTGATGGCGAGAACCCCAGTCAGGTGGGACGTCAAACCCGCAAGGTCGGTGAGCGACGCCGTCCCCGGAGGGAGATCCACGAGGAGCAGATCCAACTCCCCCCAGGCAACATCACCGAGGAACTCTCGCAAGGCTCCGGCTTCCAGCAAGCCCCGGGAGACGGCGTGCTCCGCGCTGGTGTCCCGCCAGCGCAGCGGAGCCTCGTCCGCCAATAACAGATCCATCGAAAAAACCGCGATCCCCGAGCGCCCCACCGCTGGGTGCACCACGTCGCCCTTCACCCTCACGGGGCCTGTGGCATCGAGAAGTCGTGCCACGGTGGGTCCATGGAGATCCGCGTCGAGCACGCCAACCGTCCAGCCCCGCGTCTGCTGCGCCGCAATGGCGAGACCCGACGTCACGTAGCTCTTCCCCACCCCACCCTTGCCGCTCATCACACCCACCACGCGAGACACCGCTGCAAGGCGGGACCTCACCCGCGCCCGCTGCGCTTGCACTTGCGCGAGCATCGCCGAACGATCGTCTCCGGCGACGTCCCTGTAGCTCCTGAGTCGCGTCACTGGACCCGTCCGAGCGCAGAAGGCGCGTCAATCGTCAATGTGCAGTCTGCAATCATCATTCTGCTTCCCACCCTGTGCCCTTTACACGTCCCATCCCGCCCGCGCCAACATCCAGAGGTTGATGACCACCACAAGCAATGCGGTTCCGTAAAACGTGGGCGGCAGACGCTGGTCTACCGCGGGGAAGAAGGCGCTGGCAATGAGCGTCGGCACCCGAGCGGCATGGATGAACCACACGATGCGTGCGAACCAAACGTTTTGCCATTTCCAGAGCCCCCAGACCACCGCGGCCACGATGCCCGCCCCCAACAACATCCAGAGCCAGACTGGACCGCGATCGGCCGGGAGCAGCCCACGTCTCCACATCGCGAAGGCCGCACCTTCGTACAGAATCCCTACGTGGAGGTACGCAAGGGCTGCCTGCCGAAACTTTTGTGCACGCATGAGAGGGGAAGATGCAGGGGACGGTGGCGACCTCGCAATGCTGCCCTCGCGGTCCCGTCCAGAACTCCTATATTGAAAACCTCTGATCGAGCATCCCGCCTGCCGACAAGAGGAGGACAGATGCAGCGCATCGTCCGCGAAGGGTTCGTTGCCGGTCTGATCGGAGCGGGCGCCGTCGCACTCTGGTTTCTGGTCGTTGACGCCATCAACGGGCAGCCCTTCTTCACGCCGGCCATGCTCGGATCGGCGGTGTTCTGGGGTGAACTCGACCCGGCACAAGTCCAAAGCCTCTTCGCCACGGACCCGGAGCGGATTTTCGCGGCCGTGGTCGGGTACACCATGGTGCACGTCGTGGCCTTCCTCATCGTCGGCGTGATCGCCGCCGCGCTGGCCTACGAAGTCGAGCTCTTTCCGTCGACCCTGTTCATCGTGGTCGTGTTCTTCGCCATTTTCGAATTCGGATTCTACGTCGTGGTGGCGGTCATGGCCCAACCGTTACTCGGAGCCCTGGCCTGGTGGAACGTCGCCATTGGAAACGCGATCGCCGCCCTCGGAATGGGATACTTCCTCTGGCAAAAGCACCCCAAGCTGCGGGAGGAGCTCACGCGTCACCCCCTCGGCGAGCCGATCGACGAACCCGCTGGGGAGCACGCCGACGGCCCCAAAAGGCCGGCGCCGTAGGGCGGTCGTGTAACCGAGAACGCGAAGGGGCGCCCAGGACAAAACTGGGCGCCCCTTCGTTTCCTGTCGGAAGCCGGGCTAACCGGGTTGCGTCGCGAATACCCCAAACAGGAACAACAAGGCCACAGCCACTCCCAACGCCAGGAGCAGCGGGACGCTGAAGATCAGCGTAAACAACTTGTGATCGGCCTTGAGGTGCATGTAGAACATCACGACGAGCGCGAACTTTCCCGCAGACAGAACGATCAAGACCGGCGCCAACATAGCCTGAAACGCCGGGACGTAGAACACCCCGACCTCGACCAGGGTGATGATCGTGAGGACACCCGCAACCGCCAGGTAGGCATCGACGCTGGGATGTTTCCGACCCGATTTCTCTGCTTCAGCCATCACTCGCTCGCTACTGGATGAGGTAGACGACGGTGAAGATCACGATCCAGACCACGTCCACGAAGTGCCAATAGAGGCCGGCGATCTCCACGTTCAGCGCTTTGTCAGGTCCCAGCTTTCCCATGAACGACCGTACGAGCAACGTCAGGAGCCAGATCACCCCGATCACGACGTGTCCGCCGTGAAATCCCGTGAGGGTAAAGAAGGTGGATCCGAAGAGGTTGGTGCGGAGTGTGAGACCCTCGTGCACGAATGTGGCGAACTCGAACACCTGAAACCCAACGAACGCAATCCCCAAGAGCGCCGTGGTCGCTAACCACACCCGGGCCCAGACCTTGTCCCCTCGCTCTACCGCTGCCAACGCCAGCACCATCGCCAAACTCGACATCAACAGGTCGAAGGTGCTCACGGAAGTGAGCGGGATATTGAGGATCTCGTGCGGCATGGGTCCGACCACGCTCCGGCCCTTGTACACGAGATAGGTCGAGATGAGTGTCCCGAAGAGCAGGCACTCCGAGCCGATGAAGGCCCAGAACGCCATCTTGCGGCTGTCGAGCCCGGTACTCGTATGGTGCGCTACGGCGTGGCTCATCGTTACATCTCAAACGGTTCGAAGGACCAGGCGTAGATGCTGACCACCAAGACTGCCGCGCCGGCCAACACCACCCATAATGTCTGGATCAGTGCGCCTGTCGCCATCGCCACGATCCCAACGGCCGCAATTACCGGCCAGAACGAACCACCTGGCATGTGGACCGGTTCAGGCGGTACGTCGGGTATGGCCTCCATGTCTCTCGTCGACCACAGAGGAACCCGGCTGACGACTTGCGGCAGGACGCTGAAGTTGTATGGCGGCGGCGGTGACGAAATCGCCCATTCCAGCCCCGCGCCGCCCCAAGGGTCCTTTCCAGCCACGGCGCCGTTTTGCCTCGTCCACCACATGTTGTACATGAAGATCAGGGTGGAGATCACGATGACCACAACACCCGCGGTGGACAGGAGGTTGAGCGCATCTAGACCGAGTTCGGTGTCGTAGGTGTAGATCCGGCGCGGCATGCCCAATAAACCGATGAAGTGCATCGGGAAGAACGCGATGTTCATCCCGATGAGCATCAGCCAGAAATGCCATTTCCCCATGCGCTCACTCAGGAGCCGACCCGTGACCTTGGGCCACCAGTAGTACGCTCCGGCAAACAACCCGAAGATCGCACCACCAAAGAGCACGTAGTGAATGTGTGCCACGACGAAATACGTATCGGTCTGCTGGAGGTCGGCCGGGGGCGAGGAGTGCATTACGCCAGACAACCCTCCGATGACGAACATGGCGATGAATCCGAGCGCAAACAGCATGGGGGTCTTGAACTGGATTTGCCCACCCCACATCGTGGCAATCCAGTTGAAGATCTTCACGCCCGTCGGAATCGCGATGAGCATCGTGGTGGCGGAGAACACTGAATCCGCAATGGGCCCCAACCCCGTCTGGAACATGTGGTGCGCCCAGACACCCCACCCCATGATCGCGATCAGCAGCCCCGAGTAGACGATGATGGCGTAGCCAAACAGGGGTTTTCGCGAGAATGTCGGGACGACCTCGGAGATAATCCCCATGGCCGGAAGGATCAGGATGTAGACCTCCGGATGCCCGAACAGCCAAAAGAGGTGCTGCCACAAGATGACGTCACCGCCCGCCGCGACCGAATAGAAATTGGTTCCGAAATACCGATCGAACATCAGAAACACGAGCGCAACGGTAATCACGGGAAAGGCGGTGAGAATGATGAACTGCGTTACGAGCGTCATCCACGTGAACACGGGCAACCGCATGAGCCGCATACCCGGGGCGCGGAGGTTCACGATGGTGATGATGAAGTTGACGGACGCCGCGATGGACGCGACGCCCAGAATCTGAAGACCGAGCACCCAGAAATCGATATTCAAGCCCGGAGAGTATTGCTTCGCGGTGAGGTTGGCATACCCGAACCAGCCACCGTCGGGCGCGGCCCCAACCAAGAAACTGACGTTGAGAAAGATCCCGCCCAGGAGGAAGACCCAGTAGCTGAATGCGTTGAGTCGCGGGAAGGCCACGTCCCGCGCCCCAATCTGCAAAGGGATGATGTAGTTGAAGAAGGCCGCAGACAACGGCATGATGGCCAGGAAGACCATGGTGGTGCCGTGCATCGTGAAGAGCTGATTGTACGTTTCCGCACTCACCAGTGTGCCGTTGGGCCCCGCTAGCTGGAGTCGGATCAGCAGCGCCTCGAGCCCACCAACCAGAAAGAAGACGAACGCCGTGACACCATACAGGATGCCGATCCTCTTGTGATCGGTGGTCGTGATCCAGCTCCACAGCCCCCTCGGATACGCCGAGGCGGCTGGAGCTGGATGGGCAGCTACGGAAGTGGCCATGACGAAGCCTATCGAATCGCTTCCCGCGAAGCGCTGGTCAATTCAGACTCTGGAGATACGCGACCAATGCCGCGATCTCGTCTTCGGTGAGTTCGATGTTGGGCATCAAGCTCCCGGGTTTCTCGCCCACGGGGTCCCTCAGCCATCGAGTCAGGCCTTCGGTCGTGTTGGGCAAGATCCCCGACGCAATCGTCGTCCGACTCGCCACGTGCGAGAGATTGGGTCCCAGCACCCCAAACGATACGCCCTCGATGGCATGACAGGCCACACAGGAATGGTTGGCCGGTGTGCGGACCCGTTGGAAGGCCTCAGCGCCCTGCCGCACGCGTCCGGTGAGCGAATCCACCGGCGTCGGCGCGGTCAGCTGCGCCGCTGTCCATTGCTCGAAGGTCTCCGAGGGATCCACCATGACGCGGAAACGCATGTTCGCGTGGGACTCACCACAGAACTCCGCGCATTGTCCCAGATATGGGCCGGTCGAATCCGGTGTAAACATCAGGCGGCTCGTCCGACCCGGCATCACATCGCGTTTGCCAGCCAGCTTGGGGACCCAGAAACTATGAATCACGTCCGCCGAGCTCATGGCCAGCACCACCGCCCGACCCTGGGGGAGGTGGAGTTCGTTCGCGGTCGTGATGCCGAGCTCCGGGTACTTGAACTCCCACCACCACTGATGTCCGATCACCTCCACCTCGAGCGCCCCATCTGGGACCGCCCCCTCGGTCTGGAAGATCGTCTGCATCGTGGGGACGGCGATGAACACCAGCACCACCGCTGGCGCCAGCGTCCACGCAATCTCTAGAGCGGTGCTCCCGTGAACGTGTTTGGCCTCCCCACCCGGCTTCGCCCGATAGCGCACCACCACGAAAACGAGAAGCCCTTCGACGAACACGAACACAGCCACGGCAAACCAAAAAATGATCCGATACAGATCGTCGATGGCGACAGCGAAGTCGGAGGTCGGGTGGAGCGTGGATTGCGGAAACGGCCCGCTGCAAGCCACGAACGCCAGCGGAAGAAAGACTGCGAGTGCCGCCACCCTCACCACTGAAGAGCGACGCTGACTGGTACCATCGATGGTCATGAGCGTCCGAATCGTATTCGCGGTTGAGATCGCGAATCTACCGACTGAAAGGCCCTTCTCGCCCGGCGTATGGTAGCCATGAGACGCCTCGCGGTCAACTTGCACAACCTTCGCGACGAACTTCCCGACGAACGAAGCTAAAGGGAGTATGTAGAACGGCTTAGAGAGATGGCCCCCAATCGTGCAAATCGATAGAATGGAGGGCGGGGACATCCCACCGTTGCGCGCCCCGTGAGCAGAAGGAGAAACCATGACGAGATCCAGGACCGCGTATGGGCTCAGCACCCAAGTGGCTCTGCCCTATGAAGAGGCGCTCGCCCGGACCCGTGCGGCCCTCGCGACGGAGGGGTTCGGCGTCCTCACCGAGATCGACGTGCGGGAAACGCTCAAGAAGAAGCTGGATGTGGAGTTCAGACCCTACGTGATCCTCGGGGCCTGTAATCCCCCACTGGCCCACCAGGCTCTCTCGAGCGAGCTCGAGATCGGCCTGCTGTTGCCGTGTAACCTGATCGTGTACCAGGGCGAGCGGCGCGACGAGAGCGTGGTCGCCGCCCTCGATCCGGTCGAGCAACTCAAGATCAGCGGGAATCCCGAGCTCGGGGAGGTGGCCCGCGAGGTGCGTGCGCGGATCGAGCGCGTTCTTTCGACCGTCGCGTCGGCCTGACACGAGGCGCCATGCCATGGGTCCCAGCGACCTTCTAGGCGCGCAGCGCTAGCAAGGCATGATTTCCGAGGTTCGAACCCGTCTCGTTCGGTTCGTCCTCGTCCTCGTCGGCATTACCGCCCTGGGGACTGCTGGATTCGTGCTCATCGAAGGCTGGCGCGTGGCCGACGCGTCGTACATGACGGTGATCACTCTCTCCACGGTGGGCTACGGAGAGGTGCGCCCCCTCTCGGAGGCGGGTCGACTCTTCACGACGGGCCTGATCATGGCCGGGGTCGGATCGGTCGCCTACTTGTTCAGCGCGGTGGGCCGCGCCATCGTGAGTGGCGAGATCTCGGGATCCTGGCGGAGCAAACGCATGCAGCAACGTATCGACGCCCTACACGATCACTACATCGTCTGTGGGCTGGGGCGTGTGGGACATCAGGTGGCCGCTGATCTCGAACGGCGCGATCTCCCCACGGTAGCAGTAGAATCGGCCGGCCAGGTGATCGACGAGATCGCCACCGACATCCTTTATGTCGCCGGCGACGCGAAAGATGACGAAACCCTCCAACGGGCAGGCATCGAGCGAGCGCGGGGCTTGGTCGCTACCACGGGAGATGACGCAGACAATTTGTTCATTACGGTAACGGCCCGTGCCTTGAACCCGTCCGTCACGATCATCGCCCGAGCCAACCAACCCACGGCGGAGCCCAGGTTCCTTCGGGCCGGCGCAGATCACGTGATCTCCCCGTACACCATCACCGGGCACCGCATCGCCACCCAACTCCTCCACCCATCCGTGACGGCGTTTCTCGATCTCGCCATTCACTCAGGCAAACTGGAACTCTGGTTGGAGGAGTGCCTTGTCGAGCCGGACGGCGGTCTCCACAACAAGACCGTTGCCGAGGCTCAGGTTCGACAACCAACCGGGGCCAATGTGCTGGCCGTCCACCGGCGGGGGGACGATGAGGTGCTGACCAATCCGCCGGTGGACACTCGGCTCGAGCCGGGTGACGTCATGATCGCCGTCGGTACGCAGACGCAACTGCAAGCCTTGCGGGAGTTGGCCGCGAGAAGTTGAATAGTCCGCGCACACCCCCCAGACCCTCCACCCGAACCGAACCATGCCAACCAGCGACTCCGTCATCCGCCACTCGCTCACTCGCCGGCGTTTCATGGCCTACTTCTCGGCCGTCGGGCTCGGCAGCACGGCATTTCCCACCGTCCTGTGGGGGCTGGCGCAAGAGAAGGCTCGGATCACCGCACGCATGATCGCCGAGGCCGAGAAACTCGCGGGACTCGAGTTCACTGAGGCGGAGCGGGAGCTGATGCTGGAAGACGTCAACGAGAATCTCGAGGCCTTCGAAAAGCTCCGCACCGTCGCGATACCCAACGAAGTCCATCCCGCGCTCCTGTTCGATCCCGCCACACCCGGAACGAGCATACCAGCCGCGCGGCAACCCTCGCGGAGGAGCCGCGCTCCGGCGGTGCAACGACCCTCGAAATCGCAGGACCTGGTCTTTCTATCCCTGTCCGAGCAGGCGGAGCTTCTTCGCACGCGTAAGATCTCCTCGGAGGAGCTCACCGGGATGTACCTCGATCGCCTGCGTGCGTACGGCCAGAAGCTGGAATGCGTGATCACGCTCACCGAGGAGCTGGCCATGACCCAGGCGCGTCGGGCCGACGCCGAGTTGGCCCGGGGCGGGTACCGCGGCCCACTCCACGGGATCCCGTGGGGAGCCAAGGATCTGTTGGCCGAGGATAGTTATCGGACCACGTGGGGCGCGAAACCATTCGAGGATCAAGTGATCCCGTACGATGCCACGGTGGTGCGACGCCTCGAGGAAGCTGGGGCGATCTTGGTCGCCAAGCTCACCCTCGGCGCCCTCGCGTGGGGCGATGTGTGGTACGGTGGGCAAACGCGCAATCCGTGGAACCTCGAGCAGGGATCCAGCGGATCGTCGGCCGGCTCGGCATCAGCGACGGTGGCAGGACTCGTCGGGTTCAGTATCGGAAGCGAAACCCTCGGGTCCATCGTTTCACCCTCGACACGGTGTGGTGCCACGGGCTTGCGCCCCACGTTTGGACGCGTGAGCCGCCATGGGGCGATGGCACTCTCCTGGAGCATGGACAAGCTGGGACCCATCTGTCGGACCGTGGAGGACTGCGCCCTCGTGTTCGACGCCATCCACGGAGCAGATGGTAAGGACCCCACAGCGCGGGACCTCCCGTTCACGTGGGACCCGGGAACCCGGCTCGCCGATCTACGGGTCGGCTATTTCCGCGCTGCGTTCGAAGCGGACCATGACTGGAAGCCGTTCGATGACGCCGCGCTGGAGACGCTTCGATCACTGGGCGCCAACCTCATCCCTGTCGACCTCCCCACTGACGCGTTCCCGCTGGATGCGCTACGCATCATCCTGAACGTGGAAGCGGCCGCGGCGTTCGATGACCTCACGCGGTCCGGCCGGGACGATCTGCTCGTTCGGCAAATCCGGCGCGCGTGGCCCAACGTGTTCCGTCAGTCGCGTCTGATCCCTGCCGTCGAGTACCTCCAGGCCAACCGTGTCCGCACCATGCTGATGGGAAGCATGCGGGCGGCCATGGATGGGATCGACCTCTTCGTGACGCCGTCGTTTGGCGGTGGCGTGTTGCTCCTGACGAACCTCACGGGACACCCGGCGGTCACCCTCCCCAACGGATTCCGTGACGATGGCACGCCGGTGAGCCTCTCCTTCGTGGGCAATCTGTATGAAGAGGGGATCCTGCTGGCCGCGGCCAAGGCGTATCAGGACGCCACGGGGTTCCATCTCCATCATCCGCCCGAGTTCGCGTGAGCCAGAAGCTCCGCCAGCTACGTGATCGCGGAGCGCGCTATCTTCTGCCGAACACCGCATCACGGAGCCTGATGTCCGAACCCATCGTGCAGATCGACGACCTCTCGAAGGTCTATCGCAGCCGTGAGGGCACCGTCCGGGCGGTGAACCACGTCAGTTTCTCGGTCGGTCGGGGAGAGGTGGTGGGACTCCTAGGTCCCAACGGAGCCGGCAAGACCACGACGATCAAATGTTTGTGCACCCTCATCCAACCTACCGCGGGACGGATTGTCATCGATGGCATCGACGTCCTCGCCAGGCCCAACAAAGCCTTGCGTAGAATTGCGGCGGTGCTCGAGGGGAATCGCAACGTGTACTGGCGCCTCAGCGCCAGAGAGAACCTCGAGTTCTTTGCTGGTCTACAAGGGATCCCCGCCCGCCGGGTTCGCCGTCACATTTCCGAGCTTCTCGAGATGTTCGATCTCGAGTCCAAGGCAAAGGCCGCCGCTCGTAAACTCTCGCGCGGCATGCAGCAGAAGCTGGCAGTGGCGTGTGCGCTGGTAAAGCAAACGGAGCTGCTGCTCCTGGACGAGCCGACGCTCGGATTAGACGTGGAAACATCGTACGAACTGCGCACCGCCTTGAAACAGATGGCGCGCCAGGGGGATCGGACCATCCTGTTGTCGAGCCACGACATGAACGTCGTGCAAGACATTTGCGACCGCGTCATCATCATCCAAGATGGCCACGTGATCACGGACGACGAGGTTTCCAATCTTCTCGCCCTCTTTCGAGCCCGCGCGTATCACTTCCAGTTGGCAGGTCGGCTCACGCCGGAACAGCAACGGAGGGTGGAATCCCATTTTCAAATGATTGAGTTTCACCACACCGATCACACGACGGAGATCGAGGTGGAGCTCCTCCGCGGCGAGCAGCTCTACGAGTTGATGGACCTGCTTCGGGACGCAGGCGCCGTCATCGAGGCCATCGACCGGCGCGACCCGAACCTCGAAGAGATTTTCCTGTCGATTTTGCGACGAAAGAGCTGATATGGCGACGCTGGCACTGGTGAGCGCGATGTTCAAGCGCTACGCCATCGAGATGAAGCGCTACTACTTCAACACGCTCTCGATGTTGGCGTCGTTCTACTTGATCTTTGTCCTGGTGTTCTTTGGCGCGCGGAGTTTTGCCGGAGACCAGACCAACTTCGGCGGTACGCTGGCCGGAATCGTGGTGGGATTCGGCATCTTCTATCTGTCCATGTACGCGTACGCCGAGTTGTCATGGGTGTTGATGGGAGAAGCGCAACAAGGCACGTTAGAACAACTCTCGATGTCTCCGCTGGGACTGGGACGGGTACTCGTGGCTCGCGTCGCATCCGCCATGGTCTTCCGGATCGTGATCATGCTGGGATTTCTCGTCCTCATGATGGCGACTTCGGGCCGCTGGCTGCGTCTCGATATCGTGACCCTCGGTCCACTCTTTGCCTTCACCGTAGCGAGTGTCCTCGGAATAGGATTCGTCATGGGCGGACTCGCAATCGTCTTCAAGCAGATCCAGGCCGCTCTCGGCATTCTTCAGTTTGGGTTCGTGGCCCTCATCGCCGCCCCGGTAGAACAGTTTCCGTTTCTCCGCTTTCTGCCGCTTTCATGGGGCACCAATTTGATAGCGAGCTCGATGATCGACGGAATATCTATCTTCGACATGCCGCTCGGTGACCTCGGGCTGCTGGCGGCGAACGGGACGTTCTACTTCCTAGCCGGGTTCTCGATTTTCAGAGTCTTCGAGCGGCAAGCGCGAAATCGAGGGCTCCTGGGACATTACTGATGAAACAGCGAGCCACCCCACGCTTCCTGCTCCTCGTCTCGGCTTTCGTCGTCTGCACCCCGGGCTGGGGCCAAGAGGCCGCCAGATTCACGCGCCAACGGATGGCCATGGTCGACTTGATTACCGCACATGGGGTGCGCGATTCCGCCACGCTCGACGCCATGCGCAAGGTTCCTCGCCATGAGTTCGTGGCGCCGGAAACCCTGACACGGGCGTATGGCGACCACCCGCTCCCCATCGGCTACGGACAGACGATCTCCCAACCCTACATCGTGGCCTTCATGACCGAAGTGCTGCGGCCGAAACCCGGGATGCGTGTGCTCGAGGTGGGGACCGGATCGGGATACCAGGCGGCCGTGCTGGCCCACATCGGTTGCGAGGTATTCTCCATTGAGCTCATCGGCGCCCTCGCGACGTCGGCCCGCGACCGTCTGGATCGGCTCGGATACACGGCGGAAGTGCGTCACGCCGACGGTCATCACGGATGGCCCGAGGGAGGATCCTTCGATGCGATCATCGTCACGGCCGCCGCGGGCTACATCCCTCCGGCCCTCGTGGAGCAGCTTCGGACTGGAGGACGCATGATCATCCCCGTGGGAAGCGTGTACGGCGTGCAGAACCTCATCCTCGTGGAAAAGCGCGGAGACGGAGACCTCCGGACGCGGAACCTCCTGCCAGTTCGGTTCGTCCCCATGTTGAGCGGGATCCGCTAGGCACCGTGACGGCCTTGGCGCGCATCCTGGCTGTGGGATTCCTCTCGGCCGGGACCCTCGCGTACGAGCTGCTGCTCGTGCGCGCCTTCGCGATCGAGCATTTCCATCACTTCGCGTTCATGGCCATCGGTGTGGCCATGCTCGGCTTCGGGGTGAGCGGGACCGTCATCGCCACGGTTCGCGACCTTTCGCCCAGCCGGGCGGCCACATGGTTCATCGCTGCGAGTCTGCTCACGCCGGTGGCGCTCCTGATGAGCCCCATCCTCATTCACCGAATTCCACTCGATCCCACGCAGCTACCCGTCTCAGTAGCGGAAATCCCCAAGCTGGCCACCGTGTACGTGCTCGCGGCACTCCCGTTCGCCGTCGGAGCGGCCGCCGTGCTCTTGGGTCTGACCGCATCCACCCGGCATGTGGGCCGCCTCTACGGGGCGAGCCTCATCGGCTCGGGGCTCGGCGCTGCTGCCGCCATCGGGATCCTGTGGCTGGCAGCTCCGGAGCCCGCCCTCGCGCTGCCCGCCGTCCTCGCTGGCGGCGGCGCGTTCGCCGCATCCCTGACTGCGCAGCGTCGGCAGCAGGTGGTGTTGGCCACCCTGCTGACGATCGGGAGCCTTGCCGCCTTCCGGTGGCCTCCGTGGGAGTTCACGATCACCCCGTATAAGGAACTCCCACAGGTGGAAGCCTACCCGGACGCGAAGCGGACGGCCGAACGGAACAGTCCCGTGGGATGGGTGGTGGCCGTCGAGGCTCCGGCCTTCCGCTACGCTCCCGGACTCAGTCTGGCCTACCGTGGCGCGTTTCCGCCGCAAAGAGCCTTGTTCGTGGACGGCCAGATCGCGGGAGCGGCGGCCCGCTGGGCCGCGGATACCGCTTCCGATGCGGTCCTGGACTGGCTGCCGTCGAGCGCGCCGTACAGCGTGGTGCCACCTGAGCGGGTCCTGGTGATCGGGTCGGGCGGCGGCACGGAAGTCTGGAACGCGGTGGCGCATGGAGCCGACGACGTGACAGCGGTCGAGCTCCAACCATCCCTCCTCACGCTCAGCCGCGACCTCGCCACCGTACCACCCGCGTGGGCCAGAAGCCGGGTTACGTGGGTGAGCGGAGACGCCCGCAACTTCGTGGCTCGTACAGCCGCGCGCTACGATCTCATCACGCTCGCGCAAGGAGGGGGGTACGGCCTGGCCGCGGCGGGCGTCCACGCATTGAACGAGGACTTCCTCCACACCGAAGAGGCCTACGCCCACTACTTCCGTCTTCTGACCGACCGAGGCGTGCTGGCCATCACCGGGTGGCTGCGAACGCCGCCGCGTGAGAGTGTCCGCACAGTGCTCACGCTGGCCCAGGCGCTCCACCAAGTGTCCGACGGGCCCACGGCGCGCCAGCTGATCGTCCTTCGCAGTTGGGGAACCGTGACCGTGATGGCGCGCCCCGCCGGGTTCTCCGACCGAGAGATCGCCACACTCGCGCACTGGGCGCGGTCACGTCAGTTCGATCTCGACTGGTATCCGGGCCTCGAGGCGCCGCAGAGCGAGTTCAACTTCATCGACGAGCCAATCCTCTATCGGGCCGCCGATGCTGCGGTCCGCGGCGCCGAGAGTGCGCAGCAGTTCGCCGCCGCGTACCCCTTCGACGTAACGCCGGCGACGGATGCCCGTCCCTATCCGCATCATTTCCTCCGCGCGACGGCGGTTGCCGATCTGCTTCGGCTGGAAACGGGAAGCTGGCTCCCCTTCGCCGAGTGGGGGTACCTCACCTTGCTCGCCACGCTGGCGCAGAGTGCCGTCCTGGCCGCGCTGTTTCTCATCCTCCCCGTCGCGGTGCGGCGCGGACGGCGGCGAGGGCTTGGCCCTCTTGTCCTGTACTTCGGTGCCATCGGATTGGCATACCTCGCCGCCGAGATCGCCGCCATCCAGCAGCTTGGCCTCCTGCTCGGTCACCCAGTCTACGCCGTCGCGGTCGTGCTGTCCGCCGTCCTGATCTCCAGTGGACTGGGAAGCGCGTGGTCGGACCGATGGGGGGTTGCACGGGGATGGGCTGCGCCGCTGGCGCTGGCCGGGCTGTTCATCGTGTACGCCGTTTTCCTCCTTCCGCTCGTCCACCAGTTCCAGAGCGCGTCCCTCCCGGCCCGGGCCATGGTGGCGTTCGCGGCGCTCGCCCCCGTGGCGTTTCTGATGGGATTCCCCTTTCCGTTGGGTCTCCGCGGGTTCCAACCCGAGCCGGATCGTCTGGCGTGGGCGTGGGCGGCCAACGGCTTTTCGTCGGTGATTGCCGCGCCGCTCGCAGCGTTGGTTGCCCTGGACGCGGGCTCGCCGGCGTTGTTTCTGGTTGCGGCCGCGGGGTATGCTGTCGCCGCCCTCGTGTGGAGAATCGAGGGATCCAGGCCCGGGTGAGCGGGGCCATGAGAGGAGCACGGCATGTTGTCCGTCCGGTTGTCTCGCCTCGCCCCCGTTCCTGTTACCGTCCCACGCCCAGGTCCGCCAACCGCACCATCCCGTTCAGGTGGAACCGAACCGGCCGGTCACCGCCAGGCGTCCGTGCTCGGATGAGCGTCGCAAGGTCGTAGGCCACCTCTCCGCGAGTGAGCAGAGCGCGAGCGCCGGCGCCGACCCCTTCCCACGTAAAGCTCATGGGGATCTCGATGAACGTCTGCTCCTTCGCCGGCAAGAGGAAGTCCCGTTCGAGTTGGACGTCGCCGAATCGTGTCTCTTCGAGCTCCAGCGTCGCCTCGAGCCCCGTCCCCCGCAGGTCATACCCGTTCGGGTTGTACACGTCCAGGAGGAGATTGAGCCTCCCGCCCCGGAGATCGAGCGCAACGACCTGAATGGAGTCGAGGGACACGGTGGGTCGCTCGAACGAGAAACCGCGGAACAGCGCACAGCCCGTGACGAGACCGAAGAGCACGATGAGCTTGGTGGGTTGGCGAATGGACATGATCTGAAGTTACACTCCCGAGCGAAGGTGGTATTCCGTATCTTTGCCACGCCGTTCCCTCCTGCGGCGAGCGACGCACCGTCGGAGTCTTGCACCAAGGACTCATTGGATGCCGGAACCTGTTTCACGGAATCGCATACCTGCCTCGCCCACTTTCCGTCAGGAAACCACTGAGTCCTGGCGCCGTGAGTTTCTCTCCATGGAGTATGCGCTGGCGCTCGAGAACGTCTCGAAGCGATTTGGCAAGATCGTTGCCGTCGACGACGTCTCCCTTCGAATGCCGCGTGGCACCATCTACGGGTTCCTTGGACCCAACGGCGCCGGCAAGACCACGACGATCCGGATGATCATGAGCATCTTGTATCCGGACGCGGGGACCATCGAGGTGCTCGGTAGCCGGAACCCGGAATCCGTCAAGGACCGGCTGGGCTACCTCCCCGAGGAAAAGGGCCTGTACAAGAAGATGACGGCCCGAGATATCATCGCCTACTTCGGCAAGCTCAAGGGAATGCCCGGCCAGGAAGCCAAGCGGCGCGCGGCACACCTGCTGAACGAGTTTGGGCTCGGCGACTGGAAGGATCGCCGTTGCGAAGCGCTCTCCAAGGGCATGGGGCAAAAAGTCCAAATCCTTTCGACGATCATCCACGATCCAGAGCTCGTGATTCTCGATGAGCCATTCTCCGGACTCGATCCAGTGAACGTCGAGACCGTTCGTGAAGTCATCCTCGACATGAAGCGGGAGGGGCGGACCGTGATCTTCTCCACCCACGTCATGGAACAGGCCGAACAAATTTGCGACTACGTGTTGCTGATCAACAAAGGCCGAAAGGTGTTGGATGGAACGCTCGCCGAGGTCAAAGCAACGGGCGATCGCGGTATTCTGATCGACTATGACGGCGATGGTGCCGTCTTCCGAACACTTCGCGGCGTCCACCGTGTGAACGACGCCGGAAAGCGGGCCGAGCTGTTCCTCGACGACGGCACGGATCCCCAGGTGATCCTGGAGCAGCTGGTCGGCAAGCTTCGCATTCGTCGCTTCGACATGCGAGAGCCCTCCCTGCACGAGGTCTTCGTTCGCGCCGTCAAAGGAGACGACGAATGAACAAGGTCCTGCTCGTCGCCCAGCGTGAGCTACTCGAGAACGTCAAGACCAAAGGCTTTTGGATCGGTATCCTCGTGTTTCCGTTGATGTTCGCACTGTTCATCGTGGTTCCGACGTTTCTGGAACGCGCCAAGAGTGCGCGCCAATTCGCCGTGATCGATGAATCGGGATGGTTACTACAGGAGATCGAGCGCCGCGTGATCACGGCGGATCTCACCGTCGCCTTGCAGGTCGCCGCCCAGCACCATGAAGCCGCGACAGATCTCGACGATCTGCCAAGCGTTCTTCAGGAGCTTGCACCAGCCATCGCGCGCGTCGACATGGTGGAGCGCTCGAGGGTTGCTGCCGCCGTCGTGGCTCCGTCAAACGAGCAAGGCGTTGCACCGTCGTCTTGGTCGCCCGCCGCCGCAGACATCCTCGCCAAGCGGGAAGCGCTGCTCACCTGGTGGCGGGACCTGGAACCGGCTCAGGCCCCATCCCAGATCTCCAAGAGTCAGTACGTGCGCCGTGACGTCGAGACGGCCGGCCCAGACGCGCAGCAGCATCTCAACCGTCTGATCGGCGCTGGCGAGTTGTTTGCCTATTTCGTCATCGGCCCCGATCCGGTGAACGGCAACGCCGGCTTCAAGTATGTTTCCAGAAACCTCACGGACGACGAGTTGCGTGACTGGTTCTCCGACATGGCCAGCGAAGCCATCCGCACGAAACGTCTCGCACAAGAAGAGATCGACCCAGGGGTGGCGCGCTGGATTCAGGAGCCGGCACGCTTCGAGGTTCGGAAGGTGAGTGAAGCTGGAGAGGAAACCGAGGTCGGCATGCGCGACATGCTGCGCCAATGGTCGCCGGTCGCGTTTGTCTACCTGCTGTGGATCTCGGTTTTCAGTATCAGCCAGATGCTCCTGACCAACACGGTCGAGGAGAAGTCCAACCGGACTATCGAAGTGCTGCTGTCGTCCGTTTCACCGCTTCAGCTCATGAGCGGCAAGATCGCCGGCATCGCGGCTACCGGCCTGACGGTCGTAGGCTCCTGGATATTGTTCTTCGTGGCGGGAACCAAGATCGTGCCCCTGTTCCTCGACGCGCCGCCCACCGTCGACCTCTCCGTCCTCGCCACCGACCCTGTCCTGCTGGGATCCTTCATCGCCTATTTCTTGCTCGGATTCCTCCTCTACGCAGCCATCCTCGTCGGTATCGGATCCGTCGTGAATACCATCAAGGAAGCGCAGAACTTGACGATGCCGGTGACGCTCCTGCTGTTCGTCCCACTGCTGGCGATGATTCCGATCGGGAGAGATCCGAACGGCCTCCTGGCCAAGGTGCTCTCCTATGTCCCCCCGTTCACTCCATTCGTCATGATGAACCGCGCGGCGGCCCCCCCAACACTCGTGGAGTACGTGGTCACGACCGTGCTGCTCGTGGTGTCGATCGCCGTTGCCATGTGGGCGGCGGCAAAGGTTTTTCGTATTGGGATTCTGTTGACAGGAAAACCCCCCAAACCGTCGGAGATCCTGCGCTGGATCCGCGCACCGGTGGGCGTCGTCCCGAACCGGGACTGACCAGGGCGAGCGCCCGCCGCGAAGCGTTGCTACCGCAGGAGCGGTCGCGCGGGCGGCGTGAGCGGAGCGGTGTGCTCGCTCACAAGATGGGTCTCTGCCGGCAACTTCCGCTGCAACAAGAGAAATGCGAACTCCGGCGAACCGACGTAGAGCGTCGGCTGCAGCTTGGCTTGCTCCGGCCCCTCCGTGATCGTACCCAACATCGTTCGCCTCGTAGCTGGTTCGACGTCTCTGGCAGGCTTGATCGCGAGAGCCGTGCCACGGGACGGCAAACACGTAACGCAAATAGAGACAACGAGATAACAGAGGCTACGAAGGTCGGCAAATGGGCACACCGTGTCCCCGTGTGAGGACAGGGCCCCGGGGGTGAGTGACAAAAACGTGGCCGGGAGGAGACCCCCGGCCACGTTGTCGTCCTCGGTAATCCGTGGATCCTAGAAGATGTAGCGGAAGCCCAACTGTGCTTGGCGCGGTGCCCCGAGGCCCGATTGCACGGTGCCGTCGAAGTTGAACAGGAGACCCGCGAACGACGGATCCAGGAAGTTGTCCGCGTTCGTCACATTGAAGACCTCAAAGATGATCTCGTAGGAGCCGTAATTGCTCGTCTGGAACGTCTTGGACAACCGAATGTCCCACGAGAAGAACGCGTTGTCTTTGCGACCGGTGTTCCGTTTGAGCACCTCGCCGTTGGGGCAGACGCGACCCGCGTCGCTCAGCCCGATCGCCGGCACGCCGGTTCCCACGTTCCCAGGCCCGCAGGTCTCGGTGAACGGCTGCGCCGAAAACGCGCTCACGCGATTGTTGAAGATGATGTTGCCGGGGAGTCGCGTCAGCAGCCAGGCGTTGAGCCGATGCCGTTGGTCGCGATCGCTCCAGTTGAAATCCGGACTGAAATCGTCGGGGCTGAAGTAGCGGAACGTGAACGGATCGCGTTCGTTGTCATCGTCCGATTTATCGAATGACAGTGTGTAGTTGATCTGGAACCGAAGCAGCTCCGGATCGAAGGGGTTCTTGTACTGAAGTCCCACCGTTACCCCGTTGTACCGGGACTTGGCCGTCGACTCGAGCGTTGTCAGGCTGTTGATCCCGTTGTCCGGTTCCCCATCTCCGTCGAAATCGGGTAAGCCGGGAAGGCCGGTGGACCACGGGCTGCCAAATGCGCCGTCGTTCCGATTCACGAAGCGGGTCAGGCCATCGGTGCTGGCGTGTGTGTAATCCAGCGATGCGGACAGATAGGTACCGATC
>JBFJCP010000009.1:0-127090 GCA_041615815.1 Gemmatimonadales bacterium | reverse complement strand
GAACCGAAGGCATCGGCGCCGGCTCGGACCGACCCGCCCCCCGCTCCCCGCTCCCCGCTTCCTGTCTGTCTCCGCTGCGGCTTCCACGTGGCTCCTAAGCCGTGGGGCTGCAAGAACCCGTGTCCCAACTGTGGATTCGTCTATCCGTTGGGAGACTGCTCGGACTAAAACCCCGCTCGATGCTTGCTTTAGGCGGACGGTCTGGGAATATTGACGTGAGGAGGTTTTTTGCGCGTCACTACCTGGGCCGAGTACGGTCTCATCGTTTCTCTGCACCTCGCCAGGCACGGGGGAGGGCAGCCAACCCCCGCCCGCGACATGGCAATGCGTGAGGGCCTTCCCCCGGACTATGTCGAGCAGATCCTGCTGAAGCTCCGGCGGGCCGGTCTCGTTGCCAGCGTCCGGGGCGCCAAGGGTGGGTATTATCTCGCGCGTGGGCCGGGTCACATCACGGTCAAAGACGTCATCGAGGCTGCCGAGGACCACACGTTCGAGGTCAATTGCGACTCCCATATGGTCAACCCGGAACGATGCCAATCCGAGACCGCCTGTAGCATTCGCCCGGTGTGGCGGGCGTTGCAGCAACGGATCGACGACCTCCTCGAGAGCATTTCGCTGGCGGACCTGATGAGCGCCGAACCCACAGTCCAAGAGCTGGTCACGATCGCCGGGCGGGAGTGAGACGGGAACCCCAAATGCAGGGTGCGGTTTTTATTTGAGTTGAAACCCGAGTTCATTTGTCGGGTATTGCGATGATCGATCGCTTAGGCAGACTGACCGTGCTCAACGCTCGCGTCGCGCCCCACCGGGGCGCTGTTCCTCTTCGGGCACCTCATTCAGAACCCGCCCTGTGGAGTCTGGTCGGGAACACCCCGCTGTTGCCGCTGAGTGTACAGGTCGAATCGGACGTGCAAAGGATCTGGCTCAAAGCGGAGTGGTTCAATCCGGGCGGTTCGGTCAAAGACCGGCCCGCCCGAGGGATCCTGCGCCACGGCCTGCGGGCAGGGGAGCTGCCACGCAAACGCTTGCTCGACGCATCCAGTGGGAACACGGCCATTGCATACGCGATGCTGGGCGCTGCGGCGGGGGTGCAAATCACCGTGTGCGTACCGGCGAACGCGTCTGCCGAGCGGATGGCGTTGCTCGCGGCGTACGGCGCGGAGGTGATCGAGACGGATCCCCTCGAGGGGAGCGACGGCGCCATTCGGCGCGCCCGCGAGATCGCTGCCGAGGAGCCGGCCCGCTACTGGTACGCGGATCAATACAGTCATCCGGCGAACCCCGAGGCGCACTATCGCACGACGGGGCCGGAGATTTGGCGGGACACCCGCGGCCAGATCACGCATCTCGTAGCGGGGGTGGGAACCAGCGGGACGTTGATGGGGGCCGGTCGTTACCTCACGGAGCAGCGAGGGGACATCCGGGTGATCGCCGTCGAGCCGGAAGGACCGTTGCACGGGCTCGAGGGCCTAAAGCACATGGCAACGGCGATCGTGCCGGGGATCTATCGGGCCGAACACGTGGATGAAACCGTGTTCGTGCAGACCGAACGCGCGGATGCCTGCGTGCGTCGTCTGGCCGCCGATTACGGGTTGTTCGTGGGTTGGTCGGCCGGCGCGGCGGTCCTGGCGGCGGAGGCACTGGTCATCCGAGCACGGGAGGCGGGGGATGTGGAGCCGGTCGTCGTCGCCGTCGCGCCCGACAGTGGTCAGCGATATCTCTCGGAGCGCCATCGCGTGACTGGCGGGCATCCATGATCATTCCGGGAACCGTGCTGGCGGAGATTCACGGCCTGCTCGAAGCGGCGTATCCCCATGAAGGGTGCGGCTTGTTGATCGGCGAGTCGGCTCAGGAGGTGCAGGTGCGCTACCAGCGTCCCACCGCGAATCGGCGGGAGCGGTCGGCAGCAGCACGGCGATACCTCATCACGCCACAGGACGTGCAGGCGGCCGGTCGAGAGGCGGAATCCGCGGGAATGGATATCCTGGGCGTCTATCACTCGCATCCGGACGTGGCGCCGGAGCCCTCGGTGTTCGATCGTGAGTACGCCTGGCCGTGGTATCACTACTTAATCGTGTCGGTCGTTGGGGGGTCCGCCGGCCACGCGCGTGCCTGGCAGCTCACGGACGATCGCAGCGGGTTCGTCGAACGCATCGTTCACGTCGTAGATTGAGAGGGAAGGAGACGGACAGATGGCAGTGACGGTTCACATTCCGACCCCTCTGCGCCCGTACGCGGGTGGGCAGGCCACGCTGCACGTGTCGGCAGGGTCGGTGCAGGAGATCTTGGACCAGATTCGGTCGGCACATGGGAAGCTCGAGCCGCACCTGTTTGGCGAGGACGGCCGGCTGCGCAGCTTTGTGAATGTCTTCGTCAACGACCGCGATATTCGGTCCCTGGCCAATGAAGCGACGCAGGTGGCCGCCGGGGACGAGGTGACCATCGTTCCCAGCATTGCTGGAGGAGCGACAGCCGTGAAGCCGTCCGATCTCCCCGAGCTCTCCCATGAAGAGGTGCTTCGGTACTCCAGGCACCTGATCCTCCCGGAGGTCGGTCCCACGGGGCAACGACGTCTCAAAGCGTCCAGCGTGCTCCTCATTGGGGCCGGCGGGTTGGGCTCACCGGCCGCACTGTATCTGGCGGCTGCGGGCGTAGGGAGAATTGGACTCGTCGACTTCGATCGAGTGGACGAGACGAACCTCCAGCGTCAGATCGTTCACGGGACAGGTGCCGTCGGCAGCTCCAAGCTCGAGTCAGCCGAGGCGCGTCTGAAGGACCTGAATCCCTACATCCGCATCGAGGGGTTCGAGACCCGGCTCACGTCGGAGAATGCGCTGGATGTCTTGGAGGGGTTCGACGTGATCGTCGACGGCACGGACAATTTCCCCACCCGTTATCTGGTGAACGACGCATCGGTGCTCCTCGGTAAACCTTATGTGTACGGGTCGATTTTCCGATTCGAGGGACAGGCGTCGATCTTTGGGCATCCCGAGGGCCCGTGTTATCGCTGCCTCTTTCGCGAGCCCCCGCCGCCGGGCCTCGTGCCGTCGTGCGCCGAGGGCGGTGTGTTGGGTGTGCTGCCAGGCATCGTCGGCAGCATCCAAGCGTTGGAAGCCATCAAGCTCCTCCTCAATCGGGGCGACACCTTGGTGGGGCGTCTGCTCCTGTTCGATGCCTTGAACCTCAAATTCCGGGAATTGAAACTGCGGAAGGATCCGGATTGTCCGGTGTGCGGTCATCGTCCCACGGTGCACAAGCTCATCGATTACGAGGCGTTTTGCGGGATCGGGGCGGAGCCCTCGTACGAACACTTCGAGGTGTCCGCGACGGATCTGGCTCGGGAGCTGGGCCAGCGGAACGATCTCGTTTTGATCGACGTCCGTGAGCCGTACGAGTGGGAGATCTGCCACATCGACGACGCGCTGCTCATCCCTCTCGGTGATCTGCCGGACCGGCTCGGTGAGTTGGACGGGCACAAGGATCTGGTCACGTTCTGCCATACCGGGGTTCGGTCTCTTCGGGCCCTCGAGGTTCTTCGTGCCGCCGGACATCCCAGAGTACGAAGTCTCCAGGGGGGCATCCACGCTTGGGCGGAGGAAGTGGACCCGCGGCTGGCGCGCTATTGAGCATCACGGCTCTACGATTTCCGTCGGCGCGCGCCTTGTCGTAGATTTGGTCGTGTGGTGGTGCGGACGTTTTCCTCCCGATTGGCGCGGCGAATGACCCGGCGGTGGGTGCTGTCGGGGGTCGTCGGTTCATTGGCGATCGTCATGCTCGCGGCATCGTGCGGCGGCCGACAGCAGGCCGATCGACGCACGGCCCGCCGTGTCGAGCCGGCGGCGCTCCCCCCCGATCCCGCCCAGCCGATTCTGCAGGAACGGATCGAGCGCCTCCGAGACATCGGGACACTCGAGATTGGCGACGCCGCTATCGCGTCGGCTCGCGTGGTGTCGGACTTCTACGAGAATCGTACGTTCCGGCGGGCGTGGACCGACTCGATGGCGGTCGAGGCGCTCTTTCGGGCGATCAACGAGAGTCGGCGTGACGGTCTCGAGCCAACCGATTATCACTACACCTCACTCAGCCTCCTCCAGGAAGCCGTCGCCCGGAATCCCACCGATCTCGAGTTGCGGTCGGATTTCGACTTGCTCCTGACGGATGCCCTCGTACGGTTGGGCTACCACATTCTGTTCGGCAAGGTCGATCCGGAGCGGCTGGACGCCAACTGGAACATGTCGCGAGAGATCGATCACCTGGATCCCGCGCAGCTCATGGAAGAGGCGATTGCCTCCGGGGAGCTGTTCGAGATCATCGAGGCCTACAAGCCGCAACACCCGCTCTACGTGGGACTGAAGGATGCCCTCGATCGCTACCGGGCGATCGCGGCTGCCGGGGGATGGCCGTCCATTCCGGATGGCCCCGCCCTCAAGTTCGGCGTCGTCGATCCGCGGGTGCCGCTGCTCAGACAGCGGCTCGCCTTGACGGGTGATCTCGCCACCGCCGTGTCCGACATGGCGTCGGTGTTCGACAGCACGTTGGTCAAGGCCGTCGAGCATTTTCAGCACCGGCACGCGCTCCTGGGAGATGGCGAGGTGGGCCGCGGGACGCTCGCCGCGCTGAACACGCCCGTCGAAACGCGCGTGGATCAGATCCTCGCCAGCCTGGAACGAGGACGATGGATCCTGCACGAGATTCCGGTCACGTTCGTGGCGGTGAACATTGCCGGTTTTCGCGTCTATTTCGTGAAAGACGGTGAGCTCGTGTGGGAGACCCGAGCGCAGGTGGGGCAGGCGTATCGAGAGACGCCGGTGTTCAAAGCCGATCTCAAGTACCTCGTGTTCAATCCCACCTGGACGGTGCCACCGGGGATCCTCGACAAGGACATCCTTCCTGCGGCACGGCGCGATCCCGGCTCCGTGGCGGCGAAGGGGCTCAAGGTCCTGGACCGGAGCGGGAGTGCGGTGGATCCGTCCAATGTCCATTGGTCCGCGTACACGGCCCGCACCTTGCCGTACACGCTACGGCAGGACGCTGGACCGCGGAACGCGCTTGGGCGGGTCAAGTTCATTTTTCCCAATCCCCACGCGGTCTTTCTGCACGACACGCCGTCGCGCTCCCTTTTCGATCGAGCGACGCGAACGTTCAGCTCCGGATGCGTCCGAGTGGAAGATCCGTTACGGCTGGCCGAGCTGGTCCTCGATGAACCCAAGTGGACGCGCGAGGCCATCGAGCGGCTGATCGCCGACGGGGAGACGAAAACGGTGTTTCTGCGGCAGCCCATCCCCGTCCTGTTGGTGTATTGGACGGCGTCCCCCGGCTTCGACGGTGACGTCCACTTCTGGCCCGATATCTACGCGCGTGATGCGGCCATTCTCGCAGGACTGCAAGGCGAGTTTCGGTTTCGCGAACGGCCGATCCTCGGGATCACGGCGTCACCGTAGACCGCGGCGGTGTGCGGCGCGTCACGCCGCCCAGGGGTCCCATCCATTAAATTGCTACGTTTCGGGACAACGTACGAATGACTCACCGCTTGCACTTGAACGAATGACGCGAGCATACCGAACCAGTGTCCTCGTCGGCATCGCGGCCGCGGTCGCGGGGGCCGGGTATGCCGGTGGACGGCCGGCGGTGCCCCAGCCCGCGCACGCAGAGGACTGGGACGACCTGACGGTCGTGCGCGATACTACGCTCCGTCCACTGCGCCGGGACGACCACATGGCGGTGTCCACGGGGCCCCTGCCGGCCGGGAACGCCGTGACGATTGCGGGACAACGCCTCGCCCATCGGGTCATGGCCGTGACCGCGCTGCCTGGTGAGACGCTGCTCGTGCAGGTGGACGCGGCCGCCGCTCGGTCCATGGAGCTCCGCTATGCTCAGGGGAGTGCGCGCGTGCGGCCGCCAATGGGCTGGCAATGGGTGGCGCCGGCGGAGCCGGGTGTCTATGCCCTCCGCCTCTCGGGCCCGAGCCTCTCACCATACCACGTCAACGTTTTGGTCATGCATCCGCGGGCGCACGTGCACGATGGACAGCTGCACGGGTATCGCATCGGTGAGTACCGCGACCGTCCGCTGCGGGGCAATCCGATCTACGTTCCACCGTCAGGATTCGTGGAAGTAGGAGCCGCCGAGCACGACGTGCTCGTCTCTCCCCATTTCGTGTTGGGGCAGTTTTTGTGCAAGCAGCCGGGCTCGCCCAGCTATCTCGCGCTCAGCATGCCACTGGTGGTCAAGCTCGAGGCGGTCGTGCAAGCGGTGAATGACGCCGGATACCGTGTACCGACGCTCCATGTGATGTCCGGTTTCCGTACGCCGGCGTACAACGCCTCCATCGGGAACAGGACCGTGTACAGCCGCCATCTCTGGGGCGATGCCGCGGATATCTTCGTGGACGTCGATGGAGACGGCGTCATGGACGACCTGGACGGCGACGGACGCACCGGGCTCGGCGATGCCCGTCTGCTGTCCAAGATCGTGGATGAGGTGGAAGGCGATCATGGTCTCCACGGTGGCGTCGGCGTGTATCGAGCAAACGCGGCCCATGGGCCGTTTGTCCATGTCGATGCCCGGGGGCAGCGAGCCAGATGGTAGGGAAGAAGATGGAAGGCTAGAAGGTTGGAAGGACGGACGGGAAGAAGAGAGGGGCGGCAGGATGCCGCCCCTTTTCCGTTCCGTGCATTCACGATCAGACCACGGAACCTTCCGACCTTCCGGCCTCTGGCCTTCTCGCGTTCCGACTTTCTTCCATGCCGAAGGTGGGATTCGAACCCACACGGGCTTGCGCCCACTGCGCCCTGAACGCAGCGCGTCTACCAGTTCCACCACTTCGGCGTGTTGACGGGTTGAGAAACATAGGTGGGCCCAATCCGGGCGGCAACCTCGTGGCGTCGCCACCCGTCCCCCAGCGCAGATTGGGAACTAAATGAGTGTGTGGGTCGTACTGGTAGGAGGAAGCAGGTCGATGAGGTAACGGTCTCACCTGGGGAGGGGAGCGTGTCCGATACCTCGCAACGCAGACCCGTGGGCTCTACAGCTCACGTGGTGCACATCCAATTGCCCGAGCGGCGGTTTCGCGTCGCGCTCCACGTGCTCCATCGCGCGTGGGAGCAAGAGGACTGTGGCTCGTACTTCGCCTATCTCGACGCCCTACTCATTGGGTTGGCGGAAGCCGCGTAGCGGTTGACGCCCGGCACCGGCGGTTTCCCCGCGCGGCCGCGGTGGCCAGGCCGGTCCGGTGTCTAGAGATCCTGGCGACCCCTCACCATCCGACAATTAGGCCAGTTCTCGTGAGCAGCGGCCCAGGGCGCCGGCGGGACGGTCTGCCCAATCCTCCACTACGGGCACGTGCCACTGCCACCTGTGTTTGACAGATCTGCGGCCGGGGTGACTAATTCGCAGGAACGATCGCGTCGTGCGAAGGAGGGCGGCCTCGTGGATCGACACGTCACGCTCCTCGGCGTGCTGTACATCCTGTACCATGCACTCGGCCTGCTGGCGGGCTTCGTCGTGTTCGGCACGCTGTCCGGTATTGGGCTGCTGTCGGGTGATCTCGCCGCCATGGGTCTCTTGGCGGCCCTCGGAACCGTGGTCGGTCTCTTCCTCCTTGTCGTGTCCGTCCCCGGGATCATTGGGGGGATCGGCCTACTCAATCGCCAGCGGTGGGCAAGGGTGTTGGTCCTGGTCGTGGGCGCGCTCAACCTGTTCAACGTGCCCATCGGAACCGCGCTCGGCGTGTATACGCTCTGGGTGCTCTTGAACCGCGACACCGAGATGCTGTTTCTTTCTCGCCCGGCTCGATAAAGCGGAGCAGAGGTCGACGCCACCCTCTCGAGACGAGGCAAAGGAGCCTGCGGCATGCGTGGCTTGATGATGAATCGGCCGCTTCTCATCTCGTCCCTCCTCGAACACGGCGCCCGCGTCTACGCGGACGGAGAGATCGTGTCCCGGACCGTGGAGGGCCCGATCCACCGCTACACCTACGCGGACGCGCACCGGCGGTCCAAGCAATTGGCCAACGCACTCGTGGCGCTGGGCGTCGAGGAGGGCGATCGGATCGGCACCATTGCGTGGAATGGGTATCGCCACTTCGAGATCTATTATGCCGTCTCGGGCCTTGGCGCCATTTGTCACACCATGAACCCTCGGCTGCACCCGTCCCAACTGGCCTACATCATCAACCACGCGAAAGACAAGTATCTGTTCGTCGATCTCACCTTCGTTCCCCTGATCGAGGCCATCGCGGATAAGCTCAAGTCCGTCGAGGGCATCGTGATCATGACCGATCGGGAGCACATGCCATCATCGGTCCGGGATGGCGTTCAGTGCTACGAGGATGTGGTGCACGCGCATTCTGATGATTTCTCATGGCCCGAATTCTCCGAGCAGACGGCGTCGTCCCTCTGCTATACGTCGGGCACGACCGGTAATCCGAAGGGTGTGCTGTACAGCCACCGATCCACCGTCCTGCACTCGTTCGCGATCGCGCTGCCGGGCGTGTTGCACCTCGACGAGTCCCAATCCGTGTTGCCGGTGGTGCCCATGTTTCACGCCAACGCATGGGGGATTCCGTACGCCACTCCCATGACCGGTGCCAAGCTCGTGTTTCCGGGGCCGGCCCTCGATGGTCCCAGTCTCACGGAGCTGCTGAGGGACGAAGAGGTCACGCTGACAGCCGGAGTGCCGACGGTATGGGTTGGGCTGCTGAGCCACTGGCGGGAAAGCGGGTCCGGTGTGCCCTCCCTTCAGCGTGTCGTCGTGGGGGGGTCGGCACCGCCGCGGGCGATGATCGATGCGTTTGAACGTGAGTTCGGCGTGGCGGTCATCCACGGCTGGGGGATGACGGAGATGAGCCCCGTCGGCTCCGTCAACGTGCTTTCATTCAAGGAGCGAGCGCTGCCGGTCGACGCGCGTCTCGATCTGCAGTGCAAACAGGGCCGGCCGCCGTTTGGCGTCGAGATGAAAGTCGTGGACGAGCAGGGAAAGCCGCTCCCCCGAGACGGGAAGAGTTTTGGGGAGCTCAAAGTCCGAGGACCCTGGGTCTGCAATGGTTATTATCGGTTACGACGCTCCACGATGCATGACGAGGACGGATGGCTCGCGACGGGCGACTATGCGACGATCGATGAACGCGGGTTCATGCAGATCACCGATCGGAAAAAGGACCTCGTCAAGTCTGGTGGTGAATGGATCAGCTCCATCGAGCTGGAGGACGTCGCCACCAGTCATCCCGACGTGGCCCAAGCGGCGGTGATCGGGATCCCCGACGAGAAATGGACCGAGCGGCCTCTCCTCGTGATCGTTGCCAAGAAGAACCGGTCTCCGACCAAGGAGGACATTCTCGGGTTTTTCAAGGGGAAGGTGGCTGACTGGTGGATCCCTGACGACGTCGTGTTCGAGACCGAGCTCCCGCTTGGCGGTACCGGCAAGGTGCAGAAGACTCTACTCCGGGAGCGGTTTGCCCAACATCTGGCGGAGCGGTGATGTGGCATGACACCTGCGGCATGATCGGACGACTTCGCACCCACTGACAGCCCTATGGCGAACGCGACGACTTCCACGAGCCTCGGTGTTGGCGGGCAGTTCCGCCATCGCATTCTCGGCGTCGATACCGAGGTGCCGGTACTGGACGGCCGCCGACTTCCGTATCTCAATCTCGACAACGCTGCGAGCACGCCGCCGCTGGCGGACGTGGCTCGAGCCGTAGAGCAGTTTCTCCCGCTGTACTCCAGCGTCCACCGGGGGACCGGGTTCAAATCGCGGCTGAGCACACTGGTGTACGACCAGGCTCATCGCATCATCGGGTCTTTCGTTGGGGCGGACCTCGGTACGAACACCGTCATCTTTGGAAAGAACACGACCGAAGCGATCAACAAACTGAGCTTCCGGTTGGCACTGCCCAAGGACGCGGTGGTCATCTGTTCCCTCCTCGAGCACCACTCCAACGATCTCCCGTGGCGGCCGAGAGCGCAGATCGTGCACGTTGGGGCCACGCCCGAAGGTCGCCTGGACGAGGAGGACTTTGATCGGCAGCTGGAGCGCTTCGGTGACCGCGTGGCGCTCGTCGCCGTGAGCGGCGCCTCCAACGTGAGCGGATTCGTGCAGCCCATCCATCGCCTGGCGCGGAAGGCACACGCGGTGGGTGCGAGGATTCTGGTGGACGCCGCCCAACTCGCGCCCCATCGCCGCGTGGAGATGAAACCGGACGAGGATCCCGAGCATCTCGATTTCGTCGCCCTCTCGGCCCACAAGATGTACGCACCCTTCGGGACTGGGGCGTTGATTGGGCCCAAGAGCGTCTTCCTGGAAACCCCACCGGAATACCGCGGGGGGGGAACGGTGGATGCGGTGACGGTGGATGACGTGTACTGGGCCGGGCTTCCCGATCGGGACGAAGCGGGCAGTCCCAACGTCGTTGGCGCCGTCGCCATGGCCGTGGCTGCCAGCGTGCTGATGCAAGTGGGCATGGAGCGGATCGCCGCTCACGAGGATGAGCTCATCGCGTATGCCCTCGAGCGACTCGGCGCCGTCCCCGGCGTCACGATCTACGGGGAGACCGACCCGCGTCGGTCCAAGGACAAAGTCGGAGTCATCCCCTTCAACGTCGACCAAGTTCCGCATGCGCTGGTTGCCGCCATCCTGGGCTACGAAGGCGGGATCGGGGTGCGTCACGGATGCTTCTGCGCGCACCCGTACGTGGTGCATCTCCTGCATCTGAGCGAAGCCGAGGCGGCGCGGTGGCGCGATCAAGTGGCCAGGGGGGACAAGTCGAGCATGCCAGGTATGGTCCGGGCGAGCTTTGGCTGTTACAACACGACGGCGGATATCGATCGGCTCGCGGAGATGCTCGCCCACATCGCCCGAGGTGGGCATCGCGGCACGTACGAGATGGAGTCCGGCTCCGGGGAGTATCGGCCGGCCGGCTATGAAGAGCGGTTTGGGTCCTTTTTCGAGCTCCCCCACGTTTCCGAAACCTCGACGGCGGTCGAGCCACGCCGGTGTGGCGGTTGACCCGCCTGCACCTCGAGCCCTCCTCTCCCAACCGACTTCCCCGATAGGGTCCGATTCCGCGTCGAGAGTGAAGGGCAGTCTGCGGCTGCCGGACCCCCGGCGTGCGGCGGCGGATCAGCCCACGGGCTCCACGTCCGGGCCTTTTCGCCATTGACCGCCCCGAAGCGGTTTTCTATCTTGGACTTAGCTCGTGTCACCTAAAGCCAGGCAGCAAGTGCCGTCGGGGCGGATCGTCGCCCGGAACCCCAAGGCCCGCCACGACTACCATATTCTGGAAACGTGGGAGGCCGGTCTTGTCCTGACCGGAAGCGAGATCAAGTCGATCCGGGCCGGGAAAGTCAGTCTCAAGGGCGCCTACGGCGTGGTCCGCCGAGGGGAGATCTGGTTGGAAGGAATGAACATCACGCCGTACGAGTCAGGGGGCTACGCCAATCATGAGCCGACACGTCCGCGGAAGCTATTGATGCACCGACACGAGATTCGTCGCTTGATCGGGGGCCTCGAGCGCAAGGGGCTAACGGTGGTGCCATTGGATCTGCATCTGAACGACGGCTGGGCCAAGGTGACCTTGGGTCTGGCCCAGGGCAAGAAGCTCCACGACAAGCGAGAGGACCTGAAGCGGCGTGATGCCGAACGCGAGGCCGCACGGGCCATGGGGCGCCGCCCATGATGCGTGGCGTTGTGCTCGTCGCGACCCTGTGGCTCGGCCCCACTGCGGATCCCAGCGCTCCGAGTACGATCGTGGTCGCCACGGTGCGTGGTGAGACGCCTGTGCCCGTTGCTCAACATCACGGCCATCCGGCGCTCGCACTCCCGGTTCTTGCAGGTCTCCTCCCCGTGGACGCGGAGATCTCTGGCAATCGGGACTGGGTCACGGTGCGGTTCGCCGAGCAGCCATTTCGCTTTCTCCTCGACGCGCCGGTGCTCATCTTCAGCGGGCGATCGATACCCCTGGTCGGCGGTGCCTACGTGGCTCGCGACACTATGTTCGTGCCGCTCCAATGGCTCACCGTTCACGTGCCCAGCGTGTTCGAGGAGGCGTATCGCTATGATCCCGTAGCGGCGCGGTTCGAGGACGCGCGACTCACGCCTGTCGTACGGCGGTCCGCGGCGCCGGCGCGCGTCGCACGGCCGGCGGCACCGGTGGGGGAGCCGGCGTCTCCGGCGGCCCGGCGCGTTGGGTTGCGGACTGCACACAAGGTGGTTGTGGATGCCGGACATGGCGGCATCGATCCCGGGAACCCCGGATTGTTTCTCCCACGTGGAGTGAAGGAGAAGCACGTCACGTTGGCGATCGCGAAGCGACTGCGCACTGCCCTCGGGGAACGGGGGATCTCCGTGGTGATGACGCGAACCACGGACACGCTCATCAACCTCTTCGAGCGTGGGCCAATGTGTCGCGAGGACTGTGATCTCTTCGTCAGCATCCACCTCAACAGCCTGCCACGCCGCCGCGGGTTCGACGAGGTTGCAGGATTCGAGACCTATTTCCTCGATGAAGCCAGGACGGCGGACGCGGCACGGGTGGCTCGAATGGAGAACGAAGCGCTGCGCTACGAGCTCGAGGATCCAGCCGGAGACGGGGATCCCGTGGCGTTCATCCTCAAGGATCTCCACGCGAACGAGTACCTGCGGGAATCCGCCACCCTCGCCCAGCTGGTGCAACTCCGGGCCGCCCGTATCCACCCCGGCGGTGGCCGCCACGTGTCGCAAGCGAAGTTCGCAGTTCTCAGTACAGCCCGCCGCCCAGCGATTCTCGTGGAGGCCGGCTTCGCCACGAATCGCCGCGATGCACAGTTCCTGGCATCGCAGGATGGCCAGCGTCGGCTCGCCGAGGCCATCGCGGACGGGATCGTGGAATACCTCAAGCAATACGAGCGGAAGGTGCTCACCGGAGCCACACCGTGACATTGTCGACACCGCTCCGGACGATCGGAGCGGTCGCGGTGCTCGCCGGCTGCGCGTACTACAACGCACTCTACAACGCGAACCGCCTCGCGGACGAGGCGTCCCGGGCGGAGCGTGAGGGTCGGCCGGACGAGGCCCGAGCGCTCTGGGGACAGGCGGCGGTCAAGGCCGAATCGGTGGCCGTCCGGCATCCCGAGAGTCGGCATCGGGACGACGCGTTGTTGCTTCAAGGCCGCGCCCTGTCGGCGACCGGGGACTGTGCGGCCGCGGTGGCACCTCTCAGCGCGGTTGCGGATTCCAGTCCCGAACCCGACATGCGATCTCGCGCTCGCATGGTGCTGGGCCAATGCTGGGTGGCCCTGGGCGAGGGGGATTCCGCCGTGGGCGTTCTCACTGCCGAGGCGGCGCACCCGGATCCAGCCCGCCGCGCCGAGGCGCGTGAGTGGCGCGGGCGTGCCCATCTGCTGCGCAGGGATTATCGGAGCGCCCTGCGGGATCTGGAATCGCTGACGGTGGACGTGACGTTCGAGGTTGCCTTGGCGTACCTGGGCCTGGGTGACGTTGGCGAAGCGACCCGGATTCTCGGACAGCGAAGCGCCGGGACGTACCACGAAACGCAATGGTTGGCGATTCTGGACTCCGTGGGGAAGCGCTCCCCCACGCTCGCGACGGGTCTCGTCGAGAGGCTGCGCGACGCGGCGCCACTCACGGGCGGCGCGGAGGCGCGCCTGCTCACGGGAGATGGGTGGCGCTGGCTCGCTGTGGGGGACTCGGCGCAGGCGCTGGCCCGATTTGGGGCCGCGGCGATGGCCGCACCCGACTCGGTGGCGAGCACGATGGCGGCCGGCACGGCCGCCATGGTGGTGGCCCGTCGCACGGCCTCCCTCGATACCGTGCCGATCCTGTTGGTGGCGCTCAGGGCGGCGGAGACCCGAGGGGCCGGAGCTGATGTCTCCCGATTCGTGCGCGTGCTCGAGCGCGTTGCAGCCCTGAGTGGCGCCGCGGCCAAGGACGGACACGATCTCGAGATGTTTGTCGCCGCCGAGGGTTTGCGCGACTCGCTCGGCGCCCTGGGGCTCGCCGCGGCGCTCTTCCGACGCCTGGCGGCCGATCATCCGGGATCCATCATTGCACCCAAGGCGCTCCTGGCCGCTGCGTGGCTGGACCGGACCGCGGCGCAGGAGCTGGTGGCCTGGGTGCTGGAACGGTATCCCGACTCCCCCTACAGCCGCGCGATCCTGGGGCGGGCCACGACCGCGTATGTCGTCGTCGAGGATTCGCTTCGCCGGGCGCTCCAACCGGAGGTGGGCCAGCTGCCGGCGCGGGCTCGGCGGACGCGGTATCCGGAGGAGGGTGCCGAGGATGAAGTGATTCGACACGGCCGACGACCGGGGAAGCCGTGATTCACGCGTTCAACACGACGTTCCAGAATCCCATCCTGCTGGCTGCGGGGACGGCCGGTTTTGGTCGGGAGGTGGCCGGGGTCATCGACCTCGAGGCCTTGGGTGGAATCGTCACCAAGTCGGTGAGTCGCGAGTTCCGAGCGGGGCATCCAGCGCCACGCGTCGCGGAGTTCGGCGGGGGCATGCTCAACGCCATCGGACTCGCGAATCCGGGCCTCGACCACGTGTTGGCGCACGACCTTCCCTGGTTACGCGCCACCCTGCGCCGGGCCCGGGTGCTCGTGAGCGTCGTCGGGAATACCGCCGACGATTTTGCGGAGGTCGCGGGCCGGTTGGGTGGGGAAGACTGGCTCGCCGCGCTGGAGCTCAACGTGTCGTGTCCCAACACTGCGCGTGGGGGTGAGGAGTTTTGCCAGGATCTCCGCGTGTTGGGAGATCTGGTGCGCCGTTGTCGGGCGACGACGTCGCTCCCACTGGTGGTGAAGTTACCGCCCACGGTAGCGGATCTGGTGGGCACCGTGGCCGTCGCGGCGGAGGCGGGCGCCGACGGATTCACGGTGGTGAATACGATTCCGGGGACCATCTGGGAAATCGAAGGGACGTCGGGTGTCCGCCGATCCCGTCTGGGGTTCGGCAAGGGTGGGGTGAGCGGACCGGCGCTCCTGCCGGTGGGGTTACTGGCCACGCAAGCGGTTCGGTCCGCGACGCAGCTTCCGATCATCGGGGTCGGGGGCATCCGGACAGCCGAAGACGTGTCGCAGTATCGCGACGCCGGTGCCACGCTCGTGGCCGTGGGGACCGCGGCGCTCGCGGATCCACGGCTTCCCGAACGCCTCGCCGCGGCGTGGGCAAGTGGCTGAGATCATCGTCGCGTTGGACCTTCCGACCCGGGATGATGCGCTTCGGTTGGTGGATCGGCTCGACGGCGTGCGCTGGGTGAAGATCGGCCCGGTCCTCTTCGTGCGGAGTGGGCCCGACGTCGTGAAGGACCTCCAGGATCGGGGCATCCGCATCTTCTTGGACCTCAAGTGGCACGATATTCCGCACACGGTGTCTCAGGCAGTGGAAGGTGCCGAGGCCCTCGGGATCGCGCTGGTCACGGTCCATGCGCTCGGGGGACATGAGATGGTGGAGGCCGCGGTGCGGGCGGCGTCCTCGACGAAGGTCGCTGCCGTGACAGTCTTGACCTCCCACACGGCGGAAGGGTATCAGCGGGTGGTGGGGCGCGAGATCGATCTGGCGCAAGAGGTGGTTCGGTTGGCCCGGGACGCTGCGGCGGCTGGCGTGCACGCGATCGTCGCGTCGCCGCTTGAAGTCGCCGGGGTCCGTGAGGTGGTTGGGCCGGATTGCTGGATTGTGGCGCCGGGCATTCGCGTGGCGCGCATTCCGGCGGACGACCAACGGCGTCGAGCGGGGCCCCGGGAGGCCGCGGCGGCAGGGGCAACCCACTTGGTGGTGGGCCGGCCCATCACCCGAGCACAAAACCCGGCAGCGGTGTATCAGGAACTATGTCACGAGCTCTCGTAGCGGTACTCATCAGTGGAATGTCGACCGTCGGGGTGCGTCCGGCTCTGGCGCAGGACCCGCTCGATCACGCCGTGGAGTGGGCTCGGTTGGCGTGGCTTGCTCACGACGTCCACCAGCTCGTGTCTCGCAGTGACACTGTGCGGCTGAACATCCCGGGAGTGGCGCGGGCAGCGTCGTTGCGGCCGGGTCAGGCGGCGCGACTGCTGAGCCAGTATCTCAAGCGGTCGGAGGAGCGGGAGTTCACCCTGCGAGAGGTGCGCCAACTGGCCCCGGACCACGCGTACGCCGAGGTGCTCAGACGGTACGTCGTGCGGGGAACGAACGACCTGCAGGAGGAGACGGCGTTCCTCGGGTTCCGGCTGTTGGAGGGCCAATGGCAGCTGCGGGAGGTACGGATCACGCCGTAACGGTCGTGGTCCACTTCCTGGACCATTACCCGCCGTAACGGTAGTGGGTGACCCACTACCCGCCGTAACCCCAGGCTTGCAGAGAGCTTACCTCGCCTCTATATTGCTAGGCTCGATTGCAATATCCCAGGCGAGGCGTTTTGAAGGTACGATCCAGCGTTCGGCCAATCTGCGAGCACTGCAAGGTGATTCGGCGGGGTGGTGTCACCCGAGTCATCTGCAAGCGCAATCCCAAGCACAAGCAGAGGCAGGGGTAGTATGGCCCGCATAGCAGGTGTGGATCTCCCGCGGGAGAAGCGTGTGGAGATCGCCTTGACGTACATCTATGGTGTGGGTGATTCGACGGCCGGGCGTGTGTTGGACGACACGGCCGTCAATCCGGACACCCGTGTCCGGGACCTCACCGACGCTGAGGTTGCGCGCCTCCGACAGGCCATCGAGCGGCAGGTCAAGGTGGAGGGTGCCCTGCGGACGGAGGTGGCGATGAACATCAAGCGGTTGATGGACATCGGCAGCTACCGGGGGACGCGGCACAAACGGAACTTGCCGGTGCGCGGTCAACGAACGCACACGAACGCCCGGACGAAGAAGGGTCCCCGGCGGCCCATCGCCGGCAAGAAGAAGGCGGTCAAGAAGTAACATGGCGCAAGCACAGAGTTCGGGAAGTCGCCGCAAGAAGGTGGTCGAGGCAGAGGGAATCGCCCACATCACGGCGACATTCAACAATACGCTCGTCACCATCACCGACCTGCAGGGCAACGCCCTCGTTTGGGGCTCGGCGGGCAAGTCGGGCTTCAAGGGATCCAAGAAGTCCACCTCGTTTGCCGCTACGGTGGCCGCGGAGCAGTGTGCGCGGGAAGCGGTGAATCTCGGTGTGCGACGGGTGCACGTTCGCGTGCAGGGTCCGGGCTCGGGGCGGGAGTCTGCCATTCAAGCGTTGGTGTCGGCGGGGTTGGAGGTCAAGTCGATTCGTGACGTGACGCCGATTCCGCACAATGGATGCCGCCCGCCCAAGAAGCGGCGGGTCTGACGATGGCACGTCACACTGGTCCCGTCTGTAAGCTCTGCCGCCGTGAGGGCACGAAGCTGTTCCTGAAGGGCACGCGGTGCCTGACGGACAAGTGCGCCATCGAGCGTCGCGCCTATGCGCCGGGTCAACACGGGCAGGCCATGAGCCGACGCCGCAAGACCTCGGAGTACTCCAAGCAGTTGCGGGAAAAACAGAAAGTCAAGCGCATCTACGGCCTGACCGAGCGCCAGTTCCGCAATACGTTCGACCGCGTACGCGTGTTGCCTGGTGTGACCGGTGACAACCTACTGATCGCGCTCGAGACGCGCCTGGACAACATCGTGTTCCGGATGGGATTTGCGCCCAGCCGCAACGCGGCGCGCCAGCTGGTCGGCCATCGTCATATCGAAGTGAACGGTCGGACGGTCAACATCGCGTCCTACGCGGTGAAACCCACGGACGAGGTGCGGGTGCGCGAGAAGAGCCGCGACGCCGCCATGATCCGCTCGTCGCTGGAGGCCCTGTCCCGGGCGGTGCCCGTCTCCTGGATCAACGTGGATCCTGATAAGGCCGTTGGAAAAGTCATGGAGCTGCCCACACGCGACACCATTCCCGTTGCCGCCCAGGAGCAGCTCATCGTGGAGCTCTATTCCAAGTAATATGCCTAGCATCGACATGACCGGATTGGTTCGCCCGCACGTCGTGGAAATGACGAAGCGGGAAGACATCCCCTCGGCGGCGGAGTTTCGCCTCCAGCCGCTGGAGCGGGGATACGGCTACACGCTCGGCAACGCGCTGCGACGCATGTTGCTCTCCTCGTTGCCTGGGTCGGCCATCTGGGCCTTTCGCCTGGAGGGCGTGGTGCACGAGCATCAGACGGTCCCGAGCGTGGTCGAGGATATTCACCAGATCATCCAACGGCTGAAGTCCAGTACGCTCGTTCTCGCGGAAGACGTGGAGGAGGCCGTGGTTCACCTCAAGGTGGACAAAGCGGGCCCCGTGCGCGCCGGGGATCTCGAGCCACATGGATCCGTGCGGGTCGTCTTCCCCGATCACGTGCTCTTCACTTTGCAGGAAGATCGGGAGATCACGGGCGAGTTCTACGTCAACAAAGGACGCGGGTACGTCGAGGCGTCACAGCACGACGTGGACCGCTCGCTTCCCGTGGACGTTGTGCGCATCGATGCGGTGTACAATCCCGTTCGGCGAGCGAATTTCACGGTTGCCGAGACGCGGGTGGGGCAGCGGACCGACTTCGACAGCTTGAACCTGTCGGTGGAGACCAACGGCGCAATCTCCCCCGAGGACGCGGTGGCCTATGCGGCGGCGCTCCTCCAGGAGCACTTTCGCTACTTCATGGATTTCGGGCGCGTCCCGATGGCGCCGGACGCGGTGGAGAGCGAGGGAGGAGGCGATAGCGCCGAGCTGCGAGATCTGCTCACCAAGCCCATCGACGACTGTGGGCTCTCCGTTCGGTCGATCAACTCACTGAAGAACTCCAACATCAGCACGTTGGGGGATCTCGTCCGTTACACGGAAGACGAGATGTTGAAGGTGAAGAACGTCGGTGAGAAAGCGCTGAGTGAGATCGCCGACATGCTCCGCCGCGAGGGTCTCAACTTCGGGATGGAGATCCAGGAGCAGGACGGCGAGCTGATCGTGCTGAATCAGGGCACGGTCCCGTCCGTGGGTGCCGCGCCCGCCGGGACGGACTGATGCGCCACCGGCGAAAAGGACGGCAGCTGAGCCGCACGGCCTCCCATCGCCGCGCCTTGTTGCGCAACATGGCCGCGTCCCTGTTCGAGCATGGGGGCATGGTCACGACGGTGGCCAAGGCGAAGGAACTGCGTCCGTTCGCGGAACGGCTGATCACGCTGGCGCGGCGCGGGGATCTACATGCGCGGCGGCAGGTGGAGCGCCACATCAAGGATCGGGGGGTGTCGGGGCGCTTGTTCGGGGACATTGGCCCCCGCTTCGCGAGCCGGCCGGGCGGATACACGCGGATCGTCAAGCTCGGGCATCGCCACGGAGACGGCGCCGAGTTGGCCCGCATTGAGCTGCTATCCGAGTGAGGCGAGCAACGGCGTTCGAATGGGATGGGGACCTCAAGCGGTCCCCATTTTTTTACGCAGGTGCGGCTGCGCCGCGTGGAGCTTTCGTGACGCGGTTTGCACGGATGCACTGCGTACAGACGCGGATCCGCTTCGGCTGACCGTCGACGAGCGCCCGCACCCGCTGCAGGTTGGGATTCCAGCGCCGGTTGGTCTTATTGTTGGCGTGGCTCACGTTGTGACCGAAGGTCGGTCCCTTGCCACAGATTTCGCATGTACGAGCCATGAGGAGCACTCACGTCGGAATGGTCAGCGTCGATCTGCTTGGTCAGCAGTCGCGAAAGCTACTCAGTAACTCCGTATCTTACAAGGTGTTGAGCTAAATGACCACGGCCCTGATAACTGGCGTTACCGGTCAAGACGGCTCCTACCTCGCCGAGTTCCTGCTGGAGCAAGGATACACGGTGGTCGGCGTCGTGCGGCGCACGTCCCATGACTCGTACGAGCGGATCGGGCATCTGCTCGACCGGGTACAGATCGTCCCTGCCGATCTCCTCGATCAACATTCGCTGACCACGGTCATTCGGGACGTGAGACCCGAGGAGATCTATAATCTGGCGGCCCAGAGCTTCGTACCGACGAGCTGGACCCAGCCGGTCCTCACGGGCGAGTTCACCGCTCTCGGCGTCACCCGCCTGCTCGAGGCCGTACGCCTGGCGCACCCCGAGGCCCGGTTTTACCAGGCTAGCTCGTCGGAGATGTTCGGCAAGGCGCAGGAGACCCCCCAACACGAGGGCACGCCGTTTCATCCGCGATCGCCGTACGGCGTGGCCAAGGTCTACGGCCATTGGATCACGGTGAATTACCGCGAATCCTATGACATGTTTGCGGTGAGCGGCATTCTGTTCAACCACGAATCGCCGCGCCGGGGCCTGGAGTTCGTGACGCGCAAAGTGTCCCACGCGGTGGCGCAGATCAAGCTGGGTCTCGCGTCGGAGCTGCGCCTGGGGAACCTGGACGCACGGCGTGACTGGGGCTTTGCGGGTGATTACGTTCGCGCGATGTGGTTGATGCTCCAGCAGGAGGAGCCCGACGACTTCGTCGTGGGTACGGGCCAGACGCGCTCAGTCCGGGAACTCGTCGAGGTCGCGTTCGGCCACGTGGGGCTCGAGTGGCAGGAGTTCGTGAAGATCGACGAGGCTTTCTTTCGTCCGGCCGAGGTCGAGATCCTCCAGGCGGATCCCCAGAAAGCCCGGGACCGGTTGGGGTGGGAACCGACCGTCTCGTTTGAAGAGCTCGTCCGCATGATGGTCGACTCCGATCTCCAGCGGCTTCGCGCTCGGCAGTGAGGGTCGTCGTCACCGGTGCGGACGGGTTCGTGGGTCCCTGGGTGGTGCGCGCCCTGGACGAGGCGGGGCACGAGGTGGTGGCGGCAACGGGTCCCGAGCCCGGACGGGTTCCGTGGCCCGCGGGGCTGAGGACACGCGCGCTCGATCTCTTCGATGCCTCCTCGATCGCGGAGGTTGCTGCGGAGCCGTGCGACGCCCTCATTCATCTCGCGGCCGTGGCCTCGGGCCGCGATGCATTGCGTGACCCGCTGGCCGCGTGGGAAGTCAATGCCATGGGCACGGTCCGGCTGATCTCGGCGCTGGCGGACCGCCTCAAGGGGAGCGGGGGTGACGGGCCGACCGTCCTGGTCGTGTCTACCGCCGAGGTTTACGGGACCGGTCCTCGCCGGCCGCGGGTCGAACAGGATCTCACTCGCCCGCGTTCGCCCTACGCGGCTTCCAAGCTCGCCGGAGAAGTCGCTGCCCTCGAGGTGCATCGCCGGACGGGACTGCCCGTCGTCATCGCCCGGCCGTTCTCGCACACGGGGCCGGGACAAGACAGCCGGTTCGTGGCGCCCGCGCTTGCCCAACGTCTGGTGACCGCCAAGCGGGTTGGTGCCCCGGTCATCGAGGTGGGCAACCTGGAGCCAGTGCGGGAGTTCTTACACGTGGCGGACGTGGCACAGGCGTACTGCCTCCTCGTGACCAAAGGCGTCCCCGGTGAGATCTATAACGTGGCGTCCGGCACGGGCGTCAGTTTGCGGGAGCTGCTGGAAATGCTGATGGATGCGGTCGGGCACCGGGTCATTCCTGAGGTGGCGGCGGCGCTTCAGCGGCCGGCGGACATTCCGTACCTAGTGGGGGACGCGTCGAAGCTCCAGGCCGCCACGGGATGGCGACCCCGGGTCTCTCTCCCCGATACACTGCACGAGTTGGTCCATGCCCAAGCGAACTGATATCGAGACGATCCTGCTGATCGGCTCCGGGCCCATCGTGATCGGGCAGGCCGCGGAGTTCGATTATTCCGGGACCCAAGCCATCAAGGCGCTGCGCGAAGAAGGATATCATGTCGTGCTCGTCAACTCGAATCCCGCGACGATCATGACCGATCCCGAGCTCGCTGACCGGACGTATGTCGAACCAGTCACGGCGGAGTGGGTGGCCCGGGTCATCGAGCAGGAGCGTCCCGATGCGCTCCTGCCCACGATGGGGGGCCAGACGGCGCTGAACGTGGCCATGGCCCTGGCGGACGATGGGACGCTCGAGCGGTTTGGCGTCGAGCTGATCGGCGCCGACCAGCGAGCGATCCAGATGGCGGAGGACCGCAGGGAATTCGCGGCGGCGATGCAACGGATCGGCTTGGCGGTGCCGCGAGGAACCGTGGCGCGGTCCTTCGACGAGGCCATGGCGATCGTCGAGGAAGTGGGGTATCCGGCCATCATCCGGCCCTCCTTCACCCTGGGAGGGAGCGGTGGCGGGGTGGCGTACAACCGCGACGAATACGAGGCGCTGGTCGACCGGGCGCTGGGGCTTTCACCGGTGGGGGCGGCGCTCATCGAGCAATCGGTGCTCGGGTGGAAGGAGTTCGAACTCGAAGTCATGCGGGACTGCCGCGATAACGTGGTGGTGATTTGCTCCATCGAGAACTTCGACGCCATGGGCGTGCATACGGGTGACTCGATCACGGTCGCGCCAGCCATGACGCTCACGGACCGCGAGTATCAGGACATGCGAGACGCCGCCATCGCCATCATTCGGGAGATTGGGGTGGCGGCCGGCGGGTGCAACATCCAGTTCGCCGTACACCCGCGCAACGGCGAGATGCTGGTCATCGAGATGAACCCCCGCGTGTCCCGCTCCTCGGCACTGGCGTCGAAGGCTACCGGATTTCCCATCGCCCGGATCGGTGCCAAGCTGGCCGTAGGGTTCACGCTGGATGAGCTACCCAACGACATCACCCGCACGACCCCCGCCTCGTTCGAGCCCGTGTTGGATTACGTCGTCGTCAAGTTTCCGCGGTTCGCGTTCGAGAAATTCCCAGCGGCGGACAAGACGCTCACGACGCAGATGAAATCGGTGGGAGAGTCCATGGCCATCGGCCGGACGTTCAAGGAGGCGTTTCAGAAAGGCCTCCGCGCGCTCGAGATCTCCCGGCCGGGATGGACCGTGGGCCGGAGGGCCGACGATGACGGCCTCTCAGCCGAGGACCCAGAGACGCTGCGACTCGCCCTGCGGACTCCCACCGCTGAGCGCGTCTTCCAGATCAAGCGGGCACTGGAATTCGGAGTCTCCGTGGACGAGATCGCCGAGCTGTCCCACATCGATCCGTGGTTCATTGCCCAACTGGCCGAGCTCGTCGGTGCGGAAGAGCGGTTCCGCAGCGCGCCCCTGGACGCGGACCATGTGCGGGCGATGAAGCGGCTCGGCTTTTCGGATCGTCAGCTCGCTGATTTGCACAACGTGACGGAGGCGGAGGTCCGATCGCGGCGCTGGGAGCTGGGGATCCACCCCAGCTACAAGGTGGTGGACACGTGCGCTGGCGAGTTTCCGGCCGCCACGCCGTACTACTACTCGAGCTACGAGGACGAGAACGAATCGGAGCCCCTAGGCGATGGCGGCATCGTCATCTTGGGGAGTGGCCCGAATCGGATCGGTCAGGGCGTGGAGTTCGACTACTGCTGCGTGCGGGCGGGGCTGGGGCTTCGGGAGCTTGGGTACCGGACCATCATGATCAACTGTAATCCGGAAACCGTCTCCACCGATTTCGACATCTCGGACAAACTGTACTTTGAACCCCTCACGCTCGAGGACGTGCTCGAAATCGTGCGTCTCGAGCGACCCAAAGGGGTGGTCGTGCAGCTGGGTGGACAGACCCCCCTGAACTTGGCCAAAGGGTTGGAGGCGGCGGGGGTGCCGATCCTGGGCACGAGTCCAGACGCCATCGACACCGCGGAAGACCGCCGCCGTTTCGAGGCGCTCGCACGGAAACTCGGGGTGACCCAACCGGCCAACGGCACCGCCGTGGACGTGGAAGAAGCGGTGGCCGTCGCCAAGCAGGTCGGATACCCGGTCTTGGTGCGTCCGTCCTATGTGTTGGGGGGTCGGGCCATGCGGATCGTCTACGACGAGCCCATGCTGCGTGACTACTTCCACAGCGCGGTCCGGGCCTCCCCCGAGCATCCCATTCTGATCGATCGGTTTTTGGAGGATGCGTTCGAGGCCGACGTCGACGCCGTGGCGGACGGCACGCGGTGTGTGATCGGCGGCGTGATGCAGCACATCGAAGACGCCGGCATCCACTCGGGAGATTCGGCGTGTGTGTTGCCATCGTATCTCATCGAGCCCGACGCCGTGCACCTCATGCGGCGTCACACCCGGGCATTCGCCGAGGCCCTCGGGGTGGTGGGCCTCATCAACGTGCAATACGCCGTGAAAGACGGAGTCGTGTACGTCCTGGAAGTGAACCCTCGGGGCTCGCGGACCGTACCATTCGTCAGTAAGGCCACGGGTGTCCCGCTTGCCAAACTGGCGGCGGCGGTGATGGTGGGACGGACGCTCGATGAGGTCGGTGTTCCCGACGAGGTGGTCATTCCCTACGTCGCCGTGAAAGAGGCCGTGTTCCCGTTCGCCAAGCTGCCGGGAGTCGATTCCCTGTTGGGACCGGAAATGCGGTCGACCGGCGAAGTCATGGGGGTGGCGGAAAACTTCGGGATGGCGTTTGCCAAGGCGCAGATCGGTGCCGACGGGGCCCTTCCCACCGAAGGTGCGGTACTCGTCACGGTCAACGATAACGACAAACCCACCGTGCGACCCATCGTCCAACGTCTCTACGAGCTCGGCTTTCGTATTCTCGCCACGCGAGGCACCGCCGGGTACCTGGGCGCGCGAGGTATTCCGGCGCACGAGGTGCTCAAGGTCCACGAGGGCAGGCCCAACGCCAAGGACCTGATCGTCTCTGGCAGCGTCCAGCTCCTCATCAACACCCCGTTGGGGAAGTTGACCCAGCAGGACGATTACGAGATCCGGCGCATGGTGCTCCGCTACCGCCTCCCGTACGCCACGACGATGTCGGCGGCGAAAGCGGTGTGTGACGCCATTGCGGCCCTGCGCAAGCCGGAGCGGAGCGTGTGCTGTCTCCAGGAATGGTACAAGCGGACCGGGACCGATCCGCGGCTCACGCAAGGAGGGCTGGGTCCGTTCGCGTCGCTGCCGGAGTCGGAGCGACGCCGGTGAACGCGTTGGCGGCGCTGGCGGCGGAGCTCGATGGTGAGATCGAGTTCGACACCGCCCTCGCCCGCTTTACCACCTACCGGATTGGCGGGCCGGCAGCGGCGCTGGTATTTCCCGCGTCGGTGGAGGACGTGGTCCGCGTGGTGAGATTCGCGCGCGCATCTGGCACACCCTGCTTGGCGCTGGGGCTCGGATCGAACGTGCTCATCGGCGACGAGGGGTTCGACGGCATCGTCGTGCGCCTCGGCAAGGGGCTCGACCGGGTAACCCAGGCGGTGGGGAATGAGGCGACCGTTTGGCACGTGGGCGCGGGGCTGCCCACCCCCCGCCTGGCCCGCCGGTCGGCCCGAGCCGGCCTGGGGGGTGTCCACCGGCTGGTGGGTGTTCCGGGAACGGTGGGTGGTGGAGTGTTCATGAACGCGGGCGCCCACGGGCAGGATTTCTCCCAGGTCGTACGCGCGGTCGACGTGGTGAGCGCCGGTGGCGAGGTGCGGCAGCTGTTACGGGGTGAGATTGCCTGGCGGTATCGCGCGAGCGGGCTGCGTGACGCCGTGGTCGTCGCGGCGACGGTGGAGTTGCAACCCCAGGATCCGACGGTGCTCGAGCGGGAAATTCGCCAACATTTTCGGTGGCGTAAGGCGGGTACGCCCTTCGACGAACCCTGTTGCGGTTCGGTATTCCGCAATCCCACGCCACCGGCTTCCGCTCCGGGGGAACCGCAGGGCGCGAACGACACCGCGGGCGATCGCCCACGCTCGGCCGGCCAGCTGATCGACGCCTGTGGGCTCAAGGGCTTTCGGATCGGCGATGCACAGGTCTCACCCAAACACGCCAACTACATCGTCAATGTCGGAAGGGCGACCGCGGCGGAGGTGCTGGCCGTCATCGATCACGTGCGGGAGCGCGTCTTCCAGGAGTTCGGGATCGAGTTGGCGCTCGAGGTGAAGGTGATCGGGAAGCAGGGCATGGGAAGCCAGGAGCTGTGACCACATGACCGACTATTTCGCGCACGAGAGTGCGTATGTCGACGAGGGCGCCGTGATCGGCGCCGGCACCAAGATCTGGCATTTTTGCCACGTCATGCCGGGCGCCGTGATCGGGGAGGGGTGCAGCCTTGGGCAAAACGTGGTCGTGATGCCCAACGTCAGGATCGGGAACAACGTCAAGATTCAGAACAACGTGTCGGTCTACGAGGGCGTGATACTGGAAGATGACGTGTTCTGTGGTCCCTCCTGTGTGTTCACCAATGTCACGACACCCCGCTCCCACGTTTCGCGCAAGGACATGTATCAGCGCACCCTGGTGCGGCGGGGAGCGTCGATCGGTGCCAACGCGACGGTCGTCGCCGGGGTGACTCTCGGGGAATTCGCTTTCATCGGGGCCGGCGCGGTGGTAACCTCCGACGTGGTCCCGCATGCACTGATGCTTGGCGTGCCGGCCCGTCGGGTGGGATGGATGTGCCAGTGCGGGGAACGCCTGCACCTGTCCGGCGGGAGTGCCGCGTGCGGCCGCTGTGGAGTGGGGTATCGGGAGTCGGGCGGACAGTTGAGTCGGATTGACGTTGGTTCGAAACGCGACTAAGCTGTTACGTTTTTTTGAGTTTGGAGAATCGATGAACGTGCCGTTGCTCGACTTGCGAGCGCAGTTTACGACGATTCGAGAGGAGCTGCTCGACGCCCTGATGGAGGTGGTCGAGAGCCAACATTTCATCCTGGGCGAACCCGTTCGACGCCTCGAGGAGGCGGTGGCCGCGCTCAGTGGTGCGCAATACGGTATCGCGTGCGCCAGTGGAACCGACGCGTTGCTTCTTCCCCTGAAGGCATTGAATCTGCGGGCCGGTGACGAGGTCATTACCTCTCCCTTCACCTTCTTCGCGACGGCGGGTGCCATCCACAATGCCGGCGGGACGCCGGTGTTCGTGGACGTCCATCCCGTCACGTTCAACCTGTGCATCGAGGGGGTGGAGCAGGCGATCACCAACAGAACGCGTGCGGTGGTGCCGGTCCATCTGTTCGGGCAGATGGTGCCCATGGAACGGCTCATGCCGCTCGCCGCTCGCCACGGGCTCGCCGTGGTGGAAGACGCTGCGCAGGCCATTGGTGCCCGACGCCGGATCGAAGGGACATGGCGTCGAGCGGGTGAGCTCGGGCACAGTGGGGCGTTTTCGTTCTTCCCCAGCAAGAATCTCGGAGGATGGGGGGATGGCGGGATGGTCGTCACGCAAGACGAAGCGCTGGCCACGCGTCTCCGCAAGCTTCGGACACACGGCGGTGCGAAACAGTATCACCATGAGGAAATCGGGACCAATAGTCGGCTGGACACCCTGCAGGCGGCGGTCCTTCTTGCCAAGCTCCCGCACTTGTCGGCGTGGTCTGAGGCGCGGCGCTGCCACGCCGCTGCCTACACGGATGCGCTGCGCGGCGTGGACGGCATCCGCACGCCCGTGATCGACGAGGCGAACGAACCGATCTTTCATCAATACACCATACGGGCAGAGCGCCGAGATGAGCTGAAGCAGCACTTGACCGCGCGGGGCGTCGGGTGCGCGGTCTACTATCCCCGCCCGCTGCATCTGCAGCCGTGCTTTGCGGACCTCGGGTACCGCGAGGGCACGTTCCCGGAGGCGGAGCGTGCTGCCGCCGAGGTCCTATCGGTTCCCGTGTACCCTGAGCTCACCGCGGAGCAGCGAGACACGGTGATTGCGGCGATCAAGGAGTTCTACGGATGACCAGCCTCAAGGTCGCCGTGATCGGCGCCGGATCCTGGGGCCGCAACCACGTCCGCACGCTGGCGGCCCTTCCGGAGGTGGAGTTGGTGGCCGTGTGCGATTTGCGAGACGACCGAAGGGAGGCCATCCGCCGGCAGTATCCCGGGGTGACGGTCACCGGCCGGTCGGCCGATGCGTTGGGGCTGGCCGATGCCGTGGTCGTGGCGACACCGTCGGGGTCGCATGCGCACCTCGTGCAGGAGGCGCTCGACCACCGACTACCGGTACTCGTGGAGAAACCCTTTGCTCTGTCCGTGCGGGACGCCGAGGCGTTGGCAGAGCTTGCCGATCGGCAGCAGGTGCCGGTCGTGGTTGGTCATCTGCTGCTGTTTCATCCGGCGATCGAACGGCTCAAGGCGATGATGGACGGGGGGGATTTGGGCGACGTGTACTACTTGTCCAGCCGGCGAATCAACCGCGGGCCGATCCAGCCGGACGAGAGCGTGCTGTGGAGCTTTGGTCCGCATGACGTCTCGGTGGCGCTCTACCTGCTGAACCAGGTGCCCACGCGGGTGATGGCGCAGGGACGCAGTTTTCGCCAGCCGGGGATCGAAGACGTGGTATTCATGGTCATGGACTTTGCCTGGGGTCCCATGGCCCAGGTGCAGATGTCGTGGCTCGATCCGCACAAGGAGCGTCGCCTCACGGTCGTGGGGTCTCGCTGCCGGGTTGTGTTTGACGACATGGAGGCAAGGGAAAAACTGAAGATCTTCGCCAAGGGCGTGGATTCTCCGGCCGAGTACACCTCGTGCGGTGCAAGCCTCGCGATGCAGGACGGAGACACCGCGATTCCGCCGGTCCCGTCGGTCGAGCCGTTGGGCGCGGAACTCCGGCATTTCGTGGCCGTGGCGCGGGGCCAGGAGCGCCCGCGCTCGGGTGCCGAGGACGGGGTGCGGGTGGTGCGGGTCTTGGACGCGGCATCCCGATCGCTGGCGGGCGGAGGGTCCGCCGTGGCTTGTGTGAGCGGGCAGGCGGCGTGACCACCGCCGAACAACGCCTGATCGCCAAGGCACAGGATCGATCCGCCGCGTTCGGCGTCGTCGGGCTCGGATACGTCGGGCTGCCCTTGGCCGTGGAGATCGCCGCCGCCGGGTACCACGTGATCGGCTTCGACGTGAATCCGGCGGTGACCAATGCTGTGCGGGAGGGTCGCTCGCACGTCAAGGATGTTGCGCAGGACCGATTGGCGGCGCTGGTGCGCGAGGGTCGCATCGACGCGACGACGGAGATGCGGCGCCTCTCGGACGTGGACGTCATCTCGATCTGCGTGCCGACGCCACTTTCCAAGACCAAGGACCCCGACGTCTCCTTCGTGCTCGCAGCTGCCCAGGAGGTGGCTCAGCATATCCACGCTGGTCAGGTGGTGGTGTTGGAGAGCACGACGTATCCCGGGACCACACGGGAGCTGTTGCTCCCGAGTATCGAGGCCAGCGGCCTCGTGGTCGGCCGGGATGTGTTTTTGGCCTTCTCCCCCGAGCGGGTCGATCCCGGCAATCCCACATGGCAGACGCGGAACACACCCAAGGTGGTGGGGGCGGTGACCGACAGCTGCCAGCGTGTGGTGGCGGCACTCTACGAGCCGGTGTTCGATACGCTGGTGCGCGTCTCGTCGCCGGAGGCGGCCGAGCTCGTGAAGCTGCTGGAGAACACGTTTCGGAGCGTGAATATCGGCCTGGTGAACGAAATGGCCATCGTGTGCGACAAGCTGGGGGTGGATGTGTGGGAGGTGATCGAGGCGGCAGCCACCAAGCCGTTCGGGTTCATGAAGTTCACGCCGGGTCCAGGACTCGGCGGGCATTGCATTCCCATCGATCCGCATTACCTCGCGTGGAAGATGCGCGGGTTGAACTACAAGACGCGGTTCATCGACGTGGCCGAGGACGTCAACGCCGAGATGCCCGCGTTTTGGGTTCGCAAGGTCATCGAGCAGTTGAACGACGACGCGCGTCCGGTCCGCGGCTCGCAGGTCTTGGTCGTGGGTGTCGCCTACAAGAGGGATATCGATGACGTGCGGGAGAGCCCGGCGCTGGACATCATCCGCCTGCTCGATCAGCAGGGGGCGCTGGTCCGATACCACGACCCCTATGTTGCGCGGGTGACCGACGACGGCATCGAGCTCTGTTCCGTGGATCTCGATGTCAAGGAGATTCGCGCCGCCCATTGTGTGGTCATCGCGACGGACCACTCGAGTTTGGACTACGACCTGATTCAGGCGGAGGCCCGCCGGGTCGTGGACACTCGCAACGCTCTTCGCACCCTGAGGAACGCAACCACCTCATGAAAGTGACCGTAGTGGGTACGGGCTACGTTGGGCTCGTCGTCGGTGCATGTCTGGCGGAAGCCGGCAACGACGTGGTCTGCGCCGACGTCGACGAAGCCAAGATCCAGCAGCTGCGTCAGAACAAGATCCCGATCTACGAACCTGGACTGGAGCAGCTGGTGGTCAGCAACCAGGCGGAGGGACGACTGAAGTTCACCACCGACGTGGGGAGTGCGGTGGAGGCCTCGGTCGTGGTGTTCATCGCTGTGGGGACACCACCGGACGAAGATGGGTCTGCCGACCTCCAGCACGTGCTGGCGGTGGCCCGAACCATCGGCGAGCGCATGAAAGGGCCCACGGTCATCATCACGAAGAGCACCGTGCCCGTGGGTACGGCGGCCAAGGTGCGAGAAACCATCGCGCGGCACACGCAGCAACGTTTCTACGTTTGTTCGAATCCCGAGTTCTTGAAGGAGGGCACCGCGGTCGAGGATTTCATGAAGCCCGACCGTGTGGTGCTGGGCGTCGATGCGGAAGAGGCGGCGGAGGTCCTTCGTGAGCTCTACGCGCCGTTCGTTCGGACCGGGAACCCCATCCTCTTCATGGACATCGCCTCGGCCGAGCTCACGAAGTATGCGGCCAATTCCATGCTCGCCACGCGGATCACGTTCATGAACCAGGTGGCGGAGCTCTGTGAGAAGGTTGGGGCGGACATCACCATGGTACGGCGCGGTATTGGCAGTGACTCCCGGATCGGGCCAGCGTTTCTCTTCCCCGGGCCCGGCTACGGCGGTTCCTGCTTTCCCAAGGATCTGCGCGCGCTCGTGCGCACGGGGGCTGAATACGGGGTGCCGCTCACGATCATCGAAGAGGTGGAAGCGTTCAACGCGCAGCAAAAGGGCAAGTTGATGCGAATGCTCACGGGTGAGCTGGACGGGCAGTTGAGCGGCAGCACGATCGCCGTGTGGGGACTCGCGTTCAAGGCTCGCACGGACGACATGCGGGAGAGTCCCGCCATTGACTTCATCGAGGCGGCGTTGGCGGCCGGCGCGCGCATCCGGGCCCACGACCCGGAAGCCATGGCGACCGCCCGATGCATCTTTGGGAGCCGTATCACGTACGTGGATCGGGCGTACGACGTACTGGAAGGGGCCGACGCTCTGGTGATCATCACGGAGTGGTTGGAGTTCCGCAACCCGGACTTCCCGCGGATGAAGTCGCTGCTGAAGCGTCCCCTCATCGTGGACGGCCGCAACCTGTACGATCCGGACAAGATGCGCGCGATGGGCTTCCGCTACGTGAGCATTGGCCGGAGGCCGGCGTAGGTGCGGGTGCTTGTCACGGGAGCCGCCGGGTTTCTCGGGTCCCATCTGACGGATCGCCTCGTGGGAGACGGGCACGAGGTGATCGCGATGGACAATTACATCACGGGTGCGAGAACCAACCTCGCACACCAGTGGGACACGCCCGGCTTCACGTTCCTGCAGCACGACGTGAGCACGTTCATCGAGGTAGAGGGTCCGTTGGATGCGGTGTTTCACCTGGCGTCACCCGCCAGTCCCGTGGACTATCTCAAGCTCCCCATCCAAACCCTGAAAGTCGGGTCACTCGGGACCCACAATTCCCTGGGGCTGGCCAAAGCCAAGGACGCTCGGTTCTTTTTGGCAAGTACATCGGAAGTGTATGGTGACCCTCAGGTCCACCCCCAACCGGAGAGCTATTGGGGACATGTGAACCCCGTCGGCCCGCGTGGGGTGTATGATGAGGCCAAGCGGTTTGCCGAAGCCATGACCATGGCGTACCACCGGTATCACGGGCTCGACACGAGGATCGTGCGCATTTTCAATACGTATGGACCCCGGATGCGAAAGAGTGATGGACGGGTCGTTTCCAACTTCATTGTACAGGCCTTGGTGGGTGAGCCGCTCACCGTGTACGGGAGCGGGCGCCAAACGCGGTCGTTTTGCTACGTCGATGATCTGATCGAGGGGATCGTGCGTCTGTTCGAGCGCGGCGGCCCGGAGCCGGTCAACTTGGGGAATCCCGCGGAGTTTACGGTCGCGGAGTTGGCCCAAATCGTGCTCCATTTGACGGGTTCACAGTCACCTGTCGTGCACGAAGACCTGCCGACCGACGACCCGAAGCAACGTCGGCCCGACATCGCGACCGCGAGGCGTCTCTTGGACTGGGAACCCCAAGTGCCGCTGGAGGAAGGGCTTCGCCGCACGATCGACTACTTTCGCACGCAGCTAGTAGCTGACCGGGGGTCGATGTGAGCGCCGCGCCCAACGCCACGAGAGATTCCATGACCGCTCGCCCGTCACAAGCCATTGAGCTCGCCAAGGAACGCTTCGAGCTCCAGGACTACTACGGGTGTATTCACCTGCTCGAAGAGCTGATCGAGGAAGGCCGGGCCTTCGCGGACGCTCATCACATGGTGGGATTGTCGTACCACCTCGTGGGCCAACCCGACCGGGCGCTCGAGTCGTTCGATCGTGCCCTCGAACTCAATCCGCGTTATATCGAGGCACACATTCATCGCGGCATCGTGCTCGGCGAGCTCGGACACTCGCAGGAGGCAACGGAGGCGTTCGCGACCGCCCGGGAAATTGCCAGCGACTCCCGGGGCGAATTGCCACGCCATCACTCGGGAAAGCTGGCCAATCTCCACGCGGGGTTGGGTGAAGCCTACGCCGAAGCAGGGGCTCTCGGCGAGGCGATCGTACAGTACCAGGCAGGGTTGCGGCTGCGGCCGGAGTTCCACGATCTCCGGTACCGCTTGGGGCGACTCCTGCTCGAAGCCGGGCGGTCGTTGGAGGCCCGAGAAGAGTTCGAACGGGTGGTCCGGGCTCGTCCCACGGCCGCCGACCCCAAAGCGGCGCTGGGACTCGCCTGTTACGTGTCGGGGGATGCAGCGGCTGCACGGGACGTGTGGGAGCAGCTCCAGCGGGAACGTCCGGAAGATTTGAGGGCCAAGGCGTATCTCGCTATGCTGGAGCGTGGCGCGGTTCAGTAGCTGGGCACCGACGAGGTCGGTGGCCCTCGCGGTGACGCTCGTTACGAGCGGGTGTTTTGGCTCCGCCGTCGACCACGAAGTTCTGGGGGACCGCGCGTACGCGACGCGCCGGTTCACCGACGCGCTTGCGGAATATCGCTTGGCCTTGGTGCAGCACGCTCCCGACGCCGATTTGCGCGCCAAGGCCGCTGCGGCCGCGCTACGGTCTGGGGACCTCACCGCCGCGGTCGAGGAATACCTGGCCATGGCGGACGAGGGCGGGGCCGGGCGGGTGGAGGAAGCCGCCACCGGGCTCGAACAGGTCGCCACTGCCGCGATCCGGGAGCAGGACCGGGCGTCGCTCGCCGCCGCCCTCGCGGCGCTGCAGCGGGTTGCACCAGGCCGGGGGTTGGGGCCGTTCGCGGGCGAGCTTGCGCGTTCGCTTGGCGAGGTTCCCCGCTCGCCCGAAGCGTTGGCCGTCTTGACCCTCGCCGCCGCCGGCGCTCCGGACGCCCGCATCCAAGACTCCCTCATCTACGTGTACGCCATGGTCCAGCGCAGGCTTGGTCGGTGCGAGCAGGCCGTATCGACACTCGAGAGTATTGTTCGACGCGAGCGGGTCCCCGCCGTCGTGCCGGAGGCGCGCCGAGAGCTGGCCCGGTGTGCGCTGGCGCTCGGACAGCGCGCACTGGATCGGGGGCAACCGCAGTCGGCGGCCGCCTGGTTCCAACGTGCAGCCCAAGGGGCCGGTGCAGGACCGGATGAACGGGCTGCCTATGTGGGATTGGGCGATGTGCGGCTCGCCCAAGGCGACTTTGCTGGTGCGGCCGCCGCCTATCAGCGGGCGCTGGAGGGAGCGCCACCGGGCGATGCCACGGCCCGGGTCGCCGCCGAGCGACTGAACTTGATCGGTCGCGCACCCGGAACCGACAACCAATAGCGGGTACAATTGCACGTGCAACGGGGATTGTTGACGCTCGGTGTGTGCGCCACCCTCTGGGGTGCTGTGGCGTGCGGTGGGGGGTTCAAACCCTCCCTGTATCCGGACGCGGACTCGCTCATGGCGGCCGCGGTTGCGTGGTACGAGGCCGGCGACTGCGGGAAGGCCCGCCCGGCGCTGACGCAGCTCGTGTTCGACCTGCCACCGCGGGACGCGCGGTTGGCCGACGTGCGGTTCTATCTGGCGGATTGTCTCAGCGATGGGGGCAACCGCATCGAGGCTGCCCGAGAGTTCCGTCGCGTGGCGGATGAGTTTCCGCAGCACCCACGGGCCCCGCAAGCGCTCCTCCGATCCGGTGACATGAACGCCGAGCTCTGGAAGCGGGCCGAGCTGGATCCCACGTACGGTGAGACGGCGATGGCGATCTACCGTGAAGTGCTGGCGCGGTATGCCGACAGTCCGGTGGCCACCCAAGCGAGCCAGCGGATCACCGCCCTGAACGAGAAGTTCGCCGAAAAGACCTACAAGGCCGGGAACTTCTATTTCCGGCTGAATGCGTTCGACTCCGCCATCCTGTATTTTCGGGATGTGGTCGCCAACTACCCGCGCTCCGAGTTCGCCGCGCAGGCGCTCATCAAACTGGTCGAGGCCTATCGCAAGATCGGCTACATCGAAGAGCGGCGGGAGACGTGCGAACACCTGCGGCAGTTCTATCCGGACGCCCCGAAATTGGACGACGCCTGCCCGCTGTCATCATCTTTGCTCTGACGACGACGTGCGCATCGGCATTTTGGGAGGATCCTTCGACCCCATCCATCGGGGGCACCTGACCGTTGCCGCGGCGGCCGCCGACCAGCTTCCACTGGACACTGTGTTGTTCGTCCCAGCCCGGACCCAGCCCTTCAAGCGGGAGCGCCACCACGCCGACGCTCACGACCGCGCCACGATGGTGCGCCTCGCCATCGCCGTCGACCCTCGATTTCGGTTGGATGGTCGCGAGCTGGCCCGTCCGGGGCCGTCGTACACCGTGGAGACGCTCCGGGCGCTTCGGGCCGAGTATCCGGACGATGAGTTATTTTTACTGATTGGGGCGGACGCGGCCCGCGACTTTCCCCAGTGGCATGAGGTCGCGACGATTTCGGATCTCGCTCAGGTCGTGGTCCTCACCCGGCCCGGATTCGACGCACGGCTGGCCGGCGCGCGCACGTTGCCGGTCCCCGCCGTGGACATTTCGGCGACGATGGTGCGCGAACAGGCGCGACGTGGGCAGTCGTTGCGCCGCCTGGTCCCCCCCGCGGTGGAGGAGTACATCCAGCGGCGCCAGCTCTATCGCGCCGCTCCGACGCACACAACCGAACGGGACGCATGCTAAAGACGTTGGTCAACAAGGTGATCGGCACGCGCTTCGAGCGTGAGCTCAAGCGGATTCAGCCTATCATCGATCGCATACATGAGTTCGAGCGCGAGCTTGCATCGTACAGCGACGAACAGGTCCGGGGACAGACGACCGTGCTCCGGGCCAAGCTCGAAGAGCAGCTCGGCGCGCTCGAGGCGCAGCTGGACGCCAAGCGCCAGGAGAAGCACGGGTGCGCAGATCCCGAGCTGCGAGATGCGTTGGATCGCGAGGTTCACCGGCTCGAAGACGAGCTGAAGAAGGAGACCGCTGGCGTTCTGGATGACCTGCTGCCCGAGGCGTTCGCCACCGTACGCGAAGCGTGCCGCCGGCTCCAGGGCACCTCCGTCGTGGTCACGGGTCACGAGATGACCTGGGACATGGTCCCCTACGACGTCCAGTTGATCGGTGGACTCGTGCTCCACCAAGGGAAGATCGCGGAGATGGCCACCGGCGAGGGGAAAACACTCGTGGCCACCCTCCCGCTCTACCTCAACGCGCTCCCCGGCAAAGGGGCCCATCTGGTCACCGTCAACGACTATTTGGCACGGCGCGACTCGCAGTGGATGGGACATTTGTTCCAGTATCTCGGTCTCACCGTCGGATGTATCGACAACACCGAACCGTCGAGCCCGGAACGGCGCGCCGCGTATCAGTGCGACATTACGTACGGGACCAACAACGAGTTCGGCTTCGACTATCTCCGGGACAACATGGTGTTCTCGCTGGACCAGCGCGTGCAGCGAGAGCATACGTTCGCCATCATCGACGAGGTAGACAGCATTCTGGTGGACGAGGCGCGAACCCCCCTGATCATCTCCGGTCCCGTGGGCAATGAGTCCGATCAGAAATACCGCGCCTTCAACACGCAGGTGCAGACCCTGGCGCGGAAACAGATGGCCGTCGTCAACCAACTCATCGCGGATGTAGAGCCCACGCTCGAACGGGATCCCTCCGATTACGATGCTGCGGTCAAGACCTACCTCGCCCGACTCGGGACGCCCAGGAACAAGCGGCTCATGAAGCTGATGCAGGAACCGCAGATTCAGCAGGTGGTGCAACGGGTGGAGTTGGATCGCATCGCCGATCGAAAGCTCCCGCCCGGCCAGCAGCGGTTTCGGGATCTCGAGGAAGACCTCTACTTCGTCATGGACGAGAAAGGCCGCTCCGTCCACCTCACGGATCGGGGGGTAGAGACGATGAGTCCGGACGACCCGGATCTCTTCATCGTCCCGGACATCTCCGAGGAAATGGGCGCCATCGACCACGATGAGACGCTCTCGGCAGAAGAGAAGGTCGAGCGCCGTCGAAGCCTGGAAGCGGAATACGCCGAAAAGAGCGAGAAGCTCACCATCATCCACAAACTGCTCCAGGCCCACGCCCTGTACGAGAAGGATGTGGAGTACGTCGTGCAGGACGGGCAGGTATTCATCGTCGACGAATTCACCGGCCGCATTCTGCCGGGACGGCGCTGGTCCGACGGGCTGCATCAGGCCATCGAGGCCAAGGAAGGGGTGACGGTCCGCGGTGAGACGCAAACGCTCGCGACTATCACGATTCAAAACTACTTCCGGATGTACGACAAGCTGTCTGGGATGACGGGAACGGCCGAAACCGAGGAGACGGAGTTCTTCCAGATCTATGGCCTGGAGGTCATGGTCATCCCCACCAATCGGCCGGTGCGCCGCATCGATGTGGACGACCAGATCTACCAGACACGCCGCGAGAAATACAACGCGATCATCGAGGAGATCAGCCGCCAGCACGAACGGGGCCTCCCGGTGCTGGTGGGGACCACGAGCGTCGAGGTCTCGGAAACACTGGCGCGGATGCTCAAGCGGCGTGGGCTCAAGCACGAGGTCTTGAACGCCAAGCAGCACGAACGGGAAGCGGAGATCGTGGCGCAGGCCGGACGCCCAGCGGCCATCACCATCGCCACCAACATGGCAGGGCGGGGCACCGACATCAAACTCCAGATGGGAGTCAAAAAGTGCCAGGTCTGCGGGATCAAGGCGAAACTCGCCCCCTTCGGGCAGACCCAGGAAGTCCCCGACCTTTCGGACCAAGAAATCAAACAGCTCGGGTGCAACAACGATCCGCCCTGTGGTCTGGTGGTGCTCGGAACCGAGCGCCACGATGCGCGCCGGATCGATCGACAGTTACGGGGACGCTCCGGGCGTCAGGGTGATCCCGGGCAGAGCTTGTTCTTCCTCTCGCTGGAGGACCGGCTCATGCGTCTGTTCATGTCCGAGCGGGTGGCCCGGATCATGGAGAAGGCGGGCGTGGAAGATGGCGAGGTGATTACGCACCCGTGGGTGACCAAAGCCATTGAGAACGCGCAAAAGCGCGTCGAGCTGCAAAACTTCCAGGCGCGCAAGCGGCTCCTGGAATACGACGACGTCATGAACCAACAGCGGGAGGTTATCTACTCGCTCCGCCTGTTCGCGCTCGAGGGAGGGGAGGAGCTGAAAGCCGAGGCTGTGCGAATGATCGAGCACGCCCTCGAGGGGTACGCCCGAGTCGAACCGGACGAGCGGCCGGAAGAGTGGGACCGCGAGTTCTTGGCCACGGATCTCCTCATGCGGTATCTGATCTCGGTTCCGGACGTCAAGGATCCCGAAAAGGTCCCCGACCACCACGCACTCGAAACGCGCCTCAAGCAAGCGGGTCAGGAGTCCTTCCGCGCGAAGCTCACGTCCTGGGATGAACTCGGTGGGCGCTACAACGCCGAGAATCTCGCCGAGAAGGTGCTCTCCCACGTGATGCTCTCGCTCATTGACGAGAAGTGGAAGGATCATCTTTTTGAGCTGGACCATCTCCGCAGCGGTATCCAGTACCGCGCCTGGGGCCAGAAAGACCCGCTCATCGAGTACAAGAAGGAAGCCTTCGACATGTTCGTGGACTTGATGAACGACATTCGGTCCACCTTCACTGAGCGGTTCTTCAAGTTCCAGGTTCAGGTGGGCGGCGAGCCCCCGGACCGGATGCGCCGGCCGCCGCCGCCACCCGTCACGGCGGAGCACCCGGCGTCCGACGCCGATCTGATGATGCCGGGGGCGGTGCCCGCTGCGGCCATGGCCCCGCGCGCCATGGTGACCAATCGAGGACCGGACGGCGGCGAGGCCGCGGCCCGCGCCCCGGTCCAACGGACCGGTGCGAAGGTGGGCCGGAACGATCCGTGCCCCTGCGGCAGCGGCAAGAAGTACAAAAAGTGTCACGGAGCATAGGCTCCGGCGGCTCGCCACCGCGTTGATCCCAGGGCAGCGGCGACGCCCTGCCGCAATGAGCGGCCTGGCCGTCCCGCCGTAGCCCCTCCAGCCGGCTCTGCCCGTCTGCCGTCGCTGCCTGCCATTTCGGCTCCGGGACGCGCGAATCCCGTTAGCTCTGCCGGCCCCGCGCCATGATCCTTAACTCCATGCAGGACTTGCGGATCGCTGAGTCCCTGGGGCCCGAGCGCCCCCGCGAACGGTTGGCCACGCATGGCCCCAGCGCGTTGACGGTGGTGGAGCTCCTGGCCATTCTGATGGGGACGGGTACCGCGAGGAATGACGCGCTCGCGCTGGCCCGAAGCGTGCTGGCCTTGGGGGGCGGCTCCCTCCGTGGGCTTGCCCGGCGGCTTCCGGGGGAGTTGATCCGGTTGCCAGGGGTCGGACCGGCCAAGGCTGCCCGGGTGGCGGCGGCACTGGAGCTCGGGCGCCGCCTGATGGACTCGGCTGCCGACACGCCGTTTCAGGTGCGCTCGCCAGCCGACATCGGGAAGCGCTGTGGACCGGCGTTACGCGATTTGGTCGTCGAAGAGTTTCACCTACTCACCCTCGACACGCAGAATCGCGTGACCCGCGATCTGCTGATCACGCGCGGCATCCTGAACAGTTCGTTGGTGCATCCTCGCGAAGTGTTCCGGGCGGCCATCGCGGAGGCCGCGGCGGGCGTGATCGTGGTCCACAACCATCCGTCCGGGAATCCGACCCCGTCCGCGGAGGATCGTGGGGTTACGACCCAGCTGGCGGATGCTGGGCGCCTTCTGGACATCCCGGTGTACGATCACGTGATCGTGGCGGGAGACCATTACTTCAGTTTTGCGGAGGCTGGACTGCTGTGACCGGCGCGCTGACGAGTATTGACGCCTCGTTTGCCGAAGCCCTGGCCCACCGGAAAGACCGGTTGGACCTGGACTTGATCGAGCGCGCGCTGGAATTCAGCACGGCGGCCCATCGCGGCCAAAAGCGGCTGTCGGGGGATGACTTCATCTCGCATGCCATCGGCGTGGCCAAGGTGCTGGTGGATCAACAGTTGGATACGGTCACCATCGCGGCCGCGCTGCTCCACGATGTGGCCGAAGACTCCGACGTCACGCTCGACGAAATCAAAGAGCGTTTTGGAATCGAAGTCGGCGGCATCGTAGACGGACTCACCAAGATCTCACACCTCCGGTTTCGTTCGGCGGCGGAGGAGCAGGTCGAGAATTACCGGAAGCTCCTGCTCTCGATCGCCAAAGACGCGCGGGTGATCTTCGTGAAGCTCGCCGACCGGTTGCACAATATGCGGACGCTCGAGCATCTCCCTCCCGATCGGCGCGCACGCATTGCCCGGGAGACGCGGGAGATCTATGCGCCGCTCGCGCACCGCTTCGGGATGGGGGGCATTAAGGCCGAGCTGGAAGATCTCTCGTTCAAGTTTTTGGAGGCCGATGAGTACCGCGCGCTCGCCGATACCCTCCGCGCGAGACGAGACGAGCGCTCGGAGTTGATTCAGCGGCTCCAGGGTCCTCTGGAGGACGGTCTGCGGCGCGCGGGGATCGCGGAGTTCGAGGTCACGGGCCGGCCCAAGCACCTGTGGTCCATCTATCGGAAGATGAAACACCGAGGCATGCCGCTGGAGGAGATCTACGATCTCATGGCGGTGCGTGTGCTGGTCTCGAGTGTGCGGGATTGCTACCACGTCCTGGGCGTGATCCATCACAATTGGACGCCACTCCAAGAACGCATCAAGGATTACATCGCCTCCCCCAAGTCCAACGGATATCAGTCTCTGCACACGACGATCTTCGGGCCCGGGGGACAGCTCTACGAGATTCAGATTCGGACCTGGGAGATGCACCGGACGGCGGAGTACGGCCTGGCGGCACACTGGGTCTACAAAGAAGGCCGTGGCCGGGACGACATCGACAGTCAGTTCGAGTGGTTCCGACAGCTCTTGGAACTGCAGCAGGATGCGCACAGTCCCGAGGAGTTCCTGGAATTCCTCAAAGTCGACCTCTATCAGGACGAGATTTTCGTCTTCACGCCGAAGGGCGACGTCAAGCGGCTGCCGAAGGACGCGAGCGCCATCGATTTCGCCTTCGAGGTCCATACCGAAGTGGGACTGCACTGCCAGGGGGCCCGCGTGAACGGACGAATCGCTCCGCTGCACCGCGCGCTCAAGAACGGTGATACCGTCGAGGTGCTGACGTCACCGCACGCCCGGCCGAGCAAAGACTGGCTCAACCACGTGCGCACTGCACGCGCACGCCACAAGATCCGTCGCTGGATCAAGGAAGAGGAGGCGGAGCGCAGCATCGCCTTGGGCAAGGAGATTTTGGCGCGCGAGCTTCGGCGCCGGCGGCTCGACATGCCGGACGAGAGGACGCTCGGCATCGCAGCCGATCGGCTGTCGGTGGGGTCGGTCGATTCGCTGTACCAGGTTCTGGGGCGCGGCGATACCCCCATCGGACAGGTGATCAAGGCGGTGTACCCGGAGCGGCCCACCGACGAGCTCCATGCACCCAAACCCACGGCGTTTGGCCGGGTGCTCGACCGAATCCGCCTCGGTCGCGGTGTGCGGATTCACGGGGTCGATGGGTTGATGGTTCGCTACGCGCAGTGCTGCCAACCCGTGCCGGGCGACGCCGTCGTTGGCTACGTCACCAAAGGCCGGGGTATCTCGATTCACCGCGCCGACTGTCCCAACTTGCTCACAATGTCGGACGATCCCGAGCGGCGGGTGGAGATCGATTGGCAGAAGATGGAGGGGGAGGTGTTCGTGGTCTGTCTGGGAGTCGTGGGGGAGGATCGGCGGGGGCTCTACGCCGATCTCATGACGGCCATCTCCCACACGGGTACGAACATTCGAAGTGCGGAGCTGGCCAGCAAGGACGGCGCGATGTTTGGCTCGGTGCTCGTGGAGGTGGAGAATCACACGCACTTGGCGAAGGTGATGCGGACGATGCGCCGCGTGAAAGGGGTCTCGGAAGTCGAGCGACGAGAGCCCCCAGCCCGAGCGGCAACCGTCGACCCCAAGTAGACCGGGAGCGCGACGCGGGAGGATCGAGGCCAACCACCCTCCTGCTCCCTGCTTCCCGCTTCCCGTTAGTATCCTTCACCCATGGCAAGCTTCGACCTCGACATCCCGTTCCAGCCTGCTGGCGACCAACCCCGCGCCATCGCCGAGCTGGTCCACGGTCTCCGCCGCGACGACCGGTATCAAACGCTGCTCGGCGTGACCGGGTCGGGGAAGACCGTCACCATGGCGCACGTGATCGCGCAGTGGGGCCGACCCACGCTCGTGCTTTCCCACAACAAGACGTTGGCGGCGCAACTCTACGGCGAGCTCAAGTCGTTCTTCCCGCGCAACGCGGTGGAATACTTCATCTCGTACTACGATTATTACCAGCCCGAGGCATACGTCCCCGCCACCGACACGTACATCGAAAAAGACGCCTCGATCAACGATGATATCGACCGGCTGCGGCTGCGCGCGACGTCGAGCCTGATGGAGCGGGACGATGTGATCATCGTGGCGTCCGTCAGTGCGATCTACGGGTTGGGGAGTCCAGCGGAGTACCGCGCCCGGATGTTGCTGGTGCACGAGGGAGAGGAGCGCGCCCGGGATGCAGTCCTCGAGGATCTGGTTGGCATCCAGTATCATCGCAATGATGTCTCCTTCGAGCCTGGCACGTTTCGCGTGCGAGGCGACACCGTCGAAGTCTTTCCCGTTTACGAAGAGCAAGCCGTACGGATCGAGTTCTGGGGCGACACGGTGGAACGGATTTCGAAGATCGATCCCCTGCGCGGCCACGTCTTTTCGCGGCTGGCGCGCGCGGCCGTCTATCCGGCGACGCATTACGTGACCACGCGTCCCACGGTCGAGCGCGCCGTCAAAGCCATCCGGATCGAGCTCGCCGAACGGCTCGGTGAGCTCCGCAGTCAGGGGCGTCTGCTGGAAGCGCAACGGCTCGAATCCCGCACCCTGTTCGACATCGACATGTTGCTCGAAGTGGGCACGTGCGCCGGGGTCGAGAATTACAGTCGGCACGTCGACGGGCGACAGCCAGGGGAACGACCGGCATGTCTGTTGGACTATTTCCCGGACGAGTACCTCACGATCATCGATGAATCCCACGTCACGCTCCCGCAGGTCGGTGGGATGTACGCCGGCGATCGGTCACGCAAGCTCACGCTCGTAGAGCACGGCTTTCGTCTTCCGTCGGCCCTCGACAATCGGCCGCTCAATTTTCAAGAGTTCATGGCGCTCACGCCCCGAATGCTTTTCGTGTCGGCGACACCGGGAGATCCAGAGCTCGAGCTCTCGGGTGGTGTGGTGGTCGAGCAGATCATTCGTCCCACGGGGCTGATCGATCCCCTCGTACAGGTACGGCCGATCCGGGGACAGGTGGACGACCTGCTCGCGGAGATCCGCCGGTGCGAAGCCGACGGGGAACGAGTACTCGTCACGACCCTGACAAAGCGCATGGCCGAGGATCTGACGGACTATCTCCAGCAAATGGGTGTGCGCGTGCGCTACATGCACTCGGACATCGATGCCATCGAGCGAATGGAAATCGTTCGAGGGCTGCGGCTCGGTGAGTTCGATGTTTTGGTGGGTATCAACCTGCTGCGTGAGGGACTCGATCTCCCTGAGGTGGCACTCGTGGCGATTCTGGATGCCGATCAGGAGGGCTTTCTTCGTTCCGACCGCTCGCTGATCCAGACGGTGGGTCGGGCGGCGCGCAACGAGCGCGGGCGTGCGGTGCTGTACGCCGATCGCGTCACCGGCTCGATGGAGCGGGCGCTCGCTGAGATGGACCGGCGCCGTGGCATGCAGGAGGAGCACAACCGCGAACACGACATCACGCCAACGTCGATTCGTAAATCCGTCGACCAGGTGCGTCTGGTGACTCGTGTGGCGGACGCGCGGGCCCGCGAGGTGGCGGCGCAGCCGACCGCGGTGGACGATGGTCTCGATCGCGACGGCATGATCCAACTGCTGGAGCGGCAGATGCACGAGGCCGCGGCCGAGCTGGACTTCGAATCGGCGGCTCGACTGCGGGATCAGCTCCTCGAGCTGAGGGCCGAGGGGGATCCCGTGCGTCGCAAGCCACGCGGTGCCCAGGATGGACGCCGGCGGGCCGGCTCGCGACGTGGCTAGCCTCGAAGTGCGGGAACGCCGCACCCTCTCGCTCGAAGCGCTGGAGGAAGCGGCTGCGGTCCTCTGGCACGAGCTTCCACCCGGGGCCGTCGTGTGGCTTCGCGGCGATCTGGGGACTGGCAAGACCACCTTCGTGCAGGCGCTGGCGCGCGCAGCGCACGCGGAGCCGGCCCGGAGTCCCACGTTCGCCCTCGTGCACGAATACCAGTCACCCGCTGGGAGTATTATCCACGCTGACTGCTATCGTCTCCGTGATCCGCAAGAGGCGCTCGATCTCGATTTTCCCGGGCTCGAGCGGCGGGCTCGGCTGCTCGCCGTCGAATGGCCGGAGCGCGCGGGCGCATACGCACCGTCCCCGACGTGCGAGCTACGGTTCGACCATCACGAGGATCCGGATCGACGGATCGTGGAGCGGATACGGTGAGCCTCGTCCTTGCCATCGAAACAGCCACTGACATGGGGAGTGTGGCCGTGGGGGAGCCGGGGCATGCGTTGGCCGAGGCTGTGGTGTCCGACCGTCGGCACGCGGCCACGCTCGTGCCGGCCGTGCGGGAGGTGCTCCGCTTGGGCGGTGTGGGATTCGGCGATCTGGCAGGGATCGTTGTGGCGGACGGCCCGGGAAGCTTCACGGGTCTTCGAATCGGGTTCGCCACGGCCAAGGGACTAGTCCGACAATTCGACGAGCTGGAGCTCCGCACGGTTCCTTCCCTCATGGCGACGGCCTGGCAGGCCCACCCGTTCACACCCGGCGCGGTCGCGGCCATGTACGATGCTCTGAGGGGCGAGGTGTTTGCCGCGGTGTACGATTTCTCAGGGGCCGCCGTGAGGGTGGTTCAGGAGCCGCTGCGAACCACAGTGGCCGAGGTCATGCAACGCTGTCCCACACCGCCGGGTCTCGCCGTAGGAGATGGGGCCGTGGCCCACGCGGCGCTCATCGAGCAGTGGACGGGTCGGCCGGCGGTTGGGCCGCCAGTGGGCGCTCCACGGGCGAGCGCGCTCCTCGAACTCCTCGCCGTCACGGGCGCCACGGCGGTGGCTGCAGACCCGTCCGAGCTGGAACCGGTGTACGGCCGGCTCGCGGAGGCACAAGCCCGCTGGGAACGGGCGCATGGACGCCGACTACCGGATCCGGATCGCTCGGCCCGCTGATCTGGCGGCCGTTGCGGAGATCGAGGCGATCGTCTTCCCCGACGCCTGGTCGATGGACGCCCTGCGCACGTCCATCGCGGGTCTCGCGTTCGTGGCGGAAACCGCGGACGGTCAGCTGGTGGGATACGTTTTCGGGCTCGCCGCGGTGGACAGTGGCGAGATACTCAATTTGGCCGTGGCGCCGAGTCACCAACGGCGTGGAGTGGGGCATCGGTTGACCGGGGCCATACTGGTCAGTTTGCGCGCGGCGGGGGTGCGGACGGTGTTTCTCGAGGTCCGGGCCTCGAACGTCGTCGCCCGGCGGTTCTACCAGCGCCTCGGTTTTCAGGAGGTGGGTCGTCGTCGCCGATACTATCGCCGACCGCAAGAGGATGCCCTGGTCTTGGCACGAAATGTGGCGGGGGACGACGTGCGTAGAACGGGTGAAAATGGCGTATCTTTGGTTGACAAAAGGACTTAAAGCCCCTATAGTTTCACGCCGTCCGGGGCTCTATTCCCCAACGTTGGAGGCAGTGTGAGCCGTAGTCTGAACAAGATCATGTTGATCGGGAATCTGGGGTCGGACCCCGAGATCCGGAGCACGGCAAACGGTACGCGGGTCGCGACGCTGTCGTTGGCCACCAGTCGTCAGTGGACGAACCAGGCAGGCGAGCGGCAGGAGAAGACCGAGTGGCATCGTGTCGTACTGTGGAATAACCGGAATTCCGGCCTGGCCGATCTCGCCGAGAAGTATCTCAAGAAAGGCGATCGTCTCTACGTGGAAGGGCGAATCGAGTACCGCACGTGGGAAGATCGCGAGGGCAACACGCGATATACAACGGAAGTAAACGCCCGCGAGATCATCATGTTGTCGTCGCGCGGCGGCGGCGATGTGGGTGGTACGCCGGTAGCAGCGAGGAGCGCGCGACCGGCGGCGGAAGGCAAAGCCGAGTCATTCGATGACTTTCCCGAGGCACTCGATGAGGAAGACGACGATCTCCCGTTCTAGTCGCACGGCCATCCTCGTCGCTGCCCTGCTCGCCGGCGCCCAGGCGGTGGGTAGCGGGATCCTGATGGCCCAAGAACCGCAACCTGCGCAGCCGCCGGTGCACGTCGTGGCCCCGGGCGAGACCCTCTGGACGCTCGCCCAGCGGTACTTTGGCGATCCCCTTCTCTGGCCCGAGATCTACCGGATCAACACGCTGGTCGTGGAAGATCCGCATTGGATCTTCCCAGGTGAGGAGCTGCGGCTGCAGGCCCTGTCCCCCGTCGCGATGGACACCACGGGCATCCCGGTCGAGGGCCAGCGCGCGGTGCGGCCGGCGCCGCCCACACCCGCCCCGCCTCCGCCGTCCACCGGAGGTGCCCCGAGCATCTTCGCGCGCCGTGACGGCGGCGAGTCCTTCATTACGACGTTCCGAGGCGACGCCTATCGGTACAAACCACTCCGCGAGGGCGAGTTTTACGCCGCGGGATTCCTGACCGAGCAGGAACGGCTGCCGTGGGCCCGGGTGAAAGGGGCGGTGGGGATGCCGCCGCTGCGCAACCTACGCGCGACGTCATCGGCACAGTTGAATCAGGAGATCGAGCTGAGCGCCCCGCGGGAAGCCACCTACCGGGTCGGCGACTCCTTGCTGGTGGCGCGTCTTGGGCGCGAGATCGACGATTGGGGACGGGTCGTGACACCCACGGGCATCGTCCGGGTCACGAGCGTCGGCGGACGGGAGGTCCGAGCAGAAGTCGTGCGGCAGTTCTTCCGCATCAATGATGGTCAAGTCGCTTTGCCGGTGGATCCGTTCCGGGATCCGGGCATGGTCGTTCCGGTTCCCATCGAGAATGGGGCCATGGGGCGCGTCATCGCCCGTCGAGACCGGGGCCCGCTACCCGGCCAGCAAGACATCGTGTTCATCGATCTCGGGCGAGCGGATGGTGTGGTCCCGGGCGACGTCTTCGAAGTGCTGAAGGAGCGGAGCGCCCAGGATCCGTTCGTCGATACCCCGTGGGAGCAGCTGGGCATGATGCACGTGGTACACGTCCGGGAACGTTCCTCGTCCGCGATCCTCACGCACATCAACGCGATCGGGATCGATCGCGGCGCGCCCGTCCGGCTCATCATGAAGATGCCGTCCTAGGGACGGCGACCAGTCGGCACTGCCAGACGCGCGTCAGGCTCAGGTCCCGCCCACGTGGCGGGACGAACTCGGCCTCTGGCGCTCCTCAGCGGAGCCCCAGAGGCCTGCTCTAGGTACGTGCGGTCGCACATCGGTAAACTCGTCAACATGAGTATCACGCTCGTCGGGGTGAATCACCGCACCGCGCCCGTGGAAGTCCGCGAACGGCTGACGTGGCCGCAGCGCGAGCAATCGGCTGTGCTGAAACGTATTTGCGACGGCGGTGCGTCGGGTGTCGTGCTGTTGTCCACCTGCAATCGCGTCGAATTCTATCTCGCCGATGCCTCAGCTCGAGCCCTCGAAATCATGCGGGGGGTAGCCGAGGCGCGGTTGGGCGAGCCGCTCGATGCCCACGCCTATACGCACCGCGACGACGCAGCCGTATCGCATCTCTTCCGCGTGACCTCGGGGCTCGACTCCATGGTCCTCGGCGAATGCGAGATCCAGAGCCAGGTGCGCGCTGCGTGGGAGATGAGCCGCCACCACGCAGGTGTGACGCTCACGAGGCTGTTTCAGTTTGCGTTGCAGGTGGGTGGCCGGGTGCGGTCCGAAACCGCGCTGAGCACCGGCGCCGCCTCGGTGCCGTCGGCGAGCGTGGGAATGGCCCGCCGTATCCTCGGGGATCTCGCAGGTCGGACCGCCCTCGTGATGGGCGCGGGGGAGATGGCGCAATTGGCCCTTGGCTGTCTGGCCGGCGAAGGCGTGCGAACGCTCGTGGTGGCACACCGCAATCTGGAGCGGGCACGGGCGCTCGCCGGTCGGTTCGGCGGTCGGGCAGTGGGATATGACGATGCGTGGCCCCTCGTCGCTGGCGTGGATTTATTGCTGTGCTCGAGTGCGGCGCCCGAACCCGTCGTGACGGCGGAGCGTATCGAGGCCTCAATCAGCAGGCGTGGCGACCGACCGCTCTGCATCCTGGACATTGCCGTCCCTCGGGACGTCGCGCCGGAAGTGGGACGGCTGGCCAATGTTCATTTGTACGACATCGACGATCTCGAGGCGGTGGCCGCCCAGAACGTCGACGCCCGCCAGCTGGAGGTGCCGGCGGCCGAGCGAATTGTGCAGCACGAGCTGGACGTGTTCTGGGAGTGGTATCGAGGACGGGCGGTCGTGGAGACCATCAAGTCGTTGCGTCGTCGGCTCGACGCCGTGCGGGCAGCCGAGGTGCGCGATGCTCTGCGGCGGCTCGATCACCTGGCGCCCGAGGACGCGCAACAAGTGGAGCACCTCACCCGCGCCCTCCTGAACAAGTTCTTGCACGAGCCCACGCGACGGCTGCGGACCGCCGCCGGAAACGGGAGCGCGCGCGAGCTCGTGGAAGCCTTGGAATATCTGTTTCATCTAGATCCGCCTGGCCTGGAAAAAGGAAAGGAAAACGAATGACCAAGCGAGCATTGGTCACCGGTGGTGGGGGCTTCATCGGCTCGCACGTTGCGGACGCCTACCTGGCCGCCGGATACGAGGTGACAGTGATTGACGATTTGACCGGGGGGCGATCGGAGAACGTCCCCGCGGGCGCGACGTTCGTGCACGCCGACATTGGGTCGCCCACCGCGAGGCAGCTCTTGCAAACGGGCGGGTTCTCGGTGCTCAACCATCATGCGGCCCAGATGGATGTGCGGATCTCCGTGAGCGACCCGGAGCTCGATGCGCGCGTCAATATCATGGGGTTGTTGAACCTGCTGGAAGGCGCACGCGCGGGTGGCGTTCGACGCGTGGTGTTTGCGTCCTCAGGAGGGGTCGTCTATGGCGAGAGCGATCAGCTGCCCCATCGCGAGTCGGCGCGCAAGCTCCCCGTCTCGCCGTACGGGGTCAGCAAGTTGACATCGGAGTTCTATCTCGGAGCCTATGCCCAGCTCCACGGCATGGAAGTCGTGTCGTTGCGATATGCGAACGTGTACGGGCCCCGACAGAGTCCTCATGGGGAAGCGGGCGTCGTTGCCATCTTTGCGAGCCGGCTTCGCGAAGGACGTCCCCTCACCGTCTATGGCGATGGGACCCAGACCAGGGATTACGTCTTCGTCGAGGACGTGGCGCGAGCCAACGTAGCTGCCACGCATTGGCCCGTCCCGACGATCGAGACCATCGATGACGTTGCCTTCAACGTCGGCACCGGCGTCGAGACGAGCGTGCTGACGCTCGCCGAAACGCTGCGGAGCGCCAGCGGGGCCACGGTCCCCATCGAGCATGCAGCGGCCCGGCCGGGTGAGCTACTCCGTAGCTCCGTCAGCGTCGAGAAGGCCGCACGGTTGCTCAAGTGGCGCCCGGACGTCGACCTCGCCGACGGCCTGCGTCAGACGTACGAGTGGATCATCGAGGTGGCGGCGTGATCTTCCAGGTCGGGGGAGCGCTCCCTAGCAGTGTCTGGGAGCTGATCGAGGTCTCGAGCCCGGCGACGAAGGCGGTCATCGGGGTGCTCCTCGCGTTTTCCCTGATCTGTTGGTTCCTGATCTTGCTCAAGGCCCTCCAGTTCCGGCGAGTCCGCAAGCGAGGCGACCGCTTTTTCGAGTCGCTCAAGGGCACAAGTCGGCTCCAGGAGGCGTATCACGTAGTCATGAAACTCGCGCCGTCTCCCTACAGCCGGTTGTTACGTGAGGGCGTCAACTTCTTCTCCGAGCTTCGTCCCGGTGCGCTCCAGGAGGAGCGGGAGCTCCAAAACGTGCTCTCGCCCACGCAGTTGGAAGCCCTGAAGATGGTGCTCGCCAAGGAGATAGGCGCTGAGCGGGACTTGATGGCGCAGTTCATTCCGTGGCTGGCTACCATCGGGTCGGTGAGTCCGTTGCTCGGGCTACTCGGAACCGTGCTGGGTGTCATGGACGCGTTCTTGGGGATCGCGGCCGGGGGATCGGGCAACATCGCGGCTGTGGCCCCGGGAGTGGCGGAAGCGCTGATCACGACGGTTCTCGGTCTCGCCGTCGCCATTCCAGCCATCATCGCGTACAATCTCTTCGTCAACCGCCTCGGGATTTTCGCCGGTGAGCTGGAGGGGTTCGCCCATGAGATCGTAGGCACGATGGCCAGAGAGGGGCGGATATGAGTTTGGCGCGGGGTGGTCTGCGGGGTCATGGCGAGCTGCCATTGGTGTCGGACATCAACGTCACATCGCTCGTGGATGTGGCGTTCGTCCTGCTCATCATCTTCATGATCACCGCACCCATCATGCAGGGTGGTGTGGACGTGCAGCTTCCGAGGGCGGAGGCCAGGCCGTTGCAGCCGCGGCAGGGTCTCGTTGTCTCGGTAGATCGGCAAGGACGCATCTTCGTGGACGAGACCGCACTCTCGTATGAGGACTTCCGCGCCACGTTTCCGGCCATCGTGTCGGCGCGACAACCGAGCGGCATCTACCTCCGGGCCGATCAGCGGGTCAGTTACGGTCAAGTGGTGCGCGTGTTGGCGGTGATGCGCACGACGGGTGTGGGCGACGTCGGGCTGGTGGCCGAGGCGGAGAATGTGGGACGATGAGCGTGGCGTGGATGGTCAAGCGCCGGAGAGAAGCGCGAGGCCGTGGGGTGGCGCTGGCGGGCACGCTCACGCTGCACGGGATCGTCATGGCGGTGGCGGTGTGGTCTCCCTCGGCCGGGCGGCGAACGGTGCCTCCGGTGTACCGCGTGGAGTTGGTTGCCGCGCCGCGTCCCGATCCACAGCAGCGGCGGGCACCAGAGGCCGTGGAGCGTCCCGCCGAGCGGCCCGCACCCACCCAAACGGAGCAGCCGCGACGGACGTCGGTGGCGCAGACGCCGCCGCCGCCCGCCAAGACCGACACGAGGCGGGAACCCGCGCCGCGGACGACCCCCACGGAGGAGTTGGCTCCGGGTGCGCAGCCGTCCACCGGGACCGATGTGGCGACCGTGAAGACCGAGGGGGTCGAGTTCCCCTATCCCGAGTATCTCCGCAACATCGTCGCGCAGATCTACCGCCGCTGGCGGCGTCCCACGGGCACCCAGAGTTTTCGGGCGGAGGTGATGTTCTTCGTACACCGGGACGGCTCGATCACCAACCTGCATTTCGTTCGTCGGTCTGGGAACTTCGGATTCGACCTGGAGGCCCAGGGGGCTATCGAAGCCGCTGGGACGGCGGGCGCCTTTGGACCGCTCCCCACCGGATACCCCGCCGACGTACTCCCCGTGAGCTTCTTCTTCGATCCGGACAAGGTGCGGTGATGAGTCGCGCGATGGTGGTGGCGGTCGGCCTCCTCCTGGTCGGAGCCGTCTCGCGCGGGCGAGCCCAGGACACGATTCCGCCGGTGGAGGGAGGCGTCCGGCTCGGCATTACCTATACACCCGGCATGCGCCCGGGGATGCTCGTCCTGGGCGGACCGCGCACGGCGCTGCTGGATTCGGTGCGCGCGATGCTCACGCGCGACTTGGATTTCAGCGACCAGTTCGAGGTGATCACGCTCCCGGAGGGGGACGGCTTGATCATCGGGCTGAGTAGCATGTCGGAGCGCGCGGCCACGGAGTCGCCGGGCGAGGTTTTTGTGAATTACCCGCTCTACGCCGCCCTGGGAGCGGACTATTCCGTGGGCGTCCTCATGGCGCCGGACTCGAGCGAGTTGCGGGTCAATCTGTACGACGTGCGCGGCGAGACGCTGCGCCTCGAGACGCGCGTCTCCGTGGTCGATGTGGGTGATCCTGGTTTCCGGATGGCCGTGCACCGGGCGGCGGATGCGGTGGTGCGGGGAGCCACGGGGATTCCGGGGATTGCGGCGACACGGATCGCGTTCATACAGGGGAAGCGGCTCTTCACGGTCGACGCGGACGGTGCGGCGGCAACACCTATTTCGGCGTCCGACGCTAACGCCTTCTCGCCGGCGTGGGACCGATCGGGCCGTCGGCTCGTGTTCACGGAACTGCAGAGCGGTCTCGGGCAGCTCGTGCTGTATGATGCGCAGAGCGGCCGACGGCAGGTCGTTCCGCCGAGCCAGAGTAACCTAAACTTCGCCGCCGGCTTCTCTCCCGATGGCCGGTTGCTGGCCTTTAGCCGAAGCGGGGAGGACGGAACGGACATCTACACCTATAACCTCGCGCAGGACTGTTGTTTACAGCGCTTGACGGTGGGGCGGTTTTCCGATAACCTTTCCCCGACGTTCAGTCCGGATGGCCGACGAATCGCGTTCGTGTCGACCCGGGCGGGTCTACCCCAGATCTACGTGATGTCCGTGGACGGAACCGGGCAGGAGCTGTACGCCCCGTTCGACTATGGGGTGACGGGGAGTTCGAACGCACCGGAGTGGTCGCCTGATGGGACACAGGTGGCCTTCCACCGGGATGTCGCCGGCAGCCCGCAAGTGTTTCTCATGGATGCTCGGTCTCGGGACGTGCGGCAGCTCACCAGTGCCGGGCGCAATGAAGATCCAACGTGGGCACCCGACGGTCGGCACCTGGCCTTCATCTCCAATCGTACTGGTTCGCGCCAGGTGTGGATCATCGATACGGACACTGGACGGATTCGACAACTGACCTCGGTCGGCGGGGCGCGCCTCCCGGCCTGGTCGCCACCAATTCCCGATTCAAGGAACCCTTAAGGCAGGAGTGACGATGCGACTGAGCCTTTCAATCTCCGCGGGGCTTGCCGTGATCTTGATTGCCGCCGCATGCGGTGGTGGGCAGCCCGAAGTGGCCGTCGGGCCCGACCCCGACTCCATTGCCCGGGAGCAGCGCATCCGGGACTCCATCGCCGCCGCCGAGCGAGCGCGGCGCGACAGCATTGCCCGAGCGGAGGAAGCTCGTCGCCGTGCTCGGGAGGATTCCATTGCGGCGGCGCGGGCTGCGTCCGAGGCGGTCCGGGCGATGGTTGCCGAGCGGATCCACTTCGATTTCGACCGCTCCAATATTCGGCCGGGTGACGACACGCGGATCCTCGAGCAGAAGCTGCGGATTCTCCAGGCCAATCCCAATCTGCGCATCGAGATCGTGGGGCATTGCGACGAGCGCGGCTCGGACGAGTACAACCTCGCGCTGGGACAACGCCGGGCCGTCTCGGCCCGCCAATTCCTCGTGGACCGGGGGATCAATCCGAGTCGGATCAACGTTCGTTCCATGGGGGAGGAACAACCGGTGGATCCCGGGAGTAACGAAGATGCGTGGGCCAGAAACCGACGCGACGAGTTCATGATCATTGCCGGCGGCGACCAGCTGACCCGGCCACCCGGAATGTGACGCACCGGACCATCGTCTGGCTGGCGGCGAGCGTCGCCCTGAGTGGCTGTGCCCTCAAGGGCGACGTTCGTCGTGTAGAGCGGGAAGTGCTGCGCCTGGGGGAGGAGTCGGCCCGGACCGACTCGCTCCAGGTCATGCAACTGGACCAGATCCTGCGGCTGCTGGATTCCTTGGCGATCGAGCAGCGCCGCGTCGCGACGGTGTACGGTGACATGCGCACGGACATGACGGAGGTCCAGCGGCAGCTCCTCCAGATTCAGGAACTCACCGGACAGAGTCAGCAGCGACTCTCGGAGCTTCGCAATCAGATGCAGGAGCGCCAACAGGCGCAGGCCTCCGTTGGGTCACCGGTGGCGCCCGCTGACCGCTCCGGTGCGGCCGAAGGGCGGGGGCAGGAGCCGACCCCCGTGGGTCCCACCCTGGGGGCGCAGGAACTGTACGAGCTCTCGCTGCAACAACTCCGGCGGGGCAGTCCGGAGACCGCGCGGGCCGGATTCCGGAAGCTCCTCGAGGATCATCCTACCCACCCCCTGGCCGCAGACGCGCAGTACCTCATGGGCGAATCCTGGGATCAGAGTAACCCCGACTCGGCCCGGGCGGAGTACGACGTGGTTGAGCAGAAGTACCCGGATTCCCGACGGGCGCCGGCGGCGCTCTACAAGCTCGGCCTGATCGCCGAGCGAAAGGGCGACCTCGAGGCTGCGCGGCTCTACTATCTGCGCGTCGTCTCCGGTTATCCCCGCTCCGACGAGGCGCAGCTCGCTCGTAGCAAGCTGAACAGTCCCGGTCGCTGACCCGGGGGGCTCACCCCGATGAGCGCCACGAAATCGAAGGGCGAGATGCCCTTCCTCGACCACCTGGAAGAGCTGCGGTGGCGGATTCTGTGGAGTCTCGGCGCCCTCGTGGCCGGATCGATCATCGGGTTCGTCGTGGTGCAGCAGTTCGACGTGCTGGGGTTGCTGAAAGAGCCCATCCTTCCGTACTTGCCGGACGGCAAACTCTACATCACCCGGCCCACCGAAGCGTTCCTGCTCACCCTCAAGTTGGCGGTGATCATCGGGTTCGTGCTGGCGGCGCCGGTGGTCTTTGCGCAGGTCTGGGCCTTCCTCGCGCCGGCGCTGTACGCGCACGAACGCAAGTACATCGTGCCCACGCTCATCGCGGGGGTCGGGCTCTTCGTCTCCGGTGTGCTGATGGCGTACCTCTGGGTGCTGCCGGCCGCCCTGCGCTTCCTGCTGCGCTTCCAGCGGGCGGATCTCGAATCGATCATCACGGCCAACGAGTATCTGGGGTTCGCACTCCAGTTCATGATTGCGTTTGGGCTCGTGTTCCAGCTCCCGATCTTCATCGTTCTGCTCTCGGCGATGGGCTTGATTTCACCGGACACGTTCGCCCGGCAGCGACCCATTGCGCTCGTCATCGGGTCCGTGTTGGCGGCACTGATCACCCCGCCGGACGTTATTTCGATGATCATGATGATGCTGCCCTTGGTGGTGCTGTACGAGGTCGGCATCCTGATCGCCCGCATCGTCCGGCGACGGCGCAAGGAACCGAAGATCGGCGCGGCGATCGTCGTGCTCGCCCTCACCGGTCTTTGGCCCAGCACCGTGCTCGGTCAAGACCCGGCACAGCCACCGCCACCAGACAGTGTGACTCGCGGCCAGCTGCCCGGCGACAGCGTGCCGCGACCGCTCGACACCGCGGCGGCACGACGCCTGGGGTTGCCTTCCGAGCCCTCGCGAACCTTTCCGGCGTCAGACTCCGTGCTCCAGGCGCTCTTGCAGCTCGCGGGCTACAGTGGGATCCGCTATGCGGCGGACAGCATCACGCTCTTCGGCCTCTCGCGGGAAGTGGTCCTGAGTGGCTCCGCCTTGGTGGAACGCGAGCAGAGTATCCTCGAGGCGGATTCGGTCAGCTTTCTCCAGGCCGAGTGTCGGCTGCTGGCACGTGGGGAGCCGGCCCTCTTCGACGAGGGAACGGTGCTGGTCGGCGCCGGGATGCAGTACAACACCTGCGAATACCGCGGCATCGTGGCCTCCGCGCTCACGAGTTTCGTGCAATCGGGCGTGACGTGGTTTCTTCGCGGGGGGATCGGTGTCGACTCCGCGTCCACGCGGATCTATGCGGGCGGCAGCTCGGTCACGAGCTGTGACCTTCCCACGCCGCATTACCACTTTGCCGCAGGCCGCGTGAAATGGGTATCGAATACCATCATGGTGGCGCGTCCCGCCGTGCTGTACGTGCAGGACGTACCAGTGATGTGGCTGCCATTCATCTTTCAAGACATGCGGCAGGGACGGCGCAGCGGGTTCCTGGTCCCGCGCTTCGGGATCAGCGATCTCATTCGCCCCAATCGAGGCTACCAGCGGGCCATCAGCAACATCGGGTATTACTTCGCCATCAGCGACTACTTCGATGTGCAGGCCTCCTTCGACTGGTTCTCGGGGAACTACAAGGCGGTCAACGGCCAATTCCGGTATCGCTGGCTCGACCGGTTCATGACAGGAGGCGTTTCCGTTTCGCGGATCTTCGAGAGCAGTGTGGACGGAGCGCCAGCCTCCAACTCGATGCGTCTCCAATGGAGCCACCAGCAGAGCTTCGATGCGCGAACGCGCTTCACGGCCAACGTCGATTTTGCCACGAGCGCGCGGGTGGTCCAACGCAATACGGTGGATCCACTGGTGCAGACGGCCAACTTGGACAGCCGGCTGAACTTCAACAAACAGTTTGCATGGGGCACGCTCGCGCTCGGCGGAAGCCGATCCCAAGACTTGAGTAACGGGGGCGTGAGTCAGACCCTTCCAAGTCTCTCGCTCACCCCACGACCCATCGCCATTAGTCGGGCCGTGACGTGGTCACCTTCGCTCTCGTTGACGAATTCGCAGACGCTCGATCAGACACCCGGCGTGCCGATTCTGCGCCCGCCCATCGGCGGGATCGAGCAGGCTGATACCCTCTTTCCCGATACCCGCAACACGGCTATCAGCTTTCGCACGCCGATTCGGGTGGGCCGGTGGAATTGGCAGAATGACCTGTCGCTCCGCGATTTCAAGACGACCCGGCCCTCACAGCTGACGTTGCCCGATCCCGACAGTCCAGGCGACAGCACCACGTTCTTCTTTTCCGAGGACTTTCGGACCGAGATCGATTGGAATACCGGAATCAACCTGCCCACCCTGTTCTCGTCGACCTGGAAGATCCAGCCGTCGGTGGGGATCCGAAACACCACCGGGGGGCCGTTTCTGTTGCGCAACCGATTCAGCAGCGGGGCGTTCGTCAGCCAAGGCAAGCGGCTGTCGTTCGGCGCCGGTGTCACGCCAACGGTGTTCGGGTTCTTCCCCGGCTTCGGCCCGATCGATCGGATCCGTCATGCATTCTCGCCCGTGATCTCGTGGCAGTGGGCTCCGTCCGCCACCGTCCCCGAAGCCTACGCCAACGCCAACGACCCCACCGGGCGCGCGACGACCCGGGAGAGTCCGGCCGTCCACACGGTGAGTGCTTCGTTGTTCCAGACATTCGAGGCGAAGCTCAAGCCGAGGGCCGGTGACACCACCGGCACGCAACAAGTGCGCAAGATCAAGCTGCTCACGATCCAGACCTCGGCCATCGCCTTCGATTTCGTGCAGGCGAAGCAGGAGGGCCGGACCGGGTGGACGACCCAGACACTCACAAATCGCTTCACCAGCGATCTCCTCCCGGGGTTCACCATCTCTACGGTCCACGACCTGTGGGATGGACCGGTGGGGTTCGATACCACGGGCTTCGATCCCTTTCTCACCTCGGTCTCCGCCCGGTTCAGCCTCTCCGGCCGCACGGTCGCCGGACTCCTATCGCTGATCACGGGAAAGGACGCGCCCCCGGACGACGGGCCCCGGCAGGGTGGGATCCCGAGCCCCGAAGACTTCGTGCAACCGGTGGGCAGCACGCTCGGCCCGCGTCCCTCGCTCGACCCCACGCTGGATGGGTTGGGTGGCGGCCCGCCGGCTCGACAGGGGTTTCGCACGGCCGTCTCGTACGACGAGCGACGCTCGCGCCCGCCGGCGGACGGTGCGATCGTAGGGACGAGCCAAGACTCCCGCACGCTCGGATTCAACGTGAGCTTCGCGCCTACACACAATTGGTCCGTGTCGTGGAACACCCAGTACAATCTGACCACGAAAGAGTTCGGACAGCACGTGCTCCGCTTGGACCGCGACCTTCATCGGTGGCGCGCGACCTTTTCATTCGTCAAAGCGCCCAACGGGAATGTGGCGTTCAACTTCTTCATCACGCTGCTCGATCAGCCGGAAGTGAAGTTCCAGTACGATCAGCGATCGGTGACGCGCTGACAGTTCCGCTGTTGTGTCCTCGACAGAGGACAGCTTTCTCCGAATGCTCAATGTGGTAACTTTATGTAGATAAATGGCTTATACGCATTCAAAGGTGTGGCACAAGGCCTGCCTCTTGTGAGGGCGTGGGACTTCAAGGAGGACACGAATGCGACGAGCCATGGTGATGACGATGTGTGCCCTGAGCGCCGTCGGGTGCACCCAGACCGTGGTTGGGCCCGGGCAACTCGATCCGCCGCTCGGCTTGGCATACCAGCTGGATCCCAGCGGCGATCCGGCCGCACCGGCCGGCATCCTGCTCTCGTGGGAGCCAGTGATCAGCGAGTTTCTGCAGGTCTACCGCATCTACTCGCGACTGGACAGCGGAGACGATTTCGATCTTCGGGGTGCAACGACGTCCACGACCTTCCACGACGTGGGCATTCCCGACCTCGAGTACTATGTCGTGTCGGTCGACCTCGATGGGTTCGAAAGCGTGCCCAGCAACGTCATACAAGTCGATGAGCGCTTACGCCTCGAGGCGCCGTCCACCGCGAGCAGCACTACCCTCGATGGCGCCGTGCACTTGACGTGGTCGGACAATGCCTTCCTGAGCGCACCAGACGGATTCCGGCAATATCGCGTGTACAGTGCCTCGTTCTCGCTGGACGACGGACTGTGCGGGGCCACCTGGGTTCTCGAAGGGACGACGGTGGCGCCGGCGTTTCTGGTTGGGGCTCTCACCAATGGCGTGTCCCGCTGTTACGGGATCTCGGCCGAGAGCATCGAAGGGTGGGAGAGTCTGTGGTCGCCCATTCTCGCGGACACGCCACGGCCGGATGCCCGCAACGTGCTGGTGTACGCCTTCCAGGCGGATCAGACGCTGAGCGGTTTCCGCTTCTTCCAGGACGCGAATGGGGATGGGCAGGTCGGGGCGCTCGAGCTCGGTATCGTGACCGATGGTGGTCGCACCGATATCGATTTCTGGATCGATCGCGATGCTGCCGGGGACTTCTTCTTCGTGCCCGAACGAGCCGGGACGTCGGTGGCCTTGGCCAGTGCAGCACCCATCGAGGATCTCACGTCCATCGACATCGCGCCGGAAACGGGGTACAGTCGCGACCCGTTACAGGCCGTCCCCGGGTTTGGCTATGTCTTCGAGATGGACGGGGGCGATGGATTCGCGAGATTCGGTGCCGTTCGAGTCACGCACGTGGGGGCGGATTTCGTGATCTTCGATTGGAGCTACCAGACGGATCCGGGTAACCCCGAATTGTCGGTGGGAGCCGGCGTCAAGCAATATGACGGTGGAGTGACCGTAGTTCCGCGGTAGGTGACGCGGTGGCAGCGTGGGCCGAGGCGACGTCGTTCGACGAGCCGGAATAACGGGCAAAGTCGCATTCGCGAGGGCGGGGATCGGTGGATCCTCGCCCTCCTCACTTCCTCCCAATCCTGTGTCTATATTCTCCCCACCATGCCTTTCACGATTGCGCTGACCGGCGAATCCCTCACGCTGGATGACCTCGTGATGGTGGCGCGCAACGGCGCGCGGGTTCAAGTATCTCCCGATGCTGCCGCTCGGGCCGATGCGTCACGAGCCACGATCCTGCGTCTCTTGGAGGGTGGCGCAGTGGTCTACGGGGTGAATACCGGATTCGGCCGTCTGGCCAGCGAACGGATTGCACCCGCGAAGATTTGCGAGCTTCAGCGCAACCTCATCCTCAGCCACGCCGCGGGTGTGGGGGACCCCCTGCCACTCGACGTGGTGCGGGGCATGATGTTGCTCCGCGCCAATGTGTTGCTGCGACCCACGGCGGGCGTGCGTGCGGCTCTGGCGGGTCAGCTCGTGGCGATGCTCAACGCAGGTGTGCATCCGGTGGTCCCGGAGCAGGGGAGCGTGGGCGCGAGCGGTGACTTGGCGCCACTGGCGCATATGGCGCTCTCCCTCATCGGCGAGGGGGAAGTCGATGTGGGCATGCCGGGCCGACCGCCGAGACGCACCGGCGCGGCGAAGGCATTGGCCGAGGCGGGGATCGAACCGATCGCGCTCGAGGCCAAGGAGGGGCTCGCCTTCATCAACGGGACGCAGGCCCAGACGTCAGTGCTGGCCCTGCTCGTGCACGACGCGGGGAATCTGTGGCGCACGGCGCATGGTGCGGCCGCCATGAGCATCGAGGCGTTGTTGGGGACGCCCGCGCCGTTCGAGCAGCGCTTGCACGATCTCCGACCGCACGACGGCCAGCGGCGATCGGCCGCCTTGCTCCGAGCCCTCTTCGAGGGTAGCGAGATTCGGGAGTCTCACCGCGACAACGATCCACGCGTCCAGGATGCGTACAGCTTGCGATGCGCGCCGCAGATCTTGGGCGCGGCGGGTGACGCCCTGGAGTTCGCGCGTCGCATCGTGGACGTGGAGCTGAACGCCGTCACGGACAACCCACTCGTTTTCGGGGAAGAAGTCATCTCGGGCGGCAACTTCCATGGCCAGCCGGTGGCGTTGGCGCTCGACATCCTCGGGATCGGTTTGACGACGTTAGCGGGCGTGGCGGAGCGGCGGATCGAACGACTCGTGAACCCCGACTATTCGCAGGGGCTCCCGGCGTTCCTCACGCCGCATGCCGGTCTGCAATCCGGTCTCATGATGATTCAGATCGGAGCGGCCTCGCTCGTGGCCGAATGCCGGGCCTTGTGCACGCCAGCAAGCGTGCAGTCGATCCCGACCGATGCCAATCAAGAGGATGTCGTTCCAATGAGCATGGCGGCGGCGTACAAGACGCGGCGCATCCTGGCCAATGCCCAGCGAGTCGTGGCGGCCGAGTTGATTGCCGGGGCGCAGGGGCTCGAATTCCGCAAGCCGCTGGAGGTCGGCCCGGCGCTCCGCGCGGTCGTTCAGATCGTTCGCGAGCACGTATCGCCGCTGACGGACGATCGACCGCTCACGCCCGATCTCGAGCGTATCACCGCTCTCCTGGCTCGCGGGGCCCTGGTATGACCACCGCCGCCGGCCGTGTCATTCGTGCTCCTCGGGGCTCTACCCGCTCCTGTCGTGGCTGGGTGCAAGAAGCCGCGCTCAGGATGTTGATGAACAATCTGGATCCCGAGGTGGCGGAGCGGCCCGAGGACCTGGTGGTGTACGGGGGCACGGGTCGGGCCGCGCGGAGCTGGGAAGCGTACGACGCCATCTGTGCCACACTGAGACGTCTCGCGAACGACGAGACCTTGCTCGTCCAGTCCGGAAAACCCGTGGGGGTGTTTCGCACGCATCCCGATGCGCCCCGCGTGCTGATCGCCAACGCCAATCTGGTAGGTCGTTGGGCGACGTGGGACCAGTTTCGTGAGCTGGAGCGTGCCGGTTTGACCATGTATGGCCAGATGACGGCGGGGAGCTGGATCTACATCGGAACGCAGGGAATCCTGCAGGGCACCTACGAGACGTTCGGGGCCGTCGGTGCGCGCCATTTCGACGGTTCCCTGGCAGGCACGATCGTCGTGACCGGGGGACTGGGCGGCATGGGGGGGGCGCAACCACTCGCTGCCACCATGAACGGTGCCGCCATCCTCGCGGTGGAGGTGGATCCGGCACGCATTCGGCGGCGGTTGGAGACCCGCTATCTCGACGTGATGACGGCGTCGTTGGACGATGCGTGGCGTCAAGTCTCGGGCGCGAAGGAACGGCGGGTCGCCCTGTCGGTCGGGTTGGTAGGGAATTGCGCGGACGTCCTGCCCGAGATGGTGCGCCGTGGCTTGATCCCCGACGTGTTGACGGACCAAACGTCGGCCCACGATCCCTTGGGGGGGTACGTGCCGGCGGGATTTCCGCTCGAGGAGGCGTTGCGCCTCCGGGAAACCCAGCCTCGAGAGTACGTCCGCCGAGCCCGCGCGTCGATTGCCGATCACGTGCGCGCCATGCTCGAGCTTCAATCGCGCGGTGCGATCACGTTCGATTACGGCAACAACATTCGGACCGAAGCGCACGACGCTGGTGTGGAGAACGCATTCGATATCCCGGGGTTTGTGCCCGAGTACGTGCGTCCGCTTTTCTGCGAAGGCCGGGGACCGTTTCGTTGGGTCGCGCTGTCGGGTGATCCCGAGGACTTATATCGCACGGATGATCTCGTGCTCGAGCTCTTTCCAGAGAACGAACACCTCACGCGGTGGATTCGTCTTGCCCGGGAACGGGTGGCGTTTCAGGGACTGCCGGCGCGCATCTGTTGGTTGGGACTGGGTGAGCGCGCGAAGTTCGGTGCGGCGCTGAACGCGCTGGTGAAGCGCGGCCAGCTCTCGGCACCCATCGTGATTGGGCGGGACCATTTGGATACCGGCTCCGTCGCATCGCCGTTTCGGGAAACCGAAGCGATGCGCGATGGCTCCGATGCCATTGCGGACTGGCCTATCTTGAACGCGCTCCTCAACACCGCGTCAGGCGCCTCGTGGGTGAGCTTTCACCACGGCGGTGGGGTGGGCATCGGGAATAGCCTGCACGCCGGGCAGGTGATCGTGGCGGATGGCACGGACGCGGCTGCCCGTCGACTGGAGCGGGTGCTCACCAACGATCCCGGCATCGGCGTTGCGCGACACGCCGATGCGGGATATCCCGAAGCGCTCGCCACCGCCAAGGCGCAGGGGCTGACGCTCCCGATGGTCGAGGTGAAAGACTGAGCACCCTGCTCGTCGGCGCGACGCAAGTCGTGACGTGCCGGGGACCGGCCAGGGCCCGCCGTGGACGCGAGATGCGTGAGCTCGAGGTCTTGGAGGGGGCGGCCGTGTTGGTGGGGACGGACGGGCGGATCGCGGCGGTCGGAGCCCCGCAGGCATTGCAGGACCGCGCGACGTCCGTGCAAGAGATCGAAGGGGTACTGTTCCCGGGGTTCGTGGACGCGCACACCCACGGTGTGTTCGGCATGGCCCGGACGGCGGACCATGAGCGACGGGCGCGCGGCGAATCGTACAAGGCGATCGCGGCGGCGGGTGGTGGGATTCTCTCGACGGTGCGGGACGTGCATACCCGGTCGCGCGACGAGCTGGGCGACCTCACGCGTCGCCGACTCACCCACCTCTTGGCTCACGGTACCACCACCGTGGAAGTCAAGTCGGGCTACGGGCTTACCACGGCGGAAGAGCTGAAACAGCTGGATGTCATTGCCTCGCTGGCCGACGGCGGCCCGCAGGTCGTCGCGACCTTCTTGGGCGCGCACGAGTTCCCAATGGAGTTCCGTGACCGTCGGGACGCCTACGTCGATCTCGTGATCAACGAGATGCTGCCGGCCGTCGTGCGGCACGGCGTGGCCCGGTTCTGCGACGTGTTCTGCGAGCCGGGGGTGTTTACCACTGGGCAGTCGCGGCGGGTGCTCGATGCGGCTGGGCAGCACGGCTTGGGGCTCAAGATCCACGCGGACGAATTGGATGGATCGGGTGGGGCAGAGCTCGCGGTGAGTCTCGGGGCGGTCAGCGCGGATCATCTGGCGGCAGTGTCCGAGGAGGGGATCCGGGCACTTGGGGGCGCCCCCACGGTGGCGGTCTTGCTGCCGGGGACGATGTTGTTTCTGGGGCGGAACCAGCAGGCGCCGGCGCGACGGCTGATCGACGCGGGTGCCGCGGTGGCGCTTGCCACGGACTTCAATCCCGGCAGCTCGCCGGGCATGAGCTTGCCCCTCATGGCGATGCTGGGTGTGTCGCAGCTGGGGATGCTGTCCGCCGAAGCCGTGGTGGCGATCACCGTCAATGGTGCGGCGGCGCTGGGGCTGGCCCTGAACCGGGGTCAGGTGGCACCAGGATTCCGGGCTGATCTTGTCCAGGTGGCGGCGCGGGATTGGCGGGAGCTACCGTATTGGTACGGAACGAATTTGGTCCAGCAGGTATGGGTGGGTGGTGTGGGTTGTCACCCCGGAACGGCCTCTCTACCTTACGTTGTTTGAAAGGGTTTACGCGCCCGCCCCCAACGCGCCGAGGTCCGCTCTGAACGTCGAGAAAGCAAAAGACAAAGCCCGGAAACTCGAGCTCAAAGGCCAGTTCGACAAGGCCATCGATCTCTACACCAAGATCATCCGTGAGCTCGAGAACACACCGGAGCTCTATCACGAGCTGTCCCTCTTCAACAAGGTCGGCGACCTGTACCTCAAGACCGGCTCTCCCCAGCCGGCGGTGGAGATGTACGAGCGCGCAGCCAATTTGTACGCCGAGTCAGGACTTCCCAATAACGCGATCGCCCTCTGCAACAAGATCCTGCGGAATGCGCCTGGTCGGACGCAGGTCTACCTGAAGCTGGCGCAGCTGATGGTGCTCCGCGGGTTCGTGGCCGAGGCCAAGCAGAACCTGCTGGAATACGCCGAGCGGATGCAGCGCGCCGGTCGCCTGGAAGAGGCGTTCGAGGCGTTGAAGGAGTTTGCCGATCTTTCGCCCGCGAACGAGGAGATTCGGCTGCTCCTGGCCGAGCAGCTCAAGACGGCGGCTCGCACGGATGAGGCTCGCGAGCAGCTGGACAAGCTGTACGCTGAGCTCCAGGCGACGGGAGACACGCGGCGCTCGCGCGTGACGCTCGAGAAGATCCGCGCGATCGACCCGGAATACGACGTCGACGACACCGCGCCTGCGGCGCCCGCGGTCCCCCGAGGGGCGAAGACGGGCGACTTGGTCTTTCTCGATCTCGGACCTGAGCCGTCGAGCGACGTGGCGATGCCCACCGCGCCGGTGGACGCCGATGAGACCATCCAGATCCAGCGCGCCCCATTCTCGGAGATGGAGGAGGGCGACGTCGAGCTGATGGAGATCGAGCGGACATCGGAGTTCGATCTGGGGGTGGTGGAGACGCCAGCCGAACCGCCGGCGGTGGACCAACTCGAAGGACTCGAGACCCCATCATGGGCCGAGGAGGACACGGGAGAGGTTCCCGCGCTGGATATCGAGCCTACGCTGCTGGATGACTCGCTGGAGGAAGAGAGCGACGCGGCCGGCGTGCTCGAGCTGGACGAGGAGGAGGACGAGGACGTGGAGCTGCCGCTGATCGCCGTTCCCGAGGATGACGAAGACGTGGACGATGACCTGCCGATCATCGCCGGGACCGAGATCGGGGCGGAAGAGGAGGCCCTGACCATCACCGGACGGGACGACGGACTGGCGCTGGATGACGGCGGCGCGATCGAAGCGCCGGACTTGGATCTCACCGGCCTCACGACCTCGGAAATGCCGGCGGTGGTGGACATCGATGACGAAGGGCCGGAGGTCGACGTGCCCGCGCTGGACATCGAGTCGCCGGCACCGACCGGTGAGCCCATCACGGTGGGGGCGGAGCCAGCGCCGCCACCGGGGCCGCCTGACATCGCGACGTTGGAAGCGCGGGTCGCCGACGACCCCGACGATCCCGTGACGCACCGGGCCCTGGCCGAGGCGCTCATCGAGGCCGGCGAGCGGGAACGTGGCCTCGAGGAGCTGGATCTTGCGCTGCAAATGCACGAGGGCCGGGAGGAGTGGTCGCAGGCCAAGGCCTTGGTGGACGAGATGCTGCGGCTGGAGCCCAACAGCGCGCAACACCACCAGAAGCGAGTCGAACTGGCTTTTCGGTCCGGCGAAAAGGCACGACTGGTCGAGGCGTACTTGGGGCTCGCGGACGCGCTCGTGCGCACCGACGACGTGGAACGCGCTCGGCTCGTGTACCAACGCGTGTTGGAGCACGACACAGACAATGAATCGGCCAGAGCGGCTCTCGAAACGCTCGAGCCCGTCGAGGGAGCCGCGGAAGAAGCTGAGGTGGTCGCAGCGACGCCCCAACCCGGGCGCGGTAGCGGCTTCGTGGATCTCGGCGAGCTGGTGCTCGACGATACGAAGTTGGAACGCGATACGCGCATGCGCATCGAAGAAGAAGAGCCCACGGGGGATGAGGAGAAGGACTTCGAGCGCATGCTCAGCAGATTCAAACGGGGGATCGAGGTCAACATCGAAGAGGAGGATGCCCAGGCGCATTATGACTTGGGGATCGCCTTCAAGGAAATGGGGCTTCTCGACGAAGCCATCTCCGAGTTCCAAAAAGCCCTCCGGGCGGCGGACAGCCGGCTCCGCACCTCCGAAGCGCTCGGGCTGTGTTTTTTCGAGAAAGGACAGTTTTCCGTAGCCGCCACCGTGCTGCGCCGGGCCATCGACTCGGAGACTGGGGGCGATGAGCAGAAGATCGGTCTGTTGTACTGGTTGGGCCGATGCGAAGAGCATCAGAACCGACCGTCGGATGCCCTCCAACACTACCAGCGTGTATTCGCCATCGACATCAATTTCGGGGACGTGAGCGACCGCGTCCGCACCCTTGCCGGTACAGGGAGCTGAGGACGTGGGGCCTCAGGTCGTGCGCCCCGCACTCACGGCGATCCAAGAGCCCGTGCGGGTCGAGCTCGACGCGGTGTTCACCGAGCTCGGTCGCATCATCAAGACCGACTTCCATCTCATCAGTGACGTCAACGAGCACTTGCTGCGGATTCGGGGCAAGATGTTCCGGCCCACGTTACTGCTCCTGGCGGCCCAGGCGACCCGTGGACCCGTTCCCCGCGACGTCACCCTGGCGGCGGTCATCGAGCTGATTCACCTCGCCACCCTCATTCACGACGACTCCGTCGATCACTCGGTGCTGCGGCGCGGCCAACCCACGGTGAATGCGCTGTTCAGTCACCAGGTCGCCGTCATCATGGGAGATTACCTCTACTCCCGCGCCATCACGGAGTTGGTCAAGCTGGACGATCTGGAGCCATTGAGCGTCATCAGCCGCGTCACCAACGAGATGACCGTGGGGGAAATGCGCGAGGTCACCGCGCATGACGTACTCGACTTCTCGGACGAGGACTACGATCGGCTGATCGATGCGAAGACAGCCTCGCTGATGGCTGGAGCCTGCGAGGTCGGTGCCATTGGCGGCCAGCCTGCCCACCGCGAGGCGTTGCGGCGGTACGGCCGGCTCTTGGGTATGGCGTTTCAGATTGCCGACGACGTGCTGGATTACACCGAGTCGGAGTCCGTGACCGGCAAGCCGGCCGGGCTGGATCTGCGAGAGCACAAGATCACCCTGCCGCTCATCGCGGCGCTGCCCTCGATGGATGCCGGCGAGCGGGCTCACGTGGAGCAGCTCATGGCGGATCCCCGCCCGGCCGATGAGCTCATCGCGGCTGTGATTCGCATCGTCGAGGCGCGGGGCGGAATCGCCGCCGCGCGGGCGCGGGCCCAGGAGCTCGCCCTCGAGGCGGAAGCCGAGCTCGAGTGCCTCCCGTCCGGTCGCGCCCGGAATGCCCTCCGAGACTGCATCATCTACGCGATTGAACGTCGGAGCTGACACCCGTGGCCATTGGACCGCGGCGCCCGCTATTTTACATAGCAGTACTGGCCCTGGGGTTCGTCCTCGGGGGGTTCCTCTCGGCGCTGCTGGAACGCTTCCTGCCCGACGGTCCCGCGAAGGAATTCTTCACCTGGACGGTGGCGCCCCAGATTGGGCCGGTCGAATTGGATCTATTGATCCTGAGCTTGGCACTGGGACCGCTCGTCATCAAGGTGTCGCTCTTGGGCCTTGTGGGTATCGTCCTGGCGTACTTGCTCGCACGTTCTCTTTTCTAGCGAGGCAACCATGCCCTTCAACCTCGGCATGTGGGAAATTTTGGTGATCCTCCTGGTGCTGCTGCTCGTGTTCGGAGCAAAGCGTCTCCCGGAGATCGGGCAGTCGATGGGCAAGGGAATTCGCGAGTTCAAGAAGAGCATCCGCGAAGTGCGAAACGAGATCGACACCGATACCAGCGTCCCGCCAGCCCGCCAAATCGATGCGCCGGGCGACGAGAGCGGGAGCGGCGATCCAAAGAAGCTGTCACAGTAGGCGGCAGGCGGCAGACCGTCGGCGACCGGCAGCATGGGTTGTCGCAACAGCAAGGGCCATGGGAGATCGATCACGCTCACCCTGGCCCTTGCTGTTGCGCTGCACGTCCGTATCGCTTTGCCCGTGGCCTACCCTCTACGCACTAGCACCTAGCACCGAACCCTAGAACCCAAACGGATTCTGGGGGAAGGGCATGTCGGGCGCCTGGCGCTGGAGACGCTCCAGCTCGCGGCGCCGGTCGACGACGTCGGCCCCTCGTCGCAACGACGCGAACACCAACTGGAGCCGAGCCTGCCGCTCCTGCTGCAAGACCTGAGATCGCAGCTGGCCGATCTGGGCCGTGAACGCGGCCGAGTCCGCCAGTTGCCGCGCGGTGGGCTCCACGAAAAAGAGGGCCCGCTCCGATTCCACGGGTCCGCCAGCCGTTCCGACGGCAAGGCCGAATGCGAGTCCCACGACTGCGGGTGCATCCCGGATGACTGGTGGAGGGGTGGTGCGCGTAAAGGGGCCGAGGATCCGCGTGACGAGGTTGCGCCGACCCGCAGCTTCCGAGAGCCCCACGCCGCCGGCGAGATCGGCGGCGATCTCCCGAGCGATGGCCCGCGTCTGCTCCATTTGCTTCGCGACGCGCGCCGCCTGCCGTACCCGACCTTCGATTCGCGCCAAGGGTGGGACACCCGCCGCCCGGAGGCTGTCCAATCGGAACACGTAATACGCCTGATCGGTCTCCACGACCTCCGAGATCTCTCCGACCTCTGCTTCAAAGGCCCAAATGCCGGCGTCGGCCACGGAGAAGGTGCCGATTCGTGGGGTAACGCCTTCCTGAATCGGCCCAGATTGCATGAGCGGGAGCCCCATCAGCGAGGCAGCAGCGGTGAGCGCCGCGGGGTCGTCCTGCGTTGCCGCCAGCAGGTCCAAGGAGTCAGCCCGGGCATCCACGGCGTCGAGGTGCTCACCTTGGAGCTCCACCGGTATCAAAATGTGACGTGCGTGGTAGCTCTCCCCCGATCGGGCCTCAAGCTTGATGATGTGAATGCCAAACGCAGAGCGCACCGGTTCGGAGATCTGACCGGGTCTGAGGGCCAGGGCCGCCTCCTCGAACTCGCGGACAAACTGTCCCGGGGTCGCCTCGCCAAGATCGCCCCCATCGGCTCGGCTCACGGAATCGGCCGATTCACGCTGCGCGACGACAGCGAAGTCTGCCCCCGCGAGCAGCTCCGCACGGATGTCCTGTGCGCGAGCCAGCGCCGCCGCGGAGTCCGACGCGTCCGGAACGCGAGAGATGGAGACATAGGTCAGGTACGCGTTCGCCGGCTCCTCGAAGTCGTTCCGATGGGCGCGGTAGTAGGCCTGCACCTCGGCATCCGTGAGCGCAATGGCCGAATCCGGGACCACCAGCTGTGGAAGCAGGGTGAGCAAGCGAATGGTCGTGGAGTCGTTCCGGTCCCGATAGATCTGCCAGAGCTTGGCGTCGGAGACGTAGACGTCGGACACGAGCCGGTCTTGGAGCTTGTACCGTGGAATGGCTTCCCGAGCCTGCGCCTCGAGCGCAAAGGTGAACGTCGGATCCGCACCGGACAGGAGGTAGCGCTGGTATTTCTGCACGTCGAATTGGCCGTCGGTCTGAAACTCCGGCACCTGCAGAATCTCGGGTGGCGGTGCGTTGAGCATCGCCTGACGTACCTCCTCATCCGAGACCGAAATGCCCCGACGCCGATACTCCTGGGCCAGCAGCATCTGCTGGATCAGCTGTTCCATCACGGCGTCTTCCAACGCTCGCTGTTCTTCCAGCGTCTCGGCGACCGGGACGCCCTGTTGGCGCTGTTGTTCTTGGGTGTTGCGCAGGGCGGAGTAGTAGGTTTGCAGGCCGATCTTTTGGCCGTTGACGCGCCCCACCTCGTCGATCGCGTTTTGGCCGCCGCGGCCGGTGGCGTCCATGCCCACCTCGAACACCATCCAGCCGACAAAGCTGACGGCCACGATGACCATGATCCACGGCGCAATGCCGCGCATTACTCGCATCATAGAGATTCAGCACTCCGTTCGGGCGTGAGGCCGCTAAGTCTAAGTGCGACAACGAGAAATCTCAAGGCGGAAACGTCCATATCAGTTGACAGTCGCGCTTGGCGCGCGCTAAGTTGCGAGGTTACCGATGCCTAGACCACTCGGAGATACCCCGAACCCTCGGGGGTGAGCCCTCGACGTATGGCCTACCAGAGCGAAATCGAGAAGCTCGAACAGCGCTTTCGGGAAAAACCTGAGCAGTGGTTCGCCGCCCTGGCTGATGCATACCGTAAAGCTGGGGAAGTCGAGCGGGCGCTGGACGTGGTGCGTTCGGGGCTGGAGAAGCGGCCCAACTACACCAGCGGGCACATCGTCCTTGGGCGATGCCTCCTCGATCAAGGTGACGATCCCGAGGCGGCCAAGGCGTTCGAGCGGGTATTGGAGTTGGATGCCGAGAATATCATCGCCCTCAAGTCGCTGAGCGAGATCGCTGGGCGTCAGGGCGACCGTCCGGGCGCCAGACGCTGGCTCGAACGGCTGCTCGACGTGGACCCCATGAACGACGAAGCGCGGGCCGAGTTGGAGGCGCTGGCGCAGGTGGAGGCGGAAGAGGCATCGGCCGCGCAGTCCCCGCCGGTAGATACGGAGGCGGAGACAGCGGAACTCGCGGAGCTGCCGGTGCCGACCACCGACGACGCTCGCGGGTTGGTCGACACCGGGGGGGGCCCGGAGGAGGAGGCGGTCGCGGATGTCCCCGAGCTGGCGTCGGACGACGTGGAAGTTTCCGCCTTGGAGGCGGAGGCGGAGGCGGAGGCCGAGCCGGTGGCGGAATCCCTCGAAGTGGAACGGGCCTCAGCGGTGCCGGACGTCGACACGCTGGAGATGGAGCCCATTACGGTCGAGCGCGTGGAAGCGGACCTCGAACCCGTCGAGTCGTCGTCCGAAATAACGGCGGAGGCGGTCTCGCTCGAGGAGCCGCCGCACGTCGAGGCGGCTGCCGCTCCTTCGGAGCCGCCACCATCCGACACCGTCGTCCCGTCTGAGGAGATGTCCGCGACGTCGGGGCCGCCGCCGGCCGAGGAGGTGGTTCAGCCCGAGGTGCCCCCGCGGACACAAGAGACGATCCCAATGCGTGAGGACGTGGGAGAGGTGCCCGCGGAGCTGGCGGCCGATCTCGATGTCACCCCGTTCGACGAGGAGCTGTCGTGGGATGCGGGGGAGCGTTTGTCGAGGGAGATCACGGATGCAGATCTCGCCGAGGCTGAGCAGCTGCAAGAAGAGGCCCTCGAGGACGCCGCGCATTACCTACCGGGTCTCGAGTACGCGGAGGTCCCGGACATCAGCGGGGCGTCCGGAGAGGACGGGCAGGACGAACACGACGCCGGCGTGGCCGAGGACGTGCCGGCAGCGGAGATCGTCAGTGATGACGTCGAGCCGGTGGGTGGGCTCGCGGCCGGCGATTCGACGATGGCCGAGGCATTGCGGGAGCAGGGTTATGCGCCACCGCCGCTCGAAGAGGCAGATGTGCCCGACGTGCCGTTGGACGAGCCGGTGGCTGTGGAGGCCGAGGCGGTGGCGCCGGAGCCGGAGATGCCCGACGACGAGCTCGTGGCCGAGCCTCCGGTCTTCGAGGAGTCCCTGGAAGAGGAGCCGGCTCCGATGAGGGCGTCTTCGGCTGCGTCCGACCTTCCGTTGATCCTGCCAGAGGACGTCGAGGCCGAAGAGGAGGAGCCTGAACCCGAGCCCGTGCTGACCGAGACGATGGCCGAGGTCTACGCGCGGCAGGGACTCTTCGACGAGGCGCGCGAGATCTATCAGCAGCTCTTGATGCGCCGGCCGGGAGACCCTGAATTGGAACGGCGGCTCGCGGACCTCGAAGCGCGCGCGGTGCCGGTTCGGCCAAAGCCGCGAGGCGAGTTTTTCGCCGCGGCGAGCGGCGAGGACTCCGTTCGGAAGCTGCTCCAGCAAGTTGCGGCGGCCCGCCCCACGCTGCCCGCGTCGGATGCGGCCGCAGCGGGCGCGGCGGCGAGTCACGCATCCCCGGTCGAGGCGCTCGACGCGGTGTTCGAGCGCGAGGAGCAGGCGGAAGGTCAAGCGGGAACGGCGGGGGGCGAGGGGTTGTCCCTGGCGTCCGTCTTTGGCGAAGAACCTTCCGCGGCGCCGGCGGCTCCTCCGCCCGCCGCGGGGCCACAGGAGGTGGCGCCGCACGGCTCGTCGTACGAGGAGTTCTTCGGCACCCCACGCACGGGGTCCGACGTGCCCGCCGCTGCCGAAGCCGAGGACACCGAATCGGACGACGAGGGTGAAGAGGATTTTCGGGACTGGCTCGAGAGCCTGAAGTCCTAAGTGCGCGTCGCCGTTCTCAACGGACCTAACCTCAATCTTCTCGGAACGCGTGAGCCCGCGCTGTACGGCACCGCGCGCCTCGACGACATCGAGACAATGGTCCGGGCCAGAGCCGAGGAGCGGGGTATCGCGATCGCGTGGTACCAGACCAATCACGAGGGGCAGTTCGTCGAGCTCGTGCAGGGTTTGGTGGGCGCCGCTGAGGGGGCGGTGGTCAACGCCGCGGCCTTGACCCACACGTCGATCGCCATCCGAGACGCGTTCCTCGCGGTCCGCGTTCCCTTTGTCGAAGTCCACCTCTCGAACGTCTTTGCCCGAGAGCCACAACGGCGCCATTCCCTGCTGGCTGATCTCGCGCTCGGCGTCATTGCCGGCTTCGGACCGCAGGGGTACGTGTACGCTCTCGACGCGCTCCACCAGTACCTCTCGCCTCGTGGGGGGTGATCGCCGCGAACCCCGTCGAGCGGCGCTTTTGGCGATGCTCCATCGCGAAGCGTTGGACGGGCTTCTCGTTCTCCATCTTCCCAACATCCGCTATCTGACAGGATTCACCGGCACGTCCGCGTTGGCGTTGGTGTTGCCCACGGAGACGGTCTTCCTCTCGGATTTTCGCTACGGGACGCAGGCGGAAGAGGAAGTTGGTGACGCGGCTAGGGTGGAGATCGCGAGCGCGGATCTGTGGAAGCGGCTGTGGCAGGTTCTCGAGGAGTACACGGGGATCGAGACGGTGGGGTTTGAAGCGCACGCAGTGACGGTGGCCGACGCCAAGCGGTTGAGCGAGCACGGACCCCACGGTCGGTTCCGGCCGGCCGGCGAGTTGGTGGAGGAGCTCCGCGCGCAGAAGGATCCCGAGGAGATCGCGGCGATTCGTGAAGCGGCGCGGCTTGCTCAGGCCGCCCTGGAAGCCACGTTGGCCTGCGTGCGGGTGGGGCAGCGAGAGCGCGAGGTGGCGGCCCACCTCGAGCACGAGCTACGCCGGCGGGGAAGCGAGTGGCACCCTTTTCCGACGATCGTGGCGTCCGGACCGCGCAGTGCCCTTCCGCACGCCCGGACCGCGGAGCGAGAGATTGCCCGTGGGGACTGGTTGCTCCTTGACTTTGGGGCGCAAATGGATGGATACTGCGCGGATATCACACGTAGCGTGGTGGTGGGTCGGGCCGCCGACGAGCGACAGCGCACCGTCTACGAACTGGTGCGCGAGGCACAGCAGGCGGCGCGCGACGGCGTGCGAGCGGGCATGACGGGTCGGGAGGCCGACGGCATCGCCAGGGCGCTCCTCACCCGACGTGGGTTTGGAGATGCGTTTGGCCATTCGCTCGGACATGGGTTGGGGCTCGAAGTGCACGAGGCGCCGCGCGTGAGTCGCACGAACACCCATCCGCTTCCGGAGAACGCCGTCGTGACCATCGAGCCCGGGCTCTACTTTCCGGGGTGGGGTGGCGTTCGGTTGGAGGACGATGTGGTCCTGCGGGCGGAGGGAGTGGAACTCCTGAGTGACGGCCGCACCGAGTTGCGGGAACTATTCTGATCGGGAGGCACGGATCACGACGCGGTCATGGCAACGACATCGGATTTTCGCAACGGTATGGTGCTCGAGATCGATGGGCAGCTGTTTCAGATCACCTATTTTCAACACGTGAAGCCCGGCAAGGGTGGGGCCTTCGTGCGGAGCAAGCTCAAGAACGTGCGGACGGGGGCGGTCATCGATCGGACATGGACGGCCGGCGAGCGGGTGACCGACGTTCGACTGGAGCGGCGGCCGGTGCAGTACTCTTATCACGATGGTCACCTCTACCACTTCATGGACATGCAGACCTACGAGGACATCCCGATCAACGCGGAGGTGGTGGGGGAGGAGCAATTGAAGTATCTCAAAGAAGGAATGGAATGCTCCGGATTGGTCCACGACGGGACGGTGATCATGATCGAATTGCCGTTTTTTGTGGAGCTCGAGGTGGTGGAGACCGATCCCGGCGTGCGGGGTGATACGGCGAGCGGGGGGACCAAGCCGGCAAAGCTGGAAACCGGTGCCGTGGTGCAGGTCCCGCTCTTCATCGAGCAGGGCCAGATGATCCGCGTGGATCGTCGTGAAGACAAGTATCTCGAGCGCGTATGATTGATCTGCGATTCGTCGAAAAGCTCATCGACATGCTGAACTCCTCGAGCGCCTCCGCGATCGAGGTGAAGAAGAATTGGTGGAGCACGACGGTACGGGTTTCGAAGTCGGGTGGGTTTGCTAATGCCGATTCGGTGACGTATCAGATTTCGCCATCGGCCCCGGCGGCGACGAACGCGGCACCGACCGCCGCAGGTGGAGCTCCCGCGGCGCGTCTAGCATCCACGGCCGCCCCGAGCACGCCGACCCCGGAGCCCGCGACGCCGGCCGAGCCCCCCTCTCAGTTGCTCGATATCAAGTCTCCGATGGTGGGGACGTTCTACGCTCAGCCGGAGCCCGGTGCGGAACCGTACGTGCGCGTGGGGAGTCGGGTCAGTCCGGGACAGACGCTCTGCATCATCGAAGCGATGAAGATCATGAACCCCATCGACGCGGAGATCTCGGGCATGATCAAGGAGATCGCCGTTCAGGACGCGCAACCGGTAGAGTATGGACAGGTCCTGTTCAGGGTCGATCCCCATGGTTGAAGCCACGAAACTCCGTCCGTTCAACTTCAAGGCCGCCATCACGGAGATGGTGCAGCTGGAGGCCTCGGATCTCCATCTCAAGGTTGGCCGCCCACCCACGGTCCGGGTGGCCGGCGAGCTCTATCAACTGCAGCAGGAGCCGCTGAAGCCGGAGGAGCTGAAGGGATTGGCCGAGCAGCTCATGACGCCACGACAGGTCAAAGAGTTCGCCGAGCAAAAAGAGGCGGATTTCGCCATCGGCGTCCCGGGGATCGGGCGCTTTCGGACCAACGTGTATTTGCAGCGGGGCACGCTGGCCTTCGTGTTCCGCGCCGTGCCGTACGAGATCAAGACCATTGGCGACCTCAATCTGCCGCGTGTCCTCGAGTCCATAGCCCTGAAACCCCGAGGGCTCGTGCTGGTCACAGGCGTGACGGGGTCCGGGAAGTCCACGGCGTTGGCCGCGCTCGTCAACCACATCAACCTGCACCGCCGGTGCAACGTGATCACGATCGAGGATCCCATCGAGTTTCTCCACCGGGACGGACTGGCGAACATCTCCCAGCGAGAGGTGGGAACGGACACCCTGTCGTTCGAATCGGCTCTCCGCCACGTGCTCCGGCAGGATCCCGACGTCGTCCTGATCGGCGAAATCCGTGATAAGATCACGCTGGACACGGCCCTCAAGGCGGCGGACACGGGACACCTGGTGTTTTCGACCCTCCACACCACCGACGCCACGCAGACGATCAATCGGGTCATTTCCTTCTTCCCCCCACACGAGCACGAGGCCGTCCGCTCGTTGCTCTCGACGGCGTTGGAGGCGGTGGTGTGCCTGCGTCTGGTGCCCAGCAGAGATGGAAAGGGACGTGTGCCGGCCTGCGAGGTGCTCATCAACACGGCAGCGGTCCGGGACAACGTCCGGGACTCGGAAAAAGCGCTGGCCATCCCGGAGCTGATCCGTGAAGGCACCATTCAGTACGGTATGCAATCCTTCGATCAGTCGCTGATGAATTGGTACAAGCAAGGCGCCATCAGCTACGAGGCGGCGCTGTTCTATTCGAGCAACCCCAGCGAGTTCGCGTTACGGGTCAGCGGCATCGAGAGCGCGTCCGATCGGACGTTCGCCGAGGAAATTGCGGCCAAGGGCGAGGGCGAGGGGCTTCAAGGTCAGACCCCCTGACACATGTTCAATAAGGTCCTGATCGCCAACCGCGGCGAAATCGCGTTGCGGGTGATCCGTGCCTGTCGCGAACTCGGGATCCAGACCGTCGCGGTCTACAGCGAGGCGGATCGCGAGTGTCTGCACGTGCGGTTTGCCGACGACGATGTGTGCATTGGCCCACCGCCGAGCCGGCTGTCCTATCTCAAGATCCCCAACATCATCGCCGCCGCCGAAATCACCGGGGCAGATGCCATCCATCCCGGCTACGGTTTTCTCGCCGAAAGCGCGGAGTTCGCCGAGACCTGCGAAGCGTCCAACATCGCGTTCATCGGCCCCACGGCCGAGCAGATTCGGCTAATGGGTGACAAGGCGAGTGCGCGGAAGCTGGCGGCGGAGCTCTCCATCCCGGTGGTGTCGGGCTCCAAAGGGACGGTGGACGACGCCGAGAAAGCATTGCGGATTGCCGGCGAGATCGGTTTTCCCGTGATCATCAAGGCGGCGGCAGGTGGAGGTGGGAAGGGGATGCGGGTCGCCCGTGATGCGGAGGCGTTCCAACGCGCCTTCCTGTTGGCCCGCAACGAGGCGCTCGCGGCCTTTGGATCCGCCGAGGTCTACATTGAGAAGTACCTCGATCAGCCGCGGCACGTGGAGATCCAGGTGATGGGGGACCGCCACGGTAAGGTGGTGCATCTGTGTGAGCGGGATTGCTCGGTCCAGCGACGGCACCAGAAGTTGATCGAAGAGGCCCCGAGCCCCGCGCTCACGCAAGAAATCCGTGAACGCATGGGGGCGGCCGCTACGAAAGCTGCTGCCCACATCGGCTATGTCGGTGCGGGAACCGTCGAGTTCCTCCTGGACCCGGAGGGTCATTTTTACTTCATGGAGATGAACACCAGGATCCAGGTGGAGCATCCGGTGACGGAAATGGTGACTAACTACGACCTGGTGAAAGAACAGATCCGGGTCGCAGCCGGAGAACCGGTTGGTCTCGTCCTGTACAACAATCGGTTGCGAGGATACGCCCTCGAATGTCGTGTCAACGCGGAGGATCCGTTTCGCAACTTCCAACCCTCACCCGGCACCATCACCACGTTTCATCCGCCCGGTGGTCCCGGGGTCCGGGTGGATACACATATCTACGCCGGGTACACCGTCCCGCCGTACTACGACTCATTGCTCGCCAAAGTGATCGTCCATGGCAATACGCGGGACGAAGCACTGGCGCGCATGAGTCAAGCTCTCGACTCGTTCATCATCGAGGGAGTCACCACGACCATCCCGTTCCTTCAACGGGTCATTCACCACCGGGAGTTCCAAGCCGGGCGCGTCGACACCAAATTCCTGGAGCGACATACCGAGCTCTTCACGCTGTCGGCTGAATGAAGGTCTCCGTCTACTTCACCCCTCTGGGTTTGACCCACAGCGCGGTTGCCGGCAAGCCGGTGGTGGTCCTGGATGTGCTCCGAACAACGACCACGATGGTTGCTGCACTGGGCAATGGCGCCCGGGCCGTCGTGCCAACCCCCAACGCCGAAGAGGCCTTGCGGGTGGCCAACAGCCTGGAATCCGACAATGTGGTGCTGGCCGGAGAACAGGGGTGCTTGCGCATCGAGGGATTTGCGCTCGGCAACTCTCCGGGCGAGATGCGCCCCGAAGCGGTGACGGGGAAGACGATCGTCATGGCGACCACGAACGGGACCCCTGCCTTCGAGGCGGCCGAGGCCGGCGGCTTGGTGCTCGTGGGCGCTGCCACCAACTTCACGGCCGCTGCCGCCGCGGCCGCAGACGCCGTGGCCAAGCATGGGGAGATCATCCTGCTTTGCAGCGGCCGACAGCGGGGGTTTGCCCTCGAAGATGCCTACGCTGCCGGGCGCTTCGCCCAAGCCCTCATTCCTGCGAGCGAGCGGCGCAGCGCCGAACTGAACGACGCGGCCATCGCGGCCTTACAGTTGGTGCGTCGCTACGGTGATCGGTGGAAGCGCGCCTTTCAGGCTAGCGCCGCCGCGCGGCAGCTCCGACGCCTAGGTTTCAAGGACGATATCCTGGCGGCGTGCGACCCGGACACGCACACGGTCGTGCCGCGCTACGCCGGGCGCCTCGTCTCGCTGCCAACCAGGAGCTGACATGGAGCCGGACCGACGTCGGGAGATCCTCGCCATTGCCGCATTGCTGGTGGGAATATTCCTGCTGCTGAGTCTGCTTCCCATCGGTATCACCGGACCACTCGGGCGTACCGTAGGCGGGGTGCTGTGGACCTACCTCGGCATTGGGGCGGCTCTCACGCCGATTCTCTTCTGTACGCTCGCCCTAGCCGGATTCCGCCGACTGCGCATGCTCGATTACCGCCGTGCGGGTGTGCTCTTCGGTGGGGGTATCGTGTTGGTCCCAGTGGCCGTGGGCGTCGTGACCGGGCTCCGGGGTGGTGGCACGTTTCCGCCGGCGTACGCGGATTGGACGCTGGTCCAGCGCACGGTCGGCATTCTTCCCGGCTTCCTCGCGACCCTCCTGACCACGGTGGTCGGAACCGCAGGAGCCGCGCTCGTGATCGTGCTGGCGCTCTCTGCGCTCACGTTGTACACGCTGGACTGGCATCCCTTCCGGCGACTCGCCGCCGCGCCGCACCGCGCTACCCCCGTGCCACCACCGGTGTGGGAACAGGCATCCGTCGCTGATCAAGAGGAAAACGACGCCGGGGCTCCCACTCCGGGCGGGACGCCAAAGACGAGTCGCAAAGCCCGGAAGGCCATCAAGACGGGTACGCACGATCCGATGGAAGAGCTTCCACCGGTCGATCTCCTGCGGGTCCCGGCCAAGGAGACCACGAATGGCCGGACCGAGGAAATCGAACGGTTGGGGGATGTGCTCATCGACACCCTCAAGACGTTTCGCGTGGACGGATCGATTGTGGGTCGGACCACCGGGCCGGTCGTGACGCAATACGAAGTGGCCCCGGCACCCGGGGTCAAGGTGGGACGTATTGCCGCACTGGCGGACGACTTGGCCCTGGCCATGCGAGCGCAGTCGATCCGCATCATCGCGCCGATCCCCGGGAAGGCGGCGGTGGGGGTCGAGGTCCCCAACCCCACCGCCCAGATCGTCACGCTGCGGGAGATGTTGGAGTCGGCGGAGTGGGGACGGGGCCGTGCCGCGTTGCCCATCGCCCTCGGCCGCAACCTCGAGGGCCGGCCCGTGATCGCGGACCTGAGCAAGATGCCCCATCTCCTCATCGCGGGTGCCACCGGTTCCGGGAAGTCCGTGTGCATCAATGGGGTCATCACGGGTCTCATTTACCGGTACACGCCGCAAGAGCTTCGGCTGCTGATGATCGACCCCAAGATGGTCGAGCTATCGGTGTACAATGCGCTGCCCCACTTGCGCCACCCGGTGGTCACCGACAATCACCAAGCGGCGCAGGCACTGAAGTGGGCCATGCTGGAAATGGACCGCCGGTACGAGCTGTTTCATGCCAACGGCGCGCGAAACTTCTACGACTTCAATCGGAGAGTGACGGAAGGTAAGGAACTCGTTGAGCCTTCGGCGAGCGGCGACCGGAGTGCTGGGGGTGGTGATCAAACGGATCTGCCGCTGCCCTACGAGGACGGAACGCTTCCCTATGTCGTGATCATCGTGGACGAGCTGGCGGATCTCATGATGACGGTCCAGAGCGAGGTCGAAAAGCCGTTGGCCATTCTCGCGCAAAAGGCCAGGGCCACCGGAATTCACCTGATTCTCGCCACGCAACGGCCGAGCGTCAACGTCATCACCGGACTCATCAAAGCCAACTTCCCGAGCCGAATCGCGTTTCGCGTCGCCTCCAAGGTGGACAGCCGCACGATCATCGACCAAAACGGTGCAGAGACCTTGCTCGGGAACGGCGACATGCTCTTCCTGCCGCCGGGGAAGAGCGAACCGATTCGTGTGCAGGGGGCGTTCATCTCGACAGAGGAGACGGAGGGCATCACCGCGTGGTACCGGGGAGCCGCGGCCGCGCCGGCGCGTGAAGAGGAAGACATTCTCGAGGTGGTGGAGGCGTTGGAGTCTGAGGAGGCAAGCGCCACGGTGAGTGGGGGTGGCTCCAACGACCGGGACGTCCTCTTTCGCGAGGCCGCCGAGACGTGCATCCAGAACCAGCTTGGCTCCACGTCGTTGCTGCAGCGGAAGCTCCGCATCGGCTACGGACGAGCCGCACGGATCATCGACCAGCTGCATGACGCCGGCGTGCTGGGTCCGCCGGACGGATCCAAGCCCCGGGAAGTCTTGGTGGGGATGGCGGATCTCGATCGGATATGATGACGACGGGCGGGATAGGCTGGATCGTCGAAATGGTGCGCAGGGATTTGTCCCGGGAAGCCGCATTCGGGTCCTAGAGCGGAGCGGATGAACGGCTATGGTGCTCCATGCCGGTACGCTCGGACCCCAATGGGTGGCGCGATCCCCGGCATCGGCTGGGGTTGTGGGGTGAGCGGATCGCCGTGGAGCACCTGCGATGCTCCGGTTGGCGCGTCTTGGAGCATCGCTTTCGCCTCGGGCGGCTGGAGGTCGATTTGGTAGCACGCCGGGGGAGCGTGATTGCCTTCGTAGAGGTCAAGACCCGCCTCGGGGCTGGGTTTGGGAGCCCGCTGGAGGCGGTCACGCATGCGAAACGGCGAGAATTGGCTCGTGTGGCATCCGCCTGGGTGGACCGCCACGGCCGCCCGACCTACCGGTACCGGTTCGACGTCATCGGGATCACCGTGGGCCGCGGCGCTCCTCGGGTCGAACACGTCGCCGACGCCTTTTGGCCGGGGTGGCGCTAGCGGGGACTTCGGTTTATATTCGGTCCGCCTGGCCCTCCCACTCCTAGCCCTTTTCAAGGACGATTGAGGTGAGCATGAGCGTGAAGCAAAACGACAAGGCCAACGACGTGGCCGTCGAGAAGCTCAGCGAGGAGCGGCGAAAGGCGCTGAACCTCGCCATTGCACAGATCGAGAAGCAAATCGGCAAGGGCTCGATCATGCGGATGGGGCAGGAGTCCGCCAGGGTCCGCGTGGCGGCGCTCTCGACCGGCTCGATGAACTTGGACGCCGCCATCGGCATCGGTGGGATCCCCCGCGGCCGTATCACGGAGATCTACGGGCCGGAATCCAGCGGCAAGACCACCATCGCACTGCACATCGCGGCCAACGCCCAGCAACAGGGTGGTGTGGCGGCCTTCATCGATGCCGAGCACGCGCTCGATGTGGAGTACGCCAAGAAGCTAGGTGTGGATCTCGACAATCTGCTGGTCTCGCAGCCCGACACGGGTGAAGAAGCATTGGAGATTGCCGAGATCCTCGTTCGCTCCGGTGCGGTCGACGTCATCGTCGTGGATTCGGTGGCGGCCCTCGTGCCCAAGGCCGAGATCGAAGGGGACATGGGAGATTCGCACGTGGGGCTCCAGGCCCGCCTGATGTCGCAGGCGCTGCGGAAGCTCGCGGGCAGTATCAACCGGTCCCGGTCCTCGGTCGTGTTCATCAATCAGCTGCGTGAGAAGATCGGCGTGATGTTCGGGAATCCGGAAACGACGACGGGCGGTCGGGCGCTCAAGTTCTACGCGTCGGTACGACTCGACGTCCGCCGGATCGGACCTGTGAAAGAGCGAGACGAGATCACGGGGAGCCGCGTTCGGGTGAAAGTCGTCAAGAACAAGGTGGCACCGCCGTTCCGACAGGCTGAATTCGACATCATGTTCAACGAGGGGATCAGCCACGTCTCACAGCTCGTGGACATCGGAACCGAAGCTGGCGTCATCGACAAGAGCGGTGCGTGGTACTCGTTTGGGAAGGAGCGGATCGGGCAGGGGCGAGAGAACGCGAAACTGTTCCTAAAGGATCACACGGACATCGCGGACCAGATCGAGATCAAGGTTCGCGAATACCTCGGCATTGCGCCCGCGCAGGAGGTTGAAGCAACCGAGGCGGTCGAGGGAAAAGACTGATTCCGGTCCGGACTGCAAGGCCGGACGCGGGGTCTCGCGGGTTCCGGCCCTCGCCGTACTGAGAGCCATGTACGTTACCGGTATTCGGCCACATCCACGGGCTCCGGGCCGCCTCGTCATCGAGGTGGACGGAGCTCGTTTCGCGACATTGCCGGCCGAGTCCGTCGAAGCGTTGGGGATCGACGATGGGCAGCATCTGACCGACGCTGACGCGTCGCGACTCTCCTACGCCGCAGATGTGGACGGAGCGTATCGGGTAGCGCTGCGCTTGCTCGCCGCGCGGCCCCGATCTGTCCAAGAAGTGCTCCGTCGACTGCGCGATCGTGGTCACAACCCCTCCGCGGCGGCCGAAGCGGTCGGACGGTTGGAAGATGCCGGGCTGCTGGACGACTCGGCCTTTGCCGAGCATTTCGTGCGCGTCCGGGCTCCCAAAGGTTACGGTCGCGCCCGATTACTTCGCGATCTTCAGATGCGTGGGGTCGATCGTCGACTGGCCGAGCGCGCGGTGGACGCGGGTCTGGAATCGGAGGGTGTGAGCCGCACGGAGCAGGTACGGAAGCTCGCCGCCCGACGGTCCCACCAGCTCCGCCACATCCCGATCGTGAAACGGCGGCGGCGTCTTCTCGCCTTCCTCGAGCGGCGGGGCTTCCGAGGGCGGGACGTCACGGAACTGATCGAAGAACTGCTGTCGGAGGAGCCCTCCCACGCGTAGCATCTTCCATGCGTCGTTCTGCCTTATCCCATCCCACGTCCCCTATTAGCTTTAGAGCCATGAACGCTGTCGAGATCCGACGTTCTTTCGTCGACTACTTCAAGGCCCGGGGACACCGGCACGTGCCCTCGTCGCCGTTGGTGCCGCATGGTGATCCCACGCTGCTCTTCACCAACGCCGGCATGGTGCAGTTCAAGCGCGTCTTCCAGGGGCTCGAAAAGCGTGATTACCGGCGGGCCGTCACGGTGCAGAAGTGCGTGCGGGCCGGAGGCAAGCACAACGATTTGGAGCAGGTGGGCCACACGGCGCGGCACCACACGTTTTTTGAAATGCTCGGCAACTTCTCCTTTGGCGACTATTTCAAGCGGGAGGCGATCGCGTTCGGCTGGGAGTGGGTCACGAGTGAGGAGTACCTCGGGATCCACCCGGACCGACTGTACGTGACCGTCCACCACACCGATGCGGATGCGCGCCGTCTCTGGCAGACCGTCACCGGTCTCGAGGGTTCGCGCATTTATGGGCTCGGGGACGCGGACAACTTCTGGCAGATGGGCGATACGGGGCCATGTGGACCGTGCTCCGAGATCTACGTGGATCTCGAGTACGACCGAGGGGGGCGCGGCGAGCTGAACCAGAAACGGTTCGTCGATCTTGCTGAGTCCGGTGTCTTGCTCGAGATCTGGAACCTCGTGTTCATGCAGTTCGACCAGACCCCAGGCGGTGTTCGCACACCGCTGCCGGCCCCGTCCGTCGATACGGGGGCCGGGCTCGAACGGATCGCAGCCGTCATGCAGGGCGTTCCATCGAATTTCGACACCGATCTCTTCATGCCGATCATCCGCCGCGCCGAGGAAGTGATCGAGAAACCGTACGACCGCGGATCGGCGGGGGCCGGATACCGCGTGCTCGCGGACCATGCTCGGGCCGTGGCGTTCTTGCTGGCGGACGGGGTGTACCCGTCCAACGAAGGGCGGGGCTACGTGCTGCGGCGGATTCTGCGCCGTGCGGTTCGGCATGCGTACCTGCTCGGTCGGCGGGAGGCTACCCTGGCAAGACTGGTCGAGGTGGTCATCGATGGCATGGGCGACGTGTACCCGGAGCTGCAGGAGAAGTCCGCCCACCTGCTCCAGGTGACGCAGGCTGAGGAAGAGCGTTTCTTGGAGACCGTCGAGGGGGGCCTGGCGCGACTGGACGACCTGATGACGGGTTCCGCCGGGGCTATCTCCGGCGACGACGCGTTTCGGTTGTACGATACGTTTGGATTTCCGGTGGACCTCACACGGGTGATTGCCACCGAGCGGGGCTGGACCGTGGACGAGGTGGGGTTCGAGCATGCGCTGTCCCGGCAGCGGGAACGGTCACGTGAAGGGGCGGAGGTCGAGGAGAAGAGCGGCCCGGCGGTCCACACCAAGCGGGCACGAGGCAAATTCACCCGGGTGAGGCCGCGCGTACGGCAAAAGTTCGTCGGGTACGACACGACGCGGACCGAAACGGATATCCTCGCCTTCCGACGTGCGAACGGCGAGTTACAGCTCGTGCTGCATGAGAACCCGTTCTACGCCGAGTCCGGCGGCCAGGTGAGCGACACGGGTGTCGTGAAAGGGGAGGGTTGGGAGCTGTCTGTCCGGGATGTTCTCAAGGTGGATGGCAAGCAGGTGGTAACCGGGCCATATGAGGGCCCCTTCGAGCCCACCGACGTGGAGGCGGCGGTGACCGAGGCCCGCCGTCGGAACATCGAGCGCAACCACACGGCCACCCACCTGGTGCATGCGGCGCTTCGTCACATCTTGGGCGAACACGTTCGCCAAGCGGGTTCCGTGGTCGCCCCCACCCGGCTTCGGTTCGATTTTTCTCATCATGCCCCGGTGAACGAGAACGATCTCCGTACCATCGAGCAGGAGGTCAACGAGGGGATTTGGCACAATGCCGAGATCGTGACCTACCAGCTCCCGTATGATGAGGCCATCGCCAGGGGTGCCATCGCGCTCTTCGGGGAGAAATATGGGGACAAGGTGCGGGTGGTGGACATCAAGGGTCTATCGATGGAGCTGTGCGGAGGCACGCATGTCCGAACGACCGGACAGATCGGCCTCTTCCACTTCACGGCCGAGTCGGGCGTCGCCGCGGGCGTACGGCGTATCGAAGCGGTCACGGGTCCCGGCGCCTACGATTTGGTCAAGATGCTGGACGACCGGGTCGCGGAAGCCGCGAACACGCTGCACACGAGCCCCGAACACGTTGGACGCAAGATCGAGTCGCTTATCGACGAGAAGAAGCAGCTCGAGCGACAAGTCGAGGATCTGCTCCGTAAAGGCTCGGCCATGCAGGGCGAGGGCCTCCTCGAGCATCGGGTGGGTGAGACCTTGCTCTTGGTTGGCGATTCACCGGTGACGGACCGCGCTCGGATTGGCGTGTTGATGGATGCCTTCCGTGATCAGCACCGTAACGCGATTCAGGTCTTGTTCGTCAGCGGCGACCGTCCTGGCATTCATGTTGGCGTGACGGACGACCTCATTGCCCGCGGTATCAAGGCTGGCGAGATCGTAAATCGGATCGCCGCGGTGAGCGGGGGGCAGGGTGGGGGCCGGCCCCATTTCGCGTCCGCCGGCGCGGGGGATCCGGCGAAGCTGGCCCTGGCCCGCGAGAAGACTCCGGACATCGTGGGTGATCTGTTGGGGGCCGGCGTCAGCTGATCGACATCGGGCGGTGGTTAGCGTCGCACTACGAGGGAGTGCCGGAATCGCTGCGAGAGCGCATAGCGGTAACGGCTGCGCGCGAGGAGCGCGGGCTCGAGTCGTGTGCCCTTCCCGCCGGGTTGGCGCGCTTGGCGGAGGCGCTCATCGAGGAGGCCAAGAGCGAACGACAAACACGAGAGACCGCGTTGACCGTCTTGGCCGCTGATGCCGTCATCACGCTCGCGTGTGAGGCGCTGGCGGAGGAGGATCCCGCGGCGTTGCGAGACCTTCGGTGAGCGGTACAGTGCCATGGGGAGTCCGAGGGACAGGTTGGACGGGAGGCGGTCGACGGAGCCGGTGCCGGTTTTCACACAGTGGCGACGCTGGGTGGCATCTTCTGCAGTGGGATGAAGGAGTAGGGCTGGGCACATGATCGATCTGCACTCCCACCTGCTCCCGAACATCGATGACGGATCCCGATCTGTCGAGCAGTCCGTCACCGCCCTCCGGCGATTCGCCGAGGCCGGCGTCCAGCACGTCGTGTTGACCCCTCACCTTCGGGCCAGCGAGATCGTGCAGCACGGTGACGACATGGTGGCGCAGCGGGAGGAAACGTTGGCGATTCTGGGCCCGGAGGCGCCCAATCCCCCGATACTGCATCAGGGCTTCGAGATCATGCTCGACGAGCCCATGCCGGCGGTGGCATTGCGCGACCGGCGATATGCGCTGGCGGGCTCGCGGTACTATCTGGTGGAGTTCCCCACGACCGTCGTAGCGGATGCGGCCACGAGGGTGTTGGAGCAAATCGTGGAGGCCGGCGTGGTGCCTCTGGTGGCACATCCCGAGCGATACCGCATGTGCCGGGTCGACGTGATCGCCGAGTGGCGATCGGTGGGAGCGCGGATGCAGGTGGACGCAACGACGCTCACGAAGGCCACAGACCGCGGCAAGCGTGCGCGCCAGATGCTCGCCGCGGGACTCGCGGATGTCCTAGCCGCGGATAACCACGGGGATCGGCGCGCGATCGTTACTGGGTTCGAATACCTCACGCAAGCGGGTGCTGCGGACACTGCACGCCGCCTTACGACGGACAACCCGAAGGCGGTGATCGAAGACCGCCCCATGGATCCCGTGGACCCCGTCCCGTTGGAGGAGGGCTGGTTGGACCGCCTGAAACGATTCGTCGGTGGCTGACGTCGGGAACAGCACCTCGGATGCCCGGCAGGCGGCCGCCAGCCCGTCGTCTAGCACGCCTCCGACGGGACTCATCGATCTGCGCGGTCAGGTAGCCCTCGTGACGGGGGGCTCCCGTGGGATCGGGGCCGCCACGGCGTCCCTCCTGGCGCGAATGGGCGCGGCCGTAATGTTCACGTATCGCGTGCGACAGCAGGAGGCCGAGCGGGTGGAGGCTGCCGTGGCACGCGATGGAGGGCAGGCGTGCGCCGTGCAGGCCGACCTCTCCCGGCGCAGCGATTGCGAGCGCGTCGTGGAAGAAGCCGTTCAGCGGTTTGGGCGTCTCGACATGTTCGTGGCCAATGCGGGCATCTGGCCGCCCACAGATGTGGGGATCACGGAGATGACCGAGGCTCAGTGGCGGGAGACGTTGGCCGTGAATCTCGACTCGGTGTTTTTCGGGACTCGCGCGGCGCTGCGCCGGCTGCAGCCTGGTGGTCGGATCGTCCTCGTGTCGAGCACGGCGGGCCAACGCGGCGAGGCCTATCACGCGGATTATGCGGCGTCCAAGGGGGCCATCATGGCGTTTGTGAAGTCGGTGGCGGTGGAAGCGGCTCCCCACGTCACGGTGAACGGGGTGGCACCGGGTTGGGTCGATACGGAGATGGCTAGGGATCCGTACGGACAGGACGGGGGAAAGGGTCGCGGTCGCATTGAGCAGTCCATCCCGTTGGGACGGGTTGCGACGGCCGAAGACGTTGCCGGGCCGATCGTGTTTTTGCTCTCACCACTTGCCCGCCATATCACGGGAGAGATCCTGAACGTGAACGGCGGGAGCGTGCTGTGCGGCTGAGGTCCGAAGACCCTCACAAGGACGGTGCCGGGAAACGGGTACTCGTGACGGGGGCTGCTGGATTCGTGGGTAGCCACGTGGCGGAGCGGCTCGTGGACGTCGGGTTCGAGGTCATTGGCGTCGACAACTTCGATCCGTACTACGCCCCGGTTCTCAAGCACCGGAATCTCGTTGGCCTGCTCGGGCGACGCGGCTTTTCGTTCCGAGAAGTCGATTGTGTCTCGCTGGGCGACATGGATCGAGCACTGGGCGACCTCACGATCCAGGCGGTCGTCCATCTCGCTGCTAAGGTGGGCGTGCGCGCATCGGTGGGGCAGCGCGCAGAGTTTGCCCGCGTCAACGTGGTCGGCACGCAAGCCGTCCTCGAGCTGGCCCGTCGGAGGAGTATCGACCGCGTCCTCCTCGGCTCGTCGTCTTCCGTATATGGTGGTGGGCCCGCGCGGGCCTTTCGGGAACACGAGACGCCGCGGCATCCCCGCTCGCCCTATGCCGCGACCAAACACGCGGCGGAGATCTTGGGGCACGAATACCACCGCGCGCACGGGATGACCGTAGTCGCATTGCGGTATTTCAGCGTGTATGGACCGCGGCAACGACCGGATCTCGTCATCCATAAGTTTGCGACGCGGTTGCTCGCGGGACGTTCGATTCCCGTGTACGGGGACGGCCGAGCGGAGCGGGACTACACCTGGGTCGATGACATTGCTGCCGGCACAGTAGCCGCCGTGCGTTGGGCGTTAGCCGAACCGAGAGCGTACGAGATCATCAACCTGGGTGGTGGCTGCACCACGTCGGTCGCCACGGTCATCGAGCTCTTGGCGGATGCCCTGGGGGTTGAGCCGGCGATTCAGGTCCTCCCGCCGCATCGCGGCGATATGCGCCGCACGTTGGCGGATTTGACCAAGGCTCGCGCCCTGTTGGGCTACCAACCCACGGTTAGATTGGAGGAGGGCATTCCACGATTCCTCGAGTGGTTGACGGTCGGTGCGTGTCACCAGGCGCCAGCGTAGGGCCGTCCCGTTCCGCCACCCGGTATCTTCCGACCGTGCACTTTCCACCGCGACTGGACATACCCGACGAGGTCGTCCGTATTGCGCAACGGCTCGAGACTGCCGGGTTCGAGGCTTGGTGCGTGGGCGGGGCAATCCGGGACAACCTGCTGGGTTACCCGAATAAGGACTTCGATCTGGCAACCGGTGCACCGCCGGACGCCATTCGCAAGCTCTTCCACCGATCGATTCCGGTGGGGGTGGAGCACGGAACGGTGGCGGTGCTCGACTCGCACGGGCGCCCCCATGAAGTGACGACGTTTCGCCGAGACGTCAAGACGGATGGTCGACATGCACAGGTGGAATTCGGCGTCAGCCTCGACGAGGATCTCGCCCGACGCGATTTCACGATCAACGCCATCGCGTATCACCCCTTGCGTCACGAATGGCGCGATCCGTTCGACGGCGCGGGTGATCTCACGCGACAGCTCGTCCGGGCGGTGGGCGATCCCACGCTTCGCTTCCGTGAGGACTATCTCCGTATTCTGCGCGCGCTGCGCTTCGCCGTTCGCTTCGGGTTTGCCATCGCGCCGGAAACCTGGACCGCAGCCCAAACGGCCGTTCCCGGTCTCCAGCATCTGTCGGCGGAACGCGTTCGAGACGAGTGGTTCAAGGGGTTGGAATCCGCTCGGCAGCCGTCGGCGCTGGTGACGTCGTGGGTTGAGATCGGTGCAGCGGCCTTGTGGCTTCCGGACATCGCGTCGTCCACGCAGGAGATCGCCGCCATCGATCGGTTCCCCGAGGCGGATCCCGTGCTCATCACGAGCTTTCTTTCCCAGGATCCAGAGGCGAGCCTCCGCCGTCTCAAGTGCTCCAACGCGGAGATCGAGCGCGGCCGACGCATTGCGCACGGGCGTGGAGCGGTGCCACCGGCCGCTGACGAGGTCGCGGTGAGACGGTGGCTCGCTGCCGTGGGGCCTGCGGCTGATGACCTTCTGGCCATCGCCACCGCGGAACGTGGGAACGAGGACTTGGCGAACACGGTAGCGCGCGTTCGGGCGTCCGGGGCAGCGCTGGCCGTTGGGGACTTGGCCGTGAACGGGCGCGACCTCATTGCGGCGGGGGTCCCTGAAGGCCCCATTGTGGGTCAGTTGCTACAAGATCTCCTCCACGTCGTCCTCGAGCGCCCCGAGTTGAACGAGCGCTCGTCGCTCATGGAACGCGTGCGGCACCAGGTACCCTCAACGTCCGAGCGGCCTGCACGAAACGCAACGGAGCAGCGGGAGTGACCCCGCTGGTGTACGCCGTACTAGCGGCGATGGGGAACGTCGCGGGTGGAATCGTCGTCGCCCGCGGCGCCCGGTTGGGGCTCGCCATCATCTCGGGATTCGTGGCATTTGGCGCAGGGTTCATGCTCTCCGTAGCCTTTGTGGAGGTGCTCCCTGAGGCGTTTGCACGCGGGGGAAGCTCGGCGGCCATGTTTGTCCTGGCCGGATACCTCCTGGTGCATCTGACCCAACACACGGCCACAGAGCATTTCCATTTCGGAGAAGAGACGCACAAAGTCCGGAAAGTGGCGGGTGTATCGGCATTGATTGGTCTGTTGCTCCACACCTTCTTCGATGGGGTTGCCATCGTGAGTGGGTTCGCGGTGAGTCAAGAACTCGGTCTCCTCCTCTTTCTGGCGATCTTCCTCCACAAGCTGCCGGAGGGTGTCACTATCTCGAGCTTACAGATGGCGAGCGGGGTTCGGGCACGAAGCGCGGTGGCAAGCGCGGCACTTTTGGGTATGGCCACGATTGCCGGCGTGCTGGCGACGAACGTGGTTGAGTTTCTCGCCGTGCACGGCCTGGCACTCGCAGCGGGCGTCACGATCTACGTGGGAGCCTCCAACCTGGTCCCGGAATTCCAGGGAAAGAGTGGTTGGCGGCTGCCGATGGCTTTCTTTGCTGGCGCGGCCGCTTTCTTCGCGGCCAGACAACTCCTACAGATGACCGGGATCTAGGCGTCGCTGGCGGCATCACCTATGTCCGAACCAACCCTATTTGAACCCGAAGGCCATGCGCACGAGCCTCTGGCATCGCGCCTCCGTCCCCGCTCGCTCGAGGAGTTTCTCGGACAAGAGCAACTCCTGGGAGAGGGAAAACCACTGCGTGAGGCGATACGGAGCGGTGAGGTTGGCAGCATGGTCTTTTGGGGGCCACCAGGCTCGGGAAAGACGACCCTGGCCCGCCTGATAGCCAATTATACGGATCGACAGTTCGAGCCGTTTAGCGCGGTGACCGAGGGGGTTCCGCGGGTACGGGAGATCATTCGTGAGGCGGAAGCGCGACGGCGATATGAAGGGCGCGGCACGATCCTCTTCTGCGACGAGATTCATCGGTTCAACAGGGCACAACAGGATGCGTTTCTGCCGTGGGTGGAGCAAGGAACCATTACGCTCATTGGGGCGACCACCCAGAACCCGAGCTTCGAGCTGACGGGGGCGCTGTTATCTCGGTTGCAGGTATTCGTGCTGGAGCCATTGAATGAGGAGAACCTGCGGGAGATCGTCGAGCGTGGCATTCGGATGTGGCATGCGGGGCGCCAAGGGTCCGCGCCGCCCCGCGGTCTCGCCACTGGTGCCATCGAGCTTTTGGTACGACACGCGGATGGTGATGCCCGCCGGATCCTCAACGCCGTCGAGGCACTACTCGATCACGTCACCCGTCAACCAGGCTCGTCGCCGTCCGCCGTGGCACCAGAGACGGTGGAGGCGGTGCTCGCTCGCCGTCTTCCGCGGTACGACAAGGCCGGTGACGAGCATTACAACCTGATCTCCGCCGTGCACAAAGCGATTCGCGGTTCGGATGTGGAAGGCGCGCTGTACTGGATCGCTCGAATGGTGAGCGCTGGGGAGGATCCGCTCTACCTCGCTCGACGCCTGATTCGTATCGCCGTGGAAGACGTGGGGCTCGCCGATCCTCGTGCCCTGTCCATCACGATTGCGGCGAAGGAGGCCTATCATTTCTTGGGGTCCCCGGAAGGGGAGCTGGCGATTGCGGAGGCGGCGGTGTACCTGGCCACGGCGCCCAAATCGAATCGCGTCTACCAAGCGTGGGGCAGGGCGCTCGAGGCGGCGGCGGAGCATCCCGGTGAGGGAGTCCCGATGCACATCCGCAACGCCCCCACCTCGTTGATGAGACGTCTCGGCTACGGTGCAGGCTATCGGTACGACCACGCGGAAGACGAAACGTTTGCGGCCGGCCAGGAGTACCTACCAGACGTGTTGCGCGGTGTTCGGTGGTATGACCCCGCGGATGTGGGCTTCGAACGCGAGGTGGCGAAACGGCTGACCTGGTGGGCGACGCTCAAAGCACAAGCCCGGAGCGACAAGGGAGAGGCTGAGCCTCTCCCCCACGCTTAGGCCGCCACCGGTTCGAGCGCGATCTCCAGCGGCTCCGCCGACATGGAATCGGGCGGCTTGAGGTCCATCAACATGAGAATGGTCGGCGCCACCGTTCGAAGGCTCACTCGGTCCGGGTGCACGCGGTGCTGCCGAGCGGGGGTTCGGATCCAGAGGGCACCATCGGGGTGGTGCATGCCGCTTTTCAAGGTGTCGGCCTGATAGAAGAGGTCGAAGAACGGCGCTTCGGCGCCCGTCCCGGAGGTCAGCACAGAGTCGGCCGGTAACTCGTCGAAGATGCTGGCACCGGAGAAAATGGCCGTGGGCTCCTCGCGGTCCACGCGGAGGAGAGGTCTGCCGTTCACCTTCAAGGCGCGAAGGTGCGGCTCGGCGGCGTCCGCGGCCTCAGCCGACCCGAAGTACACGTGGAACTGCTCAGACATGACCGGTGAGCACCGGAGGTGCTCCTCCACGCCAGTGAACCGGACGACCGCATCGAAGTCCTTGGGGCGATAGAAGCGTTTGCCGCCCGCCTCCTCGTAGGTGAGGCACGGCTGCTGCGACAGCGCGGTCGAGAAGACCAGCGTGGTATCGGCTCCAGCCAGATCGAGAAACTTCCCTACCAATGTGTCCATCTCCCGATAGCCAAAGAGCACCGCATCGCCATATGTCATCTGCTCTTTGGTGGAGGGTTTGACCTGGAAGGGATCGGGCTCCATGTGTCGCCAGTAGGCGTGCTGCATGTGCGCGGTGCTGTTCAAGAAGAAGGTGGAGAAGTGGGGCTGACACTTCCGGTAGAGGGAGCGGAACACGTCGTACTGCAGCTTGTCGAGAATCACGGCTCGTTTCCACTTGCCGTCGCCTTTCAAACGCTCGGCGGCCAATTGGCGAACGATCGCAGACGTTGTGTGGACCGAGAGACCGTGCTGAACCATGAACTTCAGGAACCGTGCGTAATCGCCCTTGGAGAGTGGGACCCGGTCGTTCGTGTGTTCCTGAACCTGGGTCTGGACGAAACGGTAGTAGTCCTCGAGTCCTTCGCCTTTGGGGTACGGCTCCATGTTGACCGTCCACGGATCCGGCAGCACATACCCGTTGAGTGGCGTGTCGTAGCGGACGTTCATGCTGCCACACACCCAGACCCGCTGTCCGTTGGCTGAGCATACGTCCCAGATGCACGGCTCCGTGAGTTTGTGTCCTTCGTTGAGATGGAACACGCCGTGCTCGTCGTACGAGAGCCCGCTATGCACGGTGACCCATTGGATCCAGGGGTTGAGACGCTCACCAGACTCCTCGGCGTCGGTTGTGTAGACATGGGCCTGGTCGAAGAAGCGCTTGAAGTTGGGGAGCGCTCCCTGCGCAATGAATCGGTCCAACAGCTTGGGTGTGAGCTCGTTGAACTCGAGGAGAATCAGCTTCGGTTGGGTCATGAGACGGCACTCGGTTGAGTGTTGACATCGGTCCGAACGATCCGTTGATACGACAGCAAGACACGTGCTAGGGGTAGGCGCTCCAGGGTCCGCGTGGCAAGGTGCGTGAACGCGTAACTGGCTGGCGAGACCCTTCCGAAAGCGGGGATTGCGTGTTGCTTTGATCCAACAACCCCCGTCTGACTGAGGTCGCGCGGGGTACGTCCCTTGCAACCGCCGACCCGTGATGTCCCGGGTACCAGCCGTGATGCCATCGACCCGCCGATCGTCAGCGCCCGCTTCGGATTCCATCAAGGTCCTCTTCGTCACCGAGGATCTCGGCGGCGGTACCGGCGCGCATCTGGTCAAGATGCTGGGTCGCTGGGATTCCGCGTTGGTTCGAGCGGAATTGTTATGCTTCGGGCGTCGGTACAACGTGCCGCTCCCGGAGTACCCCGTCGAGTTCGTGCCGGCGGGTGGGCTGTTGCATCATTTCCCCCTTGCCCAGCTGCGCGCCCTCTGGCGGGTGCGGCGCGCGGTGCGGCGGTTTGTGCCCGACGTGGTGCATACGTACTTCTTTTGGCCCGTTGTTTATGGGCGGATCCTCAAGCGGTTGGGCGCGATCGAGCATCTGGTGGAGAATCGAGAAGATCTGGGATTCAGCTGGGGCCGGGCCGAGTACCGGTTGCTACGAGCCACGCGGCACGTGCCGGACCGGGTTGTCTGCGTGGCGGATGCCGTGCGGCGGGTGGTTGAGGAGCGCGAGGGCCTTTCACCCGAGCGAGCGCTGACCATTCGAAACGGTGTTGAGACGGTGGCGCCGGGAGGCTCAGCGGCGGGCGTGCGGCAGGAACTGGGATTCGGGTCGGAGGAGCTCATCGTGGGGATGGTCTCCAATCTCAATCGGCGGATCAAGGGTGTCGAGTATTTTATCGAAGCAGCGCCGGCCATTCGCGAACAGGTACCGTCGGCCCGGTTCTTGATCTTGGGTGGGGGCAGATATCGAGAAGAATTCGAGCGTCTTGCGGAGGACCGGGGCGTGAGCGCTTGGATGCGGTTCGCCGGTCACCAGCAGGAGATCAGTCGCTACTACGACGCGATGGACATTTCGGTGCTCACGTCGCTGTCGGAAGGTCTCTCCATCACCCTCCTGGAGTCACTCGGTCATGGTCTCCCGGTGGTCGCGACGGATGTCGGGGGGAACCGCGAAGTCGTCGTGGACGGTGTGACGGGTTTTCTGGTCCCGCCGAAGGACGTTCCCAGCTTCGTGGAACGGGTGGTGCGGTTACTCCGGGACCGAGAGCTTCGCCGAGCCATGGGTCGGGCTGGCCGGGAGCGCTGCGTGGCCGACTTTGACATTGGACGGGTGGGAGCCCGTTATCAGGATCTGTACCGTTCGCTGCTCGATCCCCCAGCAAACCCTCGGGGGATGGCGGGGCGCGCGGCTGCATCGGCCTGAGGGATGCGCGATCCAAAACCCCCGTCGGCTCCAGCTGGGGCTGACACGTCGAGGAAGGAGTCCGGAGTGACGACCGACGCGACGGTGCAACAGGTACGCCGAGTGGCGCCTTGCAGCAACAACAATCGGGGCACGGCTGCGACGCGGCCCGGAGTGAGGCACCTGGTTCGCCAGATTGCCCGGGCATTCCTGCTGTATGCGTGGCGGCCGGTGCGGGATGCGCTGCGCACTGTTCGCAAGCGCCACCCGGTCCGGGTGTTCACCTTTCATCGGGTGACCGATGTGTGTCGCGACGGGATGACGGTGAACACCGAGCTGTTCGGGCGTCAGCTCGATTATCTGCTCGAGACGCATCAGGTGGTGACGCTCGAAGAGGCTCTGGAGCTGCTCGAGAGTAGAATCCGTCTGGAGCGCCCAGTGGCAGTGATCACCTTCGATGACGGCTACCGCAGCGTCTTCGAGCATGCCTTCCCGATCATGACGGAGCGCGGTGTGGCTGGCTCCTGCTTCGTCACCACGGGGCTCGTGGGAACCGACGAGCGATTCGTCCACGACGAGACGAATCCGGCACGGGCCTCCCTGGAGGTCATGGGGTGGAATGAAGTGCAACGACTCTGCATGACGGGTTGGACCGTCGGGGCGCATAGCGAGACCCACGCCCGGCTCTCTGCCTGCCAGCAATCGGAGGCTCACGCGGAGCTGGAGAAACCCCTGCGGACGTTGCAGGCCTGGTTGGGGCGTGACGAGATTCCGATGGCGTTCCCGTTTGGGGGCACGCGGGACTACACAGACGACAACATCCGTACCGCCAAAGAGCTCGGATACGTCGCATGCTTCTCGAACTTTGGCGGTGAGAACTTTCCTCCGGCGGACCGGTATCGGCTCAAGCGGATCGACATTGGGGGCGATCACGACCCCTTGGCCTGGAAGATGATGGTCCACGGACTCTCGTTGGATCGCTTACGGTTACTGTGGGACCGGTCCACCGGCAATGGACGGGGGCATTAACGGTGTTCAAGCGGAAGGTCAAGGCAATCGCGGGCATGCTCGTCTATTGGACGGGGGTGTACCGGTTGTTCTTTCGCAAAAAGGCCATGGTCGTCCTTTTCCATCGCGTCGACGATCGCATCGCTCGGCGGGGAGATCCCATTACGTGTTCCCGGCGGGAGTTTCAGCAGTACTGCGACTTCTTCAGGCGGCATTTCGTAGTGGTCTCGTTGAGTGAGCTCGTGCGAAAGGTCTCGAAAGGCGAAGATGTGTCGCGACACCTCGCGATCACCTTTGACGACGGTTACGAAGACAACTATGAGCTTGCCGCGCGAGACTTGTTGGCCCGTCGTCTCCCTGCCTGCTTCTTTATCGTGACCGAGTTCATGGATACCGATCGGCAGGCTCCCTGGGATGTGGACAATGGAGTGCGGTCGCGCTGGATGGGTTGGGACGAGGTGCGCGCGCTCAAACGCCAGGGATTCGAGCTTGGGGCGCACACGAAGAACCATCTCGACCTCGGGAAGGTGTCAGGGGACGAGGCGCGGGACGAGATTCGCGGGTCCAAGGTACGTCTCGAGCAGGAGATCGGCGGTTCCGTGTCGATGTTCAGCTATCCATTTGGTCGCAAGAATCAGATGACCGAAGACAATCGCCAGCTGGTGCGGGAGGCCGGTTTTTCCTGTTGTTTCTCAGCCTATGGCGGGACGATCGTGGGGCGAGCGGACCCGTTCTATCTCGAGCGCATGGCGGTCTCTCCGTGGTTCGTGTCACCGTACCATTTCGGCTTCGATGCCATGCTGCAGGGTCCCATCACGCCAGGACCGAGCCGCGGCGGCGTTCTTGCCGAAGAGCCGGTTGTAGCACCCTCGCAACATTGATCCGCGGTCCGTCGAGCTACCGCCGTCTCCCACCGATCGGTAACTTTTTGACTCACCGTGACTTCTGTAGTTTACGAGGCCGGGTATGACCGTTGCCACTCCCGCAACGTGTCGGGAGCATGTCGGGCCCGATCGTCGATCGTCGCGAGGAACGGTTTGACGAGCGGGACCGAAGCACAGCATTGCTGGCCACACTCGTAGCAGAAGGGGCGTCGTTGAGCACGACACCGCAGTACATCCTGGGGATCTCCGCGTTTTATCACGATAGTGCCGCCGCGCTCTTACGTGACGGCGAGATCGTGGCGGCCGCGCAAGAGGAGCGGTTCACGCGGCAGAAGGGCGACGCATCCTTTCCAGAACACGCCATCGCGTTTTGTCTGAAGGCGGCCAACATCACCGCGCAGGATCTCGCATATGTCGGATTCTACGACAAGCCGCTTCTAAAATTCGAGCGGATTCTCGAGACCTATGTGGGCGTCGCGCCGCGGGGCTTCCGGTCGTTCTTGAAGGCTGGACCGCTCTGGATCAAAGACAAGCTTCATATGGAGAAGCAGATCCGAGACGGACTCGGCTACGAGGGAAAGATCCTGTACGCCGAGCACCACGAGTCGCATGCGGCCAGCGCCTTCTTCGCGTCGCCGTTCGAAGAGTCGGGAATCCTCACCATGGACGGCGTGGGAGAGTGGGCAACCGCTTCCTTTGGAGTGGGTCGTGGCTCCGAGCTGACGCTCTTCAAGGAGATCCGCTGGCCTGACTCCTTAGGACTGCTGTATTCGGCATTCACGTATTTCACCGGATTCAAGGTGAATTCGGGGGAATACAAGGTGATGGGGCTGGCGCCGTACGGCCAACCCAAATACGTGGATACGATTCTCACCGAGTTGGTGGACCTGCGGGACGATGGATCATTCACGCTGAATCAGCAGTACTTCAACTACTTGACCGGACTCACCATGACGAATGGTGCGTTCGACAAGCTGTTTGGCGGACCACCCCGCGTGCCCGAATCAAAGCTCACCCAGCGAGAGATGGATTTGGCCCGCTCCGTTCAGGAGGTCTGCGAAGAGATCATGTTGCGCATGGCGCGCACGGTGCACCGCGAAACGGGTCTTGCGAACCTCTGTTTGGCTGGTGGTGTGGCGCTCAACTGTGTGGGGAACGGGCGGATCTTGCGCGAAGGGCCCTTCGAGCGGATTTGGATCCAGCCCGCTGCTGGGGATGCCGGTGGTGCCCTGGGAATCGCCCAGCTCATCTGGCATCGATTCATGAAGCGTCCCCGGGTCGTCCGCACCACCGATGCCATGAAAGGCTCGTATCTGGGTCCGGCGTTTACCCCAGAGCAGATCGAGCAGTATCTGAAGTCCGTGGGCGCGAAGTATCGCCGACTGGAGCGCACCGACCTGCTAGCAACGGCGGCGCGTCTCCTCTCGGAGGAGCAGGTGGTGGGATGGTTCAATGGCCGGATGGAATTTGGTCCGCGGGCGCTCGGATCTCGCAGCATCCTCGCCGACGCCCGTAGTCCAAAGATGCAGACGCAGGTCAACCTGAAGATCAAGTTCCGCGAGAGCTTTCGCCCCTTTGCGCCCAGCGTCTTGCAGGATCGGGTCAGCGACTACTTCGAGATCGACTGCGAATCGCCTTACATGTTGTTGGTAGCACCGGTGAAGAAAGAGCGACGAATCCCCATGACGTTCGACCAGGAGCAACTGTGGGGCATCGACAAGCTCAACGTACCGCGCTCCGACATTCCAGCCGTGACCCACATCGATTATTCGGCACGAGTGCAGACCGTCAGTCGAGAGACGAACCCGGATTACTACGATCTCATCAAGCAGTTCGAATGCCTCACCGGCTGTCCGGTCGTGGTAAACACGTCGTTCAACGTCCGCGGAGAGCCGATCGTGTGCACTCCGGAAGATGCGTATCGGTGCTTCATGCGCACCCATATCGATTACTTGGTGTTGGGGCCGTTCCTGCTGGACAAGACGGAGCAGCCCGAGTGGACCGAGGAGGGAGATTGGCGGAAAGAGTTCGTGCTGGATTGACCAAAGCACAGGGGCGCAAGTTCGGGCTGACCGTGGGCGTTGCCTTCCTAGCGCTCACAGCGCTCTTGGTGTGGCGTGAGCGGGCGCTCCTCGCAGCCGGCACGGGGACCGTGGGATCGTTGCTCGTCCTCGCGGGCCTCGTTGTTCCAACCAAACTAGGGCCGGTGGAGCGCGCCTGGATGGCGATGGCCCTCAGAATCTCGAAGATCACGACACCGATCATCATGGGGATCGTGTACTATCTCGTGATCACCCCTATTGGAGTGATCATGCGTCTCGTTGGTCGCAATCCGTTGGCGCGGAAAACGGGGTCAAGCCTCTGGGCGAACCGTAGTGATGACAAAGTGCCGACGGGAGGGATGGAGCATCAATATTGATAGGCGGGATAGGCGGGATAGGCGGCTAAGGCGGGAACAGACAACTTAGGTCAGGACGGGAAGACGGTATGGCAGCGGGCAGTCTCATACGCGAATTCTGGGGTTTTCTCAGAACACGCAAGAAATGGTGGCTCCTCCCCATCATCATTGTGATGGTGTTCGTGGGGTCGCTACTGGTACTGGCACAAGGGTCGGCCCTGGCGCCGTTCATCTACACCATCTTCTAGCGGCGGCGCGCAGACCCCTCATCCACACTGCATCATGAAAACGCCCGGTCGTTGCGACCGGGCGTTGGTATGGGAGCGCCGACGAACCGTTGTCGGACAGGGCGCCGTCCGAGAGCTCAGCATTCCCACATCGGTTTATGCCTGCTGCCGTGCACCGGCGGCGACGGCGGACACGAACAGTATGTACAGGGTCATGAGCAAGTATCCGCGCTTCATGGGGCCTCCGTGTGTTGGGGTCAAGCAACTGCCCTCAAAGTATCGCCGACCGCTCAACCCACGCTCAACGACCAACACCCACGCATCAATTCCACAGGTGATCCGCGTCACAACCTTCCAAGCCGTCGGCGCGCGCCGATCCCTGCCAGTATCCCCGCCCCAGCCCCGAACCATTGCGCGGGTGGTGTGGCGACGAGCGTACCGAACAGCGTCGGAACGGCTCCAAGGCCAAACACGATTGCCGCTGCTCCCACGATGGTGGCGGGGTGCAGCCGGGCCCAGATGCCAAACGGGAGGACGATCACCGCCAGCCAGAAGACACCCACGGGGGCGGGATCCAGCCACGGAAACGCCTCCAAGCTGTGGATCACGGACCAACCACGGCCGGCGGTAAACCCGAGGTCGCAGCGTGATCGCCCGTTCAACGTGATGCAGAAGTTGGGTCCGTCACGACGGATGCGCAGGTGGAGCGTGTCGCCTGGTGCCGCTTGTTGCAGCCACGTCCTCAGCCGGAACGACGGCTGGCTGAGCGTCAGGGCGGAGGCCCGGGTTCGAACGATGAACACGAGGTCGTCCCGGTCCGGTCCCACGAGCATGATCTGACGGCTCCGGTCGTCCGCGATGCTGACCAACGAAGCCAACCCCGACGGGGGTGGGCCGGCCACCGCGAGGATCTCGAGCGCCGCACCTCCCAGGAGCAGGCTCCGCACCGAGTCGGAACTCGGCAATCGAAACGACGGCACCGGTATCTCCCCCACCCGGGCCGCTACCACCTTGCCTTGGTACACCTCGAGACCCTCTAACCGGGGCGTCCATTGCCCCCAGTAGGTCGAGTTGGGAAAGCCGGGTGCCAAAAGCAGGGCGGTTGCCGTGATGACCGCACTGGCAGTCACCCCTGCAGCGAGGGAGAGCCACGGCGCGCGGCCGGGCGGGGGCCGAAGCACGTGCGCCGCGTGAAGGACGACGTAGGCGCCGGCCAGAGCGCCGACGCCGTTGAACACTACGTCCCCCAAGGCAGCCCACCGTCCCGGAATGACGAGCTGGAGCAGCTCGATGGCCACCGAGACGGCGGTCCCCACCAGCCACGCGCGGCGCGTCGAGACCCCGCGCAGCGCCAACCCGGCGCCCAGAGGTGCGAACAGGAGGACGTTGGCCAAGGTATCGGCCACGGCCTGATCGCCGCAGAAGAGGCACCAGAAGGTCCACTCCTGGAGGGGCTCGCCGCTGGGCACGAGCGTCGCGACCCCGATGATGGTCAGCGTGACCGCGGTGATCAGGAGACCGGTTGCCCCGGCGCTGGGGGAGCGGCTCACGAACTCATCGCTTCCCAGAGAAGGAGGGGCTGAGACTTGCTGGGTGTTGCTCCTCTGCGACACGCGTGGGAGACGACGCAGCCGGGAGAATTGTCGCGGCCCAGGACCATGAGCGATGCTCCTCGATTATCGGTGGCTTAGCGCGGTCCCAATCCACGCCTCTCCTCGCGCCAGGCAGTTCTGGACAGAGGGAACCGCCGCGGAGTATAGGGCCAGAAGCCCGCAGGAGGTACCGGTTGGAGTCCGTCCGGCAGGGACGGGAAAGGCCTCGGCGGGAGGGGTTTCGCGGAGGCGTTACGGCGCGGATCGTGCAGCGGTGGTTCGTGGGTTGTGCGCCGCGACTGTCCCACCGGCTCGCAACCGAAGCGCATCGTTCCACTCGCAGCCGGCCCGGTGGACGGGTATTCCACCGGGCCACTGTGTTGGAAGCGCCATCCGCGGCGGTGGGACGGGGGCCCACGCGGACCCCTTTGACAGGCGAGCCGGAATTCACGAGCATGTTTGACGGGCACGTACCCTGAAGCGAACGAGCGTTTGTGACCGAACATCACTTTACCGTTGACGTCGAGGAGTACTTCCAGGTATCGGCGCTCGAGCCCTATGTGTCTCGGGATCGGTGGGATGCCTTCGAGAGTCGGGTCGAGCATGGGGTGAACCGTTTGTTGGAGCTCCTCGAAGCGAACGACGCCAAGGGGACGTTCTTCGTATTGGGGTGGGTGGCGGACAAACGACCGGAAATGGTCCGTGGGATCGCTGCCGCGGGTCACGAGATCGCCTCACACGGTTGGGGGCATCGTCGAGTGACCCAGCTCAGCCCCGAAGCATTTCGCGATTCGGTGCGCCGCTCGAAATCGATGCTCGAAGACCTCATCGGTCACCCGGTGCTCGGATTTCGAGCTCCCAGCTTCTCGATCGTACCCGGTTTCGAGTGGGCGCTCGACATCCTGATCGAGGAGGGGTACCGATACGATTCGAGTCTCTTCCCGGTTCGGCGGCGCGGGTACGGTTACGTCCACGGAGGGCGTGATCCGCATTGGCTCGAACGTCCCGCCGGTCGGATCTTCGAGGTACCGCCGGCCACGTTGCGACGGTGGGGGAACAATGTTCCGGCTGCCGGCGGCGCCTACTTCCGGCTTTTCCCGTACGGGTTGATTCGAGCGGCCCTGGCCGAATGTCAGCGCCGAAAGATCTCCGGCACCTTTTACATTCATCCGTGGGAGCTGGACCCGGACCAGCCCCGCCTCAAAGTCTCGGCATTGACGCGGATCCGCCATTATGGTGGGCTCCACCGCACGGTTCCCCGCCTCCAACGTCTCCTCTCGGAGTTCCGCTTCACATCGGTGCGGTGTCAACTCGCCTCGCACACGGCGACCGGGTGACCGTGGACCTCGTGATCGAGCGATACGACGGCACACCGGAGTGCTGGGACGCCTTCGCTCGGCAGGCTGAGGGCTACACCCATTTTCATGGCTACAATTGGCGCAAAGTGCTCGAGAAAGAATTTGGGCACGAGTGTCTGTACCTGGCGGCGCGAACCGCCGGTGGGGAGTTGGCCGGTGTCCTTCCCCTCGTCAGGGTCCGGAGCGTGATCTTCGGTCACTACCTGGTTTCGATGCCGTTTCTCAATTACGGTGGGCCGCTCGGCAAGCCGGACGCAGTGCAAGCCCTCGTGAATCACGCGCAGGAGGTCGCTGTGCGCGACCGCGTCAAACTCCTCGAGCTCCGCTCGCGCCGTGAATTGCGCACAACCCTCCCGGTCTCACACCGCAAGATCACGGTACTCTTGGATCTCCCGACCGAAGATCCCGAGCCGTTGTGGCGAGGTCTCAAGGCCAAGGTCCGGAGTCAGGTTCGCCGTCCGCAGAAGGAGGGGGTAACGGTGCGGTTCGGGCGCGACCAAGTAGGCCCGTTCTTCCACGTCTTTGCGCGGCACATGCGAGACTTGGGGACGCCGTCGTTGCCCCGATCGTTCTTCGAGGCGGTGGCGAGCGCGTTTCCCGACGACGCATGGGTGGGCTGCGCCTATTTGAATGACGAGCCCATCGCGGCGGGCTGGGGTTTTTGCTGGCAGGAAGAGTTCGAGATGACGTGGGCATCGTCACTCCGCAGCCACAGCCGGATCGCACCGAACATGTTGCTCTACTGGAGCTTCATCGAGCGGTGCATAGGGCGAGGCATACGGGTCTTCAATTTCGGACGCTGTACGCCTGGTGGAGGGACCCACCGCTTCAAGCTGCAGTGGGGGTCGCGCGACGTGCCGCTCTGGTGGTATCAGTGGGGTGCGCGTCCCGGCGCATCGACGCCGTCACCCGATGCGGGCGCCTACAGCTGGGGACCACGGCTCTGGCGCCATCTTCCCTTGCCGGTGACGCGTGCCCTCGGTCCACGAATCGTTCGATCCATTCCCTGAGGGCTTGTGTGAAAGCTCCGGTGCGGTCGTTGACCAACTCATCGTCTCCCATTTAGCCCTGAAAACGTTGTGTCGGTGCAACACCCAGAGAACGCGGATTCGGATGCTCTCGGACGTGTAGATGTCAAGTTATTGTGAGAAAAGGGGATAGGAGTCTGGTTTGGACGGAGGATGCTGCGCGTGAGCCGCCGCGAGGGTGGCTCGTTCCTTCCGTCAGGGCGGGACGGACGATGTCGAAGACCGAGGTGATCCGAATGCCGCTGCGCGACGCCCTCCGGAGGGGGGGCGACGTATGGGAGGGCGTGTTGACCAACGGCACGCCGAAATCGCCATTCATGAGCTGGTGGTGGTTTCGGGCATGGGCCGAGGTAGCGCAGCCCGAGCGGGTGGCGGAGAGCGAGGTGCTCGCGTTCGCTGCGGGCGAGGCGTGGCATGGGTTATTCCCACTCGCGCGGATTTCGCGACGCATCGGGCCGGTACCCGTCACGGTACTGACATGGCCGATGGGAGACGCTGGAGCGCCCGATCATCTCGATCTGCCGGTGGCCTCCGGGACTGACGTGTGCGCCGTCATTCCCAGTCTGGAGCGCGAGTCCTGGGATGCGATTGTCCTCCCGAGCGTTGCAGACCCCGCGCCGCAGGTGGAGCGGTTGGGCGCGGCGTTCGCGGACCGGGGCTATTGGGTGGCGAGACGGCCATTATGGGCGTGCCCCTATTTGGACCTGACCGACAACTGGGACGGATACCTGGCCACGCTTTCGTCCAGCCGCCGTCAGACGTTCCGCCGGAAGGAGCGCAAGCTCAAGCGAGAGCACGATGTGGTCCTTACCGAGTACGGGGTGGAGCGCTTCGACGAGGGATGGGGCGAATTGGTGCGGCTTCACAAACTGCGGTGGGAAGGTGGTGGTAGCGCCTTTGTGGGTGATCTGAGTATGGAGCTGCACCGGCGCTTCGCCTACGAATTGGCGCAGCAAGGAAAACTGTGGTTGGTCAGTCTCGACATCGAGGGAACGCCGGTGGCCGCGTGGTACGGCTTTGGCTACGATCGGACGGTGTATTTCTTCCAGAGCGGGCGCGATCCCGAGTGGGAGCGCACGAGTGCGGGTGTCGTCCTCATGAACATGATGATCCGGCGGGCCATCGAGCAGGGTTATCGGCGGTTCGATTTCATGCGGGGCGAGGAGTCATACAAAATGCGGTGGACGGAGACGCAACGAACTTGCTACGAATGGATCGTCTGCCGTCGGAGTCTGCGCGGCGCACTCCTCCGCGCGGAGTTCGGTACACGACAGGTACGTTCGCGTGCGCGGGCATGGCGCCAGCGTCTGAAAGCACGGAACGACTGAGGGCGGTGGGGATGCCGGGCGTTTGGACGCAGAGGTCTCGGTGAGCACCGGGGTCGCTCAAGCGACAGGGCCCTCCGAGGTCGAAGACTTCCGGATGAGCCGCCTCGGGCGGCACACGGCGATCTACGCGTTGGGTGTGATCGCCAATCGGGCCCTCTCGATTGTCATGTTGCCGGTGTACACGCGTTTCATGTCTCCGGCGGACTACGGCGCCCTCCAGCTCATCACGATGACCGTCGAGATCGCCACGATCTTCGCCGGGTCGCGGATCGGGTGGGGGATCTTCCGGTTCTACCACAAGGCGGAGACGCCCGAGGCCAAGAACGCCGTTCTGTCGACCGCGCTCATGATGCTCGGGGCGAGCTTCGCGACGGTGGGAGTCATTATCTACTTCCTTGCGCCCAGCGTGGCGAGCATCGTGTTCGGCTGGAGCGGCGAGCATCCGGTGTTGTTGGTGCGGTTGGGAGCGGGCAGCCTCGCGTTCGAGGGATTGGTCCACGTCCCGTTTTCCTACATCATGCTGAGCCACCGGTCCACGTTGTTCGTGAAGATGAGCGTGGCAAAGCTCATTCTGCAGGTCACCCTCAATGTGATCTTCCTGGTACCGTTGCACATGGGTGCCGCCGGCGTGCTCCTCAGTACGGTGATCGTCAACGGAATGTTCGGGCTCGGGCTGGCGAGCTACCTGGTCTATCACGTGGGTCGACGCTTCTCGCGCGCCGCGTTCGATGACTTGTTGCGGTTTGGGCTTCCGCTGGTCCACATGCAAGTCGCCACCTTCATCCTCACATTCGGCGACCGATACGTGCTCAATCGGGCGGCCGATACCGCGACCGTCGGTATTTATTCGCTGGCCTATACGTTTGGCTTCATTCTGATCCTCATGGGGTACACACCCTTCTCCCGCGTGTGGGATCCCATGCGGTTCGAGATCGCGAAACGCCCGGACCGTGATGTGATTTACTCACGGGTGTTCATCTACATGAACCTCTTGCTCGTGACGATGACGGTGGGCATCGCGTTGTTCTCCCACGATCTGCTCCGCATTGTGGCGGATCCGTCTTTCCACGCCGCCGCCCCGCTCATTCCGGTGATCCTGGTGGCGTATCTGCTGCATGCATGGACCAGGTTTCACAACCTCGGCATCTTCATCGAGGAAAGGACGCAGCTCTTTTCGATTGCCAACTGGGTGGCGGCCGCCGTCTCGGTCGTGGGCTATGTCATTCTGATCCCGCGGTATCATGCCTGGGGGGCGGCGATCACGACGGTCGTGGCCTTCGGGATCCGCCAATGGATGACCTACGTATGGTCGCAACGCCTCTGGCGGATCGAATACCGATGGGGTCCAGTGAACCGGCTGCTGGTCGTGGGTGCGGTAGTCTGTGTGGCGGGTGTGCTGGCGCCGCCGGCCAGCATCCCCGTATCGATCTTGGTTCGGATCGGTCTGATGGGTCTCTACTTCGCCGCCATTTGGTCCCTGCACATCCTCTCGGCGGAGGATCGGGCGTTCGTCAGGCGAGCGGTGCGGTCGCCCAGGAGAGCGCTCTCGCTGCTGCGGGGTTGAGGGGGGGACGTTCAGCGGGTGACGAGGGGTGCCACCCGGGTGTAGCTGAATCGATTGAAGAACTTGTACGTTGTGTGACGGGCAATGGGGCGTTGGCGGAGACCCGCGGGTCCCCATTTTCGCATTGCCTTGGATTCCGCCCGCCCGTGCAGTTCGAAGAGGAGCGTGGCCTTGCCCAGTGTCCGGCCCAGGCGCCGCTCCTCGATTTGGAGTAGGAGGCGGAACCCCTGCCCACGGAACGATGGGACGGTGAAGGCTTCGTACCCGAGACACTGCGTTGCCCCGACCGGGATCGTAAAGTTGATCTCCGGATCGAACCAATCGGCAGACGTCACCCAGACATAACTTGCCAGTTCCCCAGCGGAGCGACACACGATGCAGTGGTCGCCGCGCTCGAGGCGTTTCGCAAACTCGGTGGCCTTGGCTTCGGCCAGCCGCGGAGACGTGGGAAACCGCACTCGCGCAAGAAGCGCAACATCCTGCTGACCGGCCTGGCTGACCTCGACCGGGATCGCCGGTTCGAAGCTAGGCAGGGGCTCGGTCAGATCCACCTCGTATAGGGTGCTTCCGATCTCGACATAGGGGGTGCCCAGGCGGTCGTTGAGCCAGCTCAACACCCGACGCCACCGGGGGCGGCCACGGGGACCACGACGCCCTGCCGTCCGGAGCACCCGCATGCTGGAGTCCGGCCTGGCCTCCGGGGTGGGACGGACGCGTTGCAAAGGCATCGTTGGGCTACTGATGGTGCGATCCGTCGGGTGAGGCTCTGCCGGCCAGCCATTGGCGTGCCAAGCGACGCACTTTGACGGCCCAGGTCAGATTGGTCCTGATCCAAGGCTGCATCCGATACGACAAGAAATGCTGCGCTCGGGGGAGGAGCCGATTCGAAAAGACGGTGATGCGGCCATGATGCCGCGCCTGCGGGGTCCAGCGGCGTTTGTAGCTCTCGTCCATCCCAAGGAAATCGTACTCGTGTCCCCCAACCTTGATCACGCGCTGGAGCACATCACGGGTGAGGAGGTGCCCTGGGGACAGGTGCGCAAAATCGGGATCGTAGCCCGACTTCAGAGAGTACATGACCCCTTCGTAGTAGAGGTTGTATTCGAAGGCGATCGGACGATCGTTGTAATCGAGGAATGCCAGGGCCAACCATCCTTTCCGTGCGGCGACCCGCGCGAACCGGCGATAGAACTGACGCTGTGCCTCCGTGGACGCGATGGATGTCCCCTCATCGTGGAACCGGCCCCGTTTCGCGATAGCGAGAGCCGCCTCCACCTCTTCGGGTTGATTGACGATGCGTGTCCGCAGCCGTCCCTCGCTCCTGGCGCGACGGAGACTGCGACGCAGCGACTTTCGAAAGCCGCCGCTGACGCCCTGCAGTAGTTCCGGCCAGGTCGCAGGAAGTGGGAGGAACGGCGACCGCAGGCTCTCCCGCACTCCGTAGGGAATGTTGCGAGCGTGCAGCTCCGAAACCAGCACACGCGTAATGGCGCAGCCCAGGGGTACCGGCTCGAGACAAATGACGTCCCACGTGGGATCCTGCTCCAGCCAATGGTCCACCAGGGCGCCGACCACGGCACCCGCGGGCTCGCCGATGATCAGTTGCGTCCGATTCGAATAGGGGTTGGACCAAAGCTTGGCGACGCGGAAGGGCATGGCCGCCATCGTCACCCGCGAATAGGACATGGGCGCCACGCCAACGAGTTGCTCGCCTCGCCAAACGGTCACCACCTGGCGATCGTCATTCCCACGGAACGCGTCCCACCAAGTGGTGAGCCATTCATGGGTCAAGAACGGGATGTTCTGCTGCGATCGGCGTACCAGCCCGTTCCACGGATCTCGGAGCGCTCGGAGCTCGGCCACGGACCCCACGGTCTCGATCTTGAGATCCCTGGAGGCTGCGACCCGAATGAGCGGTCGTGCAGCACCGACGGTCATGGATTCCCTTTCTCTTCGCACACCCTTTGCCTGGGCTTCGATGCGGCCGCACGGGAGGTTAGCAACAAATAGGCTGACGGCATGGCCGGAGGATAACCTGTTGCAAATACGAGGCCTACAGGTCTGCGTTCGACGGTTTTCCCTCTTGGGTGTTGCGCCAGGTCCACGCATGGGTGTTCGACGGCCCGGATTGCCATGGCTCCATCTCGACAGGTGACCACCCCAGAGGGCAGGCGAGGGCGATGGGTGGTGGCGCGGGCGCCACGGTGTGGAAGAGAAGTACCGGCGGTGGCGTCCAGTGATCCCCCGTTGCATGGTACCCTTCTTGCGCCCTCCGCTCCGGTGCCGTGGGCGTGCCGCGGCGTCCGGAAGTCATGTGACGGACCGGAGTTGCTGCTGCTGCGGTGTTGCGCATCGCGAGGACGGCGGCCCCGTGAAACGCGAGGATCGACGACGAGAATGAACGTGCTCATCTTGGCCGCCGGCGTGGGGCGGCGGCTGCATCCACTGACGGAGCAGATGCCGAAGCCCTTGCTGAGCGTCGGCCAAAACACCTTGCTGGGTCATCAGCTTGAGGCGTTGGCAGATGCCGGTGTCCGTACGGAGGCCATTACCCTGGTGGGTGGTCACGGGTACGAGCGGTTGGTGGCGTGGGCACCGGCCGGCGTGCGCACGGTGTTCAATCCGAAGTACGACTCCTGGAACAACATTTATTCTATTACCCTGGGTGAGCTGTCGAATGGCAGCACGCTCTTGGTGAACGGTGACGGGCTGTACCATCCCTCCATCTTCCGCCGAGCCTTGGCGCATCCCGCGCCGGATTTCTTGGTGACGGATACCCAAAAGACGCTGGGGGCGGAGGAAATGAAGGCGCGGTTCGAGGACGGCGCGTTGGTAGCACTCGCCAAGTCGCTCCCCATCGAACAGGCCGACGGTGAATACATCGGGATCTCGCGCTTTTCGGCCCCCACCTTTCAGCGTATTCGTGACGTGGCCGCGGAGCTGGTGGCGCAAGGCGAGACCGATTGTTGGTATGAGAGCGCCATTTTGCAAGTGGCGAATGAGCGACGGATCGAGATGCTCGACATCGGTGGCATGCCGTGGACGGAAGTAGACGATCCGCGCGATCTGGCGCATGCGACGGCCCTGGCGGCGCAGCCGGGGATGGGTGGCAGTTAGATGCGGATGATGTCGCCAGTGTTCGCTGTCGGCGGTCCGCGTGGGATCGCCGTTCCGGTGAGTCTCTCCGTGCACGAGGGTGCCCTTGGGCGGGTCCCGGAGGTGGTGCGCGAGTTGGGGCTGGAATCGATGCGGCTGCTAGTGGTGTCCGGTCCCGGTCCATCCAAGACGTTCGGCGAGCAGATCTTCGACACGCTGTCGCCGGCGCCTGAGCGCTACCTCGTCCGCGGGAATCGTCGGGAGGACGTGGTGGGAATGGATGTCTTCTGCGCCCAGCGCGAGATCGAAGGGATCATCGCGGTGGGTGGAGGGCGCGTGCTCGATGTATGCAAAATGGCGGGACGCCATCGCAATCTACCCGTGCTGGTGGTGCCGACGGCGTTGTCGAGCGACTGTATCTCGTCCCCGGTAGCGGTCATCCAGGAGACCGGGGGCTCGGCGAGCTTGGCGGCGCAGATGCCCGTGGGTGTGGTGATCGATCTCGAAGTTGTCAAGCAGTGTCCGCGACGCGTGCTTCTTGCCGGACTGGGTGATCTCCTCTCCAACCTCTCTGCGTCACTCGATTGGGATCTCGCCGTGTCGGAGGGCCAAGACCGCTGGGACGGCTTTGCAGACATGCTGGCCCGCCAGGCCGCCGAACAGATGCTGTTTCTCAGCGCAGAAAGGTTGTTCGAGCGGGATGGGCTCGTGCGATTGGCCGAGGGGCTCGTCATGAGCGGTATTGCCATGGCCATTGCGGGGAGCAGCCGCCCCTGCAGTGGGGCAGAGCACCTCATTAGTCACGCTCTGGACGAACTAGCGCTCGGCGAGGGCAGTCACGGTGAGCAGGTGGCACTCTCGCTGCTGTACGTCCAGGCGCTGCGCACGGCGCTGGGACTTCCCGGGGTCCCGGCGGAAGCGGAACAGCTCATTCGCCGCTCCGGTCTTCCCACCACCCCCGCGGCCATTGGTATTTCGCGAGCGCAGTTCCTCCACGCACTGCGCCGCGCGCCGGAGACGAGGCCGGGGCGCTTCACGGTGCTGTCGAATCCCCCGTCGGATGACGTGCTGGCGGCGGCGTTCGACAAGGCATTCGGTGCATAGTCCCGGTCGTGATCCACCGGCCTGAATCGTGCTCCCAGCTTCCCTGAACGAACTCGGTCATCATCCATGAGCGATAGTCTCAGATCATTGCCGCTTCCCCAACTGATCAAGGCCCCCATGCGTCGCGTGCTGGTGCGCCACTTCGAACGGCGGTTCGAGCGGGGACGGCTCAATGCGGTGTTCATCGTGGGACACATCCGGTCCGGATCGACCTTGTTGCTGCATATCCTGAACACGAATCCAGGCATCGACGGCTACGGGGAAACCCATCGGGAATATCGGCGGGTGCGCGATCTGGCGTACCTCACGTTCGACGTCTGCCGGTCATTTCACCGGTTCCGGCCACGCGGTCCGTACGTGTTGGACAAGGTTTTGTACCGTGACTACATCCAAAACCCCGATCTTCTCCGAGAAGAGTTCGTGAAACTCGTCTTCTTGGTGCGAGCGCCGGAGCAGTGTATACCGAGCATCGTGCGGTTCAAGCCGAGGGATATTCACGGGGAAGACGAGATCCTGCGGTATTACCTTCGCCAGCTCAAGATGGTCGAAGAATACGCGCGGACGGCCAATGACACGGGGCGGGCGTTCTTTCTCACATACGATCAGCTGTTGAACGAGGCGCCGAGGGTCCTCGTGGATCTCGGCCGATTCCTGGGTCTCGCGACTCCGTTGTCCGAGCGGTATGAGACGACCTGGGCCACCGGACAGCGGGGGCCGCGCGGTCTCGGGGACGATTCGGAAGAAATCACGACCGGGCGTATCGTGCGCGACCGGCAGCGGGACCCCGTGCCACTCAAGCCCGAGACGATCCGGCAGGCCCGCGAGGCGTACGATCGGTGCCTGGCGGTGCTCCCCACCCTCTGCGCGCACGCAGGCAACGGGAAGGGGTAGGACCGGCTTTCGTGTCTCTCGGAGCCCTCTTTCGTCTCTTCCGTGAGTTGGTGACCCGCGGAGTGTGGCACCTGGGGTTTGCCCTCACCCACCTCATGCCTCGACGCCCCGACTTGTGGGCGTTTGGGTCCTGGCAGGGGCAGCGCTTTGCGGATAACGCCCGGTACCTCTTCTTGTACGCGACGTCGTTGCCAGAACCCAAACCCCGGTGCGTGTGGATCTCCGCCAACCGATCCGTCGTCGAGCACCTGCGGGAGGCCGGCTTTCCGGCGTATCGCAAGTGGAGTGTCCGTGGGCTGTGGACCGCGCTCCGAGCCGCGGTTTACGTCTACGACATGCGATCGTCCGATATCTCCTACGCCCTTTCCGGAGGCGCGGTGCGGGTGAATTTGTGGCACGGCGTACCGCTCAAACGGATCGAGCGCGACATCGAAGACCCGCAGCATCCGCTGAACAAGGCCCGGTACGGGTCGCTGGCCACTCGCCTGATACACTCTTGGGTCGATCCTCAGATCTACGAGCATGCCGATTACCTCGTGGCCACGGGCCCAGACCCCGCTACGTTTTTTCAATCTGCGTTTGCCGTGAAGCCGTCCGCGGTCCTGCGCACGGGATATCCGCGGAATGACGCGCTGTTTGGGCAGGCGTGGGCGCGGCGCGCGCTCGGTCCGGAGGACGTGGCGATCTCGGAACAGCTCGAGCGCGACCGTGCTGCCGGTTACCGAGTGGTGGGTTATTTCCCGACCTGGCGCGACATCACGCTCGTGCGGGGTGGACTGTTCCAAGTCCCCCTACCGCTTGGCGATCTCGACCGGGTACTGGAGCGATACAGGACCAAGCTCTACTGCAAGCTCCACCAATCGAGTCGCGCGGTGCTCGAGAACATGGAGGAACTCGAATCCTGCGAGCACATCGAGTTGCTGCCGTCCGATGTCGATATCTACCAGCAGCTTCCGCTCATGGACGCGCTCATTACGGACTACTCGTCCGTGTACTTCGACTATCTCCTGCTCGAACGGCCCATCATCTTTTACGCCCCCGATCTGGATGAGTACCAGCGGTATCGCACCTTCTATTACGACTACGAGGATGCCACACCGGGCCCCAAGGCTTACGACGCCGAGCAGCTGGTGTGCGCCCTCGAGAACGTGCTGGCCGACTACGACCACGCCACGGAAGCCTGGCGTGAGGATCGACACCGCGTTGGTGAGGCAGTCCACAGCTTCTTCGACGGAAACTCCTCGAAGCGATGCTACGAAGCGATCGTCGAGCGTTTTGGTTCCGGCCCGCCAGCCGACCCGTCCGGAGGGGGATGACGCAACCGCGGTCCTCGGGTGGCGGCGGCAGAGCGTGAAACTCTCCATTCGGCGGTTCGAGGCGCAGGACCGACCCGCCATCGAGCGTCTGAACGCGCGGTTGCAGTCGGGCGGCGTGAACTTCCCGGTCTATGGGGAGGACGGGCCCGAGATTGGAGGCGAGTCCGGGTATCCCATCAGCGAACGCCTCTTCGTGGCTGCGGACGGGGGCGAGGTCCGCGGTGCCGTGTGGCTCAGAGAGCACGAGTTCTGGGTTTACGATCGGTGCGTCGACGCCGGCTGGGCCAAGTATCCGGTGAGTGAGAGTCTCATCGACTCCACCTATCAAGGCGTCCCCGCTGGCCTCGTCGTCAAGCTGCTACGGGAGCAGCCCAAGCTCATGGCCCTGGGATTGGGGGGACATGCCGGTCCATTTGCCAGACTCTTGGCCAGCATTCGCTGGACCGGCCTGACGGTGCCTTTCTTCTTCCGGGTCATCCACCCGTATGCGGTTCTACGGCAGCTCACGTACGTCCGGCGCCGCTGGCTGCGTCGTGCGCTCATGGATCTGCTCGCATTCAGCGGTGCTGGCTGGCTCGGACACCAAGTGTGGAGTGCAGCGGGGAGGTCGGTGGCGAGACGGGTCGCAGCATCGTATCGAGGGGACGTCGTGGACGGCTTTGGGCCGTGGGCCGATGCCGTATGGGAGCGCAACCGGGCCTCGTACCGTCTCGTGGCTCGGCGAGATGCCGCTATGCTTGCGCGGCTGTATCCGTCTTCCTATCGCGGCCTCACCCGACTCCGCGTGACGAAGGCAGGGGACGATGTGGGATGGATTTGTGTCCATCGCGCCGATCTTCGAAACGGTCCCGGCGATCGCCGGTTTGGCGCCCTCGCCGTGGGACTACTCGCTGATGCGTTTGCGGCCCCCGAGCACGCGCTCGGCGTGCTGTACGTGGGGCTCCAGTGCCTGCGTGACTTGGACGTGGACCTCGTGTTCACGAACCAGTCTCATCCCGCGTGGATCGGCGCGTTGCGGGCGCTCCAATTCCTCGAAGGTCCCAGCAACTTCGCCTTCTATCGGTCGCCGCAAATGGAAGCCGAGCTCGCCGAAGCCGGCGGGAGCGGTGGGATCTATGTGAATCGCGGGGACTGTGACGGTCCTCGGTGGTGGTGATCGAGGCTCAGTTCTCAGGTGGCACGGTACCCTGCGGCGGGCTCGGCCGTGGCAGCTGACGTCTTGTGGAGGGCCGGAGCGCGGCGCCCCATCGAGCCGTGCTGGGCACGCGTGCCGCAAAGCGGCCCCACCGATTGGACGCGGGGGGATTCATGCTCGCCACGGCTGCTCGCTCTGCTGCCGTTGGTATCGTCACCGCGTGAAGCAGATAGTTGCCGATCAGCAACGTGTACATCCAATGGACGTAGAGCTGCGCGTAGAACAGCGAGTTGACCAAGAACGCGATCATCGCCAGCTCCAACCCCAACGATACGTACCGCAGGTCCAGCTTTCCGTCGCTGCGCGTATGCCACGCGTAGAGGACCGCCGGACGTCGCAATTGTAGATTACGCCTCCAGAAGTCGCCGATCAGCCAGAGGAACAAAAGGCAGCCCACCACCCCGAATTCGCTGAGAATCTGGAAGTACGCGTTGTGGAGATTCCGGCTGAACAGACGTCCCGGGTTCTCGTATCCAGGGAGTTCGCCAAAGGCGAAGAACTCCGCAGCGAAAGGACCAAAGTTCCGGGCGCCGGTCCCGATGATGGGCTGCTCCTTCCAGACGCGGACTGCCGCTTTCCAGAGCTCCCACCGGTCGCGCCCAGTCCCCTCGCGCGTTCCCTCGGTGAACGTGGACTGCATCTCGGCCCAGAAGGCGCCCTCTTCGTGGAGCAGCGCGCTACTGCCGATGACCAATCCGATCGCCAGGACGGCGCCGGCCGCGGCCGCACCCTTGCGCGGGGAGCGGACCCAGAGAATCACGAGCACCAAACCCGCGGTGAGCACCGCGCCGCGGGCGAACGACGCCACGACTCCTAAGACACAATAAGCCGCCAAGGCAAACGCCAGCCGTTTGATCCACTTGTTCTCGGACGCGAGCCCAAAGTAGAAACAGATGCCGATCCCCATGACCAGCAACGAGCCCACCCCATCCGTGTTGGCGTAGCCGGGGTGCCAATACACCATCGCGCTCAGGCGGGCGTGGTAGCCCCACCAGAGGAATTGAAAGAGGAACATCAAGACGATGGGGACTGCCTCCCGAGCCGTACGGATGAACAGGAGCGTGCCGAGTGCCAACAGGTAAAAGAGGATCAGGCTCTGGACGGTCTCCCACGCCACGGATCGGTTGTAGGCGAGCGGGGCCGTGCCCACGGCGAACGCGATGTAGGCGAGAAAGGCTGGGTACACCATCCAGCTCTTGGCCCACGCGGCGATCATGGGCCCGCGCACGAGCATGAGGATGACGAGCGGGAGAAACAGGACCGTCCCCATTCGGTCCAAGAAGCCTGGTCCGAGGCTGGCGAGCCATCGATGGGGATCGAAGATGATCAGGGCCCAGAGCGCGTAGATGTACAGCACGGGCGCGCGCGACATGGCCGCCGTTTTCATGAGCCGTCGAGCTCGACGCCGGCCTATGGCCGGGAATGCGTGGGCCGAACTGCCGGCGGAATTCGTTTGTGGTGGTGCCATGTGTCCGGTGCCTGACCCTGCTCGGGACCGCTGTGGGTGCCCGGGGATGGAGCAATCGCTGTACCACGCGCGGAGTGCAGTCCGGACAAAGTATCGGATTTTCCGAACTGTGCCTCCCCCTTGTCCTGGTGTGGCGCGGGTGCAACAGTGGGGGTGCCGGGTCACGGCCTCGCCCGTCGGATTTCCCCCTCAGGTCCGGGCATGAGTAATGCAGACACGGGGTCGTCCGACAACGATTCGCTCTCGCGAGGAGGGTTTGCCGCGCCCCAGGAGCCACGCGCCCGGAACTCCACGGCTGCCGGTGTGACGATGATGAGGATTGCCCGCATACCACCCACGCTCGCGCCCCCATCCGTTGGGGCGTTAGTTCGGGGCGCCGCCGCCGTGATGCGGCCCGCCTCGTATCGGGGTCGGCTCGTCAGGGAACTGAAGGCCATCTTTCCCAGCACGCACCCCGTTCCGTTCGCGTCGGGGCGTGCCGCGCTGGCGACGGCCCTCATGCTGTCCATGCGGGCGACCGGCCGCCGTGTCGTGGTCCTTCCCGCCTACACGTCCTTCTCCGTCGCCGCGGCCGCGGCCGCGGCTGGGGCGCGGGTGCGCCTGTGTGACCTGGACCCGGTCACCCTCGACTTCGATCGACGGGATCTCCGGGGGTGCGTGGACGATCAAACGGCAGCCGTCGTCCTCGGCAATCTGTTTGGGTACCCGTCCGCTGTGTGGGATCTCGACTGGGTTCGGGATGCGGGGGCGCTCTTGATCGATGATGCGGCGCAGGCGCTCGGTGGAGTCGACCGTGGCGCACCCGTCGGTGGGCGAGGGGATCTGGGTGTCGTGAGCCTAGGGCGTGGAAAGTGCGTAACGACGGGCGATGGTGGGGCGTTACTGGTACACACGAAGGATCTACGATCCTACCTGGCGGATCAGCGGCCGCGCGCGCGAGTGCTGGGCTTCAAGGAGTGGGTGGTGGCTTGTGCGGTGCAGGCGTCGGCCAGTCCCGGTCTGTTTGGTTTGATGAGTCGGTTGCCCGGCACCCGCATCGGGGAGTCGGTGTACGAGCCAGAGTTTGCCATACGCTCGGCGGGTGCCAGCACCAACGGTCTGGCGCACGGACTGGCCGCGCGCGTGTCGCAGGAACGCGACTGCCGTGCCGCCGCCGCCGCGGGGTGGGCATTGGCACTCGAGCCGTGCGGGCTCATCGAGCACGTCCAGCCCCGCGACGGCGCCGAGCCGGCCTACCTGCGGTATCCGGTTGTCGCCACCGATCCCACGGTGCGGGATCGGATCAGCACAAAACTGCACGACGTGGGATTTCCGTACGTTCGTTCCTATCCGACGACGCTCGGTGGGATCGAGGAGTTTCGCCGCGGGTGGTGCGAGGATCGGCGCACGCCACGGGCGGAGTTCCTGGCAGAGCGTTTGCTAGCACTTCCGTGTCACCGAGCCGTCTCGGTCGCTCACATCGAGCGCGCCGCCGCGGCTCTCACGAATCCCGTGAGCCCTTCAGCGGAGCCGCCGGGATTGGCCAAGACTCTCGTTTCATCCAAGGTGTGACTATGCAGGATATCGTTGCCGAGCGGGCATTTTACGACGAGCTGTTTGAGCGCAATCCCGAGAACGAGCATATCAACTCGGGATATGACGAGCTGCACGACCTGGCGTTCCCAGACATTCCGTCCGGGATCGTGCTCGATCTCGGGTGCGGGACGGGTGGCCACGCCGTACGGCTGGCGCGTCGCGGCCTTCAGGTCGTGGCCGTCGATCTCACCAGACAGGGCGTGCGATCGGCGCGCGACCGATTCGCGCGCGAGAACCTCGAGGGCATGTTCATCGTGGCGAATGCCGAGCAGTTGCCGTTCCGCGATGGGATGACCGCCGTGACATGGACCTCGCTGTTGCTCCATCACTTTCCGAAGATGGATGCGTTGGGTGAGGAGTTACGGCGTGTGACCGGTAGTCGGCTCATCGCCTTCGAGCCCAATGCCGGGAATTTCGTGACCTGGTTTGCCATGAGCGTCGTCAATCGAGTATGGGGCTTGAACGGGATGACGCGGAATCAATGCGCGCTCCGCCCCGGTGCCCTGACGAAGCGGTTCGCCGCGTGGGGATTCCGGCGGCGTGCCTTACACTTCGTGCACCGGCCGTGGGCAGACGGTTTGAGCCTCGTCCGGCGGGCCTATCATGGAGCGACGAGCTGGCTCCCCGATCGGCTGCGCGCCAACAAGTTCTTGATCGTGTTCGAAAAGCACGGCGCATGATTCGTCCCGAGGCGTGCCCGATCGTAGTGTTCGGAGACGACTGGGGCCGCCGAGTCTCGTCGATGCAGCATGTGTTTCGCGAAATTGTGGGGCGGCGGCGCGTGATCTGGATCAATGGAATCGGGCACCGGGTCCCCAGGTTTCGGCCCGACGATTTTCGTCGCGTCTGGGAGAAGGCGCGGTCGATGTGGCGCCAGGCGGCTGCGGCACCACCAGTCACCAATGGTTTCGATCCCCGCGCGCCGGAGCTGATTCTGCAGCCGCGCGTCCTGCCGTGGCATCACTGGGACCCCGTCATGGCGCTGAATCGGCGTGTGCTCCTGCGAGCGATCCGCGACGCGTTGCGGCAAGTGGACGCTGCCGCGCCACCCGTGGTGGTCACCGGCTCACCACCGTCCACCTCGGTGATCGGCCGTCTCGGAGAGATCGCGTCGGTGTACTTCTGCATGGACGACTTTCTGCATCTCGCCGGCGTGTCCCACGAGATGTTGGGCCCGTTGGAGCGTCGTTTGCTTCGCAAGGTCGACGCGGTGGTGGCAACGGCCGATAGCCTGACCAGCTCGAAAGTGCCGCGTTCCGGCGCGGTCCATTACCTCCCACAGGGCGTGAACTACGACCACTTTGCCCGTCCGAGGCCGGCGCCAGAGGAGTTGTGCGGGCTGCCTCGCCCTATCATTGGATTTGCGGGCGGGATCAGCAGCTGCTGCGACTTCGCGCTCATGCGCAAGGTGGCGGACGCGCACCCAGAGGGATCGGTGGTTCTCGTGGGACCGGTGATTGACGGGGACGTCGCGGAACTCGATCGGCCCAACATGCATGTGCTCGGTGCGCGATCCTACGAGGACCTTCCGGGCTACGTTCAGGCGTTCGATGTAGGGCTGATCCCATACATTCTCAACGAATGGACGAGAGCGGTGGATCCGCTCAAGCTTCTGGAGTATCTGGCCGCGGGGATTTCGGTGGTCTCCACCGACATTCCCGAGGTGCGCAAATACCACGCGACGATCGGGATCGGTCACGACCACCCCGCGTTCCTGCAGCGCCTCGAGGCCGCGTTGGCTCTGGATCGCGACCAGGCGCGTGCGCAAGGGCAGGATCTGGCCCGCCGGCACTCATGGTCGGACCGTGCGGATTGCTTGTTGGACATCGTCGACCAGCTCGTGACACGGCGCAGTGCGACGACCGTGACGGTGTGATGACGCAACGCAACTGGGTCTGTCTGGTCTACCACGACGTGCTGCCACATGAACCGCCGCGGGACGGTAGCCCAGAGTATTTCGGAGTCTCGCACCGGGCCTTCCTCCAACAGATCGACAGCATCGCGGATGCCGGTCTCCGGGCGTGCAGCCTGCGCGAGGCGATCGGTCTTGGCGGCCAGGGGTGCGTGGCCCTCACCTTTGACGACGGAAACGCGGGCCAGTTCGAGCGTGCCTTCCCCGCTCTCGTCGAACGAGGGATGACGGCCACGTTCTTCGTGGTCACCTCATGGGTGGGACAGCTGGGGTACGTCACGTGGGACCAGCTGCGCGAGATGCGAGCGGAGGGGATGGACATTCAATCCCACACACGCACCCACGCGTATTTCTCCGAGCTATCACCGGCCGAGGCCCGAGACGAGCTCGTGCGGTCCAAGGCCGAGCTGGACGAGGCCCTCGGTCAGGATACCGATCAGATCGCGCTCCCGGGTGGCTTCGAGCCCTCGCGTACGCGGTGGTCGTTGCTGAGCGAGTCCGGCTTTCGGACTGTCGCCACGTCTCGGTGGGGTGTGAATACTGGTTTGGTTGTCGGAAGAGGCGGATGCCAACGGGTCCGGCGGTGCTGGGCCCAGGGTGAGCCCTCCGTCGAGCGGTTCACGCGCATCGTGCGCGGAGACCGGCGGATGGCGGCGCGCCAATGGGCGCGACGCGTGGGGCTCGAACCGCTCAAGTCGATGCTGGGCGCCAGCAGGTACCTGCGGTGGCGGGAGCGATTCTTGGACGCCCTCGGGAAGACGGGAGGCAACGGACGATGACCATTGATGCACGTCTTCGTCGCGTGCTTGCCGACGTGTTGGACGTGGACGGTGACGCCCTGACGGAAACCGACTCACCGGAGTCCATCGCCGCGTGGGACTCGGTGGCACACATGCAGCTGGTGATGGCCCTCGAGGCCGAATTCGGGATCGAGTTCGATCCCGGCGAGATCGGCGAATTGGTGAGTGTAGGTCTGATTCGTCAACGCCTGGATCCCGAGTTCGCGAACGGTCGTTGAGCCCAACGCGTTGATCGTGGAAACGCATACCATCCCCGACGATTTGCGCCCTGCCGATTACGCGCGTCTGGCGAGGGAGATCCAACGCGCCGGTGCGGGTCCAGACCGAGCGCCGATCAACATCGCCTTCCTGAGCACATTTACACTCGAATTCGTCAACCCCTTTCTCGTGGTTGAAGGTGCGAGGCGCGGGCTGTGGGTGGCCTCCTATTTCGGAGGCTTCGGTCAGTTCGAGCAAGAGATTGGTAGCGATACTCGCCTCGGGCAGTTCGCGCCTGACGTCCTGGTGCTCGCTATGCGTCCAGAGGATGTGGACCCGGACGCGGCGGTGCGGTATTACGCCACCGACGGCCGACGGTTCGCGGAACGGCTCCAGGAGAGCATCGACCGGATCGGGCAACTGGTGAAGGCGTTTCGACAATGGTCCACGGCACCGGTCTTGGTTGCGAACTTCGCCACCCCTGCCCGGCTCCCTCTCGGAATTTTCGATGCCAACGTGGGCGAGGCACTCACGTATGCAATACAGCGGGCCAATGAGGAGTTGCAGCGTCGCGTCACGAGCATGGCCGGCGTCGTGCTGTGGGACTATGCCGGCCTCGTCCGAGCATCGGGCGCCGGATCCTGGACGGACCGGCGGCTCTGGGCGCTGGGCCGAATCGCGGTCGCCGCCGCGCACCAGCCGGCGCTCGCCCGCCACCTCGTGCGCACCGTCGCGGGGGCACGGCAGCGGCCCGCCAAGTGCCTGGTACTCGATCTGGACAACACGCTGTGGGGTGGTGTGATCGGTGACGACGGTGTCGAGGGGATCAAGCTCAGCGACGACTATCCCGGCAACGTCTACAAGGGGTTTCAGCGAGCGGCGTTATCCCTCAAGGACCGCGGTATTTTGCTGGCGGTCGTGAGTAAGAACGACGAGTCGGTGGCCCGGCAGGTTTTTGACGAGCATCCCGAGATGTTGATTCGCTGGGAGGATCTGGCGGCCGCGCGCGTCAATTGGAATCCTAAGAGCCAGAACCTCCTCGAGTTGGCCGAGGAGCTGAACATCGGCGCGGACGCACTTGTGCTCTTCGACGACAATCCGGTGGAACGCGCGGAGGCCCGGGCCAACGCTCCCGCGGTCGGTGTCATCGAGGTCCCCGCCGATCCACTCGCGTACGAGGAGGCGCTCTGGGAATCCGGCTTCTTCGATCAAGTGAGCCTCTCTGACGAAGATCGATCGCGGACCGAGATGTATCATGCCGAGCAAAAACGACAGACACACGCGCAACGGTTCGACACTGTCGACGATTTTCTCTACAGTCTGGAAATGGTCGCGGCGGTAGGCGAAGCGGGTCCTGCCACCATCGGACGGATTACCCAACTGGTGAACAAGACCAATCAGTTCAATCTCACCACACGGCGACACACGCAGACCGAGATCGATGCAATGGCGCGGGATCCCTCACAAGTGGTCGCGTGGCTCCGGCTGCGCGATCGGTTTGGGGACCAGGGCCTGGTGGCCGTGGGGATTCTCCGGTGCGAAGGACGCATGGGCGTGCTGGACACCTGTCTCATGAGTTGTCGGGTCATGAATCGACACGTGGAAGAGGCCCTGCTCGCTTATCTGGCCGAGCACGCCCGGCGTTTGGGATGCGAGTTCCTCGCGGGCGAGTACCGTCCAACGAAGAAGAACGGCATGGTGCGGGATCTCTATCCCCGCTTGGGATTCGTCCCGGACGGCGAGGTCGCCGACGGTGGGTGTCGCTACACGTTGGATCTGCGCCGCGTGACGCTGGCGTGGCCAGACGTCATTGACCGTCAGGACGCGGGCTGACCAGGGCGCCGCCGAGTCGGCGAGTGGGACCGCTCGTCGTCGATGGGTCACGCGCACGCATGGCCTCGAGCACCGGGGGCACGGTCAGCGTGGCCATCACCGCATGTCCTTCGGCACTCAGGTGCTCATCGACCGATCCGAACAACTGCCTCCCCGTCTCGTTGGCGATGCGGAGGGCCTCGAGCGCGTCGACAACGCGCAGGTTGCGGCTGCGGAACTCTCGAACCAGGAGACGATTGGGCTGGTCGAGGTCGACATTCGCCGGGTCGAGGTCGAACGTGCGAGCAAACGAGCGAAACACGACGGTGTCCACCTGGTAGGCCGAGGGGATCAACACGAAGGTGGTGGAGACGCCATGCCGTCGTGCCTCCGCGCCCAGGTCCGCCGCGATGTCGGCGGTGATCCCCCATCGTGGCGACGCCGCCTCCTGCCTGCGAATCTCGAACGGAAATTCAGGTCCGCCGAGACCGAGTTTGGCCAGGAGATTCTCCGACCCTCGCTTGAAGAGGATATAGAGGTGAGAACGCCGTTCCAAGAAGTCGTTCACTGGATAGAACATGGCGTCCCGGAACTCCCGGACGCTCAGCGATCGGGGGAGTCGTAGGCGATGCAATACCGTGGGGGACCGCGGCGGAACGTAGTCGTGGCGTTTCAGGACGGCGTCGTTTCCCACGTACAGTGCTACTATGACGTGGTCAAAGGACACGCGGCTCAGGAGCCAGCGGGCGGTCAGGAGATACTGTGATGGTCCCCAACCGGCGACCCCGGTATTCCACACCTCCACCGGCGTGCCCAGCGAATCGCTCAAATGGGTTTCCAGCAGGCCTGCGAGACTCTGTTCGTACTCGACCTGCAGGGCTTCCATGAACGAATCGCCCAGCAGGAGCACGCGCACGGCGGTGGCCGACAGCTCGACGGGTCGCCCGAGCGCCGGGATGCGGAGCCCCAGACTGTCGGTGGTCAGGCCCACGGTTCGTTCGCCCGTGTTGATGTCAGTCTGGAGATTGGGGCGCTTGGCCCACCCGAGCGTGTCGACGGCCTGCCAAACATCCGATCTGACGAGAATCAGTTGCTGGGGCATAATGAGACGCACGGCCAGCTCGGCGATCCCCAGGGAGAGCAGTAAGGTCGCCACGAGGAGTGAAGCGCCGATGGCGATATTCGAGAATCGTTTCATCCGGCTCACGGAATGCTGGGTTGCGTCCGCCGGATCACCTCCGGTCCAGCGGCCACCCGCCTGGGTGCACGTTGCGTTCCACGGGATGTCCCGTGCCGGGCTCACCGGATCGACCCGGGGAAATGGCTCATATCCCCGGGTCGGGTGGTATGAACCATGAAACAGAACGTAGGCTCATGATACAGATTCTGAAGTGGACCGCTCGTGTGGCAACCATGCAACAGCATCGGAGTCGGCTGACGTCCGTCCTGTGTGCGCTCGTGGCCATGGGCTGCGTTCGCGGCGAGGCGGCGCCACGATCGGTGACCTCCGACGCTGGGATGGTCGTCGAGGATCCCACCGGGGTGGCGGGGACCGTACGGACCGCGGCCGGGGACCCCGTTGGTGGTGGCGTGGTGGAGGTCGTCGCAGCCGGTGCAACACCGTATCAGGTGGAAGCACCGATTCGCGCGAACGGCACCTATCTGCTGGTGGGTCTCGAGGCGGGAACGTATGACCTCCGCCTGCAACCGAGCCATCAATACTCCCTGGGCGCCGAAGAACCGGATCGCGCGAGGGTGCAGCTGGAGCCGGGCGATGTTGCCGTTCGGGACTTCGTGGTGCAGCCGGCCGAGTGGTATGACGATTTCCAGGGGTATGCGTCGGACGAGGATTTCCGGCGCCGGTTTGCGCGTGGCCGCGGGCCAGAAGGCCATCCGCGTGGACCACTGTTTATGGTCGTGAGCCGCAATGAGGACAATTCGGTCTATCGACCCACCACGGCGTCGTTCGGGCTCGATCCATCGGCGGGCCCAGACGGAAAGCAGACGTTGAAGGTGACCTTCCAGGCTCGGGACGATGCCGGCCGCTGCGGCACAACGAATGCCGCGGTGGGGGTACGCTGGCACGCGCCGCTGCCACAAAACGATGAATGGTGGCTTCGGTTCGTGTCGAGAGAAGGAGATGCGGCCGCGGGCCAGTATTGGGTCAACGGGCACCACGCGTGTCGTGAGTTTCGTTCCTACAAGTTCATTCTGTGGCACGTGCCGGACATGTGGGGATTGGCGGTGGAAGCCGAGGCGTTCAAACGCCCGGGCCAGGCAGATTGGTTTTTGTCGATCCTCCCTGGCGTGGGACGGCGCGTCTATCCCCCCAATCATCGGCAGGGTGGGGCCGACGGTCTCGACACTCGTGAGTGGTCCGGTGTCTGGCACACCTGGCATTTCCATTACGACGCCACACGCGGCACCGACGCCGTGGTGATCACGGTCTATCGCGACGGTGAGGAGTTTATTCGGATCGGCCCGCAACCATATCGCACGCGGTTGCCGATGCCGCCGGGAGCACTGCACATGCTCGGTCTCGGCGCAAATATCAACGCTGGTCCCCACCAGACGCAGAGTCGGTGGTTTCGGGAAGCAGGGGTGTACCGGAGTCGGCCGGACATGCGGCCCGGTCCGTTGTCGGAAGTGAGAGCAGGTCAATGACGCGTGCGGCCTCAGATGCGGTGACGTGATCGCGATCACCGCAGCCGTGACGTCGCGCGTCTAGACTGGGGGTCGGGGAGCTCTACGCGCCCGGACTCCACACTGCAGCATCTCAATCTCAACTCCGACTCGGACCACCGTCCCGTCGCCTCTGGCGGGGCGACAGGGGACCATCATGAGACGGTCGCGCGTATGCTTGCTCACTCTCTTGACGGAACGGCCCGCAACGATCATTACCATCGCCTTTGTGCTAGCGGCCGCCAGCGGGTGCAACCTCGAACCCGCCGGTCCGGGGGTGGTGAACCCGGCGGCCGCCTCGCTCGGCATCGTGACACAGCCGGGTGACGCGGCGTCAGGGGTGCCCCTTGGCGTTCCACCGGCGGTCGAGGTGTTGGATGCCGATGGGAATCGGCTGGTCACGGATCAGGAAACCGTCGTGACGGCGGTGGTCGGGTCCGGTCAGGGAAGCCTCGATGGAAGCGTGAGCGTCCAAGTGGGTGACGGGTTGGCGACGTTCTCGGATCTCGCGGTGGTAGGGATAGCAGGTGACTGGTCGCTGGAGTTTCAGGCGGGGACGTTGCCAGCGGTTGTATCGGCGTCCTTCCGTCTGCGGGCGGGTCCGGTTTCGTTATCGCAGTCGACGGTCTCGGTCTCACGCGGATCGATTGCGCCAGGGGAGACGGCACAGCTGACACTCCGCGTGCGGGACGCGCAGGGGAACCAGCAAGAGTCCGGCGGACTCACGGTGGCGTTTGGGACCTCCGGCGGCACGAGCCAGGGAACGATGTCAGCGGTGGTGGACAACGACGACGGTACCTATGGTGCCAGCTTCACCGGCACCGCCGAGGGAACGGCCACGAGTATCGTCGCAACGATCAACGGAGAGGCCGTCACGTCGGGCGCGCCGACCATTCAGGTGGCGAGCGGTGCGCCACCGCCGCCCCCACCGCCGCCGGCGCAATCCGTGCTGGTGGCGGAGGGGTTTGAGGATACGGACTTTGGGGGACGGGGGTGGTACGACATCATCAATCCGCAGGTGACGGCGGCGGAGGCGGCGGTGGGGAGCAGCAGTTTGGTGATGCGGTTTGGGGAAGGGGCGCAGTTCGTGGATGGGACGGTGGGGCGGCATTTGTTCGAGGAGACGGACGTGGTGGTGTTGAGTTATTGGGTGAAGTACAGCGGGAACTGGGTGGGGTCGCAAGTGGGGTCGCATCCGCACGAGTTTTACTTCCTGACGAACCTGGACGATGCGTTTGTGGGGCCGGCGGGGGCGGTGTTGGAGGTCTTGGTGGAGCAGAACCACAACGGGGTGGACGGGATGGTGCCGTTTGTGGGGATCCGCGGGCGGCGGATGTGGGCGAGCGCGATGTTCACGGATGCGGCGGGTGCGCGGTACAAGGGGGATTGGCATTTCATCGAGGCGGAGATTCGGATGAACAGTGGGGTGGGGGTGGCGGATGGGGAGGTGCGGTACTGGATGGATGGGGAGCTGCTGGTGGACGAGCGGGATGTGGTGATTCGGGCGAATGCGGGGGAGGAGGGGATGCGGTTCAATCAGTTGTTGATCGCGCCCTTCATCGGGGTCGGCTCACCCGTGGACCAAACCATGTGGATCGATGAGCTGACCGTCGCGACGGAGCGGGGTGGAGGGTGATGCGGGCAGAGCGCAGAGGGCGTGGTACGAGGCAGCGGAGCAAGCAATTTTTCAGATTGCAGCATTCTCCCAAAGGAGGCGGATAGGCGGCAAGATGACGAGACGTGCTGAGGGTGTTCCTCGAATCCTGACTCTCGCGGCTGCCGCGTTGGTATGGGTGGGTTGTGACGGGGCGCTGGCAGGGCCGGACATTCCGCCGGCGCCGCCGCCACCGATCGAGGTTCCGGGCTGTCAGGCCGCGGGATCGCCGAGTTGCGAGGCCACGGGCGGCGGGACGTGCTGGTATGTGGCGGCGGACGGTGACGACGCCAATGCGGGTACGGAGGGTCAGCCGCTCCGCACACCGCAGACCGCAGTGGACCGCGCGGGGCCGGGGGACGTGATCTACCTGATGCCAGGAGCCGCGTTCGGGATCGCGCACACGGTGGCGGGGCCAGACAACAGCCAAACGGGGACGCCCGAGCGGCTCATCGCGAACATCTCGTCGTTTCGCGGTACGGCGAGTGGGACGGCGGATAATCCCATCACGTTGAAGAGTCTGCCAGGCCAGTCATGCGCGGTCATTGAGGGGTCACCAACGGAGGACGTTCGACTCTGGGTGAGCCAGCCCTATTGGCGGGTGGAGAATCTCGTGATCGATGGGGGCAACATTGGCGTGGGCGAGCGATTCGCGTCGGGTGTGCACGACGTTTGGGTCGTCGGGAACCGAGTCTCGAACTATCGAACCATGTCCGGATCGAACTGGGGGATCATCAAGGTCGATGAGTCGGATCCGGCTCCGTACAACGTCTATATCGAGAACAATGTGATGCACGATATGAACGATGGGGGGACGGCGTGGAATGAGGAGGGCGATTTGGAGCATCACGCGGGTTTTGCCTTGATTGCCGCATCGGGATTGGTGCTGTTTCAGAATAACGTGATCTACAACGCCCCCAGCGCGTTCTACTTCAAGCGGGATCACGCCGGACCGGCGGTCGTGCAGGGTAACCTGATCTTCAACGTGGTGACGATGGGGCAGTGGCGCTCGGCGAACACCACGTTCGAGCGGAACGTCGTGTTCAATGTTTTAGACGGAGGCGGGCCACGGATGCGCAGTGGGGCCACGAATACCGTGTTTCGCAACAACACCTTCATCGACATGGATCACGTGGTCAATCTCGACGGTCCCATGGACGGACATACCTCCGAGAACAACGTGATTTTCGGTGCTGGATATCTGCTGGAGTTCTTTGGCGCCAGTGGCAACGTGGGTCAGAGTCAACTCGACAACAACTGCTTCCTTACGCCATCGAGTTTTTTCGCGCTTCGTGTCCAGGGGCAAAACGAGTCGTATACGCTCGAGGAGTTCCAGAATACGTTCAATCGGGAGCTGAATAGTGTGCGGTTGGTCGACACTGTAAAGAGCGACGTGTTCGTCGATCCGTCGGCCGGGAACTTCACGCTCACCGGGGCTGCCGCGGGCGCGTGTCCAAACGCCGGCGCCTACTGAGGCAAAACGAGCCATCGCCCGTTTTGCGGTTTGCGACTGTCCTGCGGCATGACAGGGACACCTGGCATTCGTTGGGTGTCGTTCTTGCATGAGACACCGTCGGGGTAGTGTTGGCTTCGATGTAGCCCAAGGGTGAGCCGCGAGTCCGGCAACGTGTCCCGTGTGACTGTGGTCACCGCGATGGTGCGACGAGTCCGGTAGAATCTCGAGCGTTGCGCGTCGATGCGTTCTGCGCGCAACGATTCAACAGACGAGATCGTAAGCCCCCACCAGTACGCGCCCTGGGAGGCGCGGTCCGGACACAACGGATTGCGTGCGTCCACTGAAGCCGTGGGCGGCGCTCTACGCGGAAGGTGCCGTGTTGAAGGTCTTCGACACCGTGGTGGGCGTGTGCCTTGTGGCCTCGACGATCGGTTGCTCCGATCCCACAGCCTCCAATCAGAATCCGTTTGATCCTCCCGAGCCGCCGGCGCAATCCGTGCTGGTGGCGGAGGGGTTTGAGGATACGGACTTTGGGGGACGGGGGTGGTACGACATCATCAATCCGCAGGTGACGGCGGCGGAGGCGGCGGTGG
>JBFJCP010000008.1:0-127153 GCA_041615815.1 Gemmatimonadales bacterium | reverse complement strand
CTGGTTGGTCGAGTAGGGCCGATCTCGATCCTGATCGGTGTCCACGCGGTTCAGCAGGCGAACCGCTATGGGATCGCGCCGGAGCCTCCGTGCCACCAGATCCATTGCGCTCTCGAGCGCGAACGCGCCCTCGACATAGAATGGAGCACGGAATGCGCTCATTGGACCGACATTGGTGTAATGGAAATGCTCGACCGTGCGGACGTTCGCGCAGCGGTACATGCGATGGACAAGCTGTCCCGGACCCCCCCACCAACCATCAGCACCGAGCGCAATCCACGCCTCGAAATCGATGGCCTGAAGGCGCCCATCGCGCTCCGACGCGACGGTCACGCGCATCACGGTGGCCGGCCGATGCCCGGCATCCACGCACTCTTCGGCGCGATCGAGCATGAAGCTCACCGGTCGGCGCGTGCGGCGCGCGAGCAAGGCTGCCAGCACCGTATACGCACCGCAGTTGTTCTTCGCCCCAAATCCACCACCCATGTAGTCCGAGACGACCCGCACCTGCGACTCGAGTAGTCCCAGATACCGCGCGAGCTCGCGGCGAACGCGGAAGATGCCCTGAGTCGAATCGTAGACCGTGAGATGATCACCTTCCCACGAAACCACCGATCCATGGGGCTCCATCGCCTGATGGATCACGGGGGCCACGGAATACGTCTGCGTCACGACTACCGGGGCCGCGTCGATCGCCCGTTTGACGTTTCCCCTCTGGTGACGTTCCGTCACCGGTCTTGCCGGCGCCCCTGAACCGCGCCGGGGCGGTGTGTCCGCATTCACGATCACCCGATGACGGCGTGGCATCCATTCCGCATGCATCGCCCGCACCGCGGCTCGGGCGGCCCGAGGCGAGTCCGCAGCGACTGCTGCCACCGGCTGGCCCGCATACACGACGCGACCCCCCAACAGTGGCGCTCCGTGCATCCATTCGATGGCGGGCACGTCGCGGGCGGTGAACACGGCCTGTACGCCGGGAAGGGCTCTCGCGGCACTCACGTCCAGCGCGGTCAGCCGTCCACATGCAATGGGAGAGCGTAGGAAACGCGCGTAGAGCATGCCCGGAACGCGAATATCTGCCGTGTATCGGGCTGCACCGGTGACCTTGGCAATCGCGTCGGCCCGCGGCATGCGTTTGCCCACCAAGTCTTGCCGCGCACGCGGACCCCACGGCACAGGTTCAAAGTCGGGGATTTCGACGATGGCCTCCTCCTCGCGGCCCTCGACTTCGACGGTCGTGACCACGAACCGAGGCCGGTGCGCTTCCGAATGCATCACCGGCGCTTCGTGCGGCGGCCCGTCGCGCGAATCGCGCGAAGGATCTTGGGATAGGTACCGCAACGGCAGAGGTTCCCGCTCATGGCCTCGGCGATCTGAGCAGCGCTGGGCCGCGGATGCTGTTCCAAAAGCGCTACGGCCGAAAGCACTTGTCCGGGCGTACAGAACCCACACTGGACGGCGTCCGCATCCACAAAGGCCCGCTGAACTGGGTGCAGGCGCGCGCCTCGTCCCAAGCCTTCGATGGTCGTGACGCGGGCTCCGTGATGGGAACATGCCAGCGCAATACACGAGTACACAGGACGACCGCCGATCAGGACGGTGCACGCACCGCATTCACCTCGGTCACACGCACGCTTGGCACCTGTCAGGGCCAACCGGTCCCGAAGCAGATCCAAGAGGGTCAGTCGCGGGTCAACCGAGATGCGGTGCCGTTCCCCATTTACCGTGAGAGACAACCGCACGGCCGTGGGTTGGTTCGACAGCGGGGGCTGCGCCATCAGCTGAGGACTTCGAGGAACTCGCCGATGACGCGGCTGGTTTGGACGGGTTGTTCCAGCGGCGCGAGGTGACCGGCACCGGGGATGATTGTGAAGTGCGACCCCGCTATTCGGCTGGCCATGCTTCTGGCCTCTTCCGCCGGGATCAACTGGTCCTCCGCCCCCGCGATGACCAGCGTCGGAACATCGATGTGCGCCAACAGGTCGGTGGAGTCCGGCCGATGCATCATCGCCGTGAGGGCGTCCGTGATACCGGCCGGGGTATGGCGAAGCATCATGTCACGGACATGCTCCACCACTCTCGGCATGGTCTCCAAGGAGGTTTCCGCCAAGATCTTGGGCAGCAGTCGGTCGGCGAGCGAGTCGACACCCTGTCGCTCGACCAAGGCAATCATCTCTTCACGACCGCTCCGCCCATCGGATGAGTCCGCTTCCGCCCGCGTATTGCACAGGATCAGCCCGCGGATCCGCTCGGGATAACGGCGCAGCATCTCGAAGGCGATGTATCCACCCATAGAGAGACCACAGAGTACGACCGGTTCGGTGGCCAACGCGTCAACGATAACGCCCAAATCATCGGCGAATTCGCCAAGGCCGGCGGCGGGATCCGTGAATGGGACCCCGGCGGCCGTTCGGAGATCTGGCGCGATCCGAAGCCAGCCACTGAGGGTAGATGACACCGGGCGCCACATGGTGCGATCCAGTGGGAACCCGTGTATGAAGAAGATGGCGGGACCGATGCCTTGGACGTCGACCTCGACACGCCATCCCCGAACGGGGAGCTCGCGTGTGCCGCCGGGCTGAGAGAGACGTTGAGGAAAGCGGTTGTGCTCGCTGGTGGTCGCCACACGGCCTCCCTGGGGCGTGGTAAGTTAGCTTTCGGGACAACCGCCCAACAGCGGCGAAGTTCCACTGACCGAGACGAAAATCTGTTGAAGCAACGGTATAGACAGTATAGTGACACCGATAGAACACATACACTTTTAGACAGCGGGTAGCTTGGAGTTTTCCACACCGTCTCGACAGTGATGTAGAAAACTCCGCAATCCGTGTTCAGTTTCGAAACAGCATGGAAACACCACCCCCGCTGGGGCCAGAGGCTCTCATCACCAGCCCGGGTGCGCTCGCGGCCCTTGTGGACCGGCTCGCAGCGCACCCACGGTTGGCGGTCGATACCGAAGCGGCGTCGTTCCACCGATACGTGGACCGGGTCTACCTCGTCCAGGTCAGTACGGATGAGGAAACGGCGCTCATCGATCCCCTGGCCGTGACCGACCTGACTCCCTTGGGGCGCTGCCTCGAAGACCCAGCGATCGAGATCGTCCTCCACGACGCCGATTACGACCTCCGCATCCTCGACCGGGATTACGGGTTCCGTGCTCGCAATGTGTTCGACACGAGGATCGCCGCCCAACTCGCGGGGGAGCCATCGGTAGGACTCGGGACGCTCCTGGCCAAGTACTTTGGCGTTGACTTGGACAAGAAGCTCCAACGGGCGGATTGGTCGCGCCGACCACTGCCACCCGAGATGTTGATCTACGCTGCGGAGGACACGCGCTATCTCCCAGAGCTCCGGGACCGGCTCGAGCAGCACCTCGGAGAAATGGGTCGCCTGGAGTGGGCGCGAGAAGAGTTCGCTCGCCTCGAGACCATAAGGTGGACCGGACCAACCGCCGACGATCGCGATGCCTACCTCCGCGTCCGCGGAGCCAAGGCGCTGCGAAGCCCGCGGGCCCGTGCGGTGCTTCGATCCTTGTACGCGTGGCGCGATGCTACGGCGCGTGCGTTGGATCGCGCACCATTCCGGGTGGTGGGAAACGACACCTTGCTGGCGCTTTCGCGGGCAATGCCGAGAGACGACGCGGCGCTGAAGGCGGTGCCGGGTGTGCCGCGTTCGGTGGCCCGCCGCCACGGGAAGGCACTGGTTGAAGCCGTCCGGGAGGGGCTGGCGACTCCCCGCGAGGAGCTTCCGGAGATCCGACGTTCTCCCCGGCCACCAAGCGATCCCGCCTACGATGCACGCCTGGAGCGACTGAAACGGCTGCGGAATCGCCGGGCCGAGGAGTTGGGAATGGACCCGGGTCTCGTGTGCCCGAATGGGACACTGCAGGCTTTGGCTCGCGTAGCGCCGGATGGGCGCGCCGCGCTGAACCAGATCAGCGAACTCCGTCTATGGCAGAGGCGCGTACTTCGAGAGGAGGCGATCTTGGCGGCGTTACAGGAGTGAGACGCTAGAAGCCCAGGAACGCTCGCACTTTGGGATCGATGCGCTCAGGCGTCCAGAAGGGCTCCCACACCAGCTCGATCTTGACGTCCTCCACGCCCGTGAGACCACGGACGACTTGTTCCGACTCACCGAGAATCTGTCCACCGGCAGGGCATCCCGGTGACGTCAGCGTCATCTTCACGTCGACGTTGGTGTCCTCGATCGCGATGTCGTACACCAGACCCAAATCGACGATGTTGATCCCCGCTTCCGGGTCCTTCACCCGGCGCAAAGCGTTGCGCACCGTTTCTTCCGTCAGCGGCCTGGGCTCGCTCGCGTCCTGCGGAGTGTCGTTCATCACTGTGTCATCCATCCTTGAAAGGTATGTGCCAGCGTCCTGGCTGCAAAGGCGCTCTGTCATGCAACGGGTCCCCACCGCCGGGCCACCCAGGCATACGCGTGCTCGGCCACGGGCATGACGCCGGGGATCGCGCAGATCGCCCCAATTACGAACCCACCGGGCAGATACCGGAAGAGTTCTCGGGCGGCGGCAGCCCCGGCAAACACCGCTCCATCCGGCCGTACCAGGTGCATGGCCCGTTCCAGCTGTGAACGATCTCGTCCGGACACTTGCGGCGCCGACTCATCCTGCAGGGGGAGCAACTCGATTCGCTGGTGTCGGTCGAGCTTGTGAACACGCGCGACCCATCGCCGACAAAATCCGCAGCTCCCGTCGAAGATCAGCACCGGCTGCGCCGGCCGCTCGGTTGCGGTACCTACATGGCCAGCTACTCGCACAGCGCGCTCGACGCCCGCATGCATACCTCATCCCTCAGTGTGACGGCTGCGTCGCTCACCGCGCTCCGCACCCGCTTCAGCTCCGAGATGGATCGGCGGGCCTTGGGAGCAAACACACGATTGGTCAGCACGATGATGAACAGATCTTGCACGGGATCAATCCAGATCGAGGTGCCGGTGTATCCGCCGTGTCCAAAGGCCTCGGCACTCAGCAGCGCACCGGTGTTGTCGATGGACGTCGTGTCATTGACTTCCCACCCCAGCGCACGGTTGCCAGGTCTCCGTCGTACGAACTCGCGGACCATGTCCGGCGAGAAGAGACGTGGGCCTCCGATTCGGCTCCCCGCGCCCAGCATCGTCTGCGCAAATCGAGCAAGGTCCGCGGCCGACGCGTACAGACCAGCGTGCCCCGAGACGCCGCCGAGCCGGACTGCATTCTGGTCGTGCAGCTCTCCGGCAATGGGGTGACCTCGCCACAGGCCCACGGGCGGCAGATGCCGACGGAGCTCCCGCGGCGGACGAAACAGCGTGCGCGTCATGCCCAAGGGCTCGAACAGTTCGCGATGGGCAAATCGATCCAACGATTGGCCGGAAACCCGCTCCACGATCCATCCGAGCAATATGGCGTTCAGGTCACTGTACACCACTCGACCGCCGGGTTCCCACCTCAACGGCTCTTCGAGCACCAGCATGGTCGCTTCGTTGGCGGTTTTGGCGAGCTTGTCGAGCGGGAGAAAAGCTCGCAACCCGGATCGATGCTCCAGGAGGTGTCGGACGGTAACCGCCTCTTTCCCGAGGCCGCGAAAACCAGGAAGATAGGCCTGTACCGGCGCGTCCAGATCGAGCCGCCCCTGGTCCGCCAACCGCATGACGGCTGGTGTGGTGGCGATCACCTTTGTGAGAGAGGCGAGATCGAAGATGGTGCTATCGGGATTGGGAACTGATGACAACGAGGACCAGGTGAAGTGCCCATACCCTTTCGCGAACAACACGCGCTCGCTCGTCCCGATCACGACGACACCGCCGGGGAAAACCCCGCGCCGAATGCCATTTTCGACGGCAAGATCCAGCTGGGGGACGGCCGCCGTCTGTGCGAGTACAGTGATGACAGCGCTCAGCAACGCCAGGGACGGCATTTCGGTCAGCCTCCGGTCCACAAAAGCCGAGGCTCGAAGGTATGGAAGGGAGGAGTCACGTATGGTGAAGCTGGTCACAACCCGCTTGGCAATTCCGGCCGTCTTCGTGCTCGGGGTGTGGTCGACCGCCCTGGCCCAAGGGCCATCCATCGACACGCTCGCTCTCCGTGCCCATACCTATTTCCTCGCTCAGGATCTCCTGCAGGGACGAGCCACCGGATCAACCGGCGCCTCGGTAGCGGCGGCCTATATCGCCAGTCAGTGTCGGATGTCGGGCTGGTTGCCAGTCGGCCCTTCGTATTTCCACCCCGTCCCTGTGGAGCGAGCGCAGCTCCTTCACATGACGCTGATGGTGGTTGCAGGACGCGATACGGCTCGCATGGCCGGCGCCCACCTCGCCCTCGAGCCTGGGACCCGAACGGCCATCGCTGGTTTCAGTGGGCCTGCGTCGTTCATGGCGGAAGACAGCCCGCCCGTGCCGGCCGGTGCCATCGCCGTCACCAGCGAACGAGCCGACCGCGGCGTGCGAGATTCCCTCGCGGCACGCGGAGTGCGGGGACTCGTTCAGCTGACGTCGGATACATCCACGTACCGGCGCTACGCAGCGCGGCTCAACCACGCTCGTTGGTACCTCGCCGACTCCGCCACCCCTTCATCTTTTCATAGTCCCCTCCCGGCAGTACTCCTCGATCCCAGCGCGTCCGCAGCGCTCCTGGCGATGGCGTACGACGTCGACGAAGCTGCCGGCGCACTACGAAGGGAGATCACGATCAGCGTCACCGTGAGCGCCCAACGTGAATCGGTGTGGGCACCCAATGTTATTTGCCAACTGCCCGGAATGTCGACGCAACGAGCCGATACGGCGATCGTGCTCGCTGCGCATTACGATCATCTGGGGGTTGGCCCGCCGGATGCGACAGGAGATTCGATTTACAATGGGTTCTCGGACAATGCCGCGGGTGTGGCCATGCTTCTCGCCCTCGGCACCGCATGGAGCGCCCTGGACGCCGCCCCGTTCGCGCACACCATCTTGCTGGTGTTTTTCACCGCTGAAGAGCTGGGCTTGCTGGGATCCGATTACTACGCGGCTCGACCCCCGTGGCGCCTCGAACAGACCAAAGCGGTGATCACGGTTGACGCCGGCGCGCCGCCCGCGCCCCCAACGAGTTGGGAGCTGGCAGGAGCGGAGGGATCGATGGTGGGGAACCTGGCGGCCCGCGTCGCCCGAGCGAGAGGTTGGGACATCCGCACCTCGGCCGCGCGCCCCATCTCCGACTTCTATCCATTTGCCGTGCGTGGGATCGGCGCGTTGCTCGTGATTCCAGGAAGCGCTCCGTACGAGGGACTCTCTCTGGACGGATCGGTTGCCCTCAAGCAGCAATGGGACCACTACCACCGTCCCGCGGACGAGTGGTCATCGACGTTCCCCTGGTCCGGGCTTCAGCGCTACGCTGAGTATGTGGCGTTGATTGTAGCGGCGCTTGACCGTGTCCGTTGACGAAGGTCAGTCAAGCGTCTCGGGGAAGCGCAACGAACCCGGGGGAAGTGCGTACAGTAGCCGCGCGGTGTGGCGGTCTCGGAACGTCAGGTCGTGGACCGACGTGGTGGGGTACATCACGTCCTCCGGCGCATCGCTGTGCCCGAGGCCCAAGAGGTGACCGATCTCATGTAGTGTGACCGTGTACACGGCGTCCGGGGACAGCACCTGGCCATCGGTGGTATTGGTGGCGAGCGTCAGCGAGGCCTTCACCAGCCAGCCGTCTTGATTCCAAACCACGTCCGCCTGGCCTGCGCGCCGCATCGCAAAGGTCCGGACCCAGCGCACACGGACTTCTGCGCGAGCTGAGTCGCGCACGAAGGCAAACTGGACGGGGATCGCCGCCACACGCTGCCAACGAGCAAACGCATCGCGGACAGCCTGTCGATGTGCCTCGCTCACACCGGAAACCTTCGCCCCCATATCGAGGTGCACCGTGATGGGTTTGTTCACTCGATCCGGCCACCGCCGCAACATCGAATCTCCCTGCGTCAGCATGTGCTGGAGGTAGGTGTCCGAACCGGCAATCTGACGCAGAATACGTTGTCGCTGAGCGAGGGCACTGTCCAAGTACACGGTCGCCCCGATCGACGATTGTCCTCCACCGGAGACCGCACGGACGAGCGGGTGCGGAGTCCCCGATGGTGTGCGCAGGGCCAGCGCGGCGCCTCCGGCACCTAGCAAAGCGGCGAACGCCACTAATCGCGCACGATGCATGGCGTCCAATCCGGAAGATCCACGGGAGCAGCACGAGAGGTCATGTCTGGCATCGGACCGATTTAAGTTCTATCATTTGAGCCACTTGTCGCGTTCGTCCAAACACTGAGCCCTCTCAGATCAAGCGATGTCTGCGGGATATACAGCACAATTCGGACCAATCTCGACCGCCGAGGGGGAGCCCGCGTGATCGCGCCCCCGGCTCGGGGAATTGTCAGGTTCCGGCTCCCGCTGATTGTGCTATGGCTGATTGTCGCGGCCTTGGCGATCCCGCGGGCATCGAAAGTCGACCAGGTCCTCGAGGTCCAAGGCCATTCGCTCTACGATTCGGATTCCCAGCAGGCCGATGACTTGATTCGCGAGGCGTTCCAGCAGCCGATCGCCGATTTCTTCGCGGTGACGATAAACGGCCCAACCTCCATCGAGGACCCGCAGTACCAAACTGTTCTCGACTCCCTCGCTCGAACGGCCCTTGCGCAACCCTACATCAGCCGGGTCGTCTCGTACCTGGACACACAGGATTCCAGTCTCGTCAGCGCGGATGGGCACACGACGTTCTTCCTGGCCACCGTCCAGGTGGATACCGACCGGCGAGCGACGGACTACGTGGCCCAGTTCCGCGCGGCCATCCATGCGGCAGAGACACGCGTCCCAGGAGCCACCGAGTACGCGGTCAACGTCACCGGTGGCCCGGCCCTCGATTACGACGTACGGACCGTGAGCAAGCACGACGCCGAACGGAGCGAGCGCAATGCGTTGCCCTTTGCTGCGATCGTGCTGGTGCTGGCCTTTGGCGCGCTCGTGGCGGCGGTCTTGCCCCTCATCATCGGGATCTTTGCGATCACGTGCTCGTTGGCGCTCGTGCAAGTGGCGGGGTCGGTCTATCCGATGTCGGTCTTCGTGTTGACGATTACCACCATGGTTGGGCTGGGCGTCGGGATCGACTATTCGCTGCTCATCGTGACGCGCTTCCGTGAAGAGCTGAACCGGGGCCGGAGCCGGCGCGAGGCGGCGGAACGGACGATTGCCACGGCGGGCAAAGCGGTCGTGACGAGCGGCCTCACGGTCATCGTCGGGTTCGCCTCACTGCTCATCACCCCGGTAACGGAAACGCGTTCCGTGGCGATTGGTGGTGTGTTCGTGGTGACCGTTGCCGTCCTGCTCTCGGTCACTTTTCTCCCGGCCGTGCTGTCGATCATGGGCAGGGCCATCGACCTTCCCAAGTGGCTGGCCAAGCGACTCTCGTGGTACCACCAGCCCACCGGGTGGGAGCGATGGGCCCGTTGGCTTGGACACCACCCGTGGCGAGCCATCGTGTTGGGGGGCACGATCGTCACGCTCATCACGTTGCCGCTCACGCAAATCAAGATCGGCCTTCCGCGTTCCGGGTGGTTTCCGGCCAAAACCGAATCCAGCCAGGGTGTCCAGGCCCTGAATCAGATCGGCGCCCGGGGCGCCCTCCAACCGGTCCGCGTGGTGGCGAGCGCGCCGGACGGCGAACGCATTGTCGGTTCTCGGTACATCCGCGGTCTCAAGAGACTGTCGGATTCCATCCGGACGGATCCACGGGTCGCCCAGGTACGCAGCGTTGTCGACCTTCAACCAGGGATCTCCGCGCTGCGGCTCACCATGTTCTACAGCAACCTGGATGCGGCACGGGCTCGGGCTCCCGAATTCTTTTCGGCGTACCTGTCCGAAGATGCCAGTACCGCGCTCCTCGATGTCATCCTGGCGGATTCGACATCGCTCACGGGGTCGATGGAGACGGTCCGACGTATCCGGGAGTCCGTGGACGCAGGGATTCAGGGGCTCGATTCCGTGGACGTGTATGTGGGAGGCTTTTCGGCTTCCAGTGTGGATCTGCAAGACGAGTTGTTGAGCCAGTTCCCACTGGTCATCGCGCTCGTGTTGGTGACCACCGCGGTCATGTTGTTCATCGCGTTCAAGTCGATCCTCGTGCCGCTCAAAGCGGTCGTGATGAACTGCGTGTCGGTGGCAGGCACGTTCGGGATCACGGTACTGATCTTCCAGCACGGCTGGGGCGCGGGCCTTTTCGGTTTGGACGGTCCCACCGAAGCCATTTACGTGGTGGTCCCGGTGCTCGTCTTTGCAATCGTATTCGGGTTGAGTATGGATTACGAGGTGTTCCTGCTCTCACGCATCAAGGAGGCCTTCGACCGATCACGTCGAAACGACCAGGCCACGATGGAGGGGCTCACGGCTACTGCGTCCGTGATCACCAGTGCCGCGGCGATCATGATCATCGTGTTCTGGGCATTCACGTTTTCCCGTGTGCTCGCGGCACAGTTTCTGGGATTCGCTCTGGGAATGGCCGTGCTACTGGATGCCACCCTCATCAGGATGGTGCTCGTCCCGGCGATCATGCACATCGCGGGGCAGTGGAACTGGTGGCCTGGGATCAGGGCCGCGTCAACGGAGCCTATTCGTGAGCCATCGGCTCGGACGAGCCACCCGGAACTCGAGGCCCCGCGAGACGAAGGGCCAACGCCAACGGCGGTCCGCGAAGATCCCAGTGCCACGCCTCCACCGGTTCGCCGGTCTGCGGATGTTTGAGGGGTTTGTACTGCAGCCATTCGGCTCGCATGCCGAGCATCGCCCCAGCTCGAAGGAGCGCCACGCGATCTGAAGACACGAGGTGTGCCCAGCGCTCACCACGCAGCACGAAACGATGGAGCCACAACCCACCGGACACGGCGTGGGCCATTCCCTCTCGCCGGCGTTCGAACTCGCGCCAGACGGGATCAGCTACAGCTGATCTCCCCCGCGGTGGTCGCGGAGCCGACCGGAGCCGCGCTTCCGATGAAGATGTAGCATTGAACGGGGGTGTTCGCATGCGTGGCGGTGGCCGACCAGCCCAAGACCGTTGCCTCATTGACGGAAACACTGGCACCCGTGCTGATCGCGAAGCCACGATTTTCCAATGTGGTCACATCCCCGCTGTAAACATCGAAGTCGTAGAAGTAGGACTCTTCGGCCAGCGCGAAGTTCCGCAGATCCGATTTCATCGTCGCGACGAACGATCGGCTCTGGGTACCGATAAGGCGGTTCAAGGCGATGGAGGCCAGCAGACCCATGATCGTCACGACGATCATGAGCTCGACGAACGTGAATCCTCGACGGTTTCGCATCACAGGGCGCATGGGACGAAGGGGTGACGTCGATGCGAACATGAATGAATATTTGCAACAATCAGGCCACGGGATCAACCTGCGGGATGCTAGTGCTTGGCGTCCAGCCAGTTCGGGCCAACCCCCACATCCACAGCGAGCGGAACGCTGAGCTCTGCCGCGCCCTCCATCTCCCGTCGGAGAATCTCCTTCGTTCGATCGACCTCTTCCATCGGTGCCTCGACCACGAGTTCGTCGTGGACTTGCAACAGTATCGCGCTATCCAATCGGGCCTCGCCGAAGGCACGGTAGAGGCCGATCATGGCCACCTTGATCAAATCCGCCGCCGACCCCTGAATCGGCGAGTTCATCGCCGTCCGCTCACCGAAGGCGCGAACACTGTAATTCGGATCCTTGAGCTCTGGAATGTATCGGCGCCGTCCGAAGAGCGTTTCCACAAACCCTTGTTTCTTCGCAAGTGCGATGGTGTCGTCCAGGAAGCGTCTCACGCCGGCGAACCGCTCAAAGTAAAGTTTGATGAACGCCCGGGCTTCTTCCTGCGGGATGCCGAGTTGCCGGCTCAGGGCGAATGGCCCCTGTCCGTAAATGGTGGCGAAGTTGATCGTCTTGGCCCTGGCGCGCATCTCCGGTGTGACGGCATCGGTCGCCACGTCGAAAATGATCGCCGCGGTTTCCCGATGAATGTCTCCTCCCCTCTGAAATGCACTGATGAACGCCGGATCCTGTGACAAGTGCGCGAGCACCCGGAGCTCGATTTGCGAGTAGTCTCCCACCACAAACAGCGCTCCTGACGCTGGCACGAAGCATTGCCGAATGCGCTCTCCCCGTGGTGTCCGGACCGGAATGTTCTGCAGATTCGGATCCGAGGACGACAAGCGGCCAGTGGAGGCACCGGTTTGATTGAAATTGGTGTGGATGCGCCCGGTTTCGGGATTCACGCGGGAGGGCAGCACGTCCACGTAGGTCGATTTCAACTTGCTGAGCTCCCGATACTCCAGCAGGAGCTGTGGAACCTGGTACCCTGTCGCGGCAAGCTGTGCGAGCACCTCGGCATCCGTGGACGGCCCCGTCTTGGTCTTCTTGATGACCGGGAGATTGAGTTTTTCGAAGAGGATATGCCGCAGCTGCGGTGTGCTATTGATGTTGAAGTCGACGCCTGCTTCGCGATAGATGGCCTGTTCGATGTCCCGGAGGGCGATGCCGAACTCTCGAGCCAGCGCAGCCAGCCGATCCGTGTCGATGCCGATGCCCTTCCATTCCATCTCTACCAGCACACTCAACAGCGGGAGCTCGATTCGTTCGAGTAGCTCGGCGAGTCCGAGATCCCGCAGTTGCGCGTCGTAGTGACGGCGTAGGCGTAACACCACATCACATCGGGCACTACCGTACGAGGCCGCCCGCGGAGGATCGACTTCGGCGAACGAACGTTGGGCTCTACCCTTGCCAAGCAGGCTTTGCTCGGTCGTCAGCGAAACCCCGAGATGATCGAAGGCGAGGACATCCAGCGCGTGGGACCGGCGCCCCGGATCGAGCACAAAGCTCGCCAGCGCTGCATCGAACCGAACGCCCGCCAACCGAACGCCGGCGCGCCGAAGGACGAGGCTCGTCCGTTTGAGATCGTGACCGGCCTTTGGCACTCCGGAATCGCCCAGCGCATCCGCCAGCGGGCGGAGCGGGGGCGAACCGAGGGCGGGCAGGTTGGCGGGCGGCGCATCGTGCATCAGCTCACCATCTGGGACCCGGTGCGCAAATGGCAAGTACCACGAGTGGCCGTCGTCAATGGAAATCGACAACCCGACCAATGACCCACGCAAGGGATCGGCCCCGTCGGCCTCGGCGTGGACCGCCACGATGGTGGCCGACCGCATGGCTTCCACGATAGCGGGAAGCTCGGTGACCGTAGTGACCAATCGACACTCACTCGAGACCTCGTCGACTCCCGTGTCGGCGTCCAGCTCGGGCAAGAGCGAGTGGAACTCGAGATCAGCGTACAACTTGCGAAGCGCGACCAGGTCCGGCTCGCCGGCACGTAGCGTCTCAAGATCGAGATCGAGAGGGACGTTCCGCCGAATCGTGACGAGATCCCGGCTCAAGCGCGCCGCATCCGCGTGTGCCTGCAAAGCCTCCCGGGCCCGCTTGCCCTTCACATCACCCGCGTGGGCAAGCACCGTGTCGAGGTCCCCGAACTGCGAGAGGAGTTTTCGCGCTGTCTTGTCTCCGATACCGCGAACACCCGGCACGTTGTCCGACGAGTCCCCAACGAGCGCTAAATAGTCCACCACCCGTTCCGGCGGAACACCCAAGCGCTCGTGCGCGTTGGACACATCGACCCAATGCTCCTCTACGGCCGCAGGACCACCGCGCCCTGGATTCAGAAGCGCAATCTCGTCACCTATCAATTGATAGAAATCTTTGTCGCCCGATACGATGATGACTTCTAGCCCTTGCTCCACGGCCAAGGTGGCGAGGGTGCCGATGATGTCATCGGCTTCGTAACCGTCGATCTCCACCAGCGACACGCCATAGGCCTCGAGCAGTGTGGTGATCCGCTCGACCGATCGATCGAAGTCTTCTTGAAGCTCGTCGTCCAACTTCTCCCGTGTCGCTTTATAATCTTCGTAGACCTCGGTCCGAAACGACGTGCCCGCATCGTGCACCCACGCCACGTACGTGGGACAATGTTGCGCAAACAGCCGCTGCAGGAAATTCGCAACGCCCCAGACGGCCGACGTGTTTTCGCCACGGCTGGTCCGAAGCGGACGGCCGATCATCGCGAAAAACGCACGGTAGATCAGGGCATACCCATCGATGAGAAAAAGACGGGGCTTCGAGGTCTCGCTTGCGAGGTCCGGCATCCGCGGAAGAAACCGACAACCCGTCAGGTCAGCAAGGCGACCACCCCTGCCACCCCAGGCGGGGTGAGCAGATTGTCGTCGAACGGTCCTGGCCAGCGCTCGAACGCCGTTCCGACCACGGAGCCCAGCACGACTGCACGAACGGGAAGAGCCAATGCGGAGAGCACCGCGATGGCAACCAGCATGCACGCGGCACTCCCCTGCCAGGTTTTCGCCCTCGGAGCACCAAACCGAGTGCCCACAGCAGCCGCCGCCGGATCCGCCAGCGCCGCAACGAGGATTCCGGCAGCCGCGGCCGGCCCTGGAACCGCCGCCGCCAACCCGTAGCCGAGCCACAACCACGCCGCTCCACTCAGGCGCTGGTCTTCTCCATCTCGAAACACGGGGACCAACGCGCTCGCGGCCGCGTGGATTGCCGGGACGCGCAGCCGAATGACATCGATGAGGACAACCCCACCCGCGATGTACCAGACGATTTGCCGGAAGAGAGACCAGGAGAGGAGTGGAATCGCTAAGACCACCAAGCCGGTGGCCGCGTGCAGCACCCTGCGCAGGGTAGCGCGGCTCACGAAGAGCCGGGATCCCTCGGCGGGTACAGTGCGCGGTAGAGATCCACGTTCCGCCGCACGCTCTTCACGTAGTTGCGGGTCTCCATGTACGGAATGCGCTCGACAAAGAGGTCCAGCGCCTGAGCATCTGGGCGGCGGAGCCAACGGTTTACCGGCGTGCCCCCGGCATTGTAGGCCGCCAGGGCGTGGAGCACGGCACCGTCATAGCGTCGAAGGAGCGCACCGAGATGTGCCGACCCGATGTGTACATTCGCGTCCGGCACGCCCAAGAACGGGTCACGCCACTCCACGCGCAGCCGCTTCGCCACGTAAGCGGCCGTGGCTGGCATCAGCTGCATGAGACCACGCGCTCCGGCCCGAGACGTGACCGTCGGAAGAAAGGCCGACTCTTGCCGGATCATGGCGGCGAGGAGATACGGATCGATGTCGAATTTCCGTGCCTCTGACTCGATCAGGTTCCGATACGGCCAGGGATACACCAGCCGCAAGACACGCGGGTCATGTAAGGTATGGCGTCGGACGACGTGCCATCCAAGACGCACGCCCTCCCGCATCCAGCCACGGGCGACGAGACCTTCACCGATGTCCAAGACCTCCGACACTGGCCCGTCGCGTTGGCTGGTCAACCACTCCACGAACTCCTGAACCTCGGGTCCGTCCGGGAACGCATCTCGCAACACATCGAGCCGCTGAAACGCCGCCCGGATGCGAATACTCCCCTCGCTCGGGGTCGGCGCCGCAATACGAGGGAGTTCCCCCCCCACTAGCGCGCGGGCAACCGCCCCGTAGTAGCCCAACGAATCGTCCTGGACGACCGCGTACCATCTGGAGTGAGCTTCGCTGTGCCGCCCACGCGCGGCGGCGAAATGCCCAAGCAGGAGCTGAGCGGCGTGTCGTTGCGCACCCTCAGCGTTCACCTCAGCCCGGAGCCACTGGACGGCGTCTCCGCTGTCCCCGCGCACCAGCGCCGCGGCCGCTCGCTCCAGTCGCACCTGGCCGACCGCGGGATCTCGCGGCCAGCGCTCCGTCAAGACGCCAACCAGGCTGTCGGCCTCCCGGACTCGTCCCGCTCGTCGGCGGGCCGCGGCGACCTCCGCGAATGCGTCGGCTGCTTCCGGCCAGTCGGGATGGGCTTCCGCGAAGGCCAACAGTGCCGCATAACCGTCGGAGCGGCGCCCGACCCGGAGTAAAAGGCGCGCTCGCCGATAGGCTGCCGATCCGGCCTCCGGGTCGGCTCCCTTCATCGCGCTGGCGTACGCGCCCAAGGCCTCTGCCCGACGGCCCGCGTCAGACAACAACCGCCCAAAGAGCAGCATGGTTGGGGCGGAGGAGTCGCCGGCGGCGACCACGGTCTCGACCCACGCAAGACCATCGCGCATTTCACCGATCCCGCGGACCGCGGCTGCTGCCTGCAGTCGCTCTGCCGACGTCGTGGGACGCAATGGACCGCGGAGGAGCGGCAGAACAGCCCGGACTCGAGCGCTGTCATTGGCGCGCAGGGCCATATATGCATGGCCACGTGCCGCGGCCGTGTCCCCTAGGGATAGTGCTAGCTTGGCCGCAGCGGTGTCGTCCGACGCGGCCACCCACGAGCGGAGCGCCGCGACACTGTCGCCAGCAGACAGGAGCACGGTCGCCTTGGCGCGATTGGCGAGACGCTTCGCTTCCGGCGGGGCGCGACGAATCAGTTGCAGCGCCTCCGCCGTGCTCTGCGTCACCGCTGCTTCCCTGATAGCGATCCAGCCACCGATGCCCGGTAAGGCGAGGCGCGCACGGCGGTACTGCTCTTTGGCCGCCTCGATGTCTCCTGCCCGTTCAAACGCCGCTCCGGCACGCGCGGACAACGTGCCCCGTTCCACGCCTACCGCCACCGCCCCTGCACGCGCATAGAGTTCACCGGCTTCACGCACTTCGCCCGCCTGACCGGCGGCGTCCGCCATGAGCGCCAGGATTCGCGGATCGCGCTGTGGGGCGGAATCCGCAGTCATTTCCCGCAAGAGTCCAAGGGCGTGATCCGGCCTCGCCAAGGCAAGCTCTGCCTGCGCCGCCTCGATCACCTCGTCCGCCGTCGCCCGTTTCTCCCGAACCACCGACCGCAGACGCTCGGCCGAATGCCACGACCAGACATCATCCGCTGCCGGACCGTGCTGGACTGCCTGCTGGCTGTCCGACGTGGGCAAGGTCAGGCCCAGGAGGATGAGGCCGGTCGCTCCAGCGAATCGAAGGGTCCGGGGCGGTAACATGGCAACTCGCTACTGGTCGTAGTTTAAAAACGGCATACGCCGGGAGGCGGCGGCGAGCACCCTCTCTTCAAGACCGCCGAACGCGGCTAGAGTTCCATACCGGACTCCTCGGCGTCGCCGACGACGTTCAGCCCCGGCTGCTGCAGACCGCGTGCCGCGTCGAAACTTGCCCACGCTCGAACCTGGCATTTACATTCGCGCACTCATGACGCAAGAGAACCTAGCGGGTCGGACCGTCGCCGGTTATCGGCTCCTCGAGCGAGTCGGTGAGGGTGGAACGGCTACCGTCTACCGCGCCGAGCATCCCGATCACGGTAAGTGCGCGGTCAAGGTCCTGCGCCAGCGCCTACGCAATGACGAGACGGCCGTGAAACGCTTCCTCCGGGAGGCTGGATACGGTACCCGCGTGGATCATCCAGCCGTGGTCAGCACGTACGATTACGGTGAACAGGACAACCTCTACTATTTGGCGCTCGAGTGGGCCGACGGGGAATCACTCGCGCAGTTCTGCCAGCGGTCTGGCCGACTTGCCCCACCACTGGTAGCTCGCATCGTGGATCAGCTAGCGGGCGGGCTGACGGCCGCCCATGCCGTCGGGATCATCCACCGAGACCTCAAGCCGGAAAACATAGCCTACGATCCCGAAACCGGGACCGTCAAACTGCTGGACTTCGGCATCGCGCGTGACGCCCAGGCTGACCCGTCCCAGCGGCTTACGCGTACCGGATTCTTCGTCGGGACCCTCCAATACGTGCCGCCGGAGGCGCTGTCCGGCGAGCTCGTGGATGAGACAGCCGACATTTACAGCTTGGCCACGATCACGTATTACCTCCTCGCCGGCTGTCACCCCCATTCAGGGCGTTCGCCCCGTGAGCTCTTCCAGCAGCTGCTCACGGAACCACCCACGCCATTGGGCCAAGCGATGAAGGGCGTCAAGATACCCCCGCGACTCGAAGAGGCTGTGATGCGAGGCCTGTCGCGCGATCCGAAAGACCGTCAGCCCACGGTCCGGGCGTTCGCCGACGACGTGCAGAGGGCGGTCGAGGGCGGAAACGGGGATGGGGAGAAACGGAGCGTCCTGGGTACGCTCAAGTCCTTGTGGGACCGCAAGGCTAGATAGGTATAGTTGTAGTACCTACTACTACTATGGCTACGCTACTAACATGCCCCGTAGCCCTTCGGTAGCTGCCCAGCGGCGTGCCGATCTCATCGAGCTCCTGAGAGATCGCTCCCTCGAGTTCGGGACGTTCCAACTCGCCTCCGGCCGGCGCTCGTCGTATTACATCGATGCTAGACGCACAACAATGTCTGCCAAAGGGTTAGACCTCATCGGCCATCTCGGGCTTGCGACCATCCGCGAAGCGGGCTGGGATCCCGAGGCTATCGGGGGTCTTACGCTCGGCGCCGACCCCGTGGCTTACGCCATCGCAACTGCCTCCATCGAGAGCCCTCCGATTATCGACGCGTTCACTGTGCGAAAGTCTGGCAAGCGTCACGGAACCAGCCGGCGGGTCGAGGGGTGCGTTGGATCCGGCGCGCGAGTCGTCGTCGTCGACGACGTGCTCACCACCGGTGGCTCGGCGCTCGAGGCCGCGCGCGCGCTCGAACAGGCGGCGGCAATCGTCCTCGGCGTCCTGGCGGTGGTGGATCGCGAAGAAGGTGCGAGACAGGCGATCGAACAGTCCGGCTACCCCGTCCGCTCCCTCGTGACGGTCCGAGATCTTGGCGTCGGACAAGACGGCTGAGGCACCATTATGAGCGTTTCTGAACCACAACACACGTCCGGCTCGCCTTCCGCGAGCCGGCGGCGTTGGATCCTGTTCGCGGCAGCCGCCGTGGGCCTGGGGATCGGGCAATTCCTTGGACACGTCCCCGCGTCACCTACGGCAATCGTGATCACCCTCGGCGCGGTGGCGGCGGCACTCGTCATCCTTCCGACGATCTTGAGGCGATGGGAGGGCCCGTGGATCCCGTACGCGCTCGCAGGCGTCGAGGTGGCGATTGCGGTAGCCGTCGTCGTCTTGCACGGGCCTGGGGGCGTCGCACCGCTGTTCTTCTTCGTGCTCGTGGCACCCGCTGTGCGTGGCGAAGCCCCAAACGCATTGCTGCTTGCCGCCGTGGCCGGCGCCGCGTTCGTCGGCGCAGGCTTGGTTCATCACTGGGCCTATGCGAGCACCGATAATGTTGCGCTGGCGGATGTTGCATTGGGGGGAATGCTGATCGCCGCGCTCGGTGCAGTCCTCGGCACGGGGACGGCCCGCCTGCATTCCCGCGCTCGGCGGGTCCGAGATGCGATGGAGCGGGCGTTGGCCGGTGACCTCGGGGTTCGCCTCGACGGTTACGGATCCGGTGATCTGGGGCGTGTGGAAGCGGCCACCGATCGGATGATCGCCAGACTCGAGCGGACGACGCAAGAGCTGAGGGCCGATGTCGACGCGCTGATCGCGCTGGCGCGTGAATGCGTGGCCATCGCCGCGCGGTCGCTCGCGTCCGGCCAGCAAGCGGCTCACCATACCGCCACTCTGGCGCGCGATCTCGCCGAGCAACAGCACCTGGCGGAGCGCAGCCGCGCCGGGGGCGTTTTGGCCGCGGAGATGGCCACGAAACTGACGAGTAGTGTCGAGACCCTGCGTGCAAACACCCAGCGTCTGCTGTCGACGGCGGATTCGGGACGCGGGCACGTCAGCCGTGCGGGCGAGACGCTCGTGACCGTTGGAGAGGAAGTGCGAACGACCGCGGCTAGCGTGCATGAGTTGAGCCGCCTATCCGATCGAGTCGGCGCGTCGGTGCAGGCAATTGGGAAGATCGCGCGACAGACACGATTGTTGGCGCTCAACGCCGCCATCGAGGCCGCGCGGGCGGAGGAGCACGGGGAGGGTTTTGCGTCCGTCGCCGAGGAGGTCCGCGCGCTCGCGACCCAGGCCGCGCGCTCGGCCCGCGACGTAGCCGAACTCGTCACCGAGGTTCGCGAGGGCATTGCGACGGTGGAAGTAGCGATGGTGGGGGGCGAAGAACGCGTCCGGGACGTTGGCGTCGTGGCGGGAGAAGCGCGTCGCTCGCTGGATGACGTGCACCAGAACGCCTCGGAAGCCGCTGGCACAGTGGCAAATGCCGAGTCCCAGGCCAGGGATCAAGTCCGCCACCTGGAGGCCCTCACCGGCGCACTCGGCGAGGTGTGGGACGTGAGTGATCGGGTTACCGGCGAGGCCGCACGGGCCGCAGACGCTGCCGCCCATCAGCTCGACGAGGTCCGTCATCTCCAAGCGCTATCGACAGAGATCGCTGCCGCAGCGAACCGTTTGGACGCGGCGTTGGGAAGGTTCATGGACGGCGGCACGCCTCCCGAGTGAGCCTCCCCACCGGCGCAACCCTTCGGGGTGTCCGGGCCGCTCCATTCCGGTACCCAGGGGATGAAACGTCCGCAGGGCGCGCCGGTAGGGGAGGATGAATCGAGTAACGAAGTCATCGAGGGCGTCCTCAAACGGGAACCGTCGTCGAAACTCACCTGCCGTGAGCCCCATCACGGCTCGAAGATGCCGTCCGAAGCTCTGAGGCGACGAAAAGTCCAGTTGATAGGCCACATCCGCAATCGAGAAGCCCACGGACTCCAGGAGCCCAGCGGCGTAGACGAGCCGCACGGCTGCCAGGTACCGTTTGGGCGAGGGCATGCGAGCGCGGAAGAAGCGCGACATGAACGTGCTCGGTCGCACGCCGAGCCGTGCGGTGAGGGCGCAGACCGTCGTCGTGGCCGGCGCTAGGCGAACTAGTATCTCGAAAAATCGTCGGCAATCCAGCGGGGTTTCCGCCAGAGTGGGAAGGAGCCGGTCCAGGATGCGGGCGGCCTGCGGCGATGGTGGATACGAGACGAGAGCCCGCAGACGATTCCACCCATCTCGTCGACTGAGATCGCATAGCCGCCGCACACCGTGAGCGCCCAGCTCCAAGAGTCGTTCGCTGGATTCGGAGTCGTGGTGGGACACCACGGCCACGGTCGGCACTCCGGGGAAGCCTTGCACGAGCTGCGCGAGGCGCGGTAGCTCCTCGCGCCGCACGCAGCGCGGTGAGACCAGCACCATATGGACCGAACGCTCCCGCACGGCCCGGATCACGTCCCCCACGCTGTCGGCGTGCACCGCAGCAAACCGTCCCGCGGCCGCCGCATCGAGCGCTCGCCGATCACGGGCCTCGATGACGGTCGCAACGGTGGTGAGATGGGCTTTCGGATGCATTGGTGCGCTCCCAGGACGGCCGCACGATAGGAGCGGTACGTCAACCGACTATCAACGGACGACGGTTCAAACGCCGGTCGCGCAGCGTTATCTTCAACGTTGGGCGGGGTGGTGGCGCGTGACGGTCGCGGTCCCCGGGAACGGGGATCGAGGAAAGTCCGAGCTCCACAGGGCAGACTGCCAGGTAACGCCTGGGCGCCGAAAGGCGACGGATAGGGCCACAGAGAGCAGACCGCCCGCCGCGAGGCGGGTAAGGGTGAAACGGTGGGGTAAGAGCCCACCGCGCGGCTGGTAACAGTCCGTGGCACGGCAACCCCCAGTCGGAGCAAGGCCAAATAGGCGGCGAGGTCCGGCCCGGACCGTCAGAGCCGTGGGTAGGCCGCATGAGGTGGCGGGCGACCGCCATCCAAGAGAGATGACCGTCCGGGCGCATAGCGCACGAACAGAACTCGGCTTACGGCACCACCACCCCTAGCCTCGATTCCCCTGCCCACGTATCATTCGCCTGCCTACGATCAGCCACTAAACACGTGCAATCCGAATCGCATTTGTCGAACCGGCATCCGTACCCATCCAACTGGGAAGACGTAGCCGAGCTCCGCGTCTTCCGCACCACCGAGGAGCGTTGGCAAAAACTCATCGGATGGCGAGGTGACATGCGGCGAAAGGGCTGGAAGCTTCTTCGGGTCTCGGCGGAGGGCGGTGAGATGGTGGCCGTGTTTGGGCGCACGCGGGCCGAGTTGTTGGCCCGGCGCGAAGCGGAATGACTACTTCCTGCGTACACCGATTGGTGGCCGCCACGGCCTGGTTTTGCGTGGCGTGTGGGGGGGCGGCGGCCCCAGAAGCCGCGCTCCCTGCAGCCCCACCACCAGTCCCCCGAGTTCTTACATACCAACCCTTCTCCGCGTCATATCGATCGGACAACCACCGGACGGTGGAGCAGGAGTTCAACGGCCAGCTCACCCACACGCAGGTCACCATGCGATACTACCTGCAGGCGGACCTCAGCGAGAGCGATTCCGGTCTCGTGGCAGCGTTGACGATCGACTCCGTACCGCTCCTACGCGGGCTTCCGGGCGTCGACCCCACCGGGCTCGCCGGTACGCAATTCATGGCGGTGTTGTCGCCGGTGGGTGAGGTCCGAGATTTTCAAGACGCTGGAGACAGAAACGATCTCGTGCGACAGATCGCTCAGCGAATTCGCGAGTTCTTCCCGCTGCTGCCCCCTCAGGAGTCGGAGCCCGGCTTCACATGGACCGATACGGTCGAGACAAACGCTGGTTCGGGCGATCTCGCGCTGCTGGTGCAATCCATCAACCGGCACGAAGTAGTCGGCTGGAGCACGTGGGCTGGCGAGCAGGCGTTGCACATCACGACCGTCTCGCAATATCAGGTTAGCGGCTCTGGGTCCGACTCTGGGCAGGAGTTTACGCTGGAAGGCACCGGCCTCTCGCACGCACACCAGTATGTGGCTCCCAACGGGCGTTTCCTGGGACGTGTGTCGGCAGACACACTGCACTCGACCGCGCATCTTCCGGCGTTGGGGACAGCGATCCCCATCACGCAAGCCAGCAACGATACGCTGACGATCCTTCCGTAGTGTCCCGGCCGCTTGCGGTACTGTCCCTGCTGACAGCGCTGTGGAGCGTGCCAGCAGCTGGTCAGGCGATCCCGGCCCGATCCGCCGATTACCTGTTCATCGCGACTGCGGAGGACGTGCGAGCCATTTGGCTCAATCCAGCGGGCCTCGCGTCCACACAAACATCATCACTGATGGCCGAATTCGTGATCGATAGCGAGCTGACGGGTGATGCCAGGCTGGGACAATGGAGTGCGGGCCTCAGCTCACGCGGCCTGGCGTTCGCCTACCAGCGCGACCGGTTCCCGGACACGACGGACACTGACGCGTTTCGGATCGCGACCGGCTTTCCATTTCCGCGTGGCTCGATGGGGCTCTCGGTCACCTTCTATCGCAGTGACAACACGCAACGCGGGTTGGATTTCGGGTTTCGGTACCATCCGGCGCCGCCGCTCGGACTCGCCGCCGTGGTTCGCCACGTGGGCCGCCCTGGTGTCCGCGGCGAACGCCTCCCGGTGACCGGCATTCTCGGTGCTGGGTGGTGGGCACTCCCGCCCATCCTGCAGTTCGCCGGAGAAGTCCAGATTGCCGAGCGGGCAGGGAGATCGGGTACGGACGTGGTCTACCGATTTGGCACCCAGATCGCGGCCCGAACCCGTCTCCCGGTCCGGGCCTTCGCCGCGTTCGATGTGGACGGTGATTTCAGCGTGGACCGCTGGGCCCTGGGAGTGTCGCTCGGTGGTCCCTACCGGGGGGCGGTCGTCGCCTCAGGGGACGGCTCCGCAGCCGTCAACCGCGTGAGTCTCACCGGACTGGCTGTGCGGGACCTGGGCCGGCGTCGCTAGGGCGCCCCGGCAATCAATCCACCAACCGCAGCGGCATCACCAGGCACAAGTACGATGCCGAATCATCCCACCCAACCGGCTCCACCGTGGCCGCGCGTTCGGCGGCGCTGAAGGTGAACCGCACTTCGTCAGTGGGCATGTACTTCAGGACTTCCAGTAGATAGTTCGCGTTGAAACCGATCTCGAGCGAGTCGCCATCATACGTGATGGCGATCTCGTCCTGGGCTTCTCCCAAATCGGGCGTGTTCACGCTGAATTTCAGGACGCCCCCACTGAACGCCAGCCGCACGCGGTGCGTCTGATCGCTCGCAACCACCCCTACCCGACGCAACGCCGAGCTGAGGGCCTCCTTATCGATCGTCGCCGCCTTATCGTTCTCTCGTGGAATGACTTGCTCGTAGTTGGGATACGGTCCCTCAATCAGTCTCGTGAAGACGTGGGTGCCGCCGGTTCGAAACCCCAGGTGATTATCGCTCTTTGCGATTTCCACCTCGTCCGACGGCCCAAACAACCGCCGAACCTGGTCGAGGGCTTTCGGAGGCACGATGAAATCATCGTCCGACCCGCCGCCGGAAACTGGGACATCCATCTTGGCAAGTCGATGCCCATTGGTGGCAACCATGCGCATACGGTCTCCACGCTGCTCCCACAGCACACCATTCAGAATCGGCCGGCTCTCCTCGGTAGAGGAAGCAAACGAGACGTGGTGAATCAGCTTCTGGAGGTCGCTCGACGTGACCGTCCAGCTGCGGTCGAAGTTCACGGGGGGAAAGCTCGGGAACTCATCTTTCGGAATTCCCAGAAGCTTGAACCGTGATCGGCCACACTCGAGGTTTACGCGCTGCTCACCCGAACTCGTGACCCGAATCGCTGCGCTGGGAAGCTCGCGCACGATCTCCACAAGCTTGCGAGCCGGTAACGTCACAGCCCCATCGTCATCGACCTCAGCCGGCACGCCTGTGCTGACCGCGGTGTCCAGATCGGTGCCGGCCAGCCGGATCTCATCGCCCGAGGCTTCGACGAGGATGTTGGCTAGTACGGGAAGCGTAGTCTTGTTCGGTACGCTTGCCGCGACTGCCGACAACCCTTCGTGGAGTCGCTCCCGTGTTATCGTAAACTTCATCGTTTTCCCAATGGTGTGGATGTAACTACCTAATTCTACTTTACAGTTATACTAACAGTAGTGCTAGTAGAGGCTCTGCAAATCTGGAAGAACCGCCCAACTTCCAGGTACCCTTGGCGTTGCGCTCTTTTCGCCGTGTGGACTCCCTAGGGAAACCCGTGGAATACCTGTAGAGCCGACGTGTTCCCCGCACGCTGCTCACACCCCTCCACACCCTCTCCACACTCCGCTAGGCCGTCACGAGCTCCTTGCGCGCCAGCTCCACCCGGTCCCGAAAACGGCGGTCCCGCGCCATTTCTCGCTGTACTTTATCCACGCTGTGGATCACGGTTGAGTGATCCCGACCCCCAAACGCCTGCCCGATCTCCACCAGCTGCATGCCCAGGACCTCCCGGGCGAGGAACATGGCCACTTGTCGAGGGGCGGTCAGATTCTTGGTACGGGCTTTCGAGCGGAGTCCCTCGGGAGTTACACCCCAGCGGCGGGCAACGATCTCTTGCACGCGGTCGACCGTGGGAAGCGCCGGCTCGGTATCGACCTGACTCGCCTCGGCTTGCTTGATCTTGTCAGCCAGCGCCTCACGGGCGAGGTCGATCGTGACCTCTCGATGCTTGAGGGAGGCGTAGAGGAGGAGCTTGATGATGCAGCCCTCGAGCTCGCGAACGGATGTCCGCACGTGCTCCGCGATGAAACGAAGCACGTCGTCTGGGATCGTGAGTTCGAGATGGTCTTGCTCCGCCTTTTTCTGGAGAATGGCGATGCGGTGCTCGAGATCGGGCTGTCCGACGTCCGCCACCATGCCCCATTCGAATCGACTGACCAGGCGGGATTCGAGTCCGGGAATCTCTTTGGGCGCCCGGTCGGACGTCAGCACGATCTGCTTCCCCGCTTCGTGCAAGGCATTGAACGTGTGGAAGAACTCCTCCTGGGTCATCTCCTTGCCTTCGAGGAAATGGACATCGTCCACCAGAAAGATGTCCACCTCCGAACGGTACCGCTTCCGGAACTCGGGCATCGTACGGCCGTGGATGCTCTCGATGACGTCGTTGATGAACTGCTCAGCCCCCATGTAGAGGACCCGACTGTCGTTGTTCCGCTCGAGGACGGCGTGGGCGACGGCCTGCATGAGGTGGGTCTTCCCGAGCCCGGTGGCACCGTAGATGAACAAGGGGTTGTACGTCTTTCCAGGCGCCTCGGCGACGGCGTGCGCCGCCGCAGCCGCCAGCTCGTTGGATTTACCAATCACGAACGTCCGGAACGAGTAGCGGTCATTGAGCGGTCGCGTGGCGCGAGCCGCTGCGCCAGCCTTCATACCGCTAGGCGGCGCCACGAAAAAGTCCATCTGTGGGCGTCGGGAGCGTTCTTCCTGTACCTGAAACACGATCTCCAACCGCACACCCAGGATGTCGTTTGCGAGTCGTGACAAGACGGGGCTGTGCTTGGACTGATTCCACTCGACGGCGAATTGGTCGGGAGCGCCGACGATTAGGCGCCCCTCGCGGAGAGCAATCGGTTCGACGGGTTCCAACCAGGTACGGACGGTGGCGTCGGGGAGTTCATGTCGTACAGCTTCAACGAGACGTGCCCACGCTTCTTTGGCGGACAACTCCATCTGCGATTGGTTAAAAGGGTAGGTGGTTTGAAAGGGCGACCGATTGTAGCCCTCGCGTGTGGAAAAGTCAACCTTGACCCCAGAGACCTGGCACGGCTAGCTTTCGGGCCCTGTAAATCAGTGCGTTTTCTTTGGGATACACATGAAGCCGACATACAGGCCGCGCAACAAGCGGCGCACGGGAAAACACGGATTCCGGGCACGCATGCGGACCCGGTGGGGACGGGCAGTCCTCAATCGGCGACGGAAGAAGGGCCGCAAGCGGCTTGCTGTCCGATTGCCCTCGAAACACGGAGGGCATTGAGGAGCGAGTCGCTCCCACGGAGCTGGCGACTCACGAGAGCCGCGGACATCGCAGCGGTGTGGCGTACCGGGAAGCGCCGTCGCACGCCGCGTCTCGACTTGGCCTGGTGCTCGAACAGACTGGGGCACCCCAGGCTGGGATTGGTGGTGCCGCGGCGTGGTGCTACGGCGGTGCAGCGAAATCGCTTGCGGCGTCGGCTCCGCGAGATCGCCCGCAGGCGACTCCTGCCGCAGTTGGCGCCCGTGGACCTCGTCGTCCGATCCCGCGCCAACGCCTATCAAGCCAACTTCCAAGAGCTGGCAACCGACCTCGAAGAATGGCGTCGTTCGCTCTCACCATCGCTCGGGTCCCGCGACACTTCGTCGTCGGGTTAATCCGCGCCTATCAGATCGCGGCCAGTCCGTTCCCGTCGCCGTGCCGGTATCAACCCACGTGCTCGATGTATGCGCTCGAGGCGGTCCGCCGCTACGGCGTGATGCGAGGGGGCTGGCTCGGATTCCGTCGCATTCTGCGCTGCCATCCCTTCCGGGCCGGCGGGCCCGATCCGGTGCCGTGACGCTCCGCTGATGGATCGCCGCATGGTGCTGGCGATCGGCCTCATGCTGATCGTCGCGATTCTCCCTACTATCCTGCTCTCGCCGAGGCGTGGTCCGGCGCCGGTGTCGGCCCCGACGGGCGATTCCAGGGGCCCGATCGTGGATACGCTCATCGTGTCCCCGCGGTTGGATTCCGCGATTCCGGTAGCGACGCCGACGGAACTGCCGGTCCCGCCGCCCCCGACGGATACCCTGGACGGGGATCAGCTCGTCACCGTCGAGTCACCGATCTACGACTTCACCTTTAGCAGCCGTGGCGCCAAGCTGGTGGGTGCGACGCTCAAGAACTATCGATCCTACGCGCCGGGGGACTCCGGGCTCGCACAGATCATACCCGAGTCGTCGAGGTTCTTGGAACTGGCGCTCGTCCTCGGCAACGATACGGTTTCCCTCGCGGACTGGACCTTCGAGCCGTCCACCAAGTCGCTCGTGGTGGACACCGTGGGTGCGACGCTGGACTGGATCGCGCGACGCGGCCGAGCCGAGCTCCACCTGTCTTATCGGTTCCGCCCGGATCACTACGTGTTTGAGGTGGAAGGGTCGTTCACCGGAATTGCGACCCGCGGTCTCGTGTTGATCGGACTCGGACCGCGGATTGCGTTCGTCGAAGCGGACAGTAGCGAGGATTTCCGTGCCTACGCCGTGGTGACAAAGGCCAACAAGACGGAGAGCACCACGTTTCGGTCATTGGATCCGGGAGAGCGGCGAGCGCTCTCGGGTCCGTTTGAGTGGGTGGCCATCAAGTCGAAGTACTTTGCGGTGGCTACCCTGGCCACCGACGAACAACAGCCCCGTTTCGGCGGGGCCGTGGCGACGGGTGGCGATCCAGAAGGGAAAAATGCGGTTCGCACGGATGTGGTCGTTTCCCTACCCGCACCCGGCGGGGTGTTTTCGTACGCGGTGTATGCTGGTCCCCAGGAGTTTCACCGTCTGGCACGGATCGGCCATGAATTCGCAGACATCAACCCGTACGGATGGATCTTCCGCCCCATCATTCGCCCCTTTGCCAATCTTATCGTTCGCGTCTTGATCTGGATGCATGAGACGCTGAACCTCGCCTATGGCTGGGTATTGATTCTGTTCGGTCTGGCAGTGCGCGTGGCACTGTGGCCACTCAATCAAAAAGCCATGAAATCCAGCGTGGCGATGCAAGCAGTGCAGCCCGAGCTCAAGGCCCTGCAGGAGAAGTACAAGAACGACGCCCAGAAGCTGCAGCAGGAGATGATGAAGCTGTACAAGCAGCACGGTGTGAACCCACTGGGTGGGTGCCTGCCGATGCTCATCCCGATGCCAATTCTGTTTGCCCTCTTCTTCGTGTTCCGGGAGACCATCGAGTTTCGTGGTGTGCCGTTCCTGTGGCTGCCCGATCTGTCACGCGCCGACCCCATATACGTCATTCCGATCCTGATGGGTCTGTCGATGTTCGCCGTTTCGAAGATCGGGCAGATCGGGGTGCCACCGACTCCGCAGACCAAGATGATAACGTACGTCATGCCTGGCGTCCTGACCGTGCTGTTCCTTCAGTTCTCCGCGGGGCTCAATCTCTACTATGCGGTCAGCAACATCGCGAGCATTCCGCAGCAATGGCTGATCGCGCGTCAGCGCATGAGGCGGTTGGGGAAGTCCCCGTAGCCTAGGCTTTCCATATGATGGCAGACGTGATTGCCGCCTTCGCCACGCCGCCAGGCCGGTCGGCGATCGCGGTCATCCGTCTTTCGGGACCCGACGTGTTTGCCGTGACAGCCAGCGTGGTGACGCCGTTTCGTGCCGAGCCCTACCGGCAGGCTCGTCTGGCCCACGCATGCCATCCGGAGACCGGCGAAACGCTCGACGAAATCCTCTATCTCACCTATCAGGAGCCCCGATCGTACACGGGCGAGCATCTCGTCGAGATATCGACGCACGGTGGGCTGTTGGCGCCAGCCGGCGTCCTGAGTGCGCTGCTCGTCGCCGGCGCTCGACAGGCGTTGCCGGGGGAGTTCACTCGGCGGGCCCTGCTGAACGGCAAGCTGGACTTACTGCAAGCAGAGGCGGTGGCGGATCTCGTTGACGCCACGGCACCGGCCCAGCGGCGTGCGGCTCTCGAGCAGCTCGATCGAGGACTTTCCGAACGTATAGCGTCGCTGCGTGGCGAGGTGCTCGATCTTGAAGCGCTGGTGTGCTACGACATCGATTTTCCAGAAGAGGATAGTGGACCGGTCCCTGCCGAGCGCGTTCGGGACGCCGCGCATCGGGTGGAGCAACGTGTCGAGCAACTCCTGAGCACTGCGGTCGAGGGGGAGCGTCTGCGTGAAGGCGCGGTCGCGGTCGTCGCTGGAAAACCCAATGCGGGCAAATCGTCGCTGTTCAACGCCTTGCTCGGCCGCGAGCGGGCAATCGTTACGGAGGTCCCTGGAACGACGCGCGACGCCATCGAGGCACCGGCTTCCTGTGACGGGTTTCCCTTTCGGTTGATCGACACGGCCGGACTGCGCGAAAGCGAGGACCGGGTGGAGCGAATCGGTATCGAGGTCAGCTGGCGGTACTTAGCAGCTGCCGATGTGGTGTTGTTCTGTATCGAAGCGGGTCGTCCCGCAGAACACGAGGAGCGTGCGTTCCTCGAGGAGATCGGCGTTCCAGTGGTGGTTGTTCGAACCAAGAGCGATCTGGTGGAGGGGACGTGGACGCCTGCCGCGAACGAGCTTGTGGTGTCCGCGCAAACTGGGACGGGCTTGCCGGCGATCCGCAAGGAACTGGCTCGGGTTGCGTTCACCCAGTTGGCCCACCGAGGAATGGTGGAGCCGTTCGTCACGCGCGAGCGTCACCGTGTGGCCTTGCAACGATCGTTGGACGAGGTCAGAGCGTTCGTGGACGCACACGCGCGGGGTTTGGAAGGGGCAGTGGCGGCCACGCATCTTCGAGCCGCGGTCACCTCGCTCGAAGATGTGATCGGGGTGGTGGCGGCGGAAGAGGTGTTGGACCGGGTGTTTGCGAGCTTCTGTGTGGGGAAGTGACGCCCACTAGTCCCCGTCGATGGTGAGTCGCCACACCTCATCGGCGAGCCATTCGAGCCGATCCTGGGCGTGCTCGATCTCCATGGGCGAGAGGCCTCGGAGGTTCTGCGAGATCCAGCGCACGTGATCTACGAGCTCATTGACGACCTCGCGCAGGGCCAGGTTCTGCCGCCGTTCCTCCGGCGTGGACGACGCTTTGGAAGACTTTTTCTTCGCTTTCTTGGTCACGCGGTTTGGGCTCCACTTTCCGGGACGTCTGAAGCACTACATTCCGCAGCGGCCTCGCGGAGCGCGCGGGCGATTCCACAGCGCCCGAGCAGCGGCTCGATCATGCGATAGCCCAGATAGTACCCCGAGCGTTCCGGGATGACCTTTCCTCGGACAATACGTTGGGTGGGGGGCACGCCTCCCACCAGGTAGCGCAGGCGATATCCCAAGCCGCGCCGGTCCAGATCTGGCTGCACGCTGCGGAGCAGAAACGCGTCCAGTTGGCGGAGCCGACGATAGGCGCGGCGCGAATAGCCGAAGTAGTCCCACGACTCGAACCCCGAGGCGATAGCCCGAGCTCCGGCGACTGCCAGCCCTTCATTCACCATGAGTTCACGCAGCGTCGCCCGGCTTCCCGCCTCCCAGCAATCGTAGTACCCGTTCATGCTCCGCACGATGGTAGCGAGTTCGCTCCGGCTCGTTGGAGAGGTGTATCGAACCAAATGGGCCACCTCGTGGGCCACCCAAAGGCCCAGCAGCTCCGGTCGGAGCCCAAGCCCGAGGGACTCCGCGTTGGGGCGGCCGGTGAAATGTTCCACACACACGAAGGCGATGCCGCGCCCGCCCACCACGAGCTCTCCGGCGTTGGCTCCACCGACGCCGACCATCAGATACACGTCGAACGGCCGGTCGGTCTCGAACTTCTCCTCGCATTTGGCGGTGGTCTCCGAGACGACGCCTTCGATGTCGAACTGCTTCAAAAGTGCGGTGAGGTCTCGCCGGTCCGCTGTGACGGCCCGTCGAATCACCTCCTCGGCATGCGGACCGTCGGGATCCAGGATGTAGTTTTGCCAATACGAACGCAGGACGAGACTGTGCTCATCGAGATAGCGCCGATACGCCTCCACCGGATCGGACGCTGTCATGGCGGCGAGGAACTGCGGCACGAGGTTGATGAGCATGGAGGCGCCCCCAATTTGGGACGCGACGGGAGTGCTGACAAGAGAGAGGTTAGTGCAGGATCCGTTCGAGTGTGCGGGCGGCCTCCTCACCGAATCCGTAGAACACGATCTCGTCGATGGTTGCGGTATCGGGTGATTCCCGCACGGCGTCACGCATGATTTGCGCCGCACGCGCGAACGAGAAGCCTCCAACTCCGGAGCCAAGGACGGGGAACGCGATGCGGCGGATGCCGTGCGTCGTCGCCAACCGCAGACTGGCCAGAGTACTCGCGCGAATCGACTCCCGGGAAACCGGTTGATCGCCCATCGCTGCGGCGTGAATCACCCAGCGCACGGGGAGATTACCCGCCCCAGTCATGGCGGCTTCGCCCACTCGAATCGGGCCGTGGCGATCGCACTCCTGCTGGATGGCGGGGCCCCCCGCCCGGCGAATGGCGCCAGCGACGCCGGCGCCGAGCTGGAGGTGGTTGTTGGCGGCGTTGACAATAGCGTCGCCGTCGTAGCTCGTGATGTCACCCTGGCGTACCCGAAGCTGGGGAGCCACGCCGGCTAATGCCCGCGGAACTGTCGGCTTGCGCTCTCGAGCAGACGAAGCTCCTCGTCTGTGAGACTTTCGATCCCGGTCTCGCTGATCTTGTCGAGCACCCGATCCACTTCGTCGCGAATCTCCTTGCGGCGGGGTCGGCGGGCGGTTTCGCCGTTTGCAGCCCGGCGTTCGCGAGCTCGGGCGCGAGCTTTGGGGCGCTTTGGCGGAGGACGGCTGATGACGGCCCGTGCTCGGCGAACGATGCGCTCCTCACCCTTCAAATAGATGAACCCGAACAGGAATCCACCGAGATGCGCCAGGTGAGCGACGCCATCCTGGACGCTGGTGATGGCGGCGATGAGCCCGACCGTGGCCAGGAACATGACCAGCCATTTGGCTTTGATGGGCACGGGGATTGGGAATACGTAGATAGGTGCGTCGGGCCAATACATCGCGAAGGCGAGTGAGACGCCGAACACGGCGCCCGACGCGCCGACGAACGGCGCCACCGGCCACAACAGCGACACGGCGAAGGAGAAGACGGTTGCTCCTATCCCACAGATGAAGTAGTAGAGTCCGAAGGTTGGACCGCCCATGCGTTCTTCGACGGCCGAGCCGAAGAAGAACAACATGAGCATGTTGAAGGCGAGGTGGAGGAATCCCCCATGGAGGAACATGTACGTGACGAAAGTCCACCAGTGCGTGACGGCCCGGACAGGGCTGAACGCGAAGGTGTCGCTGAACCACGGGCCCGTGAACACGGTGATCTGCAGGAGATAGATCACCGCGTTGGCGATGATCAATCCCCGCACCCATGGGGTCAACACAAAAGGTGACTGCGTCCTCATTCTGTGGAATTTACTCCTTTACGCCCGCACTTTGTTCCGCTGCTCGTATCGCCGCAAGGCCAGGGAACAGATTCGCTCGCACAGGTCGGGAAACGGGATTCCGACCGCTGCCGCCGACTGTGGCAGGAGGCTCGTAGCGGTGAGCCCCGGTAACGTGTTGAGTTCCAGGCAGTATGCGCGTCCGTCCTCCCCCTGGCGAAAGTCCACTCGCGAGAAATCCGCCAGCTTGAGTGCACGGTGGGCCCGCAGCGCGAGCGTCTGCAGTTCCTCCATGAGGGCGGTGGGGATGTCCGCGGGGAACACCTCCTGTGTCATCCCCGGTGTGTACTTGCACTCGTAATCGAAGATTTCGTGGCTCGGGATGATCTCCCCCACGGCCAGCGCGTCCTCGCCCAACACCCCAACCGTGAATTCCCGTCCGGGCACGAATGCCTCCAGCAACACCTCGTCGTCGTACGCGCGCGCCGTCCGCACGGCGACCTCGAGCTCTTGCGGCTGGCGGACGACGCTGAGCCCAACGGTAGAGCCAGCCTTGGATGGTTTGACCACCAGCGGGAGTCCGAGTTCCGTCAGGGTTGCCGCGCCGACTGGCCACATCTGCCACGACGGTGTGGGGACGCCGGCGTCACGCAGCAGCCGTTTGGCGATGTCCTTATCCATGGCGAGGGCACTCCCCAATTGACCGCTTCCCGCATAAGGAATGCCACCGCTCTCGAGCAGAGCCTGCACGAGGCCCCCCTCGCCCTGCCGGCCGTGCAGGACGATGAACACGAGATCCGCTTCGCGGAGCTCGGGCCAGCGGACCACGTCGGGCAGGCACTCCCGCTCGGTCAGTTGCTCAAGATCGCTGATATTCGGGGGCGTGGCTCCCACCGTGGGCACGAGCAGGCGCCGCTCCTGCGCGGCGTCCATAGGGCCGGTGACGGTGTCCACGACCGTAACGTCGTGATCCCGGTCGCGTAGCGCTTGGACCACTTGCGCCGCGCCGGCCAGTGCGACGTCGCGCTCGGCTGTGGCGCCGCCCGTCAGGACGGTGATACGGCTCATGCTCGCTGATAGGTCACGCAGTACTCCGGTGTCTCCCACACATCGACCGCCGAAACCCGTGCCGTCGGCGCGCGCTGCTGGAGTTCGGTCTCGGCCCGGGTGAATACTAGTTTCGCGATGCGCTCGGCCGTGGGTGGGCTGTCCTGGAACGAGGGGAGGTCGTTCAGGTAGCGGTGTTCGAACTCCGACACGGCGTCTCGAGCGATGTCTTCCAATATGCGGAAATCGACTCCCATGCCACCCGCGTCGAGTTGGTTGTCATCCACCGATACGCTGAGCCGCACACGCCAATTGTGTCCGTGAAACCGGTCACATAGATCCACGCCTGGCAGTGTATGGGCTGCGGAGAACGACGTCTCGGCGGAGAGAACGAATGGAGACATGGCCGGTGGCTCGGATGGCGGTCCCAGGAGCAGATGTCAGGGACGGTGCACGGTGCTGGGACCGCTCACCGGATTCCCGCCATCTGATGCAGTACGTCGTACCGGGTCACGATGCCCGAGAGAGCACCATCCTGTCGGACGAGCACGGCCGGGGTCTCGCGCGAGAGAAGTTCGCAGAAGCGTTCGAGCGGGAAGCCGCCGTCCACAACGGGAAAGGGAGGTTCCATGACTTCTCGAACAGGTTGTTCCAGCGCTGATGGCTCGGAGATCGCCCGAGTCATGAGCACCCCTTCGGCCACGGATCCCACGCAGTCGCCCCCTTCAACGATGGGTAGCTGAGAGACGCCATAGGTCTCCATCAGATTGAGCGCCTGGCGTACCGTCTGTCCGGGGGCGAGAGTCACGAGAGCGGGTGCATCGTGCGCCTTGGCTTGGAGCAGGCTGTCCGCGGTCACCCCTCGATCGACGTCTAAGAGTTGGTTCTCCCGCATCCACTCATCGTTGAAGACTTTCGAGAGGTACCGTTCCCCTGTATCGCACAACATCGCCACCACCAACGCAGCGGGGTCGTCGACTGCCCGCGCCACTTGCAGCGCCACCTGTACGATCAGACCAGTGGAACCACCAACGAACAGTCCCTCCTCGCGGGCGAGCCGCCGGGCCATCTGGAATGCGCTTTTGTCCGAGACGTTATGGAACTCGTCGATGTACTCGAAATGCAGGGTTTCGGGGAGCTTGTCTCCGCCAATTCCCTCCACCTTGTAGGGGTGTCCCTCTAAGTCCTTTTCTCCCCGGCCATAAGCGGCGTAAATGGAGCCTTCGGGATCGCCGGCGATGATACGGATGGCGGCATTGCGTTCCTTGAGGTAGCGGCCGGCGCCGCTCAACGTGCCACCGGTTCCTGCGCCACCCACGAAGTGGGTGATGCGTCCCTCGGTTTGTTCCCACAGTTCGGGTCCGGTCGTCCGGTAGTGCACCTCGGGGTTTACCTGATTGTAGAACTGGTTGGCCAAGATGGCGTTCGGAGTTGCCTTGACGATGGCCTTGGCCTTCATCACGTAATTGTCCGGATGGTCGGGCGGCACGGCCGTCGGAGTGATGATGACCTCCGCGCCAAACGCCTTCAGAAGCCGAACCTTCTCCTGCGACATCTTGTCCGGCATGGTAAACACGCAGCGGTAGCCCTTGAGGGCGGCCGCGATGGCCAACCCAACGCCGGTGTTCCCGGAGGTACCCTCGACCACCACGCCCCCGGGGTTCAGCTCCCCGCGTCGCTCCGCATCTTCGATGATCGCCAGACCGATCCGGTCCTTGAGGGACCCTCCTGGATTGAAGAACTCGGCTTTGCCGTACACGGGCGTGCGAATCCCGCCGGTCACGCGCGTGAGGCGCACGAGTGGAGTCCACCCGATCGTGTCGAGAATCGATTCGTAGGGACGCGTGTTCCGTTGCGTCACGATCCGCCTCTGGACTGCGCCCGGTCCGGCTGTCGGAAGTGGACTGGCTGCAGGAACCAAGTTGGCATCGGTGCGCCATTGCGGCGCGCTGGTGCGAAGCGCATCGCGTCCACGCCGGCCAGCACCGCGGAATCGAGACTCGGATACCCGCTGCCATCGTGAATCCGGGTCGAGTCTAGCACGAGCGCGCCGGTCTCATCGACGAACAGTCGCAGCACAACGGTTCCCTCCACACCTTCGCGGAACAGCTGCGCTGGGTAGTTCACGGGCGATTCCGCGTTGATGGCAACGGGCGGCTCGAACTCGGGCACGGCATCCGCAGCATCCTGTCCATTTCCGGTGTCGCGTCCGCACGCCGCGGCGAGACACAACCCGAGCGCGCCCAGCGATCTCCTATTCACGGTGGTCGACCTGCCGCTTGAGCTCTGCCAGACGATTGAGCGCTTCGAGGGGGGAGAGCGTGTTGGGGTCCAACTTGGCGAGCTCAGCGAGGACGGGATGGTGCCCCGCGTGGAACAGGGCCAGCTGGTGGGCATCTGGACGGGGTGGCGGGGCCTCCCCCGCCACCTGGTGGCCCGACTCCAACAAGCTCAAGATCTCCTCGGCGCGTCCCACCACACCTGTGGGCAGGCCGGCAAGGCGTCCCACATGGATGCCATACGACCGGTCTGCGCCACCCGGGACGAGGCGGTACATGAACACGATGCGATCGCCCGACTCCTGCACCGCCACATTGAAATTGCGCGCGTGATGGAGATCCTCCGTCAGTTGCGTGAGCTCGTGATAGTGGGTGGCGAAGATGGTCTTGCAACCGATGCGATCGTGCAGGTGTTCCGTGACCGCCCACGCAATGGCGACTCCATCATAGGTCGATGTCCCGCGGCCGATCTCATCGAGGAGCACTAAACTGCGATTCGTCGCGGCATGCAGGATGGCCGACGTTTCGCTCATCTCCACCATGAACGTCGACTGTCCTCTTCCCAAATCGTCGGTCGCGCCCACGCGGGTAAAGATGCGATCCACGACGCCGATCGTGGCCGAGCGTGCAGGAACGAACGAGCCGATCTGCGCCAAGAGCACGGCCAGCCCCGTCTGGCGAAGCACCGTCGACTTGCCCGCCATGTTGGGACCCGTGAGCAGGATGATGCGTCCGGCCTCGTCCAACGTGATGTCGTTCGGAATGAATCGTCCGGGTGGCAACAGCCGTTCGACCACCGGATGACGCGAGCCGCGGAGCTCCAGAGCGAACTCCCCGGTCACCGTGGGAGCGACCCATTGCTCTCGGGCAGCCGTTTCAGCGAATGCCTGGAGCACGTCGAGCACACCGATGAGCGTGGCGGTGTGCTGCAAGCGATCGAGGCGATCAGTTACCAGCGCGGCGAGCTCCGCCATGAGGACCCGCTCTCGATGCACAACACGTTCCTCCGCCGTGAGAACGCGCGACTCGTAGTCTTTGAGTTCGGGTGTGACGTACCGTTCCGCGTTGGTCAGCGTCTGCCGGCGCTCGTAGTCCGCTGGCACGGCATGCTTGTGCGCCTTCGTGATCTCGATGTAGTAACCGAAGACCTTGTTGTAGCCCACTTTGAGCGAAGGAATGCCGGTTCGCGTTCGCTCACCGGCCTGGAGCCCGGCGATAAACCGCTTTCCTCCATCTCGATCGTCGCGGGCCTCGTCCAAAGTGGCATCGGCGCCCGGCCGAATCGCATCCCCCTCGCCGATGGCGGCTGGAGGACGGTCTGCCAACAGCCGCACCAGCGGCTCCGTGAGATCGGACAGGAGATCCAACGTGTCGGTGTGGTGCTCGAGCAGGGCACCGGGCGTGGCCAGCGCGTGAAGCGCGTTCAACACGTCTGGCAGGCGGCCCAGGGAATCGCGCAGGCCTCCAAAATCCCGCGGCGAGCCTCGTCCAGTGGCCACACGGCCACCCAGGCGCTGCAGGTCACGCACGCCATCGAGGGCGTCACGGACCCGCTCGCGACCGCGACGGTCCGCCACCAATGCGCCCACCGCCTCCAGACGAGCACGAATGCGATCCACGTCGCGCAGCGGTGCCAGCAACCACTGCCGAAGGAGTCGGCCGCCCATCGGCGTGACACACCGGTCGACGACGGTCAACAGCGTCCCCCGCTGCTCCCCCTCTCGCAACGACTCCACGAGCTCCAGGTTCCGCCGTGTCATGGGATCGAGCGGCACCGTGTCACCGCTGCGACGCACCTCAGGCCGCGCGATCTGAGGGATGCCACCCGGTTGGAGCTCATAGACGTATCGTAGTAATGCGCCTGCCGCCGCCACGGCAGGGCCATCCGCCGGCAACACGCCCAGGCCGTCGAGCCCGTGGAGGCCGAAGTGATCGGCCACTGTCTTCGTGGCGTGGCCAACATCGAATTCCGACGTATCGCGCTCCGTCACGGTGGGCGAGTCCGGCCACGGCATTGCGGCTCCCTCGCGGATCACGATCTCCCGTGGTGCGTAGCGCGACAGCGCGCCGTCGATTTCTGATGCCGCGACGGTTTCCAGCACGAACTCACCGGTAGAAAGATCTAACGCGGCGAGACCCCAGGGATCTCCCTCCGTCACGGCCACTAAGAAGTTGTTCTGGGACCCCTCGAGCCAGTCATCCGCCAGCACGGCACCCGGTGTGATCGTCTCGACGACCTCCCGTTTGACGATTCCTTTGGCATGTTTGGGATCCTCCACCTGTTCACACACCGCCACTCGAAAACCGCGATCCACGAGTCGGCGGAGGTAATCGCGCGCGGCCTTGACCGGTACACCGGCCAGGGGCACGTTGGCGGCGCCGCCGTTGTTCCGCGTCGTCAGGGTGAGACCCAACTCCCTCGCCGCAAGCTCCGCATCGTCGAAGAACATCTCGTAGAAATCGCCCATACGGAAAAACACGATCGCATCGGCGTTTCGCGCTTTGATCTCGCGGTACTGCTGCATCAACGGGGTGTCCGCGACAGCGGATGGCGTGCGGCGTCGAGTCACGGCTGTTCGACCACAAAAGGATTCCCACCGAACTTTCTGGACAACTCGCCGGCAAGCCGGGTCGCCTGCGCCCGGTTGGTGAATTGGCCAACGCGGACCTTGAGGAAACCTTCCTCCTGCACGACGCGGACGTCTTCGTATCCCTCGGCGTGGAGCGCACGCATGAGCTCGTCGGCGGCGGCGGCGCTCTGAAGTGCTGCGACCTGTACGGTCCACGCCGACCGTCCGGTCCGCGGGGGTGCGTCGGGGCCCGTGCTCGGGGCGCCCGCCGCGGTCGCACATCGCATGCGATAGAACCGCACCCGGTTCGCGAGCTCGATGTTCTCACCGGCCACCTCGCCGGCCCGATTCAGTTGGGCACACCCGATGGCGGCGTTCCCCTGCTCGAGGTTGGCTCGCCCCGCCCAGTAGTTGGCCTCGGCGAAGACATTGCTGAAAGGGTAGTCCATCACGATGCGCTCGGCCGCGCGGAGGGCCGACTCGTAGTCCTGTTCCGCATACGCGAGCTGCGCCAGGCGCAACAGCGCTTCGTCTGCCCACGATGACCGAGAGAACTCTATGCTGACCCGACGGAAGAACATGCGGGCGTCATCCGTGGTCGCCGCCACGACTCCGGCGGCGAAAAGCGCCTCCGCATAGCGGGAATCGGCAGGAGCGATGCGATCCAGTTGCTGCCGGACATAGGATCGCGCGGCCTCTCCCTGCCCCTCGGTGGCCAGCCGCATCGCGTGGGTCAAGATCGAATCCTCCTGCTGCGCCTGTGCGGCAAGAGGGATCAGCAAGGGGATCAGTAGGAATATGATTCTGCTCACGCTGCCGCCCGTCTCATACCGATGTGGAGCAACATGTCTGTCAGGATGCCTCCTTCGTCACGCACCGTGGTGGCCTTGAGGAGACGGTCAGCCTCATAGACCGCTGCTAGGGCGGCATCGAGCTCGCCCGCGTTCCACTGCCGCGCGGCGCGGGCCCAGGCAGCCGCTTCCTCTCGCCAACTCCCCATCCCCGGTGGACGGGCAGCCCGAATGGCGTCGAACACCTGACGCTCCACCTGTGATCCATCACGTCCGTCGAGGCAAGCCCGCCCCACGCGCACGCCCACCAGCGTGGTCCCCAGCAACGACACGAGACGCACTCCGCTCACACCGGCTGCGGAGAGGACCACGTCGAGCATGCCGACTGCGCGGGTCACGTCGCGGGCCAGCACCGCCCGGACCCAATCGTGAGGTGTTTCCCCCCGACGAACCCCCACAAGGGCCGCGACTTCTGTTGCGGTCACCGCTCCATCGCTGCGTGTTGCGGCGGCGAGTTTCTCGAGCTCGAGGGCGAGGAGCGACAAATCCGCGCCCACCGCTTCCAGAAGATGTGTGGCCGCATCTTCATCCAACACGATGCCAACGCCTTCCGCTCGCGTGCTCACCCACCGGCGCAGCCGGTCCGGATTGAGCGGTCGCACTTCGACGGTTACGGCGCGCGAGGTGACTCGCGATTGTGGCTTTTCTCCCGCTCCGAGCACCAGGACCAGCACCGTGCTCGGAGACGGGTGCTCGAGATAAGCCTCGAGGACGCTCCACACCTTCGCGTTGCGACGCCATTGCTCGAGGTTTCGCACCACCACGACCCGCCGCTCCGCGAGCATCGGCGGAGTCTCGACGAGCGCATGCAAACTCTCCCCGCCGAGATCGGCCGCGGTGCGAACGTCGAAATTGAAATCGCGGTTGCCCACATCGAGGGCTTGCTCCGTGATCAGGCCAACGAGCTCGTCTTTCAAGACGTCTTCAGCACCGGTCAAGTAGTAGACGGGTGCCAGCTCGCCGCGCTTGATGGCGCGGTAGGCAGAATCGAAGGTGATGGTGCCCGCCATATAGGCGGAAGTTACCGATCTGGCGGTGGCTGATAAAGAGTGAGGGCGGGTTGTACCGATTGGCGGCCGGCGGCGGGCTCAGACTCGCGGTCCACGAACCGGACGAACGGGATCCCGGGGCTGGCAACCGCGACGGGGGAGGGTCGCGACACGTGTTCGGCAGCCGGTTCGGAGGTCCGTCCGGTACCCTCCCACACGAGGGACGTAAGGCCTGCAGCCAGCATGAGCGTCGCGAGGAAGCGAGCTGCGGTCGGCGCGACCGGCCCGGCGTCCTCGAGCACGGAAAGGTCACGCGGAGGCTTCCACACCCCCGTGGGCTCCAAGTCGTCCGCCCGCAACACGGCCACGCCCCGTCGGACCACCGCGTCGTACTGCTGGCACGCCCGGCACACGGCCAGATGGCCGTCGACACGGGCCAACAGGCCGAGATCCGCGATCACTTCATCGCGGTATTCCGAGTACCGTTCCAGGAATTCCTGACAGTGCATATCGAGACGGCGCAAGTGTGCCACGAGCCTACTACCGACCTGGGGATGGGAGGTTCCCGCCGGTCCGCTCTAGGCGATGGAGAAACGGGAACGGGGAGGATAGAGCAACAGTCTCGCTAGGGCGCTTCGCTTCGCTGGGCCCCGTTCCCGTTTCGCCTCCGGAGTTTATCGAATCTCGTCTAGTCGAGCAACGGCGCGATGATCTGGGCAAACCGGTTTCGCGCCCGGTTCAGGCGGCTCTTCACCGTTCCCAGGTTGCAGTCGGTGATATCGGCGATCTCCTCGTAGGTCTTGCCCTCGAGCTCGCGGAGCACAAACACCGTACGGTGATGCACGGGCAGCTGTGCGACGGCCCACTCGACGAGTTCCCGCAAGTGACGCTTGCGATAGAGATCGTCCGGACGATGGTGATGATCCTCGAATTGGAGGGGGCGGTGATCCGCCTCCCAGTTCTTCTTGATCGTCTGAAAGAGGACCAGTGGACTCCGGCTCCGGTTTCGCAGCTCGTTCTTGGCGAGATTCGACGCGATCGTGTAGATCCACGTCGAGAACTTCTTGGTCTGGTCAAACCGATGCAGATGCCGGTGGACGCGAATGAAGACCTCCTGGACGAGATCCTCGGCTCGCTCGCGATCTCCGATGGTCCGATACACGAAGTTGAGGAGGCGTTTCTGGTACCGGTCGACGAGCTCGCCAAAGGCGGCGCGCTCACCATCCAGATACGCGGCCACGACCTGTGAATCGTCCAGCTCGCGGAGACGAGAACGGGCCTCCCGGGCGGACCAGGTGGGCGCCCGGTCAGGGGTTCGTACTGCTGCGGTCATGTGATGTCTCCCTGGGCACACCGTCGCGACCGCGGCGGCAGCCCTTGATTCGGACAACAAACGATTCGTCTAGACCCTCCGTGGACTCGACTTCCTTCCTCGATATGTCGTTGGAGCAGAAACCATACCTCGCAACGATCTCCTCTTGCAGAATTTCGTAACCACTTGTTTCACAATGTGATACTGAGCTTCGCTCCGCCTCCTTCGGCGTCCCGGGCGTTTCGATCTGTCCCCGTTGGGGGACACGGTTTCTACAAATTGAGCCGGTAGCCGGCCACGTAGAGCAGCGCCACGATTGACTTGGCGTCCACCATCGCGCCGTCCCGAATCATCTCGAGCGCCTGTGAGAGCGGACGAGTGCTCACCTTTATGAACTCGTCCCGCTCGTGCCTCGGTTCCCCCGCGGTGATGTCCGTAGCGAGAAACAGATGAATTTGCTCATCGGTGAACCCCGGGGTCGTATAGATCGTCGTGAGATGCTCGATGGTGCGTGCCGCGGCCCCGGTCTCCTCCTCCAGCTCACGCCGCGCACACGCCGCCGGGTCTTCTCCGGGCTGAAGGACCCCGGCGGGGATCTCCCAAATCGTGCCCCCGGCGGCATGGCGGTACTGCTCCAAGAGCAAGACCAACGGATCCGGGCCATCAGGGTCCGACAACAGCGCAACCACCGCAGCAGCGCCAGGATGTCGAACCATTTCCAGCTCCAGACGGGTCCCGTCCGGGGTTTCGAGCGTTTCCACATCCACGTTGAGCAACCGGCCTGCATACGCTCGACGCTGCGCGATCCGTTCCGGCGATCGGTCCATCGCATCCTCGTATAGTTTGGACGTGTGAGAGGGCAGAATCGTTGCGTCGCCCCAGTGAGGCGAAACGAGGACGACGGGGGTTGCCCGGCGTTGGGGACTACGTCTCCCGAGCGAAAACGAGCAGCAGTTTTTCTTCCTGGAGGCCGGTGGCTCGGCGAAAACTCCATCCCATGCGGGCTCGCTCGTTCAGGAGATCGGTGATGGCCTCCTCGTCCTCGCGAGCTCTGCCGTGAAGTCGGAGTATCACTGCCTCATACTGTTTCATCGATCGTCTCGTCAACGCGTGCCGAAGAGCCGGTCACCCGCGTCTCCCAGACCCGGCAGAATGTATCCCTGGTCGTTCAGCTCTCGATCCAGCGCCGCGGCAAACACCATGACATCGGGGTGCGCGTCCACCATCCGCCGGACACCTTCAGGCGAGGCGACCAGGCAGAGGAATTGCACGCGATGGGCACCGGCCCGCTTCAGTGCCGTCACGGCTTGCACCGCGGATCCCCCAGTGGCCAGCATGGGGTCGAGCACGAAGAACGTGCGGTCTTCCTCCTCGCCCGGGATCTTGAAGTAGTAGTCCACTGGCTCCAGCGTGTCGTGATCCCGGTAGAGACCGATATGACCCACGCGTGCGCTCGGGATGAGTTGGGTGATGCCATCGACCATCCCGAGCCCGGCCCGGAGGATGGGAACCAGGGCGAGCTTCTTTCCTGCCACCACGCGGCCAGTGGTGTGCTCCAGAGGCGTCTCCACGTCGATCGTTTCGAGGGGAATGTGCTTCGTAGCCTCGTACGCCATGAGCATGGCGATCTCGTTGACCAGCGCCTTGAAGTCCCGTGTGGAGGTATGGCGGTCGCGGAGAATTGTGAGCTTGTGCTGAATCAGCGGGTGATCGACGATCGTCAGATTCGGAAACATGGGCCCAATTTGAGACCAGGTGGGGCAGCCTGCTAGACCAGCCGTTTTGGGGTCACAGGTCATGACTCGCTGCGTGCACGGCCGAAGCCGCCTTCCTGCCAGAGCAGAGGGCCGAAAGGACGCCTGGCCCGGTCACTGCCGATCCGGCGACGACCACTCTCTCCCCACACCGGTGGATGAGGTCGAGAGTCGACGTGCCCGCCGGTGCTCCCGGGCGAGCGGGAAGCGCCTGTGGCCACCGTGCGACCCGTGAGAGGATGCAGTCGGCGCGGAGGCCGAGGACTGGATCGAGGTCATGGATGGCACGGTCGACCCACCGCTCATCGGCCTCGTCGAGACCGAGCGCATCCCCCGGGCGGTAGAACGCCCTAACCAGCACATGATCCCGGGGTGCTCGTCCCGGGAACTTGGAGGAAGCGAAGCTACACGCTCGGAGGCCATCCCGCGGCACCGCGCCATCGCGGCCGATGACGACGAATCCGGTGGCATCCAGTGGATGAACCACGGCAGAACGCGGAAACGCAAGCGAGACCGTGACAATCGAAGTCAGCTCGGGAACCGGAATCGTGTCTCCAAGTCCCTGTGCTGCAAAGGAAAGGAGCTTTCCAGCTACCACCGGAGGCGTCGCGATTACCAACAGGTCAACCGCGTCGTAGTTGTGGTTTTGCGTTTGTGTGATGATGCCGTCCGGGCTTGGCGAAACCACGAGTACCGGCTTGGCCCGTCGAATCGTGGCGTTCGACAAGGCCGATTCCAATGCATCAACCAAGTCCGACATGCCCGTTTCGAAGCTGAGCAGGCTGCTTCGTGGCCGGACCCCATGGGTTCGAATGCCGAGTAACTCTGCAGCCAGCTTAGGGTTGAGGCGGCTCAGCGTTCCTGCGCGGTAGGAAAGGAGCGGCAAAGCCCTCTGCTTGACTAGCCGTCCAGTCAATCCAAGGGTGGTGAGCAATTCCCTTTCTGACGAGCTCGGCGTCGAGAAGCCGTCGGCGCCGTCCTCGATCACGAAACCGGGTGCTCTGAAGGTCCGGATCTGGCCACCCACGGTGTCCGAGGACTCGTAGAGATAAGTCTCGGCGCCGAGGCGACCGAGCTCGACCGCAGCGGCAAGTCCTGCCACTCCGCCCCCAACCACGCCCACCCGCGCCCCATCCAGCGTCACGGGCGGTACTCGCGCACGAGATCGATCGTGGCCCGTACGTGATCAGGCGATGTCTGTGGCAGCACACCGTGGCCCAGATTGAAGATGTGGCCCGGGCGCCGCGCGGCGCGTGCGAGCACGTCGTGGACCTGGGTGCGGAGCTCGGGCGCCGGTGCGAGGAGGGCGGCTGGATCCAGATTTCCCTGGATGGCTCGGTCGGGGAAGTGCCGCCATGCGCGGTCCAGTGGGATACGCCAGTCCACCGATATCACGTCCGCGCCTGCATCGGCCATCGCGTCCAAGAGCGTTGCGGTACACGTGCCGAAGTGGATGGTGGGTGTGCCGGCTGCGGCGGCCAGGGTGAGGGCCTGCCGTGAATGAGGCAGCACGAACCGCCGGTAGTCCGAGGGCGCCAGACAGCCCACCCAACTGTCGAATAGCTGAAGCACCTGGGCGCCGGCTTTTGCCTGAGCAGCAAGAAATTGCCCCACGGTTGCTGCCAAGGTCGACAGAAGCGCGTGCCACGCCTCCGGCTGTCCGTACATGAAGCGCTTCGTCTCGATGAACTGACGGGATGCACCTCCCTCGATCGCATACGACGCCAGCGTGAACGGCGCGCCAGCGAATCCGATCACCGGTACCCGGTGGCCGAGTTCCTGACTCACAAGGCGCACGGTTTCCAGCACAAACCCGAGGTCGGTGTGCGGATCCAGCACCCGCAGGCCCTCCACGTGGTCTGCGGTGCGGATGGGGTGGTCCAGGACGGGGCCTTCACCGGGGTGGAAGGACAGTCCGAGCCCCCACGGCTCGAACGGCAGCAAGATGTCAGCGAAGACGATGGCGGCGTCCGGTTCGAAACGTGTCACTGGCTGGAGCGACACCTCCGCAGCCAGTGTGGGATCGTGACAAATCTCGAGAATCGAGTGGTGCTCGCGGATCGCGCGATACTCCGGGAGATATCGACCGGCCTGACGCATGAACCACACGGGTGTCACGTCCACCGGTTGCCCCCGACAAGCGTTGAGCAACCGGTCACCGGACAAAGATGTGCTCTCCGTTTACCCTGACCTGGAAGGTTTTGATCGGTGCGGAAGGCGGGCCTGCCGTGGGCTGTCCGGTTGCGAGATCGAAGCGTCCACCGTGCCAAGGACATTGCAGGGTGTTCCTTGCCTCATCCACCGTTCCCTCGGAGAGCGAGGCTCGCCCGTGGCTACAGCGGTCCGCGATGGCGTAGAGCGTGCCGCCCACGTTGAACAGCGCAACCGCGTCCGCGCCCAAGTAGACACGCTTGCAGCCCCCCGGCGGAAGGTCAGCGATCGAGCCGACGGCGGTAAAACCGTCGGCTTCGTCCTTCCCCTCGGCTGCCCGCTGCTCCGGCGCAGCCCCCCCTAAGGAGTCCAACGTGTCGTACAGTGACATCTGGATGCACGTGAACACGGGGGTGTCGCGCTCCGTGTACGCCGAGGCCGGACTGCCGCGGAGCTCCATCACGAGGTCCAAGAACTCTCCCGGATCGTCGCCTTCGAAGACGACGACGAACTCTTGATCGTCGAGGCCAAACGAGTACGTCGTGTTGATACGAATGGACGGGTATTTCCGGCCGATCCGGACGTGGTCTTGCATCGCCTCCTGGCGCTCGACGAACGGGAGCGCGTACCAGGCACGCCGCTTGACAAAGGGGTAGACGAACAGGTAGCGCGCGTCCGCTGGGCGAATCACGGTCCGACTGGCGGCATCCGGTAGCTCTGGGAATTCGTACTCCGAGCGCTTGGTGAGGCCCAAGTAGCTGTGGGCGATCTCGAGATATCCACCGAGCGCCGTCGAGAAGATGGCGGTCTCCAACGCCTGGAGCGTCTCGAGGCGGTCGGAGACGTGCCACAGGAGTAGATCGCAATCTCCGCGGGTGCCCATGAGGCTGTAGCTCCTGAGCAAGAGCTTGCCACGAAAACCCATGAGCGTCGCCACGAACTCTTCTTTGTGGTGGACCTGTGTGTCCGAGGGCAACCGCCGCCAGGCGGACTGGATCCGCAAGAACAGGTAGCGTACGCACTGCCGGTGTTCCGTCACGGCAGGGCCTCGGGGCTCGGAGCGAATGCGTGCACGAGCGCCGTGACGAGTCCGTCTTCGGTGTAGCGTTCGGCGACATGGTGGACCGCGAGTCCCAATTCCCGCGCGGTATCAGCGGTGACGGGCCCGATGCAGACGACTTTGGCACCGAGGGGTAGGGGACCTCCGGTCAAGAATCCCCTGACGGTGGACGAGCTGGTGAACGTCACGGCGTCCACGTTGCTCAGGTCGGGACGCTCGGAGCTGGCGTCGTGGGTGTGGTAGGCGGTAACCGCGTCCACGGTTGCCCCGCCCTCGCGCAACAGCTGGGCGAGCGTGGGACGGGCCAGGTCGGCGCGCGGCAGCAAGATATGCTCCCCGCGCACGTCGCCCAGCGCGGCAGCTACGGCCTCTGCGACGAATTCTCCTGGTACCACATCGGGCGACGCGCCCCGTTCCCTGAGGGCCGCTGCGGTGACCGGACCAATGGCGGCCACCCGGGGTCCCTCGAGGCTCCGCACGAGCCGGAATACGGCGTTCACGCCGTTTCGGCTCGTGAAGACGATCCAGTCGTAGGCCGCGAGCCGACCGAGTGCCTCCCGGAGCTCCGGGGGGTCGGTAAACTCGATCCGGATTGCAGGAACGACGATCGGCGTGGCACCCAGGGCGCGGAGGCGGGCTGCCAGATGTTGGGCATCTCCCTCGGGCCGGGTCACTACGATGCGTCGTCCCGCGAGCGGGGCCGCTTCCATCATCGGGTCAATAGTACTCCGGGCCACCGCTCGTCGCACCTCGTCTCCCCATGGCTTCGTGCTTCCCGGGGGCCCATCTTTCCACTGAACGGATGCGCAAGAACGAATCGCCGATCAGCGTCAGCCGCGTGCTCCGAATCGTGTTCGGCGCCGCGACCATCTTCTCCGGTTTGAGTGGTCTCGTCTTTCGCGAGGACACCCGGTGGTTCGTCGCCGCCGGCGTGTTCGGGATCTTATGGTTGAGTTGGGATCTTCTCGTGGAGCACGTGCTCGAGCCCTTTGGCGAGTGGGCGGCGCATATCTTCGTCTCGGGTGCCGGTGACGGACCGCCACCCAACATCCGGCCAAGTCTGGACGACACGATCCGACTGCTCGAGAGCCATCTGGATCACCGAGCCTCGCGACAAGTCGAGATCAATGCCGCCATCCGGTTGGAGGAGATCTACCGAACCGTCAAAAAAGACCCGGAGCGGGCCCGAGAGGTAATCGAGCGAGTGCGGGAGCGCTACCCGGACGCCACCGAGCTACCGCCGTACGATGACGACGACGTGGAATCGGGTTAGGGGGAGCGGGGTGCGGACGAGGCGATTATAATTCTCCGCCCGGGCCAGGTAGCTCAGTTGGTAGAGCAGCGGACTGAAAATCCGCGTGTCGGCGGTTCAATTCCGTCCCTGGCCATTCGAGCTCGCTGGCCGAACGCCCTGCTTGCCACTGCTCGAGCCAGAAGGACGTACGCGGGCTCGTTACGCCCTCAGATCCCGCCGGACATGCACGAACGGTTTCGCATTCGGTCCAGTGTATTGCGCCACGACGTGTCCGTCCCCCTCCAGCTGGTATTTGTACGTCACTAGCCCGTCGATGCCCACGGGCCCCCGCGGATGGAGCTTGCCCGTGCTGATGCCGACCTCCGCGCCGAACCCGTAGCGGTATCCGTCCGCAAACCGGGTGGAAGCATTCAGAAACACCCCCGCCGCGTCGACTTCGGCGAAATAGCGCTGGGATGCGGCGTGGTCTTGGGTCACGATGGTTTCGGTGTGTCGGGAGCCGTGCGTGTTGACGTGCCGTATAGCCTCGTCGAGCGAATCCACCACACGGATCGCGAGTATGAGATCGCCGAATTCCGTTCCCCAGTCGGCCGCGGTTGCCGGCACGACGTCGGCGGGCCCGACGAGCGCACGCGCCACGTCGTCGCAGCGCAGCTCGACGGCATGCTGCCGAAGTGCCGTAACCACGCAGGGAAGGAACGTGGGTGCGACCGCGCGATGCACGAGCAGGCCTTCGGCGGCGTTGCAAGCAGCGGGGTACTGTACTTTGGAATCGATGACGATCGCCAGTGCCTTGTCGAGGTCTGCCGCCGCATCCACATACACGTGGCAGACGCCCTCGGCGTGGCCGAGGACCGGGATCGCCGTGTTGGCCTGAATGTGACGGACGAGCTCGCTGGAGCCGCGGGGGATGATGAGATCGACCCACGGTTCCGCGCCCAGCAACGCCGCCACGTCCTCGCGGCTCTCGAGCAGCGCAAAGGCGTCGGCGGGCACCCCCTCCGCGGTGGCCGCAGTCCCAATCGCGCGTGCTAGCGCACGATTGGATTCCCGTGCTTCGCTCCCACCTTTGAGCAACACGGCGTTACCGCTCTTGAGACAAAGGGCGGCAATCTGCGGCAGGGCGTCGGGACGGGCCTCGAAGATCACCCCCACCACCCCGATGGGACAGGTGACGCGGGAGAGGTGCAAGCCCTGGTCGAGATCCATGCCAAACGTGATACGACCGATCGGATCGTCGAGCTGGGCCAGACGCTCGATACCCGTCACCACGCCGCCGAGCTTGGATGCGGATAACTCGAGGCGGTGAAACAATGCCTCGGACATGTTGCCAGATGCCACCTGCGGCTGCGCCGCTGCGAGGTCGCGCGCGTTCGCCTCGAGGATTTCGTCGGCTTGCTCAGTGAGAGCGCGTGCCACGGCGCGCAAGGCCCGATTGCGATCTTCTGCCTGCAGACCAGCGAGTGATGCGGCGGCCAGCTTCGCTCGCCGCGCGATGTCGGTTACGGTGCTACTGCGGGCCGTCTGACGCTCGAGGTGCATGGGGCCCCTCTTTGAGAAACGCGATGTTGTTACGGGTGACGAGCTCGTCGCCGTAGCCCAGGAGCTCCTGGACGTTCTCGGACCTGAGTCCCGAGATCTTCTTCGCGTCGGCACTCGAGCAATTGACGATGCCTCGGGCGAACTCGATCCCCGACTCATCCAGAATACTCACGACGTCGCCTCGCTCAAACGACCCCCGCACCTCGGCAACGCCCACTGGGAGCAAGGACGCCTTGCGCTGCTCGAGCGCGCGGCGCGCGCCATCCCGCACCACGAGGGCCGCGCTCACCGTCGTGGCGAAGGCGATCCAGCGGCGCTTGCCGGACAAGCCACGTCGAGGGAGAAACAGGGTGCCGAGTGGTTCACCGCGGAATATGCGCTCGATCACATCGGGGACCTTACCGTTGGCCACGATCACCGCACAACCGGAGTGCGTGGCGATCCGAGCAGCCTCAAGTTTCGTACGCATCCCACCACGTCCCGCATTGGCGCCTCCAGCGAGTTGCTCGATGGCGGGAGTCACTTCGTCGACGACGGCAATGGGGTGAACCGTGGGCGTGAGGCGGGGATCTCCCGTGTACAGCGCATCGACATCCGTGAGCAGGAGCAGGAGATCGGCTTCGACCTTCGCGGCCACGAGCGCTGACAGCTTGTCGTTGTCACCAAAATTGACAGTGCGCGGGCCCGAACCTGGGATAGGTCGGAGCTCCTCGGTGGAGACGGTGTCGTTCTCGTTGATGACCGGTACCACGTTCAGCTCGAGGAGCTTTCCGATCGTGCTACGAAGGTTGAGATACCGCTCGCGGTTCGAGAGATCTCCCGCCGTGACGAGGAGCTGCGCGGCCACAACCCCGCGTCGCTCGAACGCGTCGGCGTACAGAGACATCAGGCGCCCCTGTCCGACGGCGGCGCAAGCCTGCTTGACGATCAGCGAGCGGAGCTCGCCCTGCACGCCCAGGCGAGTGGCACCGAGGCCAATGGCACCGGAAGAAACCAGCAGGGCTTCCCGTCCGGAATTCCACAGCTCCACGATGGATTCGACGAATGATTGCAGCCGACCGAGAGCCACACGGCCATCGTCCTCGGTGAGCACCGTTGTCCCGAGCTTGACCACCACGCGGCGCGCATCGCGGGCGATGCGCAATCGGGCGTGTCCATTCGTCTCGTACGGTTGGGTCACAGCTCCCCTGCCGTTGCGTCAAAAAAAGAGCCCGCAAGGAGCATTCCTTGCGGGTCAGTACCGCCGTGGGCTCACTGCGCCGTGCCCGTTACCCGCTAGGACGCCCCTCCGCCGGTGTGGCGGGCAGCCGGCCAGGCCTCCTCAGGTGACGCTGGAGGCTCGCGGAAGGAGCGTGCATGCTGCGGGTCGAAGACACCATGGCGGCGCATGATAGTGCCGGCCGGAATCCCAAGTCAAGCGAGGGAGACGGATTCATGTGGAAGTGATTGCAAGCCAATCGATTACCAGTCAGGCGGGATCGGTCGGAACGGTGCCAGGAGCCCAACGCCCCGGCGCGGCCGGGGCGTTCGCCCTCGGGGACCGGTGCGGGGCTACTGTGGCAACCGATCTCTGCTGATGGCCAGGTAGTCGAAGCTCCGGATCTGTGGCGAGGGTGGGTTGTGATTGAGGTTGGCCCCGAATTGATAGATGGCGAGGTTGGCGGCGCTGTCTTCCGGGCCGGTGTGCACCAACTCGTTGTTGCGGAACACCTCGACGGCGTCGCCGAGCAAATGAATGTCCCACACGTTCCACTGTCCTTCCCAATCGTCGTCTCCCAAGCACAACCCATCGTTGCTGCGGGCGAACCACAGCGCGCCCGCGCATCCCACGGCGTCCTCCCAAATGCCCAGCCCCGGTTGGCTGTTGGCGTTGTCGTTCCAGCGTTGCCACTTGTAGGCGACGCCGCTCACCCACCCGGCGCTCAAGCGATCCACGATCCGCACCCACACGGGGAAGGCAATGGGCGTGTCGAACACGACCGCCACCATGCCGTTACAGGCGGGGAACCCATCGTCGCCCATGGCGCCCGAGCACCCTCCCTGACCGGGGAAGTCAACGTTGAAGACGCCGTCACCCTCGGAGACCCAGGACGTCCCACCACCCGGACTCAGCGTGTTGACCATGGCGGCGTGGCTGAAGCCGACCGAGCCCGTACAGCCGACCGCGTTGCCCGTCCACTGCCCGCTCCCGTTGGAAAACAGACATTCGTAGAAGAGCTGTTGCCCTCCGGTTGCCGGCGGTGGCGGCGGTGGTCCGGAGTTCCCGTCACCGGCACCGGGATCCAAGAGGGATCCTTGGCCACAACCGACCGCGAGGAACACGGCGATCAGCAACCAGAGGATGAGCGGCCGCCGATTACCATGTGCAATGTCTACGACCCGCCAGGGCGCCCCGACGCGTGGAGTCATGTTTCCCATTGTGTGCGTTGATCCTTCAGTAGTGAAACAGCAACCTACATCCCAGCGGTTCCCGTACGCGGTGACCTGAGTCCGTCACCAGGGTGATGTGGATTACATGTGCTGCGGATGGGAAGCCCGCACTCGCGCGGGTCCCGTCTCTTCCCAAATCGAGCCGCGGTTCAATTGGGTGCAGCTCCAGGAGCCCCGGATCCCGGGACCCACGATTCCGGCTTCACCGTATCCCCGTCATCGGGAGGGACGGCCATTCTGGGAAGCGGTCGATCGGCCTGTTCGCTCCTCCCGATCGCGTGGCCAATCCCTATCGCTGCCCCCAAGAGCACGGCCATCATGCCGGCAGATTTGAGCCTTCGGCCCAGGCTGGGGCGCAGGCGGGCTTCGAGCCGCCTGTTGACGGTCACCAGCGTGCCCTTTTCCGCCGCCTTCTCCACGGCCATCTGCAGATGAGTGAGATCGAAGCCCTTCTGCAAGAAGTTCTCGGCACCCAATCGCATGGCCTCCACCGCTGCAGCCACGTCGTCATGGCCCGTCAGCATGATGACCATCGCGCGGTCGTCTCGCAGGACCCTCAGCACGTCGAGGCCGGACATGTCTGGCAGCACGAGGTCCAGCACCGTCACATCGGGGCCAAAACGCCGGTACATCGCGATGCCCTCTTCGCCAGTGCTCGCGGCGTGTACCCGATGGCCAAGCCTCTCAAAATGCGAACTGAGCAGTCGCAAAATATCCGGGTCGTCGTCGACGAACAGGATCGTATGGTCGCTCAAGAGTCCCTCCTGAATGGCCGACACTTAGTATCGGCAAGGCTACGCGGAAGCTTGAGGATCGCATGGCTACTCAGAGTGCAGGGGGATCCGTGGAGACGGACTTTCGGGTCGTTTTGATTGAAGACGATCCCGATCTGCGGGCGCTCATCAAGATCACCCTCGAGTATACCTCCGGTTGGGAGGTGACCACCGCGGAGGACGGGCCGTGTGGCCTGCAGGCGGTGAAGACTCTCCTTCCGGACGCGGTCGTCGTGGATCTCATGATGCCCGGAATGGATGGCTACGAGGTGTGCCGTCGCCTGAAACACGATTCAGCAACGGCCCACATCCCTCTTGTACTGCTCACAGCCCGAAGAGAACTCGACGAGGATCGGATCCATGCGCTTGGCATCGCTGGGGTGTTGGCAAAGCCTTTCGATCCGGATCGGGTGGCAGCGCAGATTCTCGAGCTTTGTGGAGGGCAGAATGCCAATGCTCCCGAACAGTAGTGGCGACGGCGACGGGATCGGGACAGTGCGACGTCAGTTTGCGGTAGGTCTGGCGGCGCGGATCGTGGCGTTGCGTGAAGACCTGGAAGCGGTCTCGCGTTGTCCCGATGACTACCACCGTCACGACTTCTTCAGAAAAGCTCACTCTCTCAAAGGGGCCGCGGCGTGCTTTCGGGCGGATGTCCTGCTCAGTCACGCCAACCGGCTGACTGACCTGGCGCGCGGTTGGGTGGGGGGGACATCCCCGACGCACGACCAAATCGCCGTTGCGCAAACAGAGCTCCAGCAACTGGAGCTGGAGTGCGAGCGGTATCTGGGCTCCCTTGAGGCCTCGCCGTGATCGCGCCAGCCGAGGGTACGGACGGAATCCGATCGGCAGTTCGGCGCCTCGAGGTAGTCGTCGAGCTGGCCTCGCTCGTGAACAGCTCGTACGACCTGGGCGAAATCGTGAGCGCGGCCATCCCAAAGCTGCAACGGGTGCTGGAATTCAGACGGGCCAGCGTCACCTTGGTCTCGGACGATCGCTCGGAGTACTACCTCCACACCCTGTATGACGCCGCGCGCAACGGGTTTGTGCGAGTCGATCGACGTTTTCCTGTCGAGAGTGGATTGACTGGTAGAGCCATCAAGACCGGCTGTCCAATCCGAACGGAGGGTTTCTCAGGCACTGGTGATATCCGGATCGAGGGCGAAGCAAGCATTTCGGTGATCGTTGTCCCGCTACACATGAACGGCGAGATCATCGGGACGCTCAACTTCGGTTCGGGTACTTCCGCTAGCTACGATGACGCCGACCTCGATCTCGCTACGCTTTTGGCGCGGCAGATCGAATTGTCGATCCAATATTCGAACCTGTTGGCAACGATTCACCGCCAGCGCGAAGAGCTTGCTGAGAAACACGCGGCCGTCGAGTCTGAGCGGACTCGTCTGAAAGCTCTCATCGACTCCAGTGATGCGGCGATCCTCCTGGCCAGTGACGGCGTGGCTGCGTACGTGAACCAAGAAATGGCGAAACTCCTGGGTCGGCCGCCCGATCGCCTTGTGGGAACCCCCATCACCACGATTCATCACGCCCTGGGCAGGCGGCTCGTCGATAGCTTGGCGATCGAGGCACAAGTAGTTGCGCTCCAAAATCCACATGGACGGCTGAGGGACCGGGTCGAATTCGGGCCAGCGGCGAGATCGATTTACGATCGCACCGTGACACCTGTCCGCGGAGCGGACGGCGACCTGCTCGGCCATCTGATAGTCCTTCGTGATGTCACGCGGGAGGCCACGCTCGATCTCGCCAAAGACGAATTCGTGTCCATCGTGAGCCACGAGATGCGTACGCCCCTCACCTCGATGAAGACGTCCTTGCATTTGTTGCGGGGTGGCGTGTGCGGCAGCATCAACGCCGAAAGTGTCGAGTTGGTGGACGTGGCGCTCCGCAACCTCGAGCGGCTCGTTCGGCTCGTGGATGACCTGCTGGACCTGTCTCGGATGCGGAGTGGGCAGGTTGTCCCCAAAGTGGTGCCTGTCTGCTTGACCGATGTGGTCTCACGAGCAGCGACCGCCGTCGAAGGGCTCGCCTTGGAACGCGACGTCGCCATCGCGCTGACGTCAAACGGTCAACGAGCCATCGTCCTCGGCGAAGCGGACCGATTGGAGCAGGTCGTCGTCAACTTGCTGTCGAATGCGATCAGACATACACCGCCGTCGGGCAAGGTAAAGCTGCGGTGCAGTTCCGATGAGACGCACGCCGTTCTCGAAGTGGCGGACGAGGGGCCTGGCATCCCGAGCTCGCAGCTGGATCGGGTATTCGAGAAATTCACGCAGCTGGCCGCTCCCACCACGCGCACACACGGCGGTGCGGGATTAGGCCTGGCCATTACCAAGAGCATCGTCGAGTCTCTCGGTGGCAAGGTCTGGGCTGAGAGCGTGGAAGGAGAGGGTGCGAGCTTCTTCGTGCGTTTGCCACTCACCGAGGCCGCGCCGATGTAAGCGTCAGGGCAGGCGTTTGGGCGGTGATGCATCGCCTTTATTCCCGGCCTTCTTTTCGCCGGGCCTCGGCCGTTCGGTCATCGTGAGCTGACTGGTGACGGCACGTGCCCCGAGGGAATGCTCAGCCCCACCACGCACCCGCCCACCACGGCCTCCCGGGCCATAAATCCGACAAACAGAACGAGCAGCACCACTGTCGCGGCCCGCGTGGCAGGCCGTCTTGTCTCCCGTTCCGTCCCCGGGTGTGTCATTCGTAGGGTCCCCGACCGCCAGTTCCGGGCGGGATCCGTCCTGCCGCCTTCTCCCTCGTCAGCATGCGTTCCATGAAATCCGTCCGTTCGGCGAGCTCGGAGACGTCCATCCGCAGGGCATCCAGCTCGGCAAAGATGGCTTCGGTTTGTTCGTGGGTGAGGTTCCGCCGCTCGGTCCCCTCGAGGGAGCCGGGCTCCGCCCACCGCCAGACCCGCTTGCCCTCGACGTCGCGGAACCCCCCGGCAGCCACCGTGATGATGTCGTAGAGCCACCAGATGCCGAGGCCGCCGAATGTACACAGCATGGCCAGACCGGTTCCGACCTTCCCCACGTAGAATCGGTGCCCACCAAACGGGCCGATCACGGAACAGAGGGCGAGGGCTACCCCGCGTGAACGGTCGGAGATTTCGTTTGGTTCCATCCTTGCTCCTGGTCGAGGCCGCCACCTGACCATACGGGCCTCGGGCAGCTAGGTGTCACGCGGCAGACGCCACGTCTGCCACGCATGAGGTTCCGTAATGATGCGGGCACCCCGGTTCCGCGTGAAGTAATGCCAGGCCCACTGGATGAACACCAGAACCCGGTTCTGAAACTCGACGAGAAACATGAGGTGCACGAACAGCCAGAGAAGCCAGGCGGGATATCCCGAGAACCGCAGGCGCCCCAAGTCCGCCACCGCGGCCGCACGCCCGATGGTAGCCAGTTGGCCGCGGTCGCGATAGCGAAACGGGTGGATGGAGCGCCCGCGCAGCCGGCGCGCCACGACGTCGGCCACGTAGCGTCCCTGCTGCATCGCCACCGGTGCCACGCCCGGGAGCAACGCGCCGTCCCGACTCACGTGCGCCAGGTCTCCGATCACGAAGATCTCAGGGTGGTTTGGCACGGAGAGGTCCGGTAGCACGATCACGCGCCCGGCTTTGTCCAGCGGTGCACCGGTGGCCGAGGCAAGCGAGGCCCCCACCGAGGAACCTCTGACCCCGGCCGCCCATAGCACGGTGCGGGCGGGGATCCGCTCGGATCGCGCATCTTGCGCCACGTCCACCCCACGGGTGTCAATCGCGGTCACGAACGTGGTGATGCGCGCAGTGACACCGAGTCGGGTCAGCGACTTGAGGCACTTGGTCGAGAGCGGTGCAGGGAACGCCGGGAGCACGCGCTCCTGCGCTTCGATGAGCACGATCCTGGCCTCCCGTGGGTCGATCGACCGGAAGTCGTGACGCAGCGTATCGCGAGCCAGCTCACTCAATGCGCCCGCGAGCTCGACCCCCGTGGGTCCGCCACCGACAACGACGAAGGTGAGCCATGCTTGCCTCGATGCCGGATCCTCCTCGCGTTCGGCCCGCTCGAACGCCTCGAGCACACGTCGACGGATCTCGATGGCGTCCTCGAGCGTCTTGAGGCTCGGGGCGTGCGGCTCCCAATCATCGTGTCCGAAATAGTGGTTTCCCGCACCCGTGGCCACGATGAGCGTATCGTATGCTATGGAGGTGCCGTCTGCGAGACGCAGCTCGTGCTGGTCCGCATCCACGCTGACCACGTCGGCGAGCCACACCCGAGTATTCCGTTGTTTTCGGAGCACCCATCGGAGGGGTGAGACGATGTCGCCCGGTGAAAGCCCTCCGGTGGCCACTTGATAGAGGAGTGGCTGGAACAAATGGACGTTTCGTTTGTCGATGAGCGTGACGCCCACCGGGAGCCGGCGAAACTCCCGGGCGGCGGTGAGCCCTCCGAATCCGCCTCCCACGATCACCACTCGGTGGCGCACGGTCATCCGTCAATTGTACGGCTCCGATCCATCCGGAACCACCGTTGCCCCGTGGTGTTTGGTGTCAGGGAACTTTTTGCCGTCCGAATCTGTCTCTTCTACCTTAAGATCGCTGACGGACCGATACCTTAAGATCGCTGACTGACCGACCCCCACGGCGAGGTGCCAATGACCTTTCCTCGTTGGATCACCGTTGTTGGAGTCCTGGCGTTCGGCGTGGCCGGGTGCCTGGCCGGCGATGGCACCGCCACCCAGCCACCGGGTGATCCGTGTGATCCCGCCAACGATCCGGGCTCCAGTCTCTCCTGCGACGTACAGCCCACTTTCACCGCAAGCTGCGCGCTCTCCGGCTGTCACGCCGGCACGAATCCGCAGCAAGGCATGAACCTGAGCGAAGGCCAGACGTTTACGAACGTCGTGAACGTGCAGTCCAACCAATCGCCGTTACTGCGCATAGCCCGAAGTGACCCTGACGCGAGCTATCTGGTGCACAAGGTTCAGGGTACGCATCTGACGGTGGGAGGCTGCTGCGCCCAGATGCCTGCGGGCGGTGGGGCGCCGCTCACCCCGGCGCAAATAGACACCATCCGATCGTGGGTCTCCGCCGGGGCGCTCGACAACTGATGCTCCCAGTCAATCAACGACCTTCTCTGGGGTGCCAGATCATGAGCCGACACACACGTGCCTTTGCAGCGATCTTTGCAACCCTCCTGGCGATGCCTCCCTCTCTTGCGGCGGCCGAGGAGCCCTACCTGGCGCTCCGCACCGGTCTCAAGTGCTCGGCGTGCCACGTGAACCGGACGGGTGGTGGAGGTCGGAACGACTTTGGTAGTGCGTGGGCGCAGACCCAGCTCCCCACCAAAGCCCTCGCGTTTCGCAGTCGCGCCGTCACCGACTGGATCGGGATCGGTCTCGATCTCCGTACCAAAGCCTCCGCTGCAGTGAGCGAGACGGAGCCGCGGACGAGCCTCGACATCAACGAAGCACAGGTCCAGCTCGAGGCGCGAGTCATCCAGAACTTCCTTGCGCTCTACCTGGATCAGACCGTGGGGCCTGACCGAGCGCTCATTCGCGAGGGCTTTGCGCTGGTGGAGGGACTGCCGGGGAACGGGTATGCCAAAGCTGGTAAGTTCCTGCTTCCCTATGGCTTGCGTCTGTGGGACGACGACGCCTTCGTGCGGTCGATAACGGGATTTACCTACCAGAGCCCCGATGTCGGGTTCGAGCTCGGGTTCGAGCCGGGGCCGCTCGCGTTGGCCATCGCGCTCAGCAACGGCGGCTCCGCCGGGGTGGACAACAACTCCCAGAAACAGGTGACGGGGAGCGCGGCACTCGTCTTTCCGAAGTTCCGGTTTGGCGCCTCGGCGGCGCGCAACAGTGCGCCGGGGAGTCAACGGTCGGTGTTTGGTGGTTTCGCCGGTGTGCAGTTGGGTCCGCTCGGGCTCTTGGGAGAAGCTGACGCGGTGTTCGACAGCTTCGATGGGGGTGAAGATGTGGATCAATTCGTTGGCTACATCGAAGGCGATCTCCTGCTGTATCGTGGCGTAAACTTCAAGGTCACTTATGGTTATCATGATCCCCGGGCGGAGATCCGTGGTGACGTGACGGGTGTTCCCGAGGATCAGCGCATCCGCATGCGCTTCGGGCTGGAGACCTTTCCCGTGTCGTTCGTGCAGCTATCCGCCTTCTACACGCTGCTGGATGACGTGCCTCAGGTGACCACCGACATCGACGTGGTGAGCCTGGAATTGCACGTGCATTTCTGATCCATGAGGCGCAAGGGGCGGAAGCAGCGGAAGAAGAATCGGGAGTGAGCCGCCGTGACGACGTCGGAGAAACCAACGGGGGGACGGGAGATTCCCCCCGTGGGCGGGATTCACGAAGCCGCGTTGTATGTCGAGGATCTGGATCGCTCGGCGAGGTTCTACCAGCGCGTGTTTGGGTTCGAGTTACTCGGGCGGGATCCGAAGCGGCACGTCTTCCTCCGCGCGGGCGAGGACGTTCTCCTGCTGTTCGACGCCCGGGCCACGAGAACGGGGTCCGGGGAAGCGCCAGCTCATGGGGCGAGCGGTCAAATGCACGTTGCATTCGAGACCACTGCCGAGGACTTGGTGCAATGGCGGCGCCATTTCAAAGTGCAGGGTATGTCGATCGAGGCGGAGGTCGAGTGGCCGCGTGGAGGCCGCTCGCTGTACATTCGGGATCCCGACGGTCACAGCGTGGAGCTGGTCACCCGAGGAATTTGGGGGTTTTGACCGTCGCCATCTTCGATTCCCCCTGTGCGCACGAGGAGGGGTGCCTGCGATGAGTGGGGTCTTTCACGTGCCGGAACCCGTCAACGAGCCCGAGCAGCTGTATGCGCCGGGAACGGCCGAGCGCGAGGCGCTCAAGCGTCGCGTGACGGAGCTCAGCGAGCAGCAGGCTGACATTCCGCTGATCATAGGTGGCAAGGAGGTGCGCACCGGTCAGTGTAAACAGGCGGTCATGCCCCATCGGCACGGCCACGTGTTGGCCAATTGGCATGTGGCCGGCGCCAAAGAGGCGGAACAGGCGATCGCGGCGGCTGCCGAAGCGCATCGCGAGTGGTCGCACTGGTCCTGGCAGGATCGTGCGTCGGTCTTCCTCAAGGCTGGCGAACTCCTCGCCTCCAAGTGGCGTAACACCCTCAACGCCGCCACCATGCTGTGCCAAAGCAAGACCGCCCATCAGGCCGAAATCGACAGTGCCTGCGAGCTCATCGATTTCTACCGCTTCAACGTCCATTTCGCACAGCGGTTGTATGCGGACCAACCGCGTTCCGGCGCTGGGGAGTGGAATCGTGTCGAGTACAGGCCACTCGAGGGTTTCATTTATGCGATCACGCCGTTCAACTTTACGGCGATCGCGGGCAACTTGCCGGCAGCCCCGGCGCTGATGGGCAATACGGTCATCTGGAAGCCGGCTAGCACGGCGGTGTTCAGCGGGCACTTCATCATGCGGATGTTGGAAGAAGCCGGGCTTCCACCGGGGGTCATCAACTTCCTTCCCGGGAAGGCGTCCCGGATCACCGACGTGGCTCTCGGGCACTCCGATTTTGCGGGTGTGCACTTCACGGGGTCCACGGAGGTTTTTCAGAGTCTTTGGCGGGCGATTGGTGGCAACATCGATCGCTACCGCTCGTATCCGCGTATCGTGGGCGAGACCGGTGGCAAAGACTTCATCGTTGCACATGCGAGCGCCGACGCGGATGCACTCCGGACGGCCATCGTGCGGGGTGCGTTCGAGTATCAAGGTCAAAAGTGCAGTGCGGCGTCCCGCGTCTACGTGCCGGATTCGCTGTGGGAGAAATGCGGGGACGATCTTCTCCACGAGATCGGCGACATTGCTGTGGGTGATGTGGCGGATTTTCGGAACTTCATGGGTGCGGTGATCGACGAACCGGCGTTCACGAAGATTGCCAGCTACATCGAGGACGCGCGCAAGTCTACAGACGCGGACGTCATCGCCGGCGGCGGCGTGGACGACTCCGAAGGCTACTTCATTCAACCGACGGTCATCCAGGCCCGCAAGCCAGATTACCGGACCATGTGCGAGGAGATCTTTGGGCCGGTGGTCAGCGTCTACGTGTATCGGGAACGAGACTGGGAATCGCTATTGCGTCAAGTGGACGAAACCTCACCCTATGCGTTGACCGGCGCGGTGTTCGCGAACGACCGGCAGGCCGTGAAGCAGGCAACGACGGCGCTTCGCCACGCGGCCGGTAACTTCTATATCAACGACAAACCCACCGGAGCAGTCGTTGGGCACCAGCCATTCGGTGGCTCGCGGGCCAGCGGAACCAACGACAAGGCCGGTTCGAAAATGAACTTGCTGCGATGGGTGTCGGCGCGGACGATCAAGGAGAGCTTCGTACCTCCCACCGAATATCGCTATCCGTTCATGGAGCGCGAGTAGCAACGCACGGAGTATCACGAGGCGGTAAAACGGGGCGACGCCGGTCGTCCCGTTTTTCGTTCCGGCAGTCCGACGCCAACAAACCGGTGAGTCTCGCCTGTGGTTGCCAGTGGAGAGGGGGCTCCTGAGCAGTGGCTGCCGCCGGGTGGCGTTGTCGCAAAGAGCAAGAGTCGTAGCACTGCCGTTGCCCGTTGTCGCGGGGGAAGGCACGTCGAGAAGCCCAAAACGACCCCCGCTGCCCCGAAATCCCACATATGCCGCACGCCGGTCAGCCGATTTACGCACGGTCTTTTTGTGAGAAACGACCTAGTCGTGTGGCATAGACTTTGAGAGAGAATACGGAGCCCAATATCACAGACGAGGATCACAATGAACCGCGCGAGCATTCTGTTGATCGCTGCCTTGCTCCCCATCACGGAGCTGGCGGCTCAGTCCGACGCTCCGATGTCGGACGGCTCGAGCGTGGCCGCTGCCTATCGTCGCACTCCGCAGCTGCGCAACGATCCTTTCCGCCATTTGATGGTGCCCCATTGGGGCTTCGTCATGTCCGTGGGTGTAACCGCGGAAAACAACGCGCTTCTCATGAGTGATCTCGGCGATCTGTTGGTGAGCGACCGAAGCAACGAGGTCATCGGTGACGTCGTGACCACGCTCGGAGCGGTGCCCCCGGGCGCGGCGCTGCAGGGCGCTGGACAAGGGGAGGCCGGTATCTTTTTTGGCGGCCCCGTTCATCGACTCTTCCAAATAGGGTTTTCCGCTCAGGCGAGGGGGTATGGCTCGTTTGTCGCGGACGAGGATGCGATCGTGCTTCTGCGTGACGGCCTCGGCGGTACGCAGGACTTCTTCCTGGGGAGCTCCGGTGGGAGCGGAATCGCCACCAGTGAGTATGGGGTGCATGGGCTGGTCCGGCTCGGCCCGTTGGGTTCGGAAGACGGTGTGCAGCTCAGTTTCGGGTTCGGCGGGCGGTACGTCAGGCCGTTGGCCTATGCCCGGGCCCAAACCTCGATCGACAGCCGTCTGGCGATCGTCGGTGACAGCATTGCGGCGCGACTCGACATCGAGAACCTGGCAACTCCTTCACCGGGGCTTTCGGTGAACGGCTCGGGGGTGGTGGGCGATTTCTTGTTCCGTGCCGAATGGCCTACATCGGGTTTTGCGTTCGAAGCCATGGTGGCGAACGTGGGGCGAGTGACGTTGGGTGAGGTGGAGCGGCGGCTCCTCAGCTTCTCCGTCAACACGACGAACCTGTTAGAGGTCAACGATTCGCTCGAGACCCTGGCGTTCCAGATTCAGGATACGGTTGCCACGCAGATCACGCTGCCCCGGATCGTGCGATTTGCCGCCAGCGCATGGGCCAGTCGCTACGTACAGCTCGACGGCAGCGCCACGCTCCCCGTGGACGGCGAGTTCGAAACGCCGTTCGTGGTGGATGTGGGCTCGACATGGCGACCCGTCGCCGTGTTCCCGATCCGTCTTGGGCTCATCCTGGGCGGGCACCAAGGAATTGGGTATACGGCGGGATTGGGGATCGAAAGCCGACACTTCTTGTTCACCCTTGCCGGGGGTTCGTTGGGCGGGTTCGCAAGCGACGCCACCGGATTGGGCGGCCGCTTCGACATGGGGTTCTTCTTCTAGCGCCGCTGCCAGCTCGTTGTTCACGCGCGTGCGCGGACGGGCGTCCCATACGGGGCGCCCTGTTGCTGCCAGGTACATTGGTTGCCGTTCTGGCTGAGTGTCGCCCGGACACCGATGGCGGCGCGCGTGAGCAGGTCAACCGGGGCCCGAGCCTCACGGTGCCGTTCCTCTTGCGCACCCGGGACACGCTGGAGGGTGCGGAGTCCCAGTGGACTATTGGGAAACACCACGCGAGTTGCCGCGCGGCTGGATCTAGGCGTGTTCTGCTAACGGGGATCGATGGGAGCGTCGTTGCGACCCGGGCTCAGGGGATCGCGACGAACAACCCACTGCGCGCAGATTTCAAGAGCTTGATGATGCGGTCGAACGCGGCGTTCAGCTGATCCGCCGCCACGACCGACGGCGGCGCGGCCAACACGTGCTGCATCTCCTTGGCGATGGCCGGCAGCTCTCGGAGCGGCGTCGTCGCCGATCGCTCGACGATCCCGTTCACGATCTCCTCGAGGCGTGCCCACTGGCCCTCGTCATGGGGGACCTGGAACAGATAGCTCGCAACCTCCTGTCCCTCGAGGCACAGCTTCCCGAGTCCATCGACTCGGAACGCTCCCGCCTTGCGTGCCTCTCGCCTCATCGTCGTATCCTCGGTTTGATTCCATCCTCTGAGAGAGCAAGGTGGGTGCCAGTATATATAAATGTTTGCAAAATAACGTCTTACGTGGTCCCGACGGGTACAATGAGAGCTCTCGGTAACCCAGGCCGCCAGAGTGGTCGCACAATCCCCGTTTGGCGGCAACGTGGGTGGGTGGCATATGTCACTGGAGCGTCGTGAGCCCTGGCCGAGGCGGTTATACTATTGGGATGCGTACGATATCGGCCATTCCAAAAGCGGTGCCGATGGCGCTCGTGACAGCGCTCGGGCTCGTGGCGGGAGCCTGTGGAGCCGGCAGTGAATCGCCGGCCATCGAGCACGAGCTCTCCGAAGGAGAGCGGTTCTTTGCCAATCTGCGTCAGCTCACGTTTGGCGGACAGAATGCGGAGGCATATTTCTCGCCCGACGGTCGCCAGCTCATCTTCCAACGTCAGGAGGGCGATTCCACGTGCGATCAACAGTACGTGATCGACGTGGACGGGCGGCACTTACGTCGCGTCTCCAGTGGGTTGGGCCGCACGACCTGCGGGTATTTCTTCGCCGGTGGGAGCCGCATCCTCTATTCCAGCACGTTTCATGTCGACGACCAATGCCCTCCCCCTCCAGATCTCTCACGGGGATACGTCTGGGGGCTACACGACTTCGACATCTATCAGGCCAACGCGGACGGAAGCGGCATCGCACCGTTGCTGCGCTCGCCGCGCTACGATGCGGAGGCGACGCTCTCGCCTGATGGACAGCGGGTGGTGTTCACGTCGCTCAGGGATGGTGACCTCGATATCTACGTGATGAACGTAGACGGGACGGCAGTGACACGGCTGACAAACACGCTTGGCTACGACGGGGGACCGTTTTTCTCGCCGGACGGCAGCCGGATCGTGTATCGCTCGTGGCACCCGCAGACGGACGAGGAGATCGCGGACTATCGAGCGCTGCTGGCCCAAAACCTCGTGCGTCCCAGCCGGATGGAGGTCTGGGTCATGAACGCGGACGGCACCGATCAGCGGCAAGTCACCAATTTGGGCGGTGCCAATTTCGCGCCATTTTTCCACCCTGATGGACGCCGCATCATCTTCGCGTCCAACCACCGCGACCCACGGTCCCGGAATTTCGACCTGTATCTCGTCAACCTGGATGGGTCCGGTCTGACCCAGGTCACCACCCATGGAGACTTTGACGGGTTTCCCATGTTCTCGCCCGATGGAAGGCAACTCGTGTTTGCCTCGAACCGCCACGGGCGTGTTACGGGAGAGACGAATCTTTTCATTGCAGATTGGGTAGAACCGGCTTCCGAATCGGAGGATTGAGCGAGAGTGCCCAGGAAGAACGAGACACGCCGCAAGACCGAAGCAGCATCGAGCGGTTCCTCCAACGGCGCTCCGGCAAAGGAGGGGGAGACCAAGACCAAGTCGGGTTCCCAGACCACGCGAGAATGGGTGAAGTCGATCGTCATCGCGCTGGTCATCTGGTTCTTCCTCCGAGCACTGCTCGTGGAAGCGTTCCGTATCCCGTCCGGTAGTATGGAAAACACGTTGCTGATCGGTGATTTCCTGTTTGTCAACAAGGCGCTCTACGGCGCGGAGATCCCGATCGTGCACCGGCGGCTGCCGGCGTTTCGCGAGCCCAACCGGCACGATATCGTGATCTTCGAGTCACCGGTCGAAGCGGGGGTGAACGTCGTCAAACGGCTCGTTGGGATGCCCGGTGACACGCTCTCCATGGAATCGAACATCCTGCAGGTCAACGGGCGTCCGCTGGACGAGCCGTACGTGACCCGGACCGATCCCCTGTCGGATCCCGAGGATCCCCGCATGCGGGCGTGGCAAGTGAAGTATCTCGTCGGACGGGATCGCCGCACGTACCGGCCGACCCTCAAGAACTGGGGCCCCGTGGTGGTCCCGCAGGACTCGTTTTTCGTCATGGGGGACAATCGGGACAACTCCTATGACAGCCGGTACTGGGGGTTCTTGGGGCGAGATCGGATCTCCGGCCGGCCCCTGCTCATCTACTACAGTTTCGATCGCAACGGACTCTTACCCCTGCCCTTCCTGACCAACATCCGTTGGGAACGGATCTTCTCGACCCCCGACTAGACTGCCGCTCCGAAGTAGCCGATCAGTCCGATGTGAACGCCGGATCGATTGGTCCGGCGCTTCGTTTTGAGGACGGCAGACTGCAAGATCCCCCACCCTCATACTGCAACGTCCCGCTCTCCGGTGAAAAAGAGGAGTGACGATGCGCCTCTCGATCGGGGCAGTGGCCGACGGAGCATCGTGCAAGAAGAGTAACTTCAATGACACCGGTGTTTTATATTATTATGTAAAACGAAATACTGTAAAAAGCTGATTTTGTATACGAAAGCTTTTACATTACTTCATTATGGATCTTGACGCTCTGGACCGACGTTTGCTGGCGTTGCTCCAAGCCGATGGCCGGATGGCCTACCTGGAGCTTGGCGAGGCCATCGGCTTGAGTGCGCCAGGCGCATTTCAGCGGGTCAGAAAGCTCGAGGGTGCCAGGGTAATCACGGGCTATCACGCCCGGGTGGCGCCGGAGCCGGTGGGGCGTCCGATCTTGGCATACCTCAGGGTGATCCCGGGTGTGAGTGTGCGGGTGGATCGCCTCGTCAAGCAATGGGCCGCGGTAGACGAGATTCTCGAGTGTCACCGTCTGAGCAGTGACGGAGGCTTTCTCCTCAAGTTACGCCTGGGAGAGATTCGGGCTTTGGTCGCACATGTCGATGCTGCGCGCTCGGCTGGCTGCACCGTGACGGTGGACTTTGCCCTGGAGAGTCCGGTCGATCGTTGGGGTCTGCCGCTGGCGTAGCGTGCTCGGGGCTGTGTCGCGCCTCTACTGGGCCAGGAGTTCCTTGTCCGATGGCTGGGTGACGTTGCGAGGCACGTAGACGGCCTGTCGGCCGCACTTCGAGCAGCGGAGCGTCACCCGGCGGTGGGCTTCTCGCCGCGACTTCGGCAGGCGTCGTTTGGGGACCCGCTGGATGCTGGCATGTCCGCAGGACGGGCAGTTCAGATCCTCGCGATCACGATCCGCCAGAATGAGCTGCAGGGCTTCGGCTGCGCGGTATTCCTTGATTCCTCGACGTCCCACGACTCGTGACTCCCAGCAGAAATCCGGTGTAATCTACCCAGGTCCACGGGGGTGCGCCAAGGCCGACCCTTGACTCCCCTCCCTTCGAGCGGCACTCTCCTGTAACGACGGCCTCTTTCCCGGAGCAGCCCATGTCCCCCCAGTCCAACGCCGAGGATTTCGTCCCAGTGGCCGACATCGAGGTCGACGCCGTCGAGCCGGTCCGGACAGGCTTCGTGCTGACCGGTCGCGGGCAGGATCGGGTCGATTACCGCCTCGAGATGCGGCTCGAGCTGCCGGTGGACCAGCGCACCCGCGCCGTGTTGGGTGAGCTGCTCTCCCAGTCCGAGGTCCGACTCTGGAGAAGGGCGCCGCGCTCGCTCCGACAGGCTGCCAGCCGTCCTCGGAAGCCCGTGAGCTAGCACTTCAGAAGTCCCTAAGCCCAAGCAATACAATAGCTTGACTACGCTCGGCCGGGCCAGGGGGCCCGCTTGACGTTGGTCCGCGCACTGGCTAGCTTGCCGCCCGTTACCGCAGAATCGCAAGGATACCCATGGCGGAGTTGGGCGGCTCGCAAATCTCAGCACTCCTGGAGTCGGTTCCGGGGATCGCCAGCGTGCTACGGAGTCCCGTGGCCGATGCCCTGGTCAACATGATCCGGGCGGGAGCCGGAGTCGGCGAATTCACCCAGGACGACGCCGAGGAACTGATCCAGTATGCGGTCCGACGTGGTCTCATCGGGGCCGATGAAGGCGATGAAGTCCTCCGGGAGGTGATGGCGACTGGCCGAGGGCGACGTCGCGGCACCGCCAAGACGCGCTCCAAGACTACGCCGAAGGCCGCGAAGAAGAGCGCAAAGAAGGGCACCGCCAAGAAGCCTGCCAAGAAGCCTGCCAAGAAGACTGCCAAGAAGACTGCCAAAAAGTCCGCGAAGCGGTCCGCCAAGAAGACCGCGAAGAAGAAGGGAAAGAAGCGAGCGGCCTCAACCGCCCGGACCACGGCCCGGAAGCGCCGCTAGGGCTTCTCTACACCCGGAAGCCTTTCACCAACGTACGGAGTCGCGCCGCGGCCTCGTTGAGCTGTGCTGCTTGTGCCGCCATTTCCTGCGTTGACGCGCCCTGCTGCTGGGCTGCCGCGGACACCTGCTGACTGGACGACGCGTAGCCCTGCGCCGTTTCTGACACCCCGGCCAGGACACCCTGAATCCTCTCGGCGGCTTCGAGGTTTTGGCGGGCCGCCCGTTCCACACCGTGGGCGGCATCCTCGATCCGCCTGACGGCGGTGACGATGGTCTCGAGCGCCTTTGCGGCGCCCTGTGCAACGCTCTCGACGCCCTCCACGCTGCTACTGCCCGCCGCCATCGTTGCCGAGACCTCGCTCACTTTACCACGTACCGTTTCGAGGGTGCCGCTGATCTCCTCCGCGGCCGTGGAGCTCGAATCGGCGAGCTGCCGGACCTCGTCGGCGACGACGGCAAAGCCGAGCCCATGCTCGCCCGCCCGCGCCGCCTCGATGGCGGCGTTGAGCGCGAGCAGATTCGTCTGCGACGAGATCCGCTTGATGAGGTCCACGAAATCATCGACGGCAACGGACAGTCGGTCCAGGTGTCCCACTTGCGTGGCGCTGGTATTGACGACCTTTCCCAAGTCGAGCAGGGCAGTAGCCGCGCCACCCACGTCTCGGCGGTAGCGTTCCGCCAACCGCCTGATATCGCCGCCCAGGTGGACCACCTGTTGGCCTATTTCCTGATTCTCGAACGCCGCGGCCCGGAGCTGCTCCACCGCGACCGTCGTTTGCTCGAGTCCTGTGACCTGTCGCTCCGCCGCATGCGACATGTCTACCATCGCCGTGGACACCTGTCCGGAGGTGGCAGCAAGCTCCTCACTGATGGTCGAGAGATCTGCAGCGGTGCCGGCGATCCGTTCTCCCTCCGCGACGACTTCGGCTATGAGCGATCGAAGTCTCGCGCCGATTTGGCCAATCGCGTGAGACAAGGCCTGGAGCTCGCCCGGTACGTTTCCGAGGTCGAACGGTCTCAGGTCGCCGTCGCCGAAGCGTGTTGCGGCTGCCTCGAGTCGGAGGAGCGGCTGCTGCACCGAGCGGAGCGTCGCGATGCCCACGCCCACAGCGAGCAGCACCGAAACCGCCAGGACGGTCCAAACCAGCAGGCGACGGTCATCGGCGGCGGCTTGGAGGTTCCGGGCCGTGTTCTCGGTCCGTGCCCGCTGGACAGTGGCGAAGTCTCGCACCAGGCGCATGAGCTCTCCCGCCGGGTCGCGAGCTCCCGCTGCCGCGGCGAGACCCTCGGGCCGCCGATTGAGGTCCAGCTGGGCGTGCGCCAGGGAGTACCACACCTCCACCAGCGACTGCAAAGAGGCAATGCGGTTGACCATCAAACGGTCCACCTCGCTCAGCCCCTGGAGTGAGCGGAGCCGTCGCTGGAATTCGTACGCGGTCTCGCCCGACGTCCGGTATGACTCCTGCGCATTGGGCGAGCGGTCCGTGAGGTATTGCTCGGCCGCCCGGATCTCGTCGAAGAGGGCAACCACCAGCCCGTTGCTGACTTCTGACATCTCGGCGAGATCCTGCAGCTCGGCGGACACACTCTCGCTCACCGTCTTGAGGGCCGCGACGCCGATGAGCGCCACCACGAGCAACCCGACGAGCAGGAGGCCCTGCGCGAGCGCGATGCGTGCGGTAACCGTGTTCAGCTGTCGCCACATGCTCATTGATCGGTCATCGTCACCAGGCGGCCATCCTGAATCACCCCGATGACGACCTCCTTGTCCGGGACATCGCCGTTGGCATCGAAGGCGATGCTGCCGGTCACACCGCGGAACGGCGGCGTGGTGGAGCCCACCCCCGCGAGATAGGCCCGAAGCGCCATTCGATCCGGCCCTACGGCTTCGATGGCCCGAGCGAGCAGATGGACGATGTCATACGCGCCAGCGCCACGGTGATCGGGTGTCCGGTCACCGTAGGCCCGTCGATACGACGCCACGAAAGTGGCATTGCGCCCGCCTGACCGGTCCGGTAGGTAGGCCGTGGACACGTACGTGCCCTCCGAATTCACGCTCGTGGACTGCTCGAGTCCCACGAGTCCGTCTCCGCCAAACACGACCGGGGACATTCCCAACGAATCCAAGGTTGCGAGGACCCCTTCGGCCCCGAACCGGGTCCCGGCAATGAGCACGGCGTCCACCCCACCCAAGCCGCGGGCCCGCCGCAGAAAGGGCTCGAACTCCGCTACGTCATCCACGTAGGGGTCTTGAGAACGGACGATGCCTCCAAGGGCGGTGAAGCTTTGCACGAAGGTGGTGCGAATCCCCCGGCCGTAATCGTCGTTCTGGTATATGACGCCGACGCTGCGCGCTCGGTCGGAGGCCCACACGGCGAGACGCGCGCCGTGGACGCCATCGTCGGGACAGACCCGAAACGTAAACGCCCCCGCGTCGGTGACAGCGGGACTCGACGCCGACGGCGAGATCTCCAGCACGGGGTTGCGACTGCGGTTGTAGATGGGGGCTGCCGCGAGCGTGGCGGTACTGGTGAGATGCCCGATCACGGCCACCAGTCCTGGGGTCTCGGCGAGCTCTTCGGCCACCCGAACCGCGACCTCCGCCATCGCACTGTCGTCGCGAGCCACCAGCCGGAGCGGCCGGCCCCGTACGCCACCCTGGGCGTTGATCTCCTGCACTGCCAGCTCCGCCGCCAGTCTCATGGATTCGCCCCGGGTCTCGCTCAGTGGCCCGGCGAGACCGAGGAGGATAGGATCGGTGCCCGAGGCGCACGCCCCAATCAGCGCGATGAGGAGAACAAGAAGGGGCGGTCGCCGTGTGAAAACTCGCAAGGCTTCAGCTCGCTGCAACGGACGGTCCCGGAATTGCACAGGATATCAGTGGTGTTGAAACCGCAGGATAAATCAATGTCGCTGAAGCGTGAATGCAATATGCACCGGAGGCTCGCCACCCATTCGCCCGCGATCTACATTGCCTTCGGTGCCTGACGCCCTCTTCCGATTTGCCGAGGCGTTGCGTCGACTTTCCGAGGCGCAAACCCCCTCCGTGCTCGAGACCCGGTGGGACGACCTGGACGTCACACGCTTGGGCTGGGAGGCGCTCGCCGCGCCCCGACGTCGGGATGTTCGCGTGTGGGAGTTCGCATTGGAGGAAGTGGACTCCCTTCTGCTCGGTCTCCTACGGCAGCTGCCCCCCTTGGCCACGGGTGGGGAGTCCGCGGCCCTCCGAGTCCGAACCTTTCGGCTGCCCGAGCTCGAACGACTCCAGCACGCCACCGCGGCGGCGTTGGTCGCCCAGCGGTTCGGTCCCGCCGGACTCCGAACCGTCGTGGCCGATGGGGCGGCGCCGATTCCCCGCCGATATTTTGCGTTCTTGGCGCTGGCGGAGCGGCATCGTCGGCGAGAGTGGCCTCTCTTTGTTCGGTATCTCACGCCGGACGCCCACCACGCGTTCGTCGGCGCGGCGGCCGAGGCAGCTCGCTTTTATCCCGAGCAGGACGCGGCCCTGTATCTGGTTGCCTTGTTCGACGAGGTTCGCCGCGATCTGCACCTGCGCGCGTTCCTGAGTCCGAGGATTCTGGAATCGCTCTACGTGCTGGAGGATGTCAGGACGCTCCCCTTCTTCCGCGACCTGTTGACCTCGGGATTCACGGATCCCGACCCAGCGCGTTGCGAGGTCACGCGGGCGTTGGTAATGGTACGGCGTCTCAGCGGGCAGATCGAGCCCAGCGTCAAATACCCCGATGCGGAAACCCCCGAGGTCCAGGAGGCGCTCGATGCTGCTGAACGGGTCTTCGCGCGCGAGCGCGAGGTCGTGACACCGGTCGTCGTGATCTGAAGCGGGCCCCCGGCCGTGGGTGCGCCTTCTCACATGGCCAACGGTTGGGAGGAAGGGGATGGATGCTCAGCGAAACACCCGCCGGAGGACCAGGATCCCGTTTTCGGGCGGCGCATCCTCGAAGAGGATCGCGTTGCCGACGGGGTCGTATTGTCCGATCCACTGGGTGGAGTCCGGTAGCCAGGTGAACGTGATGACGCGAGTGGCGCGATCCCACTCTCCCTGTGTCCAACCCCCGCGGGGAACCGCTCGCCACCGCGCGCCTCCGCCACGACTCATGACGAGATCCACCTCTCGATCCGTCCAGGCGGTGGGGGAGCCACGCCAGCGTCCTTGGAGGGGTCGAGCGAGCGCACTCTGCTCGGACATCGTGATGACCTCATCCCCTGTGGTCCGGAGCAGGAGGCGGTCCAGCGCAAACCAGTACGATACCGCCAGCGTCGTATCGCCGGTGGCGACGATCGAGTCGCGGGTGGCGCGATAATTGAGGGCGTATTGATCGTTGACGACGAGTAGGCTGTCCCCATAAAAATCGAGATGGAGGGAACCACCGGTATGCGTCCCTACCCACCGGCGGTGTAGCCGATCGCCGCCCTGGTCGGGCAGCGGTGGGATCAGCGCGAGGACGACCAGCAGACAGAAGAGGTTTCGCATGAGCTCACATGTTGGTCTAGCAACCGCCGTGCCTGACTAAATAGGACGCACACCTTGCGAGGCCCGCAAGCCCCATCTGCCCGTACCCCAGCACCGTCGAGAGGCTCCGCACCTAGGCGCCCCTCCCGGGTCCGGTTATCTTGAGCGAGGTATGACGGTACCCGCTATCTCCCGATCCACCCACACGGCCCCCGATCGTGCCGACGCTTGGGGCCATTTCTTCCAACGTGCAGGCGAGGCCCCTCGACTCATCGCCTACGACGAGGAATTGGGGTGTCCGCTGTACAACGCTCTGGCGGCGCTCGAATGGACCGTGACCGTGGGGATTTTGAACGACACGGACCAGCTGCACGCCGCTCGTCTGTCCGGCGAGACGGCGGCCGCGGTCGTGGAACGGCGCAGCCAGGGACGTCGGGTCTACGTCTATCTCGGTCCCCGGGTGGACGCACCGCCCGCGGACCCGTACGAGGGTACGCTGCTCTACGACGAACCCGGCGTGAGGGCCTATGAGTTCGCGCAGCGCGTCCACGCGATCGCACATTTTCTCCGTGCGACGCAAGGCGTTGGGAGTGTCCTCTCACTGTTGTCGCGGCGCGCCCCGGAACTCATGCACGTGCGGCGCTGGCTCGCGGCACTTTTTCAGCCACCGGCGCCCGAGGTGTCCCACGTCCTCCTGGGCGGTTGGTTCGCAACTAGTGGTGGCGGTCTGTTGTTCGCCCCCTCCGTGACCGGCGATGCCTACGTATACGAGGAAGTGGGGACTCGGGAATGAGATGTGGATGAGTGTGGGGAATCCGGTTTTGCACACGTCCACACCGCGTGGATAAGTCGGGCAAGTAGCCGTTTCGTCGGATATTACGTTTCCACAGCAGGCCCACACGAAAGCTCGTAAGCCGAAGAAATATCGGCGCTTGCGCGGTTTTAGGGACCCCCTATATTGATCTCGCCACACGGGGACGGGTCGGGACTTTCGAGTCTTGGCCACGCCCAGCGTGGCGGACCCAAGCGGGAATTCTGGGGAGAACGCCGAGAACTCAAGAGCTCAGGCGTTCGATGATCCAGGTGGTCACCTTGGCTTGGGTCGGCGAGGCCAGTCGCGCGCCTCGCCCGCACCGACGCGGCGCCTCGGTGTGCAGTGCGAGAGGTCGGTCCGCGACCCGATCCGACTCGCAGCGCCCGCACTGGCGAAGCCCGCGGCCAGGCCAGGCCGCAGGTGGATGGAAGCCGGAGCTCCCGGAATGCTTATCCGCAAGGTGCAAACAGCCGCGGCGGCACCGGGAAGAAGAACAGAGGGAGTTAATCCCCTGGCTCCGGGTAACCAGTGCGATAGACGGCCGGGATCCGTTTGGATGCCCGGCCGTCTGTGCATTTATGGTACTCGATCGTAGGACGGACGGTGTGAAGGTGATGCCGCCAGTTCCGTCCAGCCTCCTCGCTTTCCCAGCTTCTACCCTTTCACCACTCCCATCGGTTTGAGTTGCGCCACCTTCTTACCAATTCCCGCTCCGTCCACGACGTCCACTACCTGCCGAACATCTTTGTAGGCCTCGGGGATCTCTTCGTCCACCGTGCGTCGACTGGCGGCTCGGATCAGGATTCCGCGGGCCGCGAGTTCTTTCGGCACGTTGCGGGGACGGGCCTCCTTCTTGGCTTGTGTACGGCTCATGCGTCTCCCAGCGCCGTGACACGTCGAACCAAACGTCTCGTCGTAGGCACCGGGAGTGCCAACCAGCACATAGGAGTACCGGCCCATGTCGCCGGGGATGAACACCGGCTGTCCAATGTCTTGGAATCGGGCGGCGAGTTCCGGGTGCCGAGGTGGGAAGGCACGGGTGGCCCCCTTGCGGTGCACGCAGAGGCGGCGGCCCTGTCCTGCCACCTCGTGTGTCTCGAACTTGGCGATGTTGTGAGCCACATCATACACGAGGTCCACCTGGTCCGCGGCGTCGCCGGAAAACACGTCGGTGACTGCCCGGCGGACATAGTGACTCATGAGTTGGCGGTTGGCGAAGGCGTAATTCGCTGCCGCATTCATGGCCCCGAGATAGTCGCGGGCTTCGGGACTCGTGAGCGGTGCGCAACAGAGTTGTTTGTCCGGGAGCTCGATACCGTACTTGCGTGAGGCTTGCACCATGAGATCGAGGTAGTCGTCGCAGACCTGGTATCCGAGACCGCGGGAGCCGGAGTGAATGAAGAACGTGACGGTGTTGAGGGACAGGCCGAGCCGGGTGGCGGCGACATCGTCATAGATGGCGGAGACGTAACCGACCTCCACGAAGTGGTTACCACTACCCACCGTGCCGAGCTGGTTCTTGCCGCGTTTCTTCGCTCGGGCGCTCACGGTGTCCGGGTTGCCGTCCAACGCGCCGCCGCCTTCCATACACTCGAGGTCACGCGGCACGCCGAATCCTTCTTCCACGGCCCACCGCGCTCCCCGCCTGAGCACGTGGCCGAGCTCGGAATCGGTGAGCCGGACGTCCGCGCGAGATGACCCCACGCCGGAGGGAATTCCCTCGTACAGCTCGTCCACCAGCTTGCGGAGGTGGGGACGAACATCGTGCATGGAGAGGGGAGAACGCAGCAGGCGCACCCCACAGTTGATGTCGTATCCCACACCGCCGGGCGAAATGACTCCTTCTTTCTCGTCAAATGCGGCCACGCCACCAATGGGAAAACCATATCCCCAATGGATATCCGGCATCGCGATCGAGGGCCCGACGATGCCTGGAAGGTGGGCAACGTTGATGACTTGTTGGACGCACTGATCGCCCGCGAGGTCTTGCATCAATGCGGCATCGGCGAAGATGAGGCCGTAGGTACGCATGCCGCCGTGTTGCGGTACACGCCACCGGAACTCATCGATTTGCTCGACGCGGACGTCATTGAGCTTCATGGATGAAAGTTAACGTCGCTGCACGAGCGTTGGAGGACTCGTCGGCGCTCTCGAGAAGGATTCAGAGATCGAACACGATGGTACCGAGCCAGCCGTCCGGCGTCCGATCGAGTGCAAGGTCGTGGCGGGTGACGGCTTTGACCTCGGGCTGCGTTTCGTGGCGATTCGGGTCAAACGATTCACCCTCGAAAGCGCCCTGTATTTCGGTGGGTGTGATCGAATCGCTGACCCATCCGGCCGGGACGAAGCCGTCGACAGCGAAGAGGTAGAGTCCCTCCTTCAAGAACTGAAGCAATTGCTCTGCGGGTGTGTCCCCCCGAACGGTGACATCGCGCCGTTCTCGGACTTCCACCCCGGTACTTCCCACCGTCAACTCTCTCAACAACGCGGTCGCGTCCTGGAATACCTGTTCCAAGCTCGGTGCCGTGATCTCGATCTTGATGTCTGCGGTGTGCGGGAGATGACGGTACGACACTTTTGCTCCCTCGGGCGCCCGGAGGATCCGGGCGTTCTGACCGATGGTGGTTACCGTGGCAGCATGACGCCCTGGTTACGCATGCCTACCGGTTCTGCTGCCAGGCGGGAGGCCACGCGCCGGGAGCTCGAACTCGCCCTTGCCGGTGCCCGCTGTCTCCTGTGCATGTTCGCCGTGCCCGGTACGTCCCGGCACCGGGCACTGGTAGACATGTTGGCGCGGGTGCTGGACCGAGCGGAACGTGCGCTCGGCCGTCTCGACTAATCGGGGGCGTCGAGCACGCCGTTGCGAAACAGACGTCGCCAATCCAGCCTCCGAATGGCCATCGAGACACGGCCCTCGGGGAAGTTGTCGTCGTCTTGCAGCGCCTCCGCCACGCTCGCCGTCTTGGCGCTCGCGTTATCAGCCCAGTGCAGGACCTCCGCCTCGAGCGTCATGGGCGGAATCGGGCTTCCCCATTCGAGCTTACCGTGATGGGACAGCACGAAGTGCAGCAACAGCTTGCGCTCGTCGTCGGTACAGAGGGGCGGGTGCTGCTCGCCGAGTCGGCGCTCGAGTAGCAGCGCACCGAGGACTACATGTCCCACCAGCCGACCCGCCTCGGTAAAGTCGAAGATGCCGTCCCACGTATAGCTCTCGATCTTGCCGATGTCGTGCAGCAAGACGCCGGCGAGGACGAGCTGTTCATCGGCGCCGCAGGCGCGGGCGATGGTGCGAGCGATCGCAGCCACCTCCGTGGTGTGTTTGAGCAGTCCGCCGATGGAGGCGTGATGCCCTGAGACGGCGGCGGGGCACTGCTCGTATCGGGCGCGGAACTCATGGTCTTCGTAGAACAGATCAACAACGGCCCGGATGCTGGACCGGCGGATCTCCCTGCGCCATCGGTCCAAGGTCTCCCAGTAACGGTCGACGGTCCCGATGGACGGAAGCAGCGTGATGAGATTGACCGACTCTGTGGGGAGCGGTCGCAGGGACACGACCTTGAGCTGCCGGCGATCTCGAAACGTCGCGACCTCACCGATGACCTGAACCACGTGGCCCTTTCGCAATCCGGCGATCTCTGTTTGCCGAGTGGGCCAAAACGGCTCTGTCGGAATTCTTCCGGTGCTGTTGCCGAGGGTCAGAATCGTGTAGACGTCTCCGGTATCCATGGTCCGGTCCCGCAGATCGACGACCAGGAACGTGTCCTCGACGCGTGCGCCAACGGGGAGTGTCTTGATATCGGTCGGTTGCGCCATGGCGATCCGTAAACTAAGGACGTTGGTGCTCCCTCGCCCGTTGTTCAACGCGCGTTGTTCGGACCGCGCTTGGGGGCGGGGGTCCAGACGCGGAGCCTGGGTAGGGAACGGTCCGGCTCCTTGGCCGGATGCATGATCGGTTCCCCGCCCCTGTCGGCGGGGAGCAAATGTCGAATGGAGTTGGCATAATACTCGAGGAGTGGCCGCTGTGACGGAAGCACGACGTACCGGTTGCCTTCATGAACGGTCAGACGGCGCATGGTGAGCGTGCGGGAGGCTCGTGCCAGTATCGCCGCTGCATCGCGCTCGGGGCGTACCAGCTTCGCGCCTTGCCGGTGCAAATGATCGCGGTACTGCTCCAGCCGTTCCAGGAGCCGTGCACGATCCACGACACTTTCTCCGAAGGAGAGCAGCGCAGCTGCGGTTAACGGCACCGACGTGACCGGGATGATGGTTGCGATCCGGAGCATCATCTCGTCGGCCAGCGTCTGAAGCGTCGCAAGGCGCTCCTCTTTGGGTCGTCGCAACGCATCCAGATCCTCGGCGAGCCAGGTACGAAGCGAGAGTGGCGTGCCGAAGTTCACGGCGACGCGCCCATAACGTTTGAGGTTTCCGGTGACCAACCGGAGCAGATTGACCGAAACGTAGTGAATCACAGAGAGGAATTGCCGCAGCCGACTGGGACGATCGTGCTCGTCCACGAGCTCGCGAATGAGCGATCGGTCTTCGAGCACGCGGTCGTAGTTGATCGCGACCGGGACGAGCCAGATATCCCGTCGGAACTCAGGGTCGTGGAGCGTCCGTGCGATGTAATCGAGGAGACCGATCTTGGCCGGCCGGAAGCGACCATCACGAGTCAGACCGCCCTCCAAGAAGATTCCCTGCGTCACGCCATTTCGCGTGATGAGCTGCACGTATCGCTCGAGAACCATGTGATAGAGGGGATCGCGAAACCCGCGGCGGATGAAGTAGGCGCCGAAGGTCTTGAAGACGTACTCGAGTGGCCATACGCGCGCCCACTCGCCCACGGCGTAGCTGATGCTCACACTCCGGGCCAACGTATACGCCACGACGACGTAATCCGCGTTGGACCGATGGTTCATGAGATAGACGACCACGTCGGTCCGCGGGATGGCGTTGAGCCGCTCGACATCCTGGTATTCCGATGTGACTCGATAGAGGAGATTGATCAGTAGTCGGGCGAGGTTGTACCCCAGCTTGTAGTACGAGAGGATGTTGAAGTAAGGAACGATCTCGTCAATGTATCGCTCGACGAGTACGCGCCCGTCCATCTCGCTCACGCCATGCCGGTGCGTGTGATCACGGACGGCCTCGAGGACATGAGGATCCCGGAGCAATGTTTCACGAATGACCTGCTTGCGGACGAGCTTGTACCGATCGATGTGGACCCGAAACCGGTGCACGGACCGTACGACGGCGCGATTCGTCCAGCGCTGAATCGCGCGGCGTGTCCGTCGGATGGACCAGAGGGTGAGACCGCCGGCGAGGAGCGCTGCGAGTGTGAGCAGCGCCCAGTCCCCCACCGTGAGAATCAGACCTCCTCCGGGATCACTCCCGTTTTGTCGAATTGGTAGGCCATCGCCTTGAGGCGGGCGATGCGGAGCGGCATGGGGGGGTGGGTGGCAAAGAGATTGGCCACCAGGCCTTGCTTGTGGGTGAGGCGCCGTCCCAACGGGTCCGCGATGCACAGATGGGCGGCGCCGCGCTTGATCGACTTCGTGGGCCCCGCCGCCTCCTCAATCCGTCGTAGCGCGGATGCCAGGGCCCCCGGGTTGCGGGTGAATTGAGCTCCAGTGGCGTCGGCGAGAAACTCCCGTTTGCGGCTCACGGCGAGCGCGAGCAGGCGGGAGATGATCGGCGCAAGCAGGAGCGTCAGGAGCCACAACACGAAGACGACGGGGGCCAGGCCGCCCCCCTTCTTCCCACCTCCGCGCGGCCTGGGGGCGCGACCCTGTCCGAACCAGACGAATCGCCACGCGCCGTCGGAGATCAGGAGGATGACGCCCACTAACGCCGCGAGCAACGTCATCAGCTTGACATCGTGGTTTCGGATGTGGGCCATTTCGTGCGCCACGACCGCCTGCAGTTCGTCCCGGTTCAGGAGCTCCAAGAGGCCCTCAGTGACGGCCACATGGGCATGGTGCTCGTCGGTGCCGGTGGCAAACGCGTTGGGGTCTTTGTCTGCGAGGATCCAGATCTTGGGTGCGGGCAACCCGGAAGCGATTGCCATCTCCTCGACGATGTTCACGAGACGCTTCGTGGCGTCGGTGTCCGCTTCGAGGAGCTGCCACGCCCCAGTGGCCCAGAGGACCTGCTTGGGGCCGGTTTTCCAGCTCACCCATGCCAGGGCGCCACCCAGGAGCGTCGCCCCGATGCCGAACCATGGTACGGTGTGGTGATAGGCATCCGGCGGCGCGTCCGCCGTGGCCAGATTGAACGCGAGATCGCCGCCGAACCCGACCCAGGCGAAGAAGAGGAGAAAGAGCGTTACAAGGATCGTCGAACGGCGGCGATTGGCGGCTTGTTGCGCAAAGAGGTTCGCGTCGGTCACTGCTTCGGTTTCAGGGAAAGATCGACCTGTGGGACCTCGCGCTCGCTCTCGTCGACGATCTCCCACAGCTCTACCGGCTCCGCCTTTGCGAACCCGGCGACCAGATTCCATGGAATCTGGTGTTGCTTCACGTTGTACGTCGTGGCCGTGTCGTTGTACAATTGCCGCGCGAACGCCACGCGATTCTCCGTGGACGTGAGTTCTTCCTGCAACTGACCCACGTTGGCGGTGGCTTTGAGTTCGGGGTACCGCTCCACGACGACGTTGAGGCGACCCAGGGCGCTGCTCAGCGCAGCCTCCGCTTGCGCCAGCTGCTGCACGCCGCCCGTCGGGGCCGCCGAGGCCTGGATCTTCACCGCTTGGTTCCGAGCCTGAATCACGGCCTCGAGGGTCTCCCGCTCGAACTCCATTGCCCCGCGCACCGCCTCCACGAGATTGGGAATCAGATCATGGCGTCGCTTGAGCTGTACGTCGATCTGCTTCCACGCGTTGAGCGTCTGCCCCTTCAGATTGATTAACATGTTGTACGCGTAGATCGCCCACAGCAGCACCACCACGACCAGCACGAGGAAAATCCAGGACATGGGGCGAACGCCTCCTTGTTGTCGGCACGTCGCGGGAGTGACCCGCGGGGGTTACTGGCGAGCGCGAACGGCGTCGGCGCGATCGGCCGCCGCCGACTTTTCGGGGACCGTGCGACCTCGGGCGAGTACGCGCGAGAGGGCGACCCGGACGGCGTCGGCGAGCTCCGTGCCGCGCTCGCGGGCGCGCGCCAGCGGGTGATCCGCCGTGAGATGAAGCTCGACACCCGGCGAGATGGGTACGCGATACCAGGTGGAGGGCTGTCGGGGTGTCTCCGCGGGCTCGGCGGCGGCCGGCGGACCATACGAATCGGGTGAAGATGTCCGATAGAGTCGGCCCGCTCGGCCGCGAGGTGCGGCCTGGGCGTCGCCGAGTGCGAGATGATCGGGCGCGGGGAGACTGGGACCCAGCGCCCCCGCGACCCGGCGTTCCAGCACATCGCCGGAAAGCGCTTCGAGCTCTGACGCGATCGCCGCCAGGGTAGCTCCCTCCATCTGCCGGAGCTTGATGCTCAGTACCTGGAGGAGATGGCGGTAGGAGTAGATCGCCGCCGTGCCCCGGCCCTCGGGCGGGGTGACGAGACCACGGGTCACATAGAATCGAATCGTCCGTTCATTGGGATGGACGCTGGCCGCGGCATTGATGGGCCGCACGCTGGACGCATCGAGAATGGCCCCGGCGAGCGTCGCCAGGTCCCGCAAGTTCCAAGGGGCCAGCTGCCGGTACTCCCGCAGCACGGTCAGGGGATCGTGTTCGCCACCCGGTGGGGTCAACTCAGCCTCCGTTGGCTCGACGGCGTTCGTCAGACATCAGCCGATCGATCATGGCATACAACTCAGGCAGATCGAACGGCTTGTTGATGACCGGTAGTTGGTTCAGCGACAGCCACTCCTCGTGGTCCCGAGCGTCGGGATCGCCACTCATAACGATGACCCGACTTGCCAGCCTCGGCCATTGGCTCGCGATCACATGATACAGCGTCTGCCCGGACATGCTGGGCATGCGCAGGTCCATGAGGACCAGGTCTATCTCATGGCGCCGGAGGAACTCGAAGGCCGCGTCACCGGTTGCCGCCACCAGCGGCGTGTGGCCCCGCAGCTGGAGCGCCCGTTCCAACACGCGGCGGACGCTGGGGTCATCGTCCACCACCAACACCATGAGCCCTTGTTTCATGACGCCGTCAAGAGAGACAGGGTAGCCTGCCGGAAATACCGATCCCGCACGACGCTCAACGCGTCCTCCGGCGCCAGGGATACCCGCAGCTCTCCAGGCGTCATGCCGAACACCTCTTTCACGTTCTGCGCAAACGACCGAGTCTTCGCGTACCCCAACTTGGTCGCCACATCCTCCACGGTGTAGCCCGGATCCAGCAACAGACGGTGCGCATAGACTACCCGAAAGACCATCAACATAACGCTTGGGGGCGGTAGTTGCGCCTTGGTGAACCACCGCACACAGGTGCGCCGGTCCATGCGGGCCCGCCGCGCCAGATCACCCACCGTGTGGAGCGTAGCCGGTTCCCGAACCGCCGTCTCGATCGCCCAACGAAGCTCGCCGGGACAATCCCCAAGCACGTCATCCAGCTGCGCCACCAACCGCCGCGAGACGGAACCAGCGGCCTCCTCGATGAGAAGCTGCCGCAGGCGATCGGGGTGATCGTCATGGCCTTCCACCACGACGTTACGGATCCCGGCTCGGCCTAGTTGCAGGAGCACCGGCACCATGCGGGGCGACAGCTTGGTGTACAACATGAGCGGGAGCGACGGGAAGAGTACCCGAATCCGCTCGATCTCATGTGCCCGGGGAATGCCCTCGAGTCCCGGGTCCACCACCGCAAGCTCGAGCGGCTCCTGCCGAATCGCGTCGATGGTCTCCGACCACCCGCGGGTGGACCGGAACGTGAACCGCTGTCCGGCCGCCCGCTGCAAACGCCGTGCGAAATCGTCGGGTACCGCTGAGAGGACGTTCATGAATGTCCCAAAAACGACACGTAAAGTCCCAAAAAGGGACTAAAAACCTCCAGGACTCCCGCTGAGCTTTAGAATGGCGGTTTCGCGCCATCTCGCAACCCCAGCAGCACATCCACTCCTTATGCGCTCAGGAGGAGCACCATGTCGCGTCGCATACGACTCTACGCGTTCGCGCTCTTGGCGTCGGTCGCGCTCAGCGCCGCCGCCTGTGCGAACCCCGTCGCCCCGCCAGACTGCGGCGACGAGACCACGAGCTGCTTCAACGCGGGTTACGCAAACTCGGACACGTAATCAAGGCGTCGTCGCCGCTGCCTCCCGCTCCGCCCGGAGGGCCTGCACCGCTTCGATCGTGCGGTGCACTTCGGGCGCGGGGGTCGGCGGATTGACGGCCTCGCGCCGCGCCGCGCGCCGCTCCTGCAGCTCCAGGAGATGGCGCTCTGCCCGGAACACATGTTCGTTCAATCCATGACGCTCGGCCAGCCCGATCGCGCGCCGTAACGCTCTCTCGGCCTCCGGCTCCCGCTCAAACGACGCCAATCCCATTGCGAGCTTGATGCCGAAGTCCACGCGGACCTCGGGTGCCATCAGGTCATGATCTCCCTGCAACTCCCGACGCCAGCGCTCAAACGACAGACGGTCACCGATCAGCGCGCTCACCTCGAGCAGCTCGAGCTCGACCAGCAGGAGCATCTCGGTCGGCGGCGCCCCCGCAAGCACCTCCAGGAACGCATCGCTCGCTGCGCTATAGTGCCCCAGCTCTTTGAGAAAGGCGCCGGTGTCATGCAGCGCCCGCGCTCGATCAGTTGGGCGGTCGTACAGTTCAAACGCTCGGAACGCGAGCGGTACCGCCTCCGGTAAGCGCTCCCGCAGCGCCATCGCGATGGCCAGATCGTGACACGCGCGCGCCTCGGCGTCGCGGTCGCCCAAGGCCCGGGCGTCCTCCAGGACCCGACGGAGGAGCCGCTCGGATTCAGGCAAGTTGCCCGTCTTCTGCAGCACGATCGCACGCCCGATTCTGCTCAACAGCTCCGAGCGTCGATCCGCCAGCTGCACGGCGAGATCCCCGGCGGCCGCATATCCCTCGCACGCTTCGTCGAACCGGCCGGCGCGGCGCAGCACCCGTGCTCGCTGCAGGCTCGCGGCCACCTCCTCCTCCCCCTTCCCCCCATCCTGCAACCGCAGCGCGGTGGTCAGTACGTCCAACGCCTCGTCGTACCGAACCTCCTGCTCGAGCCAGTAGGCAAATGCCAGCAGGGGCGGCCACATGACCCGGACCGTGCCCGTCCGTGCGGCTCCGGCAGCCACCCGCACGATCTCCGAGAGATGGTTCACTTCGACGGTCCTGGGGAACAGCTGCGCCACGAATTCCGATGTGGCTTTGACCTGGTATTCCCGCGCGGATCGACTCGTCTCGACGATCCGTCCATCGGCGAAATGGTCCACCAACCGCATGGCGAGAAAACCACCCATGGCACGTGCCTTGGAGCGTTGATCCTGTGCCTTCGCGGCCCGGGTCAGGAACGCTTCGTGGAACGTGCTTGGAGTGGTGAGCCGACGGCGTGAACCGTTGGTGGTCACGAGAGCGGCTTTCTTCGATCGATGCTCAACATATGCTGGCCCCAGCAAGTATGGGCGCCGCTGCGGGGGTCGGGCAAGGGTGACGATCACTTTGCCTGTCCCAGCCGTCTCACAACGGCGGCGTCGGGCTCCGGACCCGACTTCGGCGCATACCCGAGACCGCCCGGGCGGAGCCGACGAATCCGTGTAAACATCTCCGAGGGAGCAAGTTGCATACCTTATAAAGGGGGTGGCGCAAGAGATACGTAACTTACTTTGATAAAACACTTTACGATGTCCATCAGCCGTCTGGAATCGGGGCCGGAACAGTGAGGTCCGTGCAAATCGCCCCGATTGTGGGACCATTGGGACAGCCGTGGCGAGGCCGCGATTTCGTGCCACGACGCGTGGTTTGGGTTCCCGCGGGCTGGGCTGGCCACCGCACGTTTCGTCATGCAAGCGGGGACAACCGTCGTAGAAACCTTGCTGGCCATCGCGATCGCCGGACTGGTGCTCGTGATCTGGAGCCCGCACATCGGGTCTTCGCGTGACGTCCGTGCGACCAATCGGGCCGCGTTGGAGGTGGCGTCGTTCTACAACCGAGCACGCCTGTCCGCGGTTTTTCACGGTGTACGTGTGCGTCTCGTGTTCGCCGAGGATTCCCTGCGCGCGGTCATCGACGAACGCGATTCCCTGGTCGTCGCCGCTCCGGGACCCGGGCGCCATGGTGTCACGCTCGAGGCGTCTCGAGCGGTCATTCGCGTGGGTCCCACGGGGCTCGGTTGGGGGGCGGCCAATACCACGCTCGTGCTCAGGCGGGGAGCCAGTGCCGAATCGCTCACGACATCCCGGCTCGGCCGGCTGAAACGGTGGCCCTGATGGGAACCTCCTGGTCGCGGGGGCTGTTATGTTCGGAGGAGCGTGCGAGAGGCTTTGTCTCACCTCCTCATCAATCTCGCAAAAGCGGCCGTGCGCGGCGTGTGACGGCGGCGTCGCTCGGCCAACAACCCGGGTCCGTAAGGTCCCGGGTTGTCTTCTGTTACGGCTTCTCATCGGGTCGAGCGGTAGGAGCGATCCACACGGGTACCGGGGGCAGGATGCTAGGCCAGACGGCAAGCGCGCGTGTCCCGCGGGGGGCGGGTTGCCTCGCCTCCACCGCTCCCTCCACGAGCCGCGCCACCATGGTTCGATCGGACTCAACCTGTAGCAGCCCAAACGCGACGGATCGCTCGGAACCGGGCACGAGCTGACGCAGGACGCCACCCAGCGTGACGGTCTCCAACGCCCGCCGTCGCCGAAGGTCCACAGTGGTCACGGTCCCGTTTTCGTGCGTTACCAGGACCTCGTGTCCGGTGAGCGCGACGATGAGGTCACCTGGCGTGGGAAGCGAGATCGAGTCGAACGGCGTCAGAGTGACACGGTCCACGAGGACCAACTGTGCCCTCATGCGGCACGACAAGAGGAGCGCTCCACTCCCCCCGGTCAGGGCCGCCCCACGCGGCCGACAAGACGATGCATCGTCGGCTTCCTCGATGCGGACCCGGCGAACGATTCGTTGCAACGTGGCGTCGATTTCGGTGATATGGTCGTCGTCACAGATCACGAACACCCGGTCGGTCTCCTCGTACACGATGCCCGCTGCGGCGCGGCCGGCACAGACCTCGAACGCGCGGGCCGCGGCGCTCCGCCGGCTCAGGGACACGAGATGCGCCACGGCGCTGATCGATTCAGCGGTCACTCGGGTGCTGAGGGTGACGAAGCGAATGCCGTCGCGAAACGGCAGGAGCCGTTCCGGATCGGTGTCGCCGAGAGAGATGCGGCGCATGGGGGCGGCGTCCGTGCGCCGAGCTTGGACGAGCCACCCACCGGTTTTCTCGTGGAGTAGGAGGGTCAGATGCGTGCCGTCGCCGCTCACCCGGAGGTCGACGACCGCGGCATCTGGCAGCGCGGGAACTTCCGCATGCAGGGAGGATCGTGGTTGGAGGTTGCGATCGAGGAAGGTCACGGTTCGATCGCCGGCGACGGCGACCACGCGTGTCGTGGGCGTGCAGGCAGCGAGGATGAGCGCAGTCGCGGTGATCGCGAGCGCCGACGGATTACTCCGCTCGGGCGTGGTCCTCGTCAAGGAACACGAGGGTCTTGCGACGGGCCACGGCGGCGGCCAAGGCCTCCATCACGTCGGGGTCGAGGACGCTGCTGGCGAGTAGCCGCATCCGCTCGGTGGCCTCTTCAGGGGCGAGTTTCTCATGGTACGGTCGGCGCTGGGTAAGGGCGTCATAGACTTCGGCGGCGCACAGAATGCGGGCCCCCAGCGGAATGGCCTCGCCTGAGATGCCGTCGGGGTATCCCGAGCCATCCCAGTGTTCGTGGTGTCCTCGGACGAACCGGGCCACCGGACCGAGATGGGTGAGGGGGGCGAGGATTTGGGAGCCGATGACGACATGCTCTTTGACGTGCTCGAACTCCTCCTCGGTGAGGGGACCCTCTTTGTTCAGGACCTCTTCGCGAATACCGATCTTCCCCAAGTCGTGCAGCCGGCCCGCCATGCGCACGAACTCGATATCCTCATCAGACAAGCCGAGCTGGTGGGCGATGGTCGCCGCGAGGGCGGCGATCCGAGCCGAGTGACCGCGTAAGTACTGGTTCTTCACCTCGAGGGCGTTGATGAGGGCCTCGAGCGTTGCCAGTGTAATCTGTTCCTGTTTGTGCCGCTCACGAAGGATCTCCTCACCGCGCCGCTGTACCTCATCACGCAGCCAATTCGTGATGCCGCGATCTTGCATCTGCGTATCACGCCGCCGGAGCGCGCGATGCACGGCACTCATGAGATCGGTGAGCTCCAGCGGCTTGGTGAGATAATCCATTGCGCCGCGCTGCATGCAGTTGGCGGCACTCGTCGCGTCTCCCACGGCGCTGAGCATGATGATGGCGAGATCGGGATCGATATCGAGGGCTTCCGTGACGGCATCGATGCCACTCATGCCAGGCATTCGGATGTCGAGCAGCATCAGTTGGTATTTTGCGCCACGGAGTTCCTCGAGCGCGGCCACACCGGATGCGACGGTCGTGACCGCGTAGCCCTGCTCGCGAAGGAATCGAGCCAACGCCTCGCGCAGTGCCACCTCATCGTCCACGATGAGGATCGCGGATCTCTGTTCTATCTGCTCTGCTGCGGTCACGGTCTTCGCTCCAGGCACTGTCCCCGGGCTCCGGGGTCACCGCGTCGAGGAACTTCGACTCTTGTGACTATGGGCGCCATCCCGCCGCGCGCAACCCCGCGGTGTGCCGCCCTATACGATCACCCCATCGTCCACGAACGTGACCTCCACGCGCTTGGGCAGGACACCCGCGGCGGCCGCTCGATCGAGCAGCATTTGGACAGCCAGCCGGCCCGACTCCCCATAGTCGACGGTGAAGTCGTTCACGTACATACCGACGAAGCGATCCACCTGCGGGGGCCTCAGTCCTCGGGCGTACTGCATCGCGTGCCGGAGGGCCTCGTCGCGGTGCGCCAAGGCGTAGAGGATGCTTGCCCGCAGATCTCGCGAAATGGCCCGAATGAGCTCCTCGCCGAGATCGCGGCGCACCACGTTTCCTCCCAGCGGAAGGGGAAGGTTGGTCTGTTCGTGCCACCACACTCCCATGTCCGCCCATAAGTGGAGCCCCCGGTCCGCGAACGTGAGCTGGCCCTCATGGATGAGCAGTCCCACGTCGACCGCTCCGTCCGCGACGGCGTCCTCAATCTCGTCGAACGGCAGGACCATCGTTTCAATTGTCGGCTGGAACAGCCGCAACGTGAGCGCTGCCGTGGTGAGGGTCCCAGGGATGGCGATCCGCCGCCCCCTCAGGGCGGCTGCCACGTCGGAGGGCGCGGGCTCGCGGGCCACGAGCCGTGGACCATAGCGATCACCGATCGAGGCCCCGTGTGGCAACAGCGCGTAGCGGTCCGCTACATGGGCATACGCATGGATGGACACCGCCGTCACCTCGAGTTCCCCCGCCAACGCCCGCCGGTTCAGCGTCTCGATGTCGGCGAGCTCGTGAACGTAGCGGCGGTCGTCCGTGGCGACTTTGTGCGCCGCCAAGCCGTAGAACATGAACGCGTCGTCGGAGTCCGGACTGTGGGCTACGTGGATGGTGGTCACTGGCTTCCTCCGGTGACACGCTCTGCCTCGGTGCGAAAGCTGTCGATAAGCGGCCGATGGGCGGTGTACTCCGGCAAGTCGGTTGCGATCTCCCGCGTAAAATTGCTCAAGAAATCCCGGTATGCCTGCTCGCTCGCCCTCGCGTCTCCGAGGGCGATGGCCGCGCGTTGGCGCAGCATGGCCGCAAGCAGGTGGCCGGTTGGCATGGAATCGGCCTGCGCGCGAGCCGCCGCCGCGTCGCCACGGATGGCATGGATCAGACCCACGTGATACCGAGCGTCGCTGTCGAGACCGCCCAGCATGGCGTACGCTTGCAGCGCCATGGGCGTGAAGAATCGGAGCTCACTCGTGTCGCCGCGTTCGTGTGCGCGCATAATCCGATCGTACAGACGGTCGGCTCTCTCGCGCGGGGTGAGCGAGGAAATGTCAGTGGCCCCACCGCTGGCCGCGGCGGGCGGCGTCGCTGCTGCGGCGGCGGGGGGTGGCGTCGCGGGCCCGCGAACGGCCGCGAAGATCACCACCACGACCAATGCGGCGACGGCTGCGGCTGCCACCAACCACGCAGCCGCCGGTGTCCGCGGGCGTCGGGGGCCCATGGGTGTACCGCACAAGTGGCAAAACCGGGCGCCCGGGCTCAATGGGGTGCCACATCCTGGGCAGGCTGCTCCCAGGAGGGGAGCGCCGCAGCTGCTGCAGAACTTTCCGTCCGCCGGTTGGCCGCAGTTGGGGCAAGACCGTTGGGAATCGGGGGCGGGCTGTGACGTTGTGCTCACAAGAACTGGTCTCGAATCGCGAGTCGTGAAGGGCCGAAAGTCGGGTCGTAAGGAAAGTATCGCCGGTGGCCTTATCGGGGCACCCGTTTGACTGCCCCAACCCCGCGGCCATCGCACGACGTCCTCATTGCCCAGCTAGCGTAGCCCCTTGGAGCGCATTACTGTAGCGGGCATGCCCTCCGGTTCGGATGCCCGGCCTACCTCCTCGGGGTTCAACCCCCCACTCAGCCAGATCAAGGCTCGACAGATGGGGACGCTGGAGCGAGGGGACTCCCGGTGGGAGGTGCTGCTCGAAACCGTACAGGATCGCGAGGTCGGCGCGATTCGCGGCCGCATCCACTTCATTTCCAGCAACGTCCACCGGCTGTCTGGTTGGATCTTTCTGGAGTGGTCGGAATCCGACGTCCAGGTCCGCTTTTCGGAGTTCTCGGCTCAGGAGCTGTGGAATCTCCTCGACTCGCTCAAAGGGGGATGATTGAGGATCTCGAGTGATCCTTAAATTGTGAAAAATCTGCACAAAATAAGCGACGTTTCTGCGTTTTCCCTCTATTCGACGTCCTCATACTAGCCTCCATCTGCCAAAGCGGCCACAGATCGTTGACACCAGGGCACTGACCAAATATCCTTCCGCGCGCCCGGTGCCCTGTGCCGCCGGGTAACCCCTCTTTCGGAAGGAGCATGAACGTGGCTCGCGGCAAGGCGTTGACGGTACCGGTCGAAGATACGAAGCCCCGGGTGCGAGGCGCGTCCCTCGACACTGAAGGGGCCAGCAAGAGTGACGTCCTGAAGCTGGCGCAGGACTTCGACGTCGATTTTCTCCGACTCCAGTTCACCGATATCACCGGTGTCAACAAGAACGTCGAGGTGCCGAGCAGCCAGTTCGACAAGGCGCTCTCGGGCGATGTGATGTTCGACGGCTCGTCTATCGAGGGCTTCGTCCGGATCGAAGAGAGCGACATGGTGCTCAAGCCGGATCTCGCGACGTTCGAGATCTTCCCCTACGATGACGAGGGCGGCCGAGTGGCCCGCCTCATCTGCGACATCTACAATCCGGATGACTCTCCATTCGCGGGCTGTCCGCGTCTCACACTCAAGCGGCAGATTGCCCGGGCCAAGGAGATTGGGTATGAGATGATGGCGGGGTGCGAAGCGGAGTTTTTCATCTTCCACCTCGATCAGCGCGGTGATCCCTCGCTCGAAACACACGATCAGGGCGGCTATTTCGACCTCGCGCCGGTGGATCGTGCCGAACCAATTCGACGCTTGATCATTCACGACCTCGTCCACATGGGGTTCGAGGTCGAGGCGGGTCATCACGAGGTGGCACAAGGCCAGCATGAGGTCGACTTCCGGTACGCCGACGCCCTGACGACGGCGGACAACATCGCCACCTTCCGTTTCGTCGTGCGCAACATCGCCTATCGGCATGGCTTCTTGGCGACGTTCATGCCCAAGCCCATTCAGGGGCAGAACGGTTCCGGGATGCACACGCACCAGTCGCTGTTCAAAAACGGTACGAACGCGTTCTACGATCCTACGGCCAAGTGGGAAATCTCGAAGGAGGGTCTGGGCTACATCGCGGGGCTGCTCAAACACGCGCGCGGGTTTTGTGCGGTGACCAATCCTCAGGTGAACAGCTACAAGCGTCTGGTGCCCGGGTACGAGGCGCCCACAAACGTCGCATGGAGCATGCGCAACCGGTCACCATTGATCCGGATTCCCGACAGGCGCGGTCAAGGTACCCGATGTGAGCTCCGCATGCCCGATCCCTCGGCGAACCCGTACCTGGCGCTGACGGTGCAGTTGGCCGCCGGGCTAGATGGAGTTCGCGAGAACCTGACTCCTCCCGACCCGGTGAACAAGAACATCTTCACCATGAGCTATCGGGAACGCCGCCGGCACCGGATCGACGAGTTGCCGCGTGACCTGCATGAGGCGCTCGACTACCTGGAAAAAGATCCCGTCATATGTGAAGCGCTCGGTGATCACATCTACGAGCGATTCGTGGAAGCCAAGCGGCAGGAATGGCTGGAGTATTCCGCGATGGTGAGCCAATGGGAGATCGAAAAGTATCTGGGGAAATACTGATCGACCCCGGATTCTTCGATTGCAGACTGTAGAATGCAGATTGCGGATAGTACGCGCGTCTGGTGAGGTCTCGAGTCTGTGCTTTGCCGACTTGATACTGACAACGAAGGTCGAGAGATTAGCTCATCCACTTGGCGCAGTGTCAATGGACCCAGGCGGGTTTTCATAACCGACCTCGGAGAGCAACGGTAGCCACAGTCGGGCTTCGCGGAGCTCCGTTAGGCCGATTCGGCGGGATTGCCTTCACGCCGTATCATGGTCCTTCTCACTGCCGCGTGGGGTCCAGAAGGGCGCGACGGGGTGCAGAATAGCGCCATCCTGCTCCGATGCCTGCAATCTGTACTCTGCAATCATCACTGAACTCGGGTTTCCACAGTCCTCGCGCCGCCATCCGATCTCACAAGCGTTTCCGCTATGTTACGAAGACCCGGCCACTGCCGGGACTCAGCAACCCATGGGACGAGGGGAATCTCGAAGGAATGTCTGCGACGTTGGTGACGAACCGCCCCACAGTGCCCTCGATTCGGCGGGTGGCATGGCATAGGTGTACGCGCCGGTGACGCGATCGGTATTCCTGTCCGTTCTCTTTGCGGTAATGCCGCTGTGGATCGTAGCCGCCCAAGATGGCACGGGGGCTCAGGCCCCAGTCATCGACAGCATCATCGTGATCAACCACGACGTGTACGATCCGGCGGAAGCCCGCACCAGTCTGTTCTTCCGCATTGCCAACGCGCTCCATTTTACCACCCGCCCCTACGTGATCCGTCGCGAGCTCCTCTTCGATGTGGGCGACGCCTACGATTCCGCGCGGGTGGAAGAGTCGCTCCGGAACCTCCGCACGCTGGGGATCTTTCGTGACGTCGCGGTCGACACGCTGCATCGAGGCGACTCGGTGACGGTCTATCTGCAGACGGGCGACGGTTGGACTACGGACCTCAATCTCACGGGGCGGTCCACAGGTGGGACGTTCTCATGGGCGGCCGGACTCCTCGAGCGCAACCTCTTCGGTACAGGCGCACAGGCCGGGGTCACGTATCGGGACGAGCCTGATCGAACGGCCGTGACCGTGCTGGGTCGGTGGGACCGGCCCTTGGGATCGCGGCTCCTCGTGTCCGGGCTGTACGACGATCTCAGTGATGGGCAGGTGGGAGAGTGGACGGTCGCCAGGCCGTTTCGCGCCTTCGAAGAGCGGTACGCGTTCGACTTGTCCGGAGCCACGGCACAGCGGGACATGCTGCAGTTTCGCGATGGGGTTTTGTCGCAGACCTTTCGACGAAATCTCTTCTGGCAACAAGCGCGCATTGCGTATGCCCCTGTCGCGAGTCCCACGGGGTACATCCGCGTAGGGCTAACAGCGCAGGTGAAGCGGGAGGAGTTCTTCCCGAAAGCGGATAGCCCGCTTGCCATCCCCGACACCGTGACGGGCGCGCTGGGGGTGTTCGCGGACTTCGCACTCGCGCGCTTCAAGGTGACGACCCATTACATCGGGTTCGATCGAGATGTGGACGTGGACCTGAGCACGAGGCTCGTCCTCGGTGCATGGCTTGCGCCGAGTGCCTTTGGCTATGAGCGAACGGGCATCGGTCCTCGGGCGTTCTTTCAGACGGGGGCGATCCTCGGGAAGCATTGGCTCAGACTCGCTGCGCGGGCCAACGGTCTCTTCACGACGTCGTTCGAGCCCGATTCGGGACAGGTGTGGGCGGGTTTCACCTTCGTCTCGCAGTCCTTCGAGAAGAACGCGACCGTGTTTCACGTCGAGGCGATGTCCCGGCGGGGCACCCCGCCGGGACAGGAGATCGACCTTGGGCATGGGATTGGGCCCCGGGCGTTCGACGTTCACGCGTTTACTGGAACGCGCGGGATCTGGGGATCACTGGAGCATCGCGCTTTCGTCATCGACGAGGTCCTGGGTGTGATGGGTCTGGGCTTCGCCGCTTTCGTGGACTACGGAGGCGCGTGGTATCCAGATCAGGACGCACGATTTGGTGGAGATGTTGGAGCCGGAATCCGCTTTGGGGCCACGAGATCCGCTGGCCCCAACGTTGGTAGGTTGGACGTCGCATACCGCTTTGGCGACGGGTTCGATGGTCGCCGCTGGGTGGTGGTGTTTGGGAGAGGGTTCTTCTTCTAGCGGGCGTGAGAGGCCGGAGACGCGTCAATCCCCCTTCCCCGCCGCCACTCTGCGCCGCCCGCTGCCCTCTGCCACCTGCCTTTTATGCCTCTTACATCAGGACTTTGACCGCCGTCCCCGATGCGCTCACCATGAGCATGCTCCCGCTGCTGCCGACCTGAATGGTCTCGTAGTCGAGATCGACGCCCACCACGGCATTCGCGCCGAGGCCTTCCGCTTCCAAGGCCATTTCGTCGATCGCGATATCGCGGGCCTTCCGGAGCTCCTCCTCGTAGGCCGCGGAGCGCCCGCCCACGATGTCGCGGAGGCCGGCGAAGAAATCCTTGAAGATGTTGGCACCCAGGATAGCCTCGCCGGTGACGATGCCGTAGTACTGGGTGATCTCATGGCCGTCGATCCGTGGGGTCGTCGAGATGATCATGGTGGTTCCCGTTGATGTCGCCGTGCTCAGGTTGCGGCGCGTTCTGCGTAGTCCAGGGCCACTTCAGCGAGGAGGGGAGTTCGCAACCCCGCCTGGATTGCGAGCCCGAGGGCAGTGTCGCGGTCTTTGCCCTCATCCAGAATGAAGTAGGGAAGAAGGAGCGCACCCACGCGATCCGAGCTGGCGCAATGGATCAGGATTGGACGCTTGGTGGTGTCACGCATCACCGAACGGAACTGGTTGAAGGTGTCATCCTGGAGCGTCTCGGGCGTAATGGGGATATTCAAGTATTCCATGCCGGCTGCGGCCACGCAGGTGGGCTCGTTGCAGGGACGTGGCTCATGAGGACCGCGCAAATCCAATACCAGTTTGCAGCCGGCGGTTGCCACGGCGGCAAACTGCGCTTCCTCTGGCTGTCCGGCGGTCAAGATGCTATCGAGCACGCACGCACCATACGGTAGCGTGGAGGCGACGCCGTGAACATCGCTCATACGAACCTCCCGCCGCGGGTTTCGGGGGCTGGAGGAAGATACGGAATGATGGACGTACAGGAAGGCGGTGCAATGGGGCGGCGAGCGACGGGATTCGATGGCACCGAGGAGCCTGAGGTGGAACGTGACTGAGCGACCGGTGGTGCAGGTCATCTATCCCGAGTGGATCGACGCGGTGGTGGAGTGGGATCGGATGTATGCCACTCGGGAAGATCGTATGGGGCTGGCGATTACACTCGCGCGGGAGAACGTGCTTCATAACACTGGAGGACCGTTTGGTGCGGCGGTGTTCGAAGCGGAGTCGGGGAAGCTCGTGGGCGCGGGAATGAACCGCGTCGTGCCGCTCATGAACTCCTCCCTCCACGCCGAGATCGTCGCGGTGATGATGGCGCAGCGGCGTGTCGGGTCTCACACGTTGGGTGCTGACACCCCTCCGGGACACGAGCTGGTGTCGTCGTGCGATCCATGCGCCATGTGTCTGGGAGCCGTGCTGTGGAGCGGGGTCAATCGACTGGTCACCGGGGCCAACCGGGAGGACGCGACGCGCCTCAACTTCGATGAGGGGCCCGTATTTCCGCAGTCGTACCGATATCTCGAGGAACGGGGTATCGAGATCGTGCGCGGAGTGATGCGTGAGGAAGCGCGCGCGGTGTTGCAGCTGTATCGGGATCGGGGAGGGTTGATCTACAATCCGTAGCTCGTCCGGGACGACGGGTTGCCGTGAGGTAGCGGGTGAGGAGACTGGACGGTGATGCGTGGCGGTCAGCTTCGGCAAGAGAAGGGGACCTCGGCATCGCACCGCCCACACGGGGTACACGCGTGTGGGTGGTTCTCGTTGCGGAAGGGTGCGCCGCTGACCCGCACCTCTAGCTGGTGAGGATGCGCCCGGAGGGACTCGAACCCCCAACCCTCGGATCCGAAGTCCGATGCTCTATCCAGTTGAGCCACGGGCGCGGGCCCAAATCCTAGCCCGAACGGTTCGCGGAGACAAGTTCTGTCCTCCCCCTCTGCGCTCGCCCGTCCGCGCCGACTTTCCCCTCGAGACGGGTGCGCAATCTTTGGCCCTTGAGATTCCGCCCCGAGCCACCCAAGTTTTTCCTACGCGGTGCCGTAGCCAAGTGGTAAGGCAGAGGTCTGCAAAACCTCTATTCGGCGGTTCGAATCCGCCCGGCACCTTCTCGTAAGCCCATGCATTGCATGGGGTTTGTCATCTGGGCTAGGCCGCGGACTCCTTCTCCCGAAACACATGCACATCCCGCTGAGGGAACGGGATCGAGCAGCCCGCGCGCTCAAGCTCCTCTTTGAACGCTCTCGTCAGGTCCCACCGTACCGCCCAATACTCCTCGCGCTTGCACCAAGGACGAACCACGAGATTCACCGACGAATCTCCGAGCTCGCCGACGGCGACGGTGGGTTCCGGATCCTTGAGGACCCGGCTCTCGGCCGCCAGCACGCGGCGAATGGTGTTCATGCCTAGGCCGATATCGTCGTCGTAGGCTATCCCCACCAGTAGGTCGATACGGCGAATGTCGTTCGCCGCGAAGTTCTTGATGGTGTCACCCCACACCTTCGCGTTCGGCAAAATGACCCGCACGTTGTCCGGGGTGTTGAGCGTCGTCGTGAAGATACCGACGGCATCCACGGAACCGGAGACCCCAACGGCTTCAATGAAATCGCCCTTCTGGAACGGTCGAAAGACCAAGAGCATCACGCCGGCGGCGAAGTTCGACAGCGTTCCCTGTAATGCCAGGCCCACGGCCAACCCCGCAGCGCCGAGGAGCGCGATGAGCGAGGCTGTTTCGATCCCAACGGCGCCGAGAACCGCAATGACAACGAACGCGAGGACGAGATAATAGACGAGCGAAGCCAGGAATGGGATGAGTGTGGGATCCATTTCACGCCGCTCGAGGAGCGCCCGGGCACTCCGCCGCACCCACCCGGCCACGATTCGACCGATGAAGAGGATGACAACGGCGGCGACGACCTTGAGCCCCCATGGCATGAGGAGGAGTGGGAGGTTGGCGGCAAGCTCATTCATGTTGTTCAAGGGATCGTCTCCTTTTGAAGGGGGCGAGCGCGGGTTCGGGCGGTGGTTGGTAGGTAGAACATACGTCCGCGACAGTCCCGTTTGTCGATCTGCCCGATGTGAGCCTGGTCACGGCCGGTGACAGTCCTTGCGAGCATCTTTGCTTACTCTCAAACGAGTCACGATGTTTACACGCTATGTGGCCACGGCGGCCGTGTTGGTCTGCGCGTCATGGGCCTGCACCACCGGAATCACGGCGCCGGAGGCGCCGAACGATTCAGGAGACCCACCGACCCCGCCTCCGAGCTCGCAATTCACCTGCACCCAGGTGATCGGGTACAGCCAGACCGCTGGCTGGTACGACGCGGGCTTCGAAGCGGTGGTGGACGACGACGCATGGCAGCTGGTGTGGCGCAGCGGTGGCGCCATCGATCTCTGGGCCGACCCCGATTTCGATGGCTGGTCGCGCCCCATCGAATCCCCGTGTGTGGCCAACTCGAATGCTCCGGACCGCGTACTGCTGACCATCAGCGCGAACTTTCAGAGCGATCCGGATTGGTGGGCGGGTCATATCCAAACGGTGATTGGCCACATTCGCGACCGGTTCCCGAGCGCCGGCCCCATCCTGCTCCAGCCAGTGGTTGGAGGCCCCAGCCACCAGGTATGTACTCCTGACGGTGAACGTGCGTCCACCAATCACCCGGTGATTGACGACGGAATCGCTCGAGTCATCGGCGGTGATATCGTGGCCGGGTTTTCTCCCGAGGTCCGCGCGTGTGATGACTATGGCGATTTCATAGGACATCTCACCGCTGACGGATACGCCGCCGCTGCCGCCACGATCGGACGGGCCTACACGACCAACTGACTTAGGTCCCAGCCCCTCCCGCTTGCGCTGGGAGGCATTGCCGCACTAAGCTCTGACGGCCGTCACATTTCCCGCCCCCAAAATCCAGACCGAAGGAGCTGGCCTCCATGACCCCGGCAGAGTTCTTCGCGTTCGCCAAAGAGAACCACGCCGAGATGGTCGATCTCAAATTCGTCGATCTCCTCGGCACGTGGCAGCATTGTTCGTTCCCGATCGATACCTGGGATGAGGACACCTTCGAGCACGGGGTGGGATTCGACGGCTCGTCGATCCGAGGGTGGCAGGGGATCCACGTGTCGGACATGCTGGCCGTACCCGATCCCGATACCGCCGTGCTCGATCCTTTCTTCAAGGAACCTACTGTCAGCGTGATCGCGGACATCGTCGACCCCGTCACGCACGAGGATTACACGCGAGATCCCCGGCACATCGCGCGGAAAGCCACGGAGTACCTGAACAAGACCGGAATCGCGGATGTGTGCTACATCGGCCCCGAGCCCGAGTTTTTCATCTTCGATGAGGTCCGGTACGAACAGAATGAACACCGGGGCTTCTATCAAATCGATTCGGTTGAAGGGGCGTGGAACACCGCTCGCTTCGAGGAACCCAATCTGGGCTACAAGCCGAGCTACAAGGGTGGGTATTTTCCCGTGAGCCCCACGGACACGTATCACGATTTGCGTGGTGAGATGGTCTACGCGCTCAGAAAGATCGGCATCGTCGTCGAGGCGCACCATCACGAAGTGGGGACGGCCGGACAGAGCGAAATCGATATGCAATATGCGCCGCTGCTGAAGCAGGCCGATCAATTCATGTGGTACAAGTACATCATCAAGAACATCGCCAAGCGACACGGCAAGACGGTGACGTTCATGCCGAAGCCCGTATTTCAGGACAACGGCAGCGGCATGCACACACATCTGTCGCTGTGGAAGAAGGGGAAGCCCCTATTCGGTGGCGATGGGTACGCGGGATTGAGTGAGCTGGCCCTTTACGGTATCGGGGGGCTGCTCAAACACGCGCCTGCCGTATTGGCTTTTGCTGCCCCGACCACCAACTCGTACCGTCGTCTCGTTCCCGGTTTTGAAGCGCCGATCAATCTGGTCATGTCCGCGCGAAATCGATCGGCCGCCGTTCGAATCCCTATGTATTCGGCGAGCGCCAAGGCCAAACGCCTGGAGTTTCGGTGCCCCGACCCGAGCTGTAACGGCTACGTGATGTTCTCGGCAATGTTGATGGCGGTCTTGGACGGCATAGAGAACAAGATCGATCCGGGTGAGCCGCTGGAGCGGGACATCTACGACATGACACCCGAGGAACTAGCGGCGTACCGCCATACGCCCGGCTCGCTGCCGGAGGCGCTGAGCGCTCTCGAAAACGATCACGCCTTCTTGACCAAGGGTGGTGTCTTCACCGACGACCTGATCGAGACGTGGATCGATTACAAGATGGAGAACGAGGTGGATCCGATCCGGCTCAGACCGCATCCGCACGAGTTTTTCCTGTATTACGACAACTAGGAATTCGGGGTTAGGGGGTCGGGGCCAGGGCTCATTCGGCGCCGGCCTCTGAACCGGCGTCCCAGTTGCTCTAGAGGACTTATCTCCTAACCCCTAACCCCGATCCCCTATGTTCCTCCCGCCGCACGATCCTTCTCTACCGGAATCCATTTCGAAAACCACTCCACGTTGCGGCTCAGGAGATCTCGCACGAGCCGCGGTGCACGCACTCCGTGCGGTTGGTCCGGGTACAGCACGAGCGTAGTGGGTGCATTGCCAATCGCGCGCATCGCCTCGAAGAATTGAATACTCTGCTCTGCGGGGACCCGCTCGTCTTTCTCCCCCACCTGAATGAGCAGCGGCGTGGTCACTTTCGCCACTCCTCGAAACGCCGATCGCTCCTCGTACAGTTCGAAATCCTCCCACGGTTTGGGTCCCAGGTAAACGTGATAGAACTCCGGAATGTCGGTCTGAGAGTACATGGAGATGAGGTCGTTGGCGCCCGCACCGGCACTCGCGGCGGCAAAGCGGTCTGTCTGCGTGATTCCCCAATAGGTGTGGTGACCGCCAAAGCTCCAGCCCATGATGCCGAGCCGACGTGGGTCGGCGATGCCGGCTCGAATCATCGCGTCGACGCCTGAGTCGATGTCGACCCAATCACGTCCCGAGATGTCCCCGCGATTGAGCCCCCGGAACCGCTCGCCGTAGCCGGTGGAGCCGCGGTAGTTGGGCTGCAACACCGCGTAGCCGAGTCCCGCAAACACCTGGATGGGGTACGCCCCGCGAGTTGGGCTGAAACGATTGCTCGAGACGCCGGCCGGGCCGCCGTGAATGACGAGCAACAGCGGGACCCGCTCCCCCTCCCGGTAACCCACGGGCAGCGTCAGGACGCCTTCGATTTGCTCTCCGTCCGCGCGAGAGCTCCATTGTACCACGCGATGAGAGCCCAGAGCGAGGTTGGCCAGCGATGGGTTGATATCCGTGAGCCGTCGGGGTGCGAAGCGCCTGGTGGACGTCACGTGTACGTTGGGCGCCGCTGTGGGTCGTTCCGCGAGCAACGCGATCGTTGTCCCGTCGCGCGTGGCCGAGAACCGCGTGTAGAACGCCCCGTCGTCACTCACCGCCACGGGGGCGCCGGCTGTCTCGCCGTCCCGGACGGAGAATCTATACAGTCTGCGTCCCGTCCGATGGCTCGCCTCCACCAGCAATGTTCGATCGGTGGCCGTCACGTATGATGCGTTCTCGTCCAGCTCAGCGGTGAGCGGTCGTACCGTACCGTCCGCGAGCGAGACTTGCCACAGTAATCGGTTTACGGTGAAATCGTCCGAGCTCGGGCCGGACACGATGAGGCCCAAGGCGCTCGTCCAGGCCACCGGTGTCTTCGGTCCCGGTGATCCCGTGACCCGACGGGCCGGACCGGTGGACTCGTCCTGCACGTAGACTGCCGCTCGACGGAAGGTCCGGAGCACGGGAGAAGGCCGCGCCCCGTACGCAACCGCCCCGGCGTCGGGCCTCCATACTACCGTGGTGACGTGCAAGGTGTCCGGCGACCACCGCACTGCGTCGCTTGCACGGCGGTCGGCGAGAGGTGCGATCCAAAGCCGCTGCCATTGATCGGCGTACGCACTGTCCCACACGATGGGTCTTCCTCGAAGCTCCTCGAGCTCCTTGTCCGCGTCGGCCCGCTCCGCAGCGGCCAGATAGGCGATGCGAGACGCATCCGGAGCGATCTCGAATTCGTTTACCGACGTTGCCGAAGCGGTAATCCTCCAGGCCTCTCCTCCGTTTGGTCGAATGCCGTAGACCTGCCGGCGCTCCTCGCGATCGGATGAGAACGCCAACCAGGAGCCATCCGGCGCCCATTGTGGAGCGTTGTCGCTGCCTTGGCCGCCGGTCAAACGGTAGGGCTCACCGCCGTCCGAGGAGACGATCCAGATAGCCGACTCGTTTCGATCATCCTCGAAATTCCGTTCGGTGACCACATAGGCGACCCAGCGGCCATCGGGACTGATGGCCACCTCGCCCACCTGGTCCATTGCGAGGACGTCCTCGATGTTCATTGCTCGTGGCGCTGACTGTGCGCGCAGCGGCATCACGGTCATCGCCAACGCGAACGCTACAATTCCGATGCACCGTGCAGTTTTTCGCGTCATGGAGGAGCTCCAGGAGGGGTTGGGAGCGAAAGTAGGGTTCCGGCGGCGCGTTGTCGACCGAGATTTCCGTGGCCGCGCCGCGACGATTGCGCCGCGACTGTCCCCGGGATTCTATTTATCGTTGAGCTACCCATGTCGGTAACCAGGTCTTCAATATGGATTTAGGGATACCCAGCTCCGCGGCGACCGAGCTTGCAGCGGCCTTCCTCCAAGCCGCGGTCACCTTGGGTATTGCGGCGCTGTGTGCGTTTCTCTACCACCGCTATCGCAAACCCTATTTCGCGTGGTGGGCGTTGGCGTGGACACTCTACGGGCTCCGAATTGGTGCCATCATCAGTTTTCTCGAAACGACGGATCGGACGTGGCTGTATTGGCATCAGGTCACCACGGGCTGGACAGCGCTGGCGCTGCTGTGGGCGGCGCTCGTGTTTTCGCAGCAGTTGCGCCTTCGCCGCCGGTATCTGGTGCTGCTGGCGTTCCCGGTGATCTGGTCATATGTGGCGATCTATCGGCTCGAGAACTTTCTCTTGGCAGCCGGACCGGCGGTGTTGTTCTTGAGTGGCGCTACCCTATGGACGGGTTGGGTTTTCTTCCGGCACCATCGGCAGGTGGGCTCTCCGGCGGCGGCGAGCTTGGCGATCGCGCTCGGTCTTTGGAGCCTGCATCACCTCGACTACCCGTTTCTCCGCGCCCGGGGTGCCTGGGTCCCTTGGGGTTACTATCTGGATCTCGTGTTCGTGTTGGCGATGGGAGCGGGAATTCTCATGCTTGTTCTCGAAGACCAGCATCGGGCGCTGGGCACCTTGTCGGCGCTCTCCGGCGACTTGCAGCGAGGTGTGCATGGAGCGGGGCAAAATGTGCTTCGGCAACTCTTGGAGCGCCCGCTCAGCCTTGCCGGGGTTCGCGGGAGCGCGATGTATCTGTCACAGAATCCCGGAGGCCTGTTCGCGGCGGGAGTTGGGGTGTGCGAGACCTGGGCCGGTCAGCCACCTCGGGGCGCCGCGCAGGAGGCGATTTCCCGCGCTGTGGCGAGTGGCCGCCCGGAGATCGTTCACGACGGTGGCAAGCCCGACGAAGCGACATTCGCCTATGCGGCGGCGCTTCCGGTGTTTCAGGGAGAGCGGGTCACGGGCGCGTTGCTCATTGTTGGGGACGCACGTGACCCGTTCACCGCCCTCGACACACGATTCTTGGTGACGCTCGGCCAACAGGTGGGGGCCGCACTGGAGGGGGCCAACCTCAACCGCAAGTTGCAGGAGCGCACCGCGGAGCTGGAGCGCTTGGCCGCCCGAATGGTCCGGCAACACGAGGCGGAACGCCGACGCCTCTCCCGCGAGCTGCACGACGAAACGGCCCAGGTGCTCTCCGCGGTCCAGCTTCAGCTCGGCATGATGCGAGAAACCGCCGAAGCCAACCTCGCCGACCGCTTGGACCGCTCGATGTCACTCATGGACACCGGCATCCAGGGCATTCGCAACGTTCTCAATGATCTCCGCCCCAGTCTCCTCGACGATCTCGGCCTGCTGCCGGCGATGCGAGCCTTGGTGCACGACTTTCGCGAGCGCAGTCAGCTGCAAGTGGAACTGGAGGCGCCGCGTTCCGTGCCCCCCATCACGGATGAAGCAGAGCTCGCGCTGTTTCGGGCCCTACAGGAGGGGCTGGCGAACGTTGCTCGACACGCGGAGGCACGGACCGTGGCGGTGCGATTGGCACAGGAAGACGGTCTCATGATCCTGTTGGTGGACGACGACGGGCGCGGTCCGCCCGCCGAGAACGAGCTCCAATCGCTGGAGCGGCGTGGCCATATGGGGCTTCCATGGATGCGCGAGCGGGTGACGGCGTTGGGTGGGAACATCGCCCTGAGGCGTGGACCCACAGGCGGTGCGCGGCTGGAAGTGCGCGTGCCGGTGAGCGCCGAGTTGCCAGCATGACCTCGCAAGCGATTCGAGTGGTGGTGGCAGACGATCATGCGGTGGTCCGAGAGGGCATTCGCCATGTACTTAGTCATGCGGCCGGCTTCGACGTCGTGGGTGAAGCGGCCTCTGGGCCGGAAACGCTGGAGTTGGTCAAGCAGAGCCGGCCGGACGTGGTGCTGCTCGACATTACGATGCCTGGTGCGTCTGGGCTCGAGATCCTGCCGCAATTAAAGGTTCGGCATTCCTCGGTCCGGGTCCTCGTGCTCAGCATGCACGATCATCCACAATATGTCATGGAGGCTGTTCGCGCGGGCGCCGACGGATACGTGCTCAAAGATGCTCGTCCGGCAGAGGTGCGGGCGGCGGTTCAGTCCGTTCAGCGGGGCGAAACGTATTATTCGGCCACGGTGGCCAAGCAGCTCGGGGCAGCGGTGCGAGTCGAGGCGCAACAACGGGAGCAGCGGGAGTTACTGGACCAGCTCACCACGCGCGAGCGTGACGTCCTTGAGCGAATCGCAGATGGTCGTACCAATAAGGAGATCGCGTCTGAACTTGGGATCAGTCATCGCACCGTGGAGTCCCATCGCGAGAGCCTGATGCGCAAACTCCAGATTCGAACGATCGCCGGTCTGACCCGTTTTGCGCTCGAGATGGGAATCGTCGAGCCTTAAAGGCCTCTTCACCGGACCATTATCCGCGCACCACACGTCCTTCACAAACTCCGTAGTTCCCCGGACTCCCGGTCGAGTAGTAGTCCGAATGTCCGCCTTCATGTTGGTGGTTAGCTTCGTGGTGAGATAGGCCTTCTTTCTGCTTTTGTGCGGCGTCCGGGCCCTGTATTTCCTGTCTGGGCCCCAGCTCCAGGGACTTTCCAAGTTAGGAGTTCGGTGATGAAACCGGTGAGGCAACTCCCCTCGATGGGCTCGTGGTGGCGCGCATCCGTGCGCGCCGTTCTGTGGAGCACCTTGATGATCTTGCTCGTTCCCACCTTGGGGCGCGCACAAGCGTCCAGCCAGGATACCATTCCCGACTCCACCGGCGACCGGGCACCCGTCCTGCTGGGACCAGTGACGGTGACGGCGACGCGCACGGCCAAGGACGTCTTTCTTACGCCCAATCCGGTCGATGTTCTGGATCGTTTGGCTATCTCGCGTCGCCTGTCCAACAATGTCAGCGATCTCTTTCGCGATCTCGCTGGGCTGGACGTGGCAGGCGTGGGGGTGAATCAAGTACGTCCGATCATTCGCGGCCAGCGTGGTCAGCGTATTCTCGTGCTCGAGGACGGGATGCGCCTGAACAACTCCCGACGCCAACAAGATTTCGGAGAGATTCCGGCGCTCATCGATGTGACGTCCGTGGAGCGGGTAGAGGTTGTGCGGGGGCCGGCATCGGTGCTGTACGGCAGCGATGCCATCGGTGGCGTCGTGAACATCATCACGCGTACGCCCGAAGGTGAGGGGTTGCACGGCGGTGCCAGCTATCGGTACAGCACCCACGACACCCAGAGCAAGGCGACGGGCACCCTCTCGGGAAGATTCGGTGCGTTTTCGTTCATTGGCACGGGGTCTTATCGCAATGCCGATCCGTACGACGCGCCGTCGGGCCAGTTCGGCGCCATTCGCCTCGCAGACGAGACCCCCGTGTTTGGCACAGGTGTTCAGGACGAGAGTCTCGATCTGTATGCAGCGTACGAGGTGGCGCGCACTCATCGTGTGTTTGCCAAGTACGAACGATACCGTGCGGACACGACGGGCTTTGGATACGTCGATCCGGCTGCCTACGCGCCGGAGTTACCGGCTATTCAGATCGACTATCCGTTCCAGCGATTCGACAAGGTGACGGTGGGATACCAGGCAAGCGACCTGAACACCCCGCTGGCGGACCGCTTGGACGTAATCGGGTACTACCAGGACAACGATCGCCGATTCAACCTGGACGTCCTGGTGTCGGATATACCGTTTGGTCCGGGCCTCATGGGCGACATTCGCACTACGTCGACCAACTTCACCGACCTTACGACGTTTGGCACTCGGGTGGAGGCGACGAAGTTCGTGGCGGGGCGTGTGCTTCTCACGTATGGTGCGGACTTCTTCCGAGACGACTCGGAGAACACCGACTCCAGTCTGGTCGAGATCATCATCCCCGGCGTGCCGGCCCCACCGATTCCGCCGAGCACCACGCCGCAGGTACCGTTCGCCAGCCTTCGGAGCATCGGGGTGTTCGCCCAGGGCGACATTCAGCTCACCACTCGGGCATCGCTCATTCTGGGTGTGCGGTACCAGGATGTCCGCGCTCGCACTGAAAGCACGCCCGGTCTGGACGTGACCCCTCTCACGGACACGGACCGCACCGTGGTTGCCGCCGCCAATGGTCTCTACCAGCTCACCGATAATCTGGCGGCCGTGGTGGCTGTGGGACGTGCATTTCGGTCTCCCAACCTCGTGGAGCGGTTCTTCAACGGTCCCACACCAGAAGGCCTGGCGTTTCAACAGGCCAACCCGAACTTGGAGCCCGAGACCAGCTTGAATCTGGATTTTGGCCTGCGGTATCGAGACCGGCTCGTCGATCTCGAAGGCTTTGTGTTCCGAAACGAGATTCGCGATGGTATCCGGATCGCAAGCACAGGTGACAGCGTTCAAGGACTGCCCGCGTTCCAGAACATCAACGTCGGAAAGCTGCGGTTCTGGGGGGTGGAGCTACAGGGAACCGTGCGGCTCCCCCGCGGGTTCTCCGTTGGAGGTACGTACACATATCTGGACTCGAAGGACGTGCTGGATGAAAACAATCCGGTGGGAGACTCTTTCGACGAGAAGATCACCGGCCGGGTTCGCTACAACCACCCGAGCGACCGGTTTTGGCTGGAGTACGGTGTGCGCCACAATGGTGAGCGCAAAGACGCCGAACTCCTCATCGGGAATCCGGTCGGCGACGTCCTGCCATCATTCACGGTGCACGACATTCGCAGTGGCGTGACCGTGTTCCGGCGCGGCGCCCACACGCACCGGCTGGGTGTGACGGTTGTCAACTTGACGGACGAACTGTACGCTGAATTCGCCAATGCCGGCTTCTTCCGACCCGAACCCGGTCGAAGCCTCCTGTTGAACTGGGAAATGAGTTTCTAAGAGATCCCTGCTGGCGTCTACTGCCGCCCCTGCCGCCTCCACCTCTGCCGCGCGCTCGGCGGCAGGGGTGGGAGCGGCGGCAGCGGCGGCAGTAGACGCTTCGGTATAAGCGCAGACCATATGAGAACACCCGTCCACTTCATTCCGATCGTGACGACGATCATCGCGCTGGCCTTTGCGTACGTCATCTTCCAGCGATATCGCGAGCGCCGATCCGGGCCCCACCTCGCCTGGTGGGCGGCGGGAGCCTTCCTTTATGGGGTTGGGACGTTCACCGAGTCCATGGTGACGCTCCTCGGCTGGACCGAACCGATGTTCCGGGGTTGGTACATCTCCGGCGCGCTGCTCGGTGGGGCTCCGCTCGCGCAGGGGACCGTGTACTTGCTGCTCCGACGGGAGACCGCCAATCGTCTGACGGCCGTGCTACTCCCGTTCATCTTCATTGCTGCAATCTTCGTCGTGCTGACACCCATCGACTACACGGCCGTTGAGCCCCATCGGCTTACCGGGCGAGTCATGGAGTGGACGTGGGTACGTCTGTTCAGTCCGTTCATCAATACCTACGCGTTCATCTTTCTCGTGGGCGGAGCAGCGCTTTCGGCATACCGCTACAGCAAGAGCAGCGACACGTACCACAGATTCATTGGTAACACACTCATAGCCGTCGGCGCACTGCTGCCGGGTATCGGTGGGATGGCTACGAGAATGGGGCACACCGAAGTTCTCTACGTCATGGAGTTCTTCGGCATTATTCTCATCTGGCTGGGCTACCGGTGGAACGTGCGCGCTCCTACTGCCATACCCACGAGTCCTCCCACTACCGAGGAAATCTCCGGCGTGCTCTCGACGCCGCGCTAGCCGGTATCCCACCGTCACTCGGCAGTGAACAGCTGTATCTTCCTGCGACCTCGATGCCAGGACGTGCAACCATGCAGCGCCTGACCAACGCGTTTCTGCGAACGGCGGCCCGTTCGCTCGCCGTACTCATCGTTGCCGTAGTGGCCCCGTGGCAGTCTGGGCATGGCCAGATCGGTGACACGGTCTTCACGGTCATCATCGAAGGCGGGGCCGTGTACGACGGGTTTGGCGGCCCCAGTCGGATGGCGGACGTGGGTCTCCTCGGCGACCGGGTAGCAGCCATTGGCGATCTCGCTGGGCGTCGGGCCGGTCGGCGGGTGGACGCTCGTGGGCTCGCCGTTGTTCCCGGGTTCATCGACATTCACAGTCACGCCCTACGGCTTCCCGCCGATCGCAGCGGCCTCTTCCTACGCGCCGAAGCGGAAAACTACATCCGGCAGGGAGTGACGAGCGTGATCGGCGGTCCCGATGGCACATCTGCCCTTCCGGTTGGCGAACTACTGGCCCGATTTGCTCTCGAGCCCGCCACGATCAATTTCGGCACCTTCGTCGGGCACGGCACGATCCGGCGTGCAGTCGTCGGCAATGAACATCGTGCCCCCAGTCCTGAGGAGCTCGCGCAGATGAAAGATCATGTGGAGCGGGCCATGCTGGACGGTGCCTTTGGTCTCTCTACCGGGCTCAAGTACGTACCCGGTGTCTTCGCCACCACCGAGGAAGTCATTGCTCTCGCGCAGGTCGCTGCCCGCTACAACGGTATCCACGTCAGTCATATGCGGGAGGAAGGTGAGCATCTTCTCGAGAGTGTGCGAGAGACGATCCGGATAGGCGCCGAGGGCGGGCTGCCCACGCAGATCACGCACCACAAAGTCGTGGGCAAACAGATGTGGGGGAGTAGTGCCGAGACACTTCGATTGGTAGAGGAAGCGCGACGCCGGGGTGTCGACGTCACGATCGATCAGTACCCCTATGTGGCTTCCAGCACCGGCCTTACCATTCTGTTCCCGGCGTGGGCCATGGAGGGCAGCGAGGACGCTCTACGAGCGCGGCTGCGAGATCCGGAGAGTCGCGCGAAGATCAAGGAGGTCCTTGTCTATAACCTCGAGCGTGACCGCGGCGGCGGTGATGCGGCAAACGTATGGATAGCCTACTGCGCATGGAACACGATGCTGAATGGGAAGAATCTCGCGCAGATCCTCCGCGAGCGGGGGGAGACACCAACGCTTCTCCACGCGGCGGAACTGGTGATGGAGCTGCAAGAACAGGGAGGCTCCCAGGGAATCTTCTTCGCCATGTCAGAGCACGACGTTGAGCGCATCTTGCGTCATCCGCAGACGATGGTCGCATCGGACGGTGGGATCCCCGAGTTCGGCACGGGATTCCCGCATCCCCGCAACTATGGAGCGTTTGTCAGGGTCTTGGGGCACTATGTGCGAGAGCGCGGGATACTCGAGTTCGGTGAGGCGGTGAGAAAGATGACCACATTCCCGGCGCAGCGACTCGGGATCTCCGATCGCGGGCGGCTGCAGGTGGGGGCCATGGCGGATGTCGTGGTTCTCGATCCGGAAACCGTCATGGACCGTGCGACGTTTCAGCAGCCGCACCAATACGCCGTGGGTATTCGATACGTCTTCGTGAACGGCATTGCCGTGCTGTTGGACAACGATCTGACGGGAGCGCGTCCAGGTCGGTCGCTTCGGAGAAACTGAATCGCCCAGGGTCACGAGGTGATCAATCGCACGTCGCGGGCGTAGACGAGCGCGCGCCAGCCTGCAGGTCGATCGAGTAGCAGCTCCAAGACCTCCGGGTTCACATAGCGTTCCAACTGTCCCACCACCCCGTTGTCGGTGATCACTCTGGTTCCACGCTGCAACATCGAGTTGGCAATTCGCATCAGTCCGGCACTCCGCAGAACGGGTCGGTGAGGATGCTAACGTCGCGCTGCCCCAGGCAGTACCCATGCCAAGTAACAGATCTGTACCACTGGAGGGGCCGAGATGTGTCGCTGTCGCGCTGTTGCGCCCCGGTGATCGAGCTGTGGGCCAGAAAACGACTTTGGTGTTGCGGTTTTTGGGGAGTCACGAATCAAGCAGCGTGCGTTGACGCTAGGGCGCAGCCGTATCTGCTCGAAGCCTGGGGTCGTTGAGAGAAGAATACGGCGCATGATGAAGCAAGGACCGAACCCCCTCAGTCGAAACGAGGAAGGTCATTCGTCGTCGCGGGTTACGGGCGGCGGATCTGTGAGAACGTAACCGGCCATTCGGCCGTGAAGTCCCACGGCTCCGACCCGGCGGGCTCCACCAATGTGACGTCGGTGAATGCGTTCTCCACGCATTGCGCGAGTTCCTCGCTATTCGTGCCGTTCTCCAGAATTGCGGGCACGAGCTGGCCGCCGCCGCCCCGCATCCCGAGTCGAATCACCCCTTCAATTGCGCGATCACGGCGCAGCACACGCACGTAGCACGCCTCAAACCAGGGATCGAGTTGGTCGAGCTGTGCGACGAAGTAATCCGCATCCACTTGCCCGACCAGCTGGACCTCTCCTCCATCGACCTTGCCGAACGCTCGACCCCCACTACAGGCCATGATCCAGAGCATCACGAATCCGAGGACAGGCTTGGTAGGCATGGGACGTTCCCTGCTGGAGGTCCGTCCAAACTGCCGGAAGTTGTCCGGTAGGGCAATCGGGCGGGAAACAGCTGTTACCTGGTCCGGTTCACGAGAACCGCCGCATGGGCTCCGCGCACCACCTTGTCGGCGACGCTGCCCAGCACGAGCCGCGGGAGTCCGCCGCGGCCATGCGTAGTGATGGTGATCAGGTCCACACCGGATTCTTCGGCTTGTCGGATGATGGCGGATGCCGCTGCAACTCCGACGGCAACCACGTCCTTCGGCTTGGGTAATCCCTCTCGCACGAGTCGCGCCGCGACGCCGAGGAGGTAATCACTCGCTTCACGCTGCCCCGATCGCAGGGCCTCCTGCACGTCCTGAATGGCGTGGGGCAGGTAGGGGGAGGTGAGTGACGCCGGGGGAGGCACGACGCGCATCAACGTCATCGCCGCACCGGTGCCGCTGGCGATGCGAGTGGCCCACGGCAGGGCGTTTTCTGCACGGTCCGATCCGTCGAGCGGGATCAGAATGTGGCGGAATTGGTGTGCGTCGGTGAGCTCGACCTTTTCACCGTTCTCGGGTCGGACGAGGAGCACGGGCATGGATACGTGACGCGTGACATGGTCCGCGACACTACCGAGCCACGCGCGGCTCACGGGGCCGCGCCCGTGGGTCGCCATTACGACGAGGGCTGGGCTCTTGGCGCTGACGTGGGCCTCCAGGGTCCCGGTGACCGAACCCCCGAGCACGGTCGACTTGATCGGGACATCCGAATCCGCCGCAACGCGGTCCGAGATGGCTTTGAGATAGTCGATGAGCAGGGAGCGCATCTCGACTGCTGACACCTGCCATGTGGCCACCACGGGCTCGTCCTCGAAGACGGAGACAAACTCGATTCCCAAGTCCAGGCTCCGCGCGAGCCCGAGAGCAACCGGGACTGCTGCCTCGCCGAATGCCGAGCCGTCTAGGGGGACGAGGATGGTATTCGATGTCATGATCACCTCCACAGACGTCTGAACGCGGGCCACCCAGCCGGAGGTTTAGCGCTCGGTACCCCTACAGGGCGCGAATCGGCTGTGAAATCGCCTTTAGACTGATCGAGACGCCAACGCTGGACGGTGGTACTTGGCGGTAAAGCGGTCATGAGCGTCGCTTCACGCTTCCTTCACCGCGATCGGTGGACATTGCAGGTGGTGGAGTGGCGAGGAGGACCAATGGCATTCGCGAATCGATCTGACGCCGGTCGGCGTTTGGGCATGGAAGTCGAGCGACGGATTCTCCCGGGCGAAACACCCATGGTGCTCGCCCTGCCTCGAGGCGGGGTCCCGGTGGGGTACGAGGTGGCCCTCAAACTCCACGCACCATTGGACGTGCTCGTGGTTCGCAAGCTCGGCGCACCGGGCCACGAAGAACTGGCCATTGGCGCCGTTTCGGGCGAAGTGGTGGTGTTGGATCCAGACATCCTCGTGTCGCTGCGAGTTCCGGAGACCTACGTCGAGTATGCGATTCAACAGGCTCGTGCCGAGGCTACTCGCCTCGCCGCGCAGTATCGGGGAGCCCGACCGACCCTCAATGCCCGAGGCCAGACGGTGGTCCTGGTGGACGATGGCGCGGCCACGGGAAGCACCATGCAGGCGGCGATCGACCTCCTGCGCCGGCAAGGTCCCGCACGAGTCATTGTCGCTCTCCCAACGGCTTCCCAGCCGGCGGTGCACAAGTTAAGCCAGCGGGCGGATCAGGTGATATGCCTCGAGAGTCCCCCGGGCTTCGTTTCGGTGGGCGAGCACTACGTCGATTTTACGCCCACGACCAACGAAGAGGTGTGTCGCTTGCTCAAACGCCGGCAGTCCCTCAGTCCAGACGGCTCCTCGGTCGCTGTTTCGTGACCCCCCGGGGAACGCATGGCCGCCTCGCAACGGGGCGAGACTTGCCGTCTCTTGGTTTGGGCGGTATCTGCACAGCATGGGGGTTTCCCTCGTCGCTGCTCACGACCGAGTCGCCGGCCCCGTTCCCCGGTATCCCCACACCTTCTCTGTTGATGAGGAAAGGACATCCGATGCAGGTGCCCCTCAAAATCACCGCACGGAACACCGAGATCTCACCCGCTGAAGAAGAAGCTATCCAGCAACGGGCCTCGAAACTCGAGGCGATCTACGGGCGGCTCATGAGCTGTCGCGTCGCTGTGGAGGTCCCACACCGGCATCGTCGGTCAGGGGCTTCCTACACGGTACGTGTCGATATCACCGTCCCGGGCGGTGAATTGATCGTGGATCGTAAACCGGGTGATACACTCATCAGTGCCATTCAAAAGGCATTCGCGGCCGCAGAGCGGAAGCTGAGGAAGTTTGCGGCGAGACAACGTGGTGAAGTGAAATCGCATGAATCACCCCAGCCAGTGGCCAAGGTCCGGGAGATCTACCCCCTCGGAGAGTACGGGTTTCTCGGGACCCCGGACGGGCACACCGTCTACTTCGATGCGCGGAGCGTGGTCGATGGAGCATTCGAGCGGCTCGCCGTTGGGGCGGCTGTACGCTTTGTGCAAGAAGAGGGCGAAAAGGGACCACAAGCGAGCACAGTCATTCCGGTTGGGTAACGAGCTCCGCTAATCCCCTCGAAACGTCAGGTGCATGGAGGTGCCATGAGTTCGATCGTGAAGGTTATCGAGATCATCGCTCAGTCAGAAAAGGGTTTCGAAGACGCAACGCGGAATGCGGTCGCGGAGGCGTCGAAGACTGTAAAGGGCATCAAGTCGGTGTGGATCGACAATTTTTCGTGTACCGTGGAGAAGGGCAAGATCCAGGAGTACAGAGTCAACGCAAAGGTTTCGTTTGTCGTAGGTGGACACGGCTGATCGGATTGGCCGTATTCGAGACGGCAAGCGGCGCTAAGGTTCCCGGTACGTCGATCGCGTGAACAGACGTTGCGCAACGATGACGTCACCAAACTCCGAATCGTCGTCGTTCGCCGCATTTGCCGCGACGTGAATGGTGATCGTGCCGGCAGTAGCCGGGGCGAGCCATTGCACCGTCCATATCGCTTCGCCCGTGCCACTGAGCGACGTACCTGGCTGGGTATGGGCAACGTACTGCACGGACGTGGCGCTATCGAGCTGGATCTGTACACGGTCGTCCACGGGACGGAATGTGCCGGCTTGCGTCCCGGCAAAGCCGGGATCGATGTATCGGGCTGCGAGCTGAAAGCCGGCACGCCCCATCTCCGCATGACGGAGCCCGAGGGTGATCGTATACCACGTCCCCGGCACGTAGCGCGTCGGCACGCCGGCGACCCGGAGGTGCGCGCTCACGTCGTTGATCGGGCGGTCGGCATGACACTGATGACATGTCGGTTCGCCGAAGCCTCCCGTATGGCCGGCCGGTGGCCCGTCGGCATACGGCCTGGGCTCGGATGCGACAACCGATCCCAGGCCGATGACCGCGCCGCCTAGGAGGCAGCCCCAGATCCCGCTACGGTAAGCGCGCCCGGCCAATCGTATTGGTATCGGTGCCGAACCACACGGTCCGAGTGGGCGCATGGAACATCATGTGGCGCACCGTGCCACCTCCACTGCCGATTTCGGTCACGCTGACGTACTCCATGACCTTCGTGTCAAATCCCACGAACCGGTTGGGGTCGGGGCCCGATTCCACGAACCAGATCCGGTCACGGTCGTCGACCGCCATGCCGTACGGCCGGGAGGCGGTTCCTGCCGGAGCGGGCCAATCCTGAAAACCGCCGGTGGTGGGGTCGTACCGGCCGAGGAATCCCTCCGCATAATCCACGTACCACACCGCGCCGTCCGAAGTGACCCCCAGTCGCCGCGGGCGAGCGCCGGAACGGGGTAGGTCGATCTCGGTAATCTCCATCGTCCCCGGGTCCACCGTCGCGAGCTTGTTGGTTCCAAACTCTGCGATCCACGGTCGGTCATTGGCATCCACGACGATGCCATACGGTCGCGAACGAGGAGTGGCAACCGGGATGAGGTGCACCTCGGAATTTGCCACCGTGAGCTTGCCGACGAAGTTGGCGCCCTGAGCCGTGAACCAGATGTCCCCAGCCGAGTCGAACACCAAGGTGTGGGGATCGCGGGCGGCAGGGTCAGGCATCGGGATCTTGGTGATGGAACGGGCCTTGGGATCGAGCTTGCCGATGTGGGCGGCGCGATTCCCGGCATACCAGACTATTCCGTCGTCGTCGACGATGAGATTGTGCGGGCCTGCGCCTTCCTCGAGATCGTACCGCTCGAACTCACCGGTTTCCGGATCGAGTGACGCCACGTAATCGGCCCGCTGTCCGACGAACCAGACGATTCCCTGGCGGTCGACGTAGGGGTCCCTGGGGCGGGATGCCTCCCATGGAACCGTCCACTCCTGGATCACCGGGTCGCCGGGTTCCGGGGGCGGGTCGCGGTCGATGGTGAGTGGGATCGCGAGCGCGCTGAGAAACATGGATCCTGCGGCGAACGTGACGAGCGGCTTCATGGCACGGCTCCTCGAGAGGTACCCTGCTACAACTTAACCGCTCGAAACGCTCGCTCCAGGCCTCCGTCGGAGGGGGGCGCCAGTTGTCACATTAGGGCAACGATGCTGCACCCGCTGAAGTGAGGCAGTCGTAGCGCTCAACAGTCACGAGGTCTGCAGTCGCGCTGTCGCGTGTCGACGTGGACACTTGCCGTGACCAGCCGTCTGGAGGTCTCGATGGGACGCGCGCCGTGGGGGGCGCAGAGGGCACCTGTTCTGGCCGGGCGGCTCAGCGGATGCAGGGGTTGCCGTGCGTGGCATGGGTAGGCGTGCGCACCAGCGCTCTCCGGACGTCCCTGTGGAGGCTCCCCGCTTGGGCCCAGAAATTGCGCTCATTTAGGGGTGTCGCGGCGGCGCGCCACGATGGATCTGTGGGCGTCCGTGACGTGACAGGAGGACTCCCCGATGGCATGGTGTGACAGCTGTCTCGCGGACCACGACGGTCCTTGCTTGGCCGACCGCAAGCGCCTCGAACTCGGTCGTGAGCTCGCCGCGTTCAAGAACCGTGGAACAGAGCCCTGTCCCTTCTGCGGGGGACGAGGTGCGGGCGGTCCCTTTGGCTATGCGGCATCCACCGACTGTCCGTATTGCCGCGGCACTGGCCGGTTGAGCGCCTGAGCCTCCGCGCACCCGCCACGTATCCCCTCTGACGTAGCCCCGCGGCCTCCGCGAGGGGCTCGTACGCCACATCCCCGTCATTCGCGTTATCATGGAGACCATGGCCGGTCGTGCGCGTCTTCGTGCGCCTGCCGATGATCATCGCGGGTCACGCAGTACGGACATCATCCATGGGGAAAGAGTATGGCGGTCACGCTCACGTTTCTTGGACACGCGGCGTTTCTCTTGGAATCCGGCGATACGGCGCTCGCGATCGACCCCTTCCTGACGGGAAACCCGGTCGCCACCATCCCTGCCAGTGACGTGCGCTGCCAGCACATCGTCCTGACACACGGGCATGCCGATCACCTCGGTGACACCGTCGCCATCGCCAAGGCCAACGATGCCACGGTCTACGGTGCGTTCGAGATTGCCGAGTACCTCGCCGAGCAAGGCGTCGAGACGGAACCGGGGAACCCCGGTGGCAAGATCGTCACCGACTTTGGCTGGGTGGCCTTCACGCAGGCCTTCCACTCGTCGTCATACAATGGGCACTATATGGGGATGCCCTGTGGGATCGTGGTCCATCTCGGTGGGGTGACCGTTTATCATTGTGGTGATACGGCGTTGTTTAGCGACATGAAGCTGATTGGCGAGATCTATCGACCCGATATCGCCCTCATCCCCATCGGGGATCGGTTTACGATGGGTCCCGAGCTCGCCACGCGAGCTGCGGAGTGGATCAATCCCAACATTGCCGTGCCAATCCACTACAAGACATGGCCGCTCTTGGTTGCCGACGCTTCCGCCTTCACACCCGACGGAGTGCCGGTTCGCGTTTTGGAGCCGGGCGATAGGCTTGAGTACGGCGATTGAGGACGTGTCCGGGCATGAACCCTGTCGACGTCACGCGGGCGTGTCGGACCTGGGTTGCTTCGCTGTCCCAAACGTGCTAAACAGAAGATCGTCAGCAAGGGTAACAATCAGCTCTGGGGGGAGTTCACCATGTCTCAACGAACGGCATTCAATCTGAGACAGTGGGTCGACGAGCATCGGGATCTGCTCAAGCCGCCGGTTGGCAACAAGATGGTATGGGGCGACGGTGAGTTTCTCGTGATGGTCGTGGGTGGGCCGAACCAGCGGAAGGACTTCCACGTCGAGGACGGTGAGGAGTTTTTCTATCAGATTGAGGGAGACATCACCCTGCGAATCATCGAAGGGGGCAAGAAGCAGGACGTCAAAATTCGTGAGGGCGATGTGTTTCTACTGCCACCCAAGATTCCACACTCACCGCAGCGACCGGCCAACACCATTGGGTTGGTGGTCGAGCGCCGTCGCCGCTCAGGGGAGCGAGACCACCTACAATGGTATTGCGACAAGTGCGACGGTCTTCTTTTCGACGCGTCCTTCGAACTGGTCGATCTCGGAAGCCAGCTCAAGCCCGTTATCGAGAAATTCTACGGTGATGAGAAGCTAAGAACCTGCAAGAAATGCGGTACCGTCATGGAGGTACCGGCTCCAGCAACGGCGAGCTGAGCCGTCGTTGGTGGGCACATCTCTGAAGATCGACATCCACACCCACATCCTCCCGGAACGGTGGCCGGATCTTCGTGAACGGTACGGGTACGGGGGGTTCTTACACATCGAGCACACGGGGCCTGGTTGCGCCCGGCTGATGATCGATGATCGGTTTTTTCGTGAGGTCGAACCCAACTGCTGGTCGCCTGAGCGGCGCATCGAGGAGTGCGACCGGCATGGTGTCTCCGTTCAGGTGCTGTCCACCGTTCCCGTAATGTTCAGCTACTGGGCACAGCCGGCGCACGCGCTCGACCTTGCCGGTCTGCTGAATGATCACATTTGCGGCGTCGTCCGGGATCATCCAACACGATTCGTCGGCTTGGGAACCCTCCCCATGCAAGCACCGGATCTGGCGGTGCGGGAGCTCGAGCGATGTGTTCGGGAGCTAGGACTCGCTGGTGTCCAGATCGGCAGCCACGTGAACGACTGGAATCTCGATGCCCCGGAGCTCTTTCCTGTCTTCGAGTGCGCGGCCGAACTGGGCGCCGCCGTCTTCGTGCATCCGTGGGACATGATGGGAAGAGAACGAATGCCCAAGTATTGGCTGCCTTGGCTCGTGGGTATGCCTGCTGAAAGTGCGCTGGCAATCTGCTCTGTCATCTTCGGCGGCGTGCTCGAGAGGCTCCCCACTCTCCGCATCGCGTTTGCCCATGGTGGAGGCTCCTTTCCCGGCACGATTGGCAGGATCGAACATGGCTTTCGGGTTCGACCAGATCTCTGTGCCGTGGATAATCGAAAGAGCCCACGCACGTACCTCGGTTCGTTCTACACGGATTCGTTGGTCCATGACCCGGACCTGTTGGTCCATCTTTTGAAACTCATTGGGCCACAGCGAGTGGCTCTCGGCTCGGACTTTCCTTTCCCATTGGGCGAGGCGCATCCTGGGCGCCTCATCGAATCCATGGATCTCCCGGTGGACGTGAGAGACCGTCTTCTGGCGGGGACGGCGCTCGAGTTTCTCGCCCTGGACGCCCACGATTTCGTCAGTGGGTCATGAGCTCGGCTCCGTCAATGGCGCACGAGGTACACTTTCGACCGGACGAAGCATTCGCCTTAGAGCTGGATCGGGAGGATGCGCTGGCCGAGTTTCGGAAGCGATTCGCTCTCCCGCTCAATCAGCGCGGTGAGCCACGGATTTATTTCTGCGGCAACTCGCTCGGGCTCATGCCGTTGGCTGTGCCCGCCGCGTTGGACCATGAACTAGACGCGTGGGCCGCGCTTGCGGTGGACGGGCACTTCAAAGCCCAGCACCCGTGGTATTCGTATCACGAGGCGTTTCGGGCGCCACTGGCCGCGCTCGCGGGAGCGAAGCCCGAGGAGGTGGTGGCGATGAACGGCCTCACCGTCAACCTCCACCTCATGATGGTGTCGTTCTATCGTCCAACTCCGGAGCGACACAAGATCCTCATCGAGGGCAATGCCTTCCCCTCGGACCGCTACGCTATGCAGTCCCAATTGGCCTGGCACGGCTTCGATCCGGAGAGCGGGCTGCTCGAAGTGTGCCCTCGCCCCGGTGAAGATCTGGTGCGGACAGAGGACATTGAGCAGCTCCTCGATGCTGAGGGGCACCAGATCGCGCTCGTGATGCTGGGCGCTGTCAACTACTACAGCGGTCAGTGGTTCGACATTCCGGCGGTCACTGCCGCCGCTCGACGCCGCGGATGCGTAGTGGGTCTTGATCTGGCGCACGCCATTGGAAATGTCCCGCTGCTGCTTCACCACTGGGACGTCGATTTTGCCGTTTGGTGCTCGTACAAGTATCTCAACGGTGGTCCGGGGTGTGTGGGCGGGTGCTTCGTGCATGAGCGCCACACCCACGATCCCTCCGTATCTCGCTTTGCCGGCTGGTGGGGAAACGATCCCGTTACACGATTTCAGATGCACGTCCAGCGGGACTTCGTCCCCCAACGGACGGCGGATGGCTGGCAGCTCAGCAATCCCCCTATCTTGTCGATGGCCGCCCTACGCCCGTCACTCGATCTGTTTGCCCAGGCAGGGATCCTGAGCTTGCGCGAGAAATCGGTGCTACTGACCGGTTATCTCGAGTTTCTTCTCCAACGGACGATCCCCCATCCGCCCGCAATCATCTCCCCCACCGATCCCGCCTTTCGAGGTTGTCAGCTGTCCATCCGCCTGCCGCAGCAGGGGCGAGCGTTCTTCGATGCCATGTCGGCGCGGGACGTAGTTGCTGATTTTCGCGAGCCTGATGTCGTCCGCGTAGCCCCCGTGCCGTTCTACAACACCTTCCACGAGGTCTGGCGATTCAGCCAGATCGTCGGCAACGCGCTCGCGACGGTGTGACCCGAGGCCCGGACGCGAAGTTCACGGTCTTGGGCGCCGGCCTGTCCGGCGCACTGATGGCCATCTATCTGGGTCGTCAAGGGTACAACGTTGCTGTGTACGACCGGCGGGCCGATCCGCGCACCGATCCCCTGGCCGGTGGTCGTTCGATCAATCTTGCTATCTCGACGCGCGGCCTTCACGCGCTCGAAGGCGTGGATCTCGCCGGGACGGTGTTGGAGATGGCAGTGCCGATGCGCGGCCGGATGATGCACGACGACACCGGGAAGCTCACCTTCCAACCATATGGTGTGGACCCAACTCAAGTCATCAACTCCGTTTCCCGCAACGGGTTGAACCGGCTCTTGATCGAAGCGGCAGCATCGCAGCCGAACGTGCAACTTTGCTTCGATAAGAAGTGCGTGGACGTGGATCTCGAGAACGCCGCGGTCGTTTTTGAAGACACAGTTTCTGGCGCCGTGCAGACCATCGATGGCGGCATCGTCGTGGCGGCGGACGGTGCGTTCTCGGTCACGCGTCGTCAGATGTACCGCCTCGATCGCTTCAACTATGAGCAGGTGTATCTCGACCACGGGTACAAGGAGCTGACGATTCCACCGCGTGCAGACGGTGGATTCGCGCTAGCGCCGAATGCGTTGCACATCTGGCCCCGTGGTGGCTTCATGATGATCGCTCTGCCGAACCAGGACGGCTCCTTCACCTGCACATTGTTCTGGCCGTTCGAAGGGCCCAATAGCTTTGCCAATTTGAAGACCGACGCGGACGTCGAAGGGTTCTTTCGTGAAACGTTTCCCGATGCCGTGCCGCTCATGCCCACGTTAGTAGAGGACTACTTCCAGAATCCAACGAGTTCGCTGGTCACGGTACGATGCAGTCCGTGGCACTTTCAGGATCGCATCGTGTTGCTGGGTGATGCTTGTCATGCCGTTGTTCCCTTCTACGGACAGGGTGCCAATGCGGCCTTCGAGGATTGTGTTGTGTTGGATCATTGCCTGCGGAACATGGCACCGGACTGGGAGCGGGCATTCGCGACGTTTGGCGCACAGCGGAAACCCCATGCCGATGCGCTGGCGACCCTTGCGGTGGACAACTTCATCGAGATGCGAGACCGGGTGGCGTCGCGGGCGTTTCTGGCGAGGAAGCGACTGGAAAAGATCCTTCATCGGGTATTTCCAAGGTGGTTCGTTCCCTTGTACACCATGGTAACGTTCAGCCGGATTCCCTACGCAGATGCAGTCGAGCGAGACCGTTACCAATGGCGCGTGGTGCAAGTCGTAGGGTGGGTACTGGTTGGCGTCCTCGTGGTGGCTTTTGGACTGCTCCTGCGTGACTCCTGATACCGGCGCTGCTGATCTTGTGCCCGAGAGACCAACTGGACGAGAGCCGATGGACCTGACATACGGTGCGTATCTCAAGCTCGACAAGCTGCTAGATCTTCAGGAGGTCCGGTCGGATCCCCCTGAACACGACGAACTGCTGTTCATCGTCATCCATCAGGTCTACGAGCTGTGGTTCAAGCTCCTGCTCCACGAGTTGGGGAAGGTCAAGCGTGATCTGTCAGCCAATGACCTGTTTGGCGCCATCGCGACGTTCAAGCGAATCCGGACCGTGATGAAGACCTTGGTGGGGCAGCTCGACATTCTTGAGACGATGACTCCCATGTCGTTCATGGGCTTCCGCGAGCGTTTGGAGAAGGCGTCGGGATTTCAATCATGGCAGTTTCGCGAGGTAGAGTTCGTGCTGGGTTACAAACGTCCGCAAATGGTCGAGGCCTTCGACAAGGGGTCAGCCGAGCGGCGTCGACTCGACGAGCGGCTCCGGCAACCGACGATCGTGGATCATTTTTATGACTTCCTCGAGCAGCAGGGCGTCGCCATTCCGAAGACACTGAAGGAGAAGGATCCTTTGCTGCCGGCCGGCCCGAATGAGCAGGTGCAGGCAGGAGTGCTGCGGCTCTACCGAGAACGCCCCGACGTGGCCATCCTGTTTGAGCTCATGACCGACGTGGATGAGGGGATGCAGGAGTGGCGGTACCGGCACGTCAAGCTCGCCGAACGAGCCATCGGTCACAAACGTGGCACCGGCGGTTCGTTGGGCGTGGACTTCCTGAAGCAGTCGCTCTTCCTTCCCGTGTTTCACGATCTCTGGGCGGTACGGGAGAAACTGTGAGCGAACCGAGCAGCCAGTTGCGCAGAGGGCAACAGGGAGAGCGCGGCGAGAACCGAGGAGTGGGTCGAGGGTGCATGGTTGCTCTCCCGATCGTTGCAGCGCCGCACCCCGCTCGTGCGTCTGCCGGGCGCAGGCGGTCCGCAGTCGCTGCGGGCCTGAACACCCGCGCCCGATGATCTACGACATCTCACCGCCCGTCTCGCCAGAAATCAAAGTATTCCCGGGCGACACGCCATTCTCGCGGGAAGTGCTGATGGATATGAAGAGCGGTGCGCACCTCACACTTTCCACGGTGCGTTCCACCGTGCATGTGGGCGCTCACACGGATGCGCCGAGCCACTTCGGGGCGGCCGCACCCACGGTGGATAGGGTCGATTTAGACCGGTATTTGGGCCCGTGTCAGGTGATACACGTGAACGTGGGTCGCGGGACGCTGGTGACGCCTCGAATCATCGGGGACAGAATCGATGCCCCGAGAGTCCTCATAGCCACGGGCACGTTCCCGGATCCCACGCAGTGGAACGAAGATTTTGCGGCGTTCGCCCCCGAGGCGATCGAACACCTGAGCGACCTGGGCGTTACACTCGTCGGGATCGACACACCGAGCATGGATCCTTCAGACTCGAAGCGTCTGCCCGCACACAAGCAATGTCTCGAGCGAGATGTTTCGATTCTCGAAGGATTGGTGCTCCACGACGTCCCCGACGGCCATTACGAGCTGATCGCTCTTCCACTGAAGCTCGTGGGGTTCGACGGGAGTCCTGTGAGGGCCATTCTCCGGACACTGTGATCGGGCGGGGTTGGCAAGGTGGGTTGGGGTATTCTTGCGTGGTGGCTCAGACGGTCGCGATCACCTTCAACTCGATAGCAATGGGGGTGGGCAGCCGGGTCACCTCAACCGTGGTTCGGGCTGGTTGGTTACTGGCAAAGTGCTCCGCGTATAATCGATTGAATTGCGGGAAGTCACGCTTCATGTCCGTGAGAAACACCGTCACGTCGACAATGTTTTCCCAGCGAGACCCCGCATCCTCGAGCACCGTGCGAACGTTCTCGAACACGGCCAGACATTGGGTCTCGATGTCGTAGTCGACGATCTTGCCGCTGGCGTCCATCGTCACCCCCGGGATGGTGGTCGCCCCACGCTTACGGGGACCCATCCCCGAAAGAAAGAGGAGATTGGCCACCCGCTTGGCGTGAGGGAACGCGCCTACCGGCTCAGGGGCACGGTCGCTCACCACTTCTTCAGGCCTGGGCTTTGGACCACGTGCGCCATGCTTGGTCACTCCACGCCTCCGGCACGGTCCAGCCCGGGGACCTGGACACAGACGTTCTTGGGTTCCGTGAAGAATCGGAGCGCTTCTTCTCCACCCTCTCGACCCACGCCACTCTGTTTCATACCACCAAACGGGACCCGCAGATCGCGCAGTAACCAGCAGTTGACCCATACGGTGCCGGACTCGAGTCCCTCTGCCACCCGATGGCCACGGGAGAGGTTCTCGGTCCATACCGAGGCGGATAGTCCATAGGGGGTGGCATTCGCGTAACGGATCACTTCTCCTTCGGAATCGAACGGCACGATCGAGACAAACGGTCCAAAGATCTCTTCCTGATTGGTCCGACAGCCCACACTCAAATCGGTCACCACCGTCGGTTCGATGAAGAACCCGTTTTGGCATCGTGCCGGGAGTGCGGGCGGCCGTTGGCCGCCGGTGCGAATCCGCCCTCCCTCCTGCCGAGCAAGGTCCACATATGCCATCACCTTCTCGTAATGGCTCTGCGAGACCAACGCACCCTGTCGAGTGTCTTCGTCGAGCGGATCGCCAACGGTAAGCGCCTTGGCGCCGGTCACAAAGCGGTCTACAAATTCGTCGTAGATTGGCCGTTCTACGAAGAGGCGTGAGCCGCACAGGCAGATTTGTCCTTGGTTGGCAAATGCGGCGCGTAGACTCCCTTCCAATGCGGCATCCAGGTCGGCGTCGGCGAAGACGATGTTGGGATTCTTACCACCGAGCTCGAGGGCGAGTTTCTTGAACTTGGGCGCTGCATTCGCGGCAATCCGAGCACCCGTCGCAGTCCCACCGGTGAACGACAATGTTGGGACCCGCGGGTGCACCACAAGGGCTTCTCCGGCTCGGGCGCCCGCCCCATGCACGATGTTGAGCACGCCCGGCGGGAGGCCCGCCTCGATCGCCAACTTGCTCAAGAGAAATGCGGTCATGGGTGTGAGCTCGGAGGGTTTTGCAATCGCCGTGTTCCCCACGGCGATCGCCGGTGCCACTTTCCAGCTCAGCAGATACAGTGGGAGATTCCACGGCGAGATGAGACCCACCACGCCACGTGGGCGGCGTAGCGTATAGTTGATGGCGCGGTAGTCCGTATGATGCGCGTCGGACTTCAGGTGGAGAATGGAGGTTGCGAAAAAGCGAAAGTTCTTAACGGCTCGCGGAATATCCACTGTTCGTGCCAGGGCAAGGGGCTTCCCCGTATCGACGGATTCCGCCCGGGCAAACTCCTCCAACCGACATTCGATTTGATCGGCGATTCGCAGGAGCACGCGGGCTCGCTCATCGGCAGGCGTCCGAGACCAATCGTGAAACGCGCGCTCTGCACTTGCCACGGCGCTATCCACATCGCCCGCATCACTATCGGGTACGCGGGAGTACACCTCGCCGGTCGCTGGCTCCACATTTTCCAGAAAGCGACCGGAGATGGGCTCGACCAGCTCACCGTTGATGTAATTCTTGAGTTCGGTCATCACTCACAGGCAGGAGATTCGGCCCCCGTCCACCGGTAGGCTCACTCCCGTAATGTAGCCCGCGGCCGGTGACGCGAGGAAGCCAACAGCCGCTGCCACCTCTCCGGGTTCGGCGAATCGTCGCGCGGGGATCTCGGCCTTCATGGTCCCTTCGATTTCCTCTGGGGTGACCCCCAAAGCCCGCGCCCGACTTTCCATGAGCGAGCGCAGGCGATCGGTGAGCGTCGCACCGGGCAGGACGTTGTTCACCGTTATCCCAAATCGTGCGACCTCGCTCGCGAGCGTCTTCGCCCAACTCGCCACTGCCCCCCGCACGGTATTGGACACGCCCAGGTTCGGAATTGGCTGCTTCACGGAGGTCGAGACGATGTTGATGATCCGCCCGTAGGCGGACTGCTTCATTCCCGGAAGCACCGCCTGTGCAAGCAGGTGATTGCAGATCAGGTGGCTCTCGATGGCGGCGAGAAACTGGGGTGGTGTGGCCTCGGTGATTGGCCCGGCTGGCGGCCCCCCTGTGTTGTTCACCAGGACATGCACCGGCCCGTGGGCGGCGACATAGGACGCGGCCGCGTCCCCCACTCGCGAGGGCTCGTCAAAATCGGCATGCAAGACATCGTGCGCGCTGCCCCCCGTCCGTGGGAGCTCCTTCGCGGTGCGCTCGAGCGCCTCCCGGTCCCGGGCCAGCAGGGTGACCTGCGCGCCAAGGCGGGCGAGCTCAAAAGCCACCGCCCGACCGATTCCGCGCGTGCTGCCGCACACGAGCGCGCATTTCCCCCGCAATGCCAGTGACCCGATGGTATCCCCCTTGGTCCGGCGAACGAGAAGTTAGTCCGCCGATTGCCGCTACACGAGTCGGTCGCCCCCCCGGGTTGAAATTAGGCACACAACATCTATATATTAGACAACCAAAATATTGAGCAAAAGCCCGCGCGAACTCCCGTCACCGCTCTGGCTAAGTCGTAAGCGTTCGTTCAAGTCATTACGAGGGTTTGACTTATGGCACGTTGCAGCCGGGTATTGTCGCTTCGGAGCTGGCTGTCTGCAGGCGCTGTCATGGTTACCGTGGCGGCGTGCGACACTCTGCTCACGGAAGCACCGGTTGACGAGGACCTGTTTGACGCTCCGCTCCCCGGACTCACTCCGGAAGAGCAACGGGCCTTTGCCCGCGGGGACGAGGCCTTCGGGCAGCGATTCTCGGCGACGACCGGTCTGGGCCCGATCTTCAACAATGCCTCCTGCGCCGACTGCCACAGCGGCGATGGGCGCGGCAGGCCGGAGAACGCACTCACCCGGTTCAGTCGCGGAGCCGACCCCGCGTTCGACATCGGAGGTCCCCAGCTTCAGGACCGCGCCATTCCCGGCGCGACGCCCGAAACGCTGCCGCCCGGTGTCGATCGCTCCGTGAGACTTCCGCCACCCGTGTTTGGCGTGGGGCTGATCGAGGCGATTCCGTACGAGGATATCGCCGCGCTCGCCGACCCAAGCGACGCTGACGGAGACGGCATTTCCGGACGGCCTAATTGGGTCACGCCCCCGGAGTGGGTTCCCACGTCCGAGCCCGGAGGCGGTGCGGGCCCGCAGCTCGGCCGCTTCAGCCGCAAGGCGCAGGTCTCCACCATCCTCCAGCAGACGGTCGAGGCCTACCATCAGGATATCGGGATCACGACTGAGTTTCTGACCGAAGAGAACTTCAACCCGCAGGCTGGCGGCGATCCTCAGGCTGCCGATGAAGTGGAGGACCCCGAGCTGCCCACTCCGACGGTGCGAGCCGTCGTCGCGTACCTGCGGATGCTGGCCCCGCCGGCACCCGGCGAGAGCACCCCGCGACGCGAGCGGGGGCGTGCCGTGTTCGAGCAGATCCGCTGCAGTGCGTGCCACGTGCCCGAGCTGCGAACCGGCCCGAGTCCCATCGCCGCAGTGGCCAACCGGCCCGTCCTGCTCTATTCCGATCTTCTGCTGCACGACATGGGTGAGGTGCTCGCCGACAATCGTCCCGACGGCAGCGCCGACGGCCGGGAGTGGCGCACCGCGCCGCTGTGGGGATTGCGGATCATGCGTGACTTCTTGAACGGCGACGCCTTCTTGCTGCACGACGGTCGGGCGCGCTCGGTGGAAGAGGCGATCGAGCTACACGGCGGGGAAGCGCAGCAGGCGGCAGACGCCTTCCGGGCGCTGGCCGCGGACGACCGAGCGGCCCTGCTCGACTTCGTCGAGTCGAGGTAACCGTGGATCGACGCCGGTTCGTGGAGTCGGGCGCCGTGCTCTTGGCGGGCATCATCACCGGCTGCGGCGCGCGTCCCACGACGCTGGTGACGCCGGTGGGCGGCCTCGTCCGGCTACCCCTGCGTGACCATCCGGAGCTCGAACGGGTCGGAGGGGCGATTCGGATCCTTCCGGACGGCGGCTCCACCCCGCTGTACGTCGTGCGCTTGGCCTCGGGTGAGGTGGTGACGCTTTCCCCGGTCTGCAAGCACCTCGGATGCATCGTAGACCTCAAGGGGCAGGAGTTCGTGTGTCCCTGTCACGGGTCGCGGTATGCTCGGGACGGCGCGGTCCGGCGAGGACCCACCGAACACCCACTGGACCGATTCGCGACCAGCGTGAGCCCGGACGGCATCATCGAAATCGACGTGCGGAGACCGGTATGAGATCAGTCGTGATGTTCGGCGCCGCCGCCCTGCTCGTCGCGGCGCCCCTCCGAGCGCAGGAGACCGACACCACGGAGGCTTCGGACCGGCCGTTCGTGCGTGGCGGGGTCTACGACAAACCGTATCTCACGCGTTTGATGGGACGGACCGCCATCGGTGGCTACGCGGAAGCGCACGCGAGACTGATGCGGGTCGACGGTGCGAACGAGGAGGCCGGGTTCGAGGCCAAACGGTGGAATATCTTCGCCTCGACGGCTGTGAGCGATTTCATTCGGATAGGCGCCGAGGTGGAGTTCGAGGACGGCGCCGAGGAGATCAAGCTCGAGTACGCCGCCATCGACGTCGCGCTCCATCAGTCGCTGATCTTTCGGGCCGGTATGCTGTTGTCGCCCCTCGGTCGCTTCAACCTGGCCCACGACAGTCCGCAGAACGAGTTCACCGATCGTCCGCTCGTCTCTACCGAGCTGATCGGTACGGCGCTGTCGGAGCCGGGTTTGGGATTCCTGGGGCTCTTCCCCCTCGGAAGGGAGGGCCGGGTCACCTACGAGCTGTACGCAGTCAACGGCTTCGATGAAGGGCTTCTGCTGGATTCGGAGGACGGCACGCGGATCCCCCAGGGCCGCGCGAACTTCGAGGATAGCAACCGTTCTCCTGCGTTCGTCGGGCGGCTGGCGGTCAGCCCCAACCTCGGTCTGGAGGTCGGGCTGTCGGCGCACCACGGCGCGTACAACGTGTTCGAAGCCGAGGGGCTCGAGCTCGACGACCGGCGCAACCTCACGATTTGGGCGGTCGACGTGGACGCCGAAGCGCTGGGGTTCCGAATGACGGGAGAAGCGGCGTTCGCCGATATCGAGCTCCCCCCGTCACTGGTCGGTCTGTTCGCGGGAGGGCAGCGAGGGGTCTACGTCGAAGTGCTGCGCGACTTCGGCCAGGGATGGATTCCGGTGATGCCACGGTCGTTCTTCTCGGTGGGCGCCCGGTTGGACGTCATGGATTTCGATGCAGACCTGGAAGGTGACATGGAGCGTCGGGTGACGCTTGGACTCAACTTCCGTCCCACGCAGGACACGGTGCTGAAACTGAATTACTTGCGCGGAGTTGCACGGGACCGGTTCAACAATCCGGCCGACATGGCGGGGATTCTGTTTTCGGTCGCGACATATTTCTAGAGCGGTGCTGTGGGTCTCGAAAGCGGCGCCCCCGATCCCGTCTCGCTGGACGGCGGTCTGACGTTCGGCATTCGGGACAATGTTCAGCTCGACATTAGCGCGGGCGTGGGGCTCAATCGTGCCGCAGATGACTGGTTCGTGGGTGCTGGGGTCGCTATTCGGGTGCCGCGGTGACCCTTACCGTCGCTACCTGGAATGTCAATTCGATTCGGGCCCGAACGGAGCGCTTGCTAGATTGGCTGGCCCGCCGAGCACCAGATGTGCTGTGTCTGCAGGAGACCAAGGTAGAGGACGACGAGTTCCCGCGAGATGTTCTCCAGGCAGCGGGGTATCATGCCGCAGTCTTCGGTCAAAAGACCTACAATGGTGTCGCCATCCTCAGTCCCAATAGGCTGGCGGACATCGAGAAAGGTCTGGGCGACGATCCCGGGGACACCGAGGCCCGGCTCATCGCCGCCACCGTGGACGGCGTGCGCGTGATCTGCGCCTACGTGCCACTCGGCACCGCCGTCGGGACCGACAAGTGGGTACGAAAGCTCGAATGGTTCAAACGGCTCCGGGGATTCCTCGAACGCAATGCCAAGTCCAGTGACGATCTCCTGGTCTGCGGTGACCTGAATGTGGCGCCTCAAGACCGGGACGTGGCGCGTTCGGACGAATGGCGGGAGTCCGTTCTGTGTCACGAAGAAGGCCGCGCCGCGCTGCGGGATCTGATGGAATGGGGGTTGATAGATTCAATCCGCCTTCATCACGATGGACCGGGACCCTTCTCGTGGTGGGATTACCGCCAACTCGCCTTCCCCAAGGGAAACGGACTCCGGCTCGACCACATCCTCTGCACGCAGCCCATGGCCTCCCGATGCCGGGAGGCGTTCGTGGATCGCGACGAGCGAAAGGGAAGCAAGCCCTCCGATCACGCACCGGTGATCGCGACCTTCCGCTG
>JBFJCP010000007.1:0-136047 GCA_041615815.1 Gemmatimonadales bacterium | reverse complement strand
GTCATGATCATTCCACCGTGCGGTCGTCGTTCTCAATCCTACACGCTTGGCACCGGTGACGGCAGAGGCTGTCGCATGTCGGCGAGCCGGGCTCCCCCTTTCGCTTATCCTCTCCTCTATCCACCTTTCGGGGACGCACCGATATATCTGACAAAGGAGACACCATGCAACGGGTCCTCGCTATCGCCGTCACGCTCGCGTGCATGGCACCTACCCTAGCTGCTCAAACCATCGCGGACATGTGCCGCAAGCTCGGTGATGTCACCGTCGGTCAGTGGGTGCAGTACCAGATGACGGCGAGCGATATCCCCGGAGGCCAAGCCGAGATGCGCTTCGCCATCGTTGGCACCGAGCGAGCCGAAGGCGCCGAGCACTACTGGTTCGAGCTCAAGATGAATACCAGCGAGGGCGACTTCATCTCCCAATTCCTCGTTCCGGAGTATCCCTGGGACCAAGACGAGATCAAGGCGGCCGTAATCAAAGCCGGAAACCAGCCCGCCATGAAGCTCCCGGCGCAGATGCTCACGATGATGCAGCAGCGCGGCAACAACAATCAGGCGGTAGAGTGGTCGAAGAAGTGTGAAGCTGCTGAAGAGGTCGGCTGGGAGTCGATCACGGTTCCTGTCGGGACCATGCGCACGCTTCACCTCCGAGCCACGGACAAGAGCGGGGAAATGTGGGTGACGGATGCACTGCCCTTTGGCATGGTCAAGTGGGTCGGGACCAAGGGTGAAGAGATGGTCATGACGGCGCACGGGAAGGACGCGAAATCCTCGATCACGGAGACCCCGCAGGAGATGCCGGGGATGGGGATGCCGCCTCCAGAGTAGCCGCGGACGAGGAAACGCCGAAGGGTCATCGCGCCCCGCAGCCTTTGGGTTGCGGGGCGTTTTTGGGGCGGGCGTGGCAGTTGGCACTCTTATTGCAAAACCGAGGTCTTGGGAGATTCGGTTCGAATCGGGTCTCGGCCTTTGGGAATCGATGAGAAGAAAGAGGAGAGCCTATTCCACCTGTGATGTGAGCGCTTTTTCGTACCCCCTTGGGGTGGACAACATGAGACGTGAGTTCGTACTGCTGATGGCTTTCTTGATTGCCGCTCCGGTGGGAGCGCAGCAGGCGCACAGCGTCTCCACGCTGCAGGATCCCCCGTCCACTAGCACCAAGTCGTTTCGTCTGATCCTCGCCCCGCACGTCGTGGAAGAGCTCGACGCCCTCGCGGATACGCTGGGTGTCGAGACCGTGCGGTGCTTGATTGGTGTGGTTGAAGATGGGGAGGCGCTGATCGATCTAGCGTGGCGGCCATCCATCCAACGCGCTACGGCCAATCAGGTTCAATACCAGTCATGCCCGTCTGCGACCCTCGTGCTCTGGCACAATCACCCCCGTACGGCTTCGGAAGCACCGGAGTACGGATGCTACCTCTCGGCCACGGACGTGCGGGAGGCCCAACGGCCCCGCGCGCCCCCTATCCAGATGGTGCAAGTCTCCGCGGAGGTGGGCTGTTGGTGGTCGCGGCGAGAGATTCAGGCCGCGGGGCAAGTCCCGGTTCTGTTCCCACGACCGCACCAACGGTGGGGAAGACCCGTGAGCCTCGACACCGCGGCGTGCCGGGAGGAGCTACGACATCTCGTTGCCTGCGCCCTCCTGCTCTCTTGCCCGGACGATCGCGGAGTCGGCAATGCCTGTAGCGGTGACGAGCGACCCGCCGAAGTGGCGGTCCTCGGCCGTCGGGACGAGCATCGCTCGGAGTGCGGGGTCACCGACAACGAGCCGATGGGGAAGGGAACGCGGATTGGGTGCTGAGCGCCGGAGCTCGGGAAACAGCGGATGCTCGGCGTTATGGGCAAACGGGGCCGTTACGCCTTAGGTAACGCTTGGCTCCGGGCGGCCCGGTAACAAGACGGCTCGGCGGGTCGTGACACCTCCATGCGATCCCGCCGATCGCCCATTTCTCACTGCCGCGCCAACAGATCCCGCTCGATCATGCGACCCCGCGCTACGCGCCACGTCCAGAGATCCGCTGCCCACTGATCGGTACGAATCGAGACATCCTCGAACCGCTGGTGCACGCCGGCAACGGCCACCGGTTCCAGCAACCATATTGCTGGAGGGTCCGCGTTCAGAGTCGACAGCGCCTCGTGCCAACGGGCTTTGGCCTGCGCCGGATTCGGGGCTCGCATGGCTTCGCGGATGAGGCCGTCCACTTCCCGGTTCGAATACGAGCCGAAATTGAGATTGCCCACGGCCGCGGTGGTCCACGTATCCGCTATCGAGGCAGGGCTTGGGTCCTGCCCCCAGGCACCGAAGTGTGCGTCGAATTGTCCGGACGACGAGCGGGCAAAGAACGTGTTGAACTCGAGCTCGTGGATCTTCATGTCGATGCCCACGCGGGCCAACTGCTCTTTCACGATCACCGCTGCTTGACGCCGGAGTCCGCTGGACACCGGCACCAGGAGTTCGAAGGTGAATGCGCGGCCTTGTCGGTCCAGCACGCCGTTTTGGTCGCTATCCTGCCACCCGAGGCTCGCGAGCTCACGACGGGCGGCCGCGGTGTCGAACGGCAGTTGTTCGATCCCGTCGTCCCAAATCCACAATGGTCGCGTTGCAGGCCCCACGGGGACGTTTCCGTATTCACCCAATACGGCTCGAACGAGCGCCGCTCGATCCACGGCCATGCTAACGGCGCGTCTGACTTCCCGGTCTGCAAAGAGAGGGTGAGGGCGCCCGGCGTTCTTGGGATCGCGGAGATTGAAACCCACGAACATGTAGACCGGGACTGGATAGGGAACGGCCCGCAGATGCTCCGTGGCGGTCACCCGATCTACGTTGGTGGGGCCGCCCAGGGATCCCATGACGTCGGCCTCCCCGGCTACCAGATGGGTAATGGCCGCGTTGGGATCGGCGGTGAAACGCCAGATCAGACGCTTGACCCCGGGGCGCCCGAGAAAGAACGCACTGTCTGCTTCGAGCTCCACCAGCTCACCAGTGTCCCAGCGAACGAAGCGGTACGGGCCGGCCCCCACAGGCTCACGCCCAAACGCGTGGGTGGCCAGCTGGTCCATTGGGACTGACTCGAGGATATGACGCGGCAGGATCCGCATGTGATAGACGGCGTCGAAGAACTGCTCGGCGTAGACCTCGGTGAATCGAAAGATGGCTGTGCGCTCGTCTCGCGCAGTCACGGAGGCAATGCGGCCAAGCCGCTGGCGCGCCGACGAGTTGATGGCCGAGTCACGGTAGACCTCGAACGTGAAGGTCACGTCGGTGGCGGTGACCGGCGCACCGTCGTGCCACTCCGCATCGGGATGGATCTTGAACGCAATCGTCAAGGAGTCTTCGAACACCCAATCGTTGGCGAGAAGGGGTGTGAACCCCTCATCCCCTACGGTGTTCAATTCCGGTCCCAGGTCCGCGAGCTTGGTGAAGATGAGGTCGGTGAGTCCGACGCCAATATCGCTCCGCGTCGCCGGCGGCAATAGGACGTCGGCTTCCGCTGTCGTGACCACCACCAGGGTTCCGCACGCTTCGTCGTCGCAGGCGGCCTTGGGGCTGCAGGCCCACATGCCGAGGAGGAGGATCAGGGACAGCAGAGCCGAGTACCATCGCGTGTGCTTCATTACTCCCTCGCCGAGCGTCAGTTTTTGTGCAGGGGGTTCGGTCTTGCGATCATGCCGGATCGACCCCGGAGGGGTCGGACGACCGGTCAGGTGAACGACACGTCCCTGCAGTGTGTCGACGTTCGCTTCATGGTGGAGTGATATCGGTCACTATTCTGGCTTCGGGGGCAGCATCGGTGGGGTGGGTATTCACCGTTGTGGACAACGGGAATGGCGTAGCTGGAGGAGGAACCGCCGTGGGATTGGTGCGCCGCTATCAATCCACGCGCTGTAATCGATGTCACGCCATCGTCCCGAACAGGACGCCTACGGGTCTATGGTCGGGAGTCCTACGCCGCCAGGTGTGGCCGCGCGAGGAACGCGTCGATGCGCTCGACCTGTACCCGGGCCCCGAGGCGATCGAAGGTGGCGCGTGCTTGCTCCGCCATCGTCCGCGCCTCGTGCGTGCGTGCGAGACGGTCGAGCAGTTGGGCGAGATCACGCTGCGCCGTGGCTGCGAGGAGTGGGCGATGGTGTTCCGTGGCCCGTTGGATCACGTCGGTCAACAAGCGTTCCGCGTCGTCATACCGGTCCGCCGCCGCCATGGCACCGGCCAGGATTCGCAAGTCTTCGCTCTCCCGCACGGTGTCGCCGAGATCCCGATGGATATCTGCGGCTCGCTTGGCTTCCAAGTGGGCGAGCTGCGGCTCCTGGCGGGCCAGGCGAATCTCCGCCCTGCCAGCGATGGTCTGCGCTTCCAGTGACCGGTCCCCGAGCCGCTCGGCGTCGGACACAGCTCGATCCGCGGCGCTCATCGCCTCCACCAGACTGCCCTGATCCCGATACGTGATGCCGAGATTGTGATGGGTTTCGGCCACTCCCCGCTCGAATCCTGCTCGTTGATAGGCGGCGAGCGCCATCGTGTAGGATCCCACGGCACGCCCATAGTCGCCCTGCATATTGGCGACGATGCCGAGGTTGTTGGCCGCTCGGGCGACGGTTTCGAGGTCGCCTTCCCGCATCGCTTCTTCCTGGGCCTTGGTGAAGAACTCGACGGCGGCGTCGATCCCCCCTCGGTCCAGTGCGATCGCGCCATAGGCGTTGAGCGCGCGAACCTCGACCGCCCGATCACCCGTTGCCCGCGATCGGGCGAGCGCGATCATGGTCCACTGCTCCGCTGCTTCCAGGCGGCCCAAGCGGGCCAGACCAATGCCGTAGAGCAGCGCCAGGGTCGGCGACTGTTCGAGGATCTCCTCTGGGAGGCAACGGAGGTGCTCCACCAGGTCGGCGTAGTGTCCAGCGTCCGCGAGGCGCTGCGCTTCGTGGAGTGGCTCGAGCGACCGTGCGAGATCCATACGAAGCGGGTATCCCCACTCGTGGCTGTCGAGCTTTCGCACCTCGGCTTCGGCGCCAAGGCGCTCAAACTGCGCGATCGCTGACCGCGCCGCGTCCAGCGCCGCAGCCTGCCGCTTTTGTCTGCGAAGGACGTATGCGAGATCGCGGGTTGCCTCCGCGACGAGGAGCGGCCGGTCCTGCGACTTGGCGCGGGCGATGACCTCCAACAGCATCGTTTCCGCCGCGCCGCTCTCCCCCCGGGCGGCGTGAATGGCGGAAACGATACGGAGGTCTTGCGCCTCCTCTACGGCATCCTTCAGGTCTCGGTGCTCGCGCAGCGCCTCTTGGATGGCGTCCTGGGCGACGTCCAGGTCTTCGCCATCCACGTGAATCTCGGCCTGACCTCGCAGCGTCATGGCTGCGAGGGTGAGATCACCAGCTTTCACTGCCTCGGCGCGGGCGGACGTCGCCTCCCGGAGCGCCTCGTCCAATCGGCGCTGCTCGCGGAGCGAAATGCCCATGTTGTGGCGTGCCTCCGCAACACCCCGATGATCCCCCGCCCGCTGGAACGCGGCCACCGCCAGAGCGTGCGCCGCCACCGCTTCGGCGTGGCGTCCCCGCAGATTGTTGATGCTGCCGAGATTGTTGGAGCAGCGCCCGATGACGGTGTGATCACCGGCGCGGCTGGCTGCCAGCAAGCCCTGCGTGAAGTAGTCCGCTGCCTGATCGATGCGGCCGCTCACGAACGCGATGGCCCCCCGCGTGTTGAGAGCACGGATCTCAACGTCCTCCTCCTCGCGTTCCCTCGCCCGCGCCAGCGCGAACTCGACCCAGCGCTTGCCCTTGTCAGAACGGCCCAGACGAGCATGCGCCATCCCGTAGAGGAGCGACAGTGCAGACGACGCCTCGATCTCTTCCCGGGGCCGCTCATCGAGGAACTCGATGACCTCGGCGAAGCGCCCCGCGTCGGCGAGGTGGCGTGCCTTATCGAGAGTGGGTCGGAACTGCAGCATCCAGCGTGTTCCTCGTTACCAGGAGATCGCGTAGCCGGAGAAGTGCTCGAGAACCGCCGCGAACCACTTCTCTGCCAAATTGCCGGTGGAAGCGATGGCTTCCCACGGGGCTAGCAGTTCCTCTTGGTACCACACGCCCATCATCTGGCTCTCGATGTACGCGTCTTCGTCGTCTACGACGCCGTCACCGTTGAAGTCGCCGTCCGCACCCGTGTACCAGATCTTGATCGTGGTGGAATCGCTGGTGCCAAACTGCAGCCCCGACGGCTCCAAGTACGCGACCAATTCCACCGGATCCACCGTAACGGTAATCAGGACCGAGTCGCCTTGGGCGATGGCGGCTCCGTTTGGTCTCGTGATCGGATTCGCGATGCTCAGGTGCAGGAACGGGTATGTGTTGGTCGGGTCCATCGTGTTCAGGTAGTCGATCTGGACGAAGCGTCGCTCTCCCCGAACGGCCCAGAAGCTCGCCGCGTAGGTATTGAGGGCCAGCGAGTCTCCTGCCGTGGCGTGCATCGGCGGGGTCGCCAACGGAAGTTCGCCCCCGGGCATGCCCGCGTTGGCGGTGAAGCCCAGCGTGTTGGTCGTGGCCCACCGCAGATGCCGCGGACCGCTGTCTCGTGCAACGTCGCTCACCGGAGCGATGGTGTCGGCGCACGACACTAGTCCCAGCATCAGCGCGGTTGTCAGTGTCCACCGGAGGTGGGACATGGCTCGTCTCCCTTTACTGTGCACAGTCGAATTCCGTCGTTGCGATCCGCAGCGATAAAACGCAGAACCCGTTCCAGCGCAGAGAGTCGCGTAAGTGATTGTTAGAAAACACGTTGTATGATTATCCCCGAGGCGGTTCGGTGGTTCGTGGTGAACCAACCGGGGCGTGGCGATCCAGGCGGAGACGGCATGTCATGCCCGTGCTTGGGCGTCGTGAGGATAGGTGGCGAGCAGGGCGTCCAGCTTCTGGACTTCCCCGTGGGCGTTTAGTCGGTCGAACGCCTCGCGTGCCTCAACGGCAAGGTGATAGGCTTCGTCTCGCTGGCTGGTCTGATCCAGGAGGTGGGCGAGGTCCCGCTGCGCACTGGCTATTAACAGCGGTCGGTCATGCGCTTTCCCCCGCGCGATCACGTCCCGGAGCTTCACTGCGGCTTCGTCAAAACGGCACGCCTGGGCGAGTGCGCACCCGAGAATCCTGAGATCCTCGGTTTGTCGCACCTCGTCTCCGAGCTCCTCGTGGAGCGCCAGCGCGCGTTCTGCCTCGCGAATCGCGATGGCGGCCTCGCCGCGCGCGATCCTGATCTCGGCGCGGCCGGCTAATGCCTGTGCATGCAGCGCGGCGTCTTCTAGCTGTTTGGCTGCCTCGACGGCATCATCCGCTTCTTGCATCGCGCGGATGAGATCGCCCTTGTCGCGATATGTGATGCCCAGGTTGTGACGGGTTTCGGCCACACCGCGACCAAGTCCTGCACGCTGATATGCTGCCAGCGCCATCGTGTAGGCGCCCACGGCTCGCCCGTGGTCGCCTTGCATGTTGGCAATGATGCCGAGGTTGTTGGCGCAGCGCCCCACGGTGGCGAGGTCACCGGACTCCATCGCCTGTGCTTGCACGCAGGTGAAGAAGTACGTGGCTTCGTCGATCCCGCCCCGTTCGAGCGCGATGGCGCCGTAGACGTTGAGCGCTCGCACCTCGACCGCCCGATCCCCGAGAAGGCGGGCGCGATTGAGCGCAATCATGATCCACTGCCAACCCTCGTCCAACTCGCCAAGACGGGCGTGTCCGATTCCCCGGAGGAGCGCGAGAGTGGGAGACTGCTTGAGATCTTCGTAGGAGCGGTCCTGGAGGTAGGTCATGAGCTCCTGGTACCGTCCCATGTTGGCAAGCTTTTGCGCTGCGTGGAGCGGCTCGAGCGACCGCTTCAACTCCTTCGCGAGGGGGTAGCCCCAGTCGTGGCTGTCCAGCTTGCGGACTTCTCCTTCCGCTCCGAGCTGTTCGAACAGTCGGATGGCGGCCCGTGCTGTCTCGAGCGCTTCGTCGTAACGATCTTTCGCCCGCAGCACATGGGCGAGATCCCGCCGTGCTTCGGCCACGAGCTGCGGCCGGCCCAGGGCTTCCGCGCTCGTGATGACGTCTCGAAGAGTCTTCTCGGCCCCGTCCGCATCGCCTTTCCGCAAGTTGATCAGCGCCTGTATTCGAAGATCCTGCGCCTCCTCGACCCGGTCGCTCAGGCGGCGATGTTCGGCGAGCGCAGCGGTGATGTCGTGTTCCGCTTCGTCCAGCTCGCCGAGGAAGACGCGGATCTCGGCGCGACCTCGCACCGTCATGGCGGCGAGGGTCTCGTCTCCCGCAGCCGCGGCGTCCCGATGGGCTGCTTCCGTCTCCTCGAGCGCTCGATCGAATTGGTTCTGTTCGGCGTAGGTGATGCCGAGATTGTGATGTGCCTCGGCCATCCCCTGTGGCAGTTCCGCCCGCTCGAATGCCGCGATGGCCATGGAATACGACCCAATGGCTTCGGCGTAGCGGCCGCGGAGATTGTTGATGATCCCCAGGTTGTTGGAGCATCGGCCGATGGTTGCATGATCGCCGTCCCGGCTGGCGGTCAGCAACGCCTGCGTGAAAAAGTCCGACGCTTCATCGATTTCACCGGCCACAAAGGCGATTGCACCTCGAGTGTTGAGTGCTCGGGTTTCCACGGCGCGTTGGTCGCGCGATCGGGCGCGGGCCAGCGCCAGATCCACCCAGTGAATCCCGTCGTCGTGCCGTCCAAGCCGAGCGTGTGCCGTACCGTACAACAGCGACAGCGTTGGGGAGTCCGCGATCGACTCCAGGGGCCACTCACCCAGATACGCGAGCAACTCGGCGTGGTGTCCCGCCGCCGCGAGTTCGCAGGCCCGTTCAACAGATATTGGTTGCGTCGTCATCCTCTACCTTCTACCAAGCCACTGCGTAGTTGGAAAAGTGCTCGAGCGTCATGGACACCATGTTCTGCCGTACGTCCACGCTGCTCGGTTCTGGCGCCCAGGGATCGTCTCCGAGCGCCTGATACCAAATTTCGAGATCCGATGGGTCCCGGTCGCTCAGGTCCGCATGCGTGTAGTTGAACGCCAGGGTCACCGGCTGCATCCCGAGAAACTGCGTTCCATGTGGACTGAACGATGCTAGGAACCGCGTGGGATCGATTTGTACGGTGATCCGAAGCGTGTCGCCTGCAATCAGCGAGCGACCATTGGCATCGACCAGCTCGGCAGTTCCTGGGATAGAGATTCTGAGAAACCAGCTGGGACCAGAATCGTCTTGGTCCTTGAGGTAGGAGACCTTGAACGTTCCGCCGCGACCTTGCACAACCACGAAGGATGTGTCCAGCGTCTCGAGCGGTGGCGCGCTCGGAATGTGTGCGAGCGTGCCGGCCGGTAAGGTCACGTTCACCGTCGGGGTGCTCGGTTCGACGGGAGTTCCCGCCTGGCCGCAGGCTCCGACGGCGAGGACCAGGGCAATGCCGGCTGCCGCCTTCGTCCGGGGTGTGTGTCGCGCTGAAGGCTTCATGTACCTACCAAGCAACGGCGTAATTCGAGAAGTGGTCCAGCACCGCCGTGAACGACCCGTCCTCGGCCGACTTGATGGCCACGATGGTCTCCCAGGGGGCCCCAGCGACTTCCTGGTACCAGACCTCCAGGAGGTCGTTCTCAATGCGGACGTCTTCGTCGTCCACCACGCCGTCGCCGTTGAAGTCGGGATCGGCATCGCTGTACCACATCCGGAGCTGGGTGGGCTCCTGCCCAAAGGTGATGCCGGAAGGCTCCAGCGAGACGACGAGCTTTTCGGGGTCGACCGTCACGGTGAGCATCACGGAGTCGCCAACGCCGATCGGCGTACCGTCAGACAGCTGAACCGGATCGAAGACGTCGAGCTGCAAAAAGGGATTCCCGGTGGCCTGGTTGTTGATGTCGACCGAGCGCTGTTCCCCACGCACTGCCCACACGCTCACCTCGTAGGGCACCGGCTTGGGACCACTAAAGGCGAGCCGGCTCGGCTGCGCTGTGGTCCCGTAAGCGAACCACATGTCGTTTTCCTCAACAACGATTTTGACGGCTAGGACACGCCCAGGGGGGACGCTGCGCGTCACCGGACCGAAGTCGATGGTGCGTTCCACCCACGAACTCGAACCGCTCCACGGATCGAGCTTGAGCGTCGCTTGCACGATGGGGTCGCAGTTGGATCCACCCGCGTCGCACTCGAACAAGCCGGCATGCACCACGCCGTTGTCGTCTTGGTCAAAATCCTGCATCGCACTCCACAGGACGAGTGAGACAGGTCCGTCCACGTCGATCGGGCTCGGGCCTCCCACCCACTTCTGGTATTTGACGGGATCCGATTCCATGAGGCCGTTGTCGGTCGCTTGAAGCAGCAAACCAGGAAAAGCGTCGCGGCCGGGGTCGTAATTCGGAAGCACCGATGCACTCGGGGCGGACTGTGCCAATGATCCCCGCGGAACGCCGGTCCCCGCGAGATACAACTCGGTCACCGGTGGCTGCTGGCTCTGGCCGAGGCTGGGGGCCACCTGCGACGGCCCACCGGACTCGCTCCAGCGGAGATGGTGCACGGTCGCCGCCGTCTTCGGAGTGACCACCGGCGGGGGGGGAGCAGGCGGTTCCTCACCCGGCGTGCCAGGCTGCGGGGCGATGGCTTCACCGCAGGCGGCGAGGAATGCCAACGTGAGTGGCGCAAGTCCTAGCAGCAGGACTCTACTCGTGTTCGTCATACGACTACCAGGAGACTGCGTAGCCGGAAAAGTGCTCGAGCCAGGCGCGGAACCATTCCAGCTCGATTGAGTGGTCGGCGATGATGGAATCCCAGGGATCGATAGGCTGTTCCTGCCACCACATTCCCAGTTGGTTTTGCTGGATATCGGCATCGGTGCTGTCGACCGATCCGTCGCCGTTCAGGTCGTCGCTGGCTCCGCCGTACCACATCTGGAGCTCGGAAGCGTTACCGAACTGCAATCCCGACGGTTCAAAGCGCACCACGATGTCGGTGGGATCCACTGAGACCGTGATGAGCACCGAATCACCCACGGCAATGCCGCTCCCGTTCGGTCGCTGTACGGGATCGCTGACGTCGAAGCGCACGTACGGCGACTCGACCGCACCCAGCGAATCGATGTAGTTGATTTGGATGAACCGCTGCTCGCCGCGGACAGCCCAGAAGCTCACCGCGTAGCTGTCGACGAGAACGGAGTCTCCCACGGCGCGGAGCGGCTGGTCCACAAAATCGATTGGTCCGTAGGGGGTCGCGCCGAAAGCAGCGAAGTCCACCGGACCGTTGGCCGGATCCCAGCTCAAGAAGTGCAGTGCGTTCTCGGGTTCCTGCGGCAGCTCAGCCACCGGTGCAGTCCCCTCGGCACAGCCCAGGACGAGCGCACCCGCCAACAGGCTAATCCGTAGCAAACCCTTCGACATCGTCTGTTCCTTTCGAGTCACGCGCGTCATCGGCCTCATGGCCTCACCACGCGATGGCATAGTTCGAGAAATGATCGAGCGTCGTATGGGCCCAGAGCCCGAGAAACTCGAACTCAACGGCGTTGTCCAACTCAGTCCAGTCGGTGCCGGTCACCGGCTGATACCACATTGTGAGATCGTTGGCGTCCCGGATCGGATGGTCGGACCAATCCGCAAACGTCAGCCCGAACGTCAGATCAGCAGGCTTCTGCGGGAACGTGATCCCATGCGGGAGAAACCGAACGGCGAACGAGACGGGGTCGATGTCGATGTGTACGGTGACCCGCTCGCCGCGTTTGAGTCTCCGACCGTTGTCATCCACCAGCTGCGCGCTCGCGGGTACGTCGATGTCCATGAAGACGTCGAGCGTCGTGTACAGGACCGCATAGCTGGCTCGCTTGCCCTGCTCGACTTGGAACTCGTGGTGATAGCTCTGGAGTTCCGGTGCAAGGGGCGCTTGCGCGATCGTGCCTTCGGGGACGACCAGGGTGAAGACATTCCCCGCACCGTCCACCACGTCACCGAGGTCGGATTCGGGAAGGACGTCCTCTCCAAGAACGGTGGGTTCCAGCGAGACGCGGTTGCCTCCCTTCGCGAACAACGGACTCTCGGAGACCGGCGCCGTGCTGTCGGCGCACGCGGCGACGAGTAACGTCATTCCAAGAGCAGCGAGGAACTGGCGAAGCTTTGGCATGTGCCCGTTTCCCTCCCGAGCGGGGTCGTGTGTTCGGCCTTTTTGGAGCACGAGCCGTTCCAGGCCGCCGAGTCGATTAACCTATTATTGTGTAGCTACTTACGGGCTTTGTGAGGTATGACCAATTGGGTCGTTTTGCCCCAGGCGGGACGCTTGGGACCACCGCTCGAATCACGTCCAATGGGTGACGCGACGCCGCCCCTCCAGCGGGGCGTCAGATCACCGAAATCGTGCAAGGAACGACCGCCGGTGGGATCGCGGGCGGGCAGCTAGTTGTGTGAGTGAGATCGAGGGCGAGGGGTGGCAGTGCAGTTGGAGGCTACGCCGACACACCAATTGAGGTGAGCTCTGTGAGTTCTTCGTCGCTGTCGGCACCTTCGTTGAGGAGACGCCGGAGCCGCCGCCGTGAGATGCCCAACCGCCGAGCTGCTTCTGACCGGTTGCCCTCGCAGAATTCGAGTGTGGCACGGGCGGCAGCCTGCATGATGTCGTCCAGGGACGCGGGCAAGGCGAGTGGTTGCGCCGACGGCGTGGTAGGTAACTCTGGGGTGGATTCCGCGAGCAGCTCTTCGACGCACAGCTCACCCGGTGGAGCGAGCAATAACGCACGTTCGACGGCATTCTTGAGTTGGCGGACGTTGCCCGGCCAACGCGCAGCGAGTAGGTCCTTGTGAACGGATCGGGGGAGCGTCGGCGCGGGAATGCCGTGGCGTTTCGCCAACGTCTCGATCAGCGCGTTGGCAATTTGAATCACGTCTTCACCGCGTTGTCGCAGGGGCGGCAGGTGGAGCGTCACGACACTCAACCGGAAGAACAGGTCCTGACGGAACGTGCCGCGCTTCACCGCCGCCTCGAGATTGTTGTTGGTGGCTGCGAGGATGCGCACGTCCACCTTCCGAGACTTCGTGCCCCCGACGCGGCGGACCCGCTGGTCATCCAAGACACGCAACAGCTTGGCCTGGAGTTCCAGTGGGAGCTCGCCCACTTCATCGAGAAAGAGCGTTCCGCCGTCCGCCACCTCGAACAACCCTGGCTTGGCGGCGTGCGCATTTGTGAACGAGCCCTTCTCGTGTCCGAAGAACTCGGATTCAACGAGGTTCTCGGGGAGTGCCGAACAGTTCACGGCCACAAAGGGCTCGTTGCGACGAGGCCCGCCGGCATGTAATGCCCGGGCCAACAGTTCCTTCCCCGTGCCCGTCTCTCCCAGTACCAAGGCCGACGCATTCGTGTGCGGGAGCAATCGTGCGGCGCGGTTCAAGACGGCTTTGAGCGCCGGACTCTCGCCCACGATGTCAGCAAAAGCATCGGCGCGGGCAAGATCCGTTGTCCGCGCCGCCATCTGTGCTGTCTGTCTACTCTGATAGATAATCGTCGCGAGAGAGTTTCGCAGCAGCTCGACATCGTTGGGAAGCGCGAAGTAGTCCTTGGCACCACGGCCCACCAGTTGCGCCGTGATACGGCGCCCAGGATCCGCTCCAACAGCCACGATGGGGACATGAGCCGGCACGTCTTTCGTGTCCAACCAATCCACCGCTTCGCGCTCGGTTCCGCCGGCTGCGAGGATCAATGCCGCGGCTTCCCGCGCCACCTGAAGGGTATCGTCTATTTCTAATAACTGCACCGACGCCCCGAGGTCCGCCGCCAGGTCCTGCCAGAACCCGCTGAACGCCTCGGACAATTGCACAACGAGAATCGTCGGTTCAGTCACTGGTGCTCCTGGTCACGTGTTCCGGCGGTCGTAACGTCCGTACTCGAAGAGCGTTAACATGACCGCCTTGTGTCTCAACGGTGCCTTAGGGAGCAGTTTCCGTACCACATCTGTTGCTCGAGCGGGACGTCATGAGCGATGATGCGATAACCAGTGCTCGGTCATGGAGTTGGTCACAAATGCCGCGGAGGGTGACCTTTTCGATCGTGCGAAGTATTCAACAGCACTTTTGTGATAGGGGTCACTGACGCCAAGGAGACTGTTGCCTGCACGTCGCAACGGCGTGGCGGGGTGGGAACGTCATTCGACAGTGCCGATGTCCGTCAGTCCGGCCAGGCGCTCCTCGAGTTCTTGAACGCGTTCTGCCGCTTCGGGAAACCCGGTGGGAATGGGGTTGCGAGGATCGAAGAGGCGATAGAGACGAAGCGCCTTCTCGAAGTAGTTGCGTGCGTCGTGCGCGTGATCGCTGAGCTGGCATTCGAGACCCTGCAGATACAGCGCTTCGGCTACCATCCATCCCCGAGTGGTATCGAGCTCGCCGGTCGGCGCCACCAGACGCTCGAGCGATTCGGGGTCTGCGAGGCGGGCCAAATCCAGATCGAATCCCACGCCCTGGAGTGTCTGCCTGAGCTCCTCCTCCACCTGGCCACGCTGCGCGACGCGCTTGAGAATCCGTTCGCGCAGTGCCACGAGCACGGCACCGACCTGCTCGATCATGCGGAGGATGTAGTCGCGTTGGTACATCGAGGTGCTAGGCGTTAGGTGTTCGGTGCTAGGCGTTCAGGGTCAGGGCTAGGGGGCATGGCCCTTTCGGTATATGCCACATCGCGGGCTACCGAGCGGTCGACGTACGAGACCGACATGGAGGCGGCGGGTCACCCCCCGCCCGCCGCTCGCTAGGCCACTAATTCTACTTCTGACTTCCCGCGGCGATCACCGGAGCCAGGTTGCGTTCCTGTAGCATCTGATTGAAGGCTGGGAGGTCCAGCCGCATGATCGCGTCGAGCGCGTCCCGGGTACGGCGCAAGTCGTCTTTCAAGACTTGATGAGCCTCGCGATGTTGATCCGCCGGTGCAAAGTCAGCGGTTTGGACCTCACCCGCCAGGTATCCAAGCTGCCCCACCAACTTGATCGGCCATCGCACGTCATCCTGCCCCGTGCCGGTGAAACGGAGCTGCAAGAGGTGCTCCTCCACCCCGATGAACTTTTGGTGGAGCGAGTCGAGGGCGGTGAGCACCTCAGCTTCTGCATCCTGATCTTTCAAGACGGCTTCGAAATCCGAGAGCTGCCGGCGGGTCCACTCGATGGTGTTCACCATCTTCGCCGCCTCGTTCATGTCGGTCCATAGGTCTTCAGCCATCGCGGTCTGCGCCTGGATGTCCGCGATGGTGCCTTCGGAATGTGGATCCTTGCGAACTTCCAACTGCTGGGTTCCCACCTCCTGGCTGTCCACCACGAGCGTCACCGTGTAATCGCCCGGGGGCATCAAGACCGATATCCGATTGTTTTCTTCGGGGACCTCACGCCAACGATCCTCGCCCAGGCTCATCCAGTCGGCGTAGAGCGGTTTGGTCCGCAGCTTGATCTCGGTGGATTCCTCGCCGCGGAAGTCCCACCACACGCGGTTGATCCCGACTTCCTTGGTGCCGTCGAGCATCCGCACGGTATCGCCCCGGGCATCGCGGATTCGCACCTTTACCTCGCCGGGCTCGGTGGCCAACCAGTAGTTGATGGACGCGCCGTCTTCCGGATCGTCCCCGTCCGATGGATCGTCGAACATGGTCATGGGCGCGGTGATGGGCCGGAACCGATATGCGGGGCGCGGTTCGAACAAGTGCGCCTGGGACGCGGTAACATTTGGGGTGAGTTGCTGCAGCGGTGTGACGTCATCCAGGATCCAGAACCCACGGCCATACGTCCCGATTACGAGATCGTTGAAGTGCTCCTGAACGGCGATCCAGTACACGGGCGCGGGCGGCAGATTGGTCTTGAGCGACTGCCACCTGGCGCCATCGTCAAACGAGACATAGAGCGCATTCTCGGTACCAAGATAGAGGAGTCCCTGCCGCACCGGATCTTCGCGGATGTTGCGAGCGTAGCTGAGCGGGCCCTCGGCAATGCCACTCGTGATCTTGGTCCAGCTTCGCCCATAATCCTGCGTCTTATAAACGTAGGGTGCGAAGTTCCCCACCTCGTGAAAATCCACCGTGAGATAGGCCTTGCCGGCATCCCACTTCGAAGCGTCGATATTCCGCACGGTCCCCCATGCCGGAAGACCGCGGATGTTGCGAGTCACGTTGGTCCACGTGGTGCCGTTATCCCGGCTCACGTGCACGAGTCCATCGCTCGTGCCGGCCCAGAGCACGCCACGTTCCACCGGCGATTCATCAAACGCATAGATCACACAGCAGTACTCCACGCCGAGGTTGTCCGGCGTGAGACCTCCGGAGATCCCCTGCTTGGTGGTGTCGTTCGTCGAGAGATCGGGGCTGATCACCTCCCACGTTTGACCGCCATTGGTGGTGCGGTGCACGTGTTGACTCGTCACGTACACCGTGTTGTGATCATGCGGTGAGATGAGCAGCGGGAACGTCCACTGGAAGCGATACCGCACGTCTTTCGCCGGCCAGCCAGCGGTCATGAGCGGCCACACCTCCACCTGACGAAACTGCCGCGTGCGTTCGTTGTAGCGCACCACCACGCCACCAAGGGCTCCCCATCCCGATGCGCTGGACCAGATGATGTCGGGATCCTCGGGATCCGGCGTGGCAAATCCGCTCTCACCGCCGCCCAACGAGTGCCACATACCCCGTGGGATGCCTTGCGAAAAAAACCCGCCAAGTCGGCTCCGGCTCGGGCCACGTAGCGATGGCCCGTCCTGGCGATTGCCGTAAACGTAGTAAGGGATGTTGTTGTCCACCGTCACGTGATACATCTGCGCAATTGGGAGCTGGATGCGGAACCACGTCTTCCCCCGATTCTGGGAGACCGAGACGCCGCCATCATGCCCGACGATCATGCGATTCGCGTTGCCGGGATCGATCCACATGTCGTGATGGTCCCACCCCGGCGCGGACACGCCCGTGGGATTGAAGAAGTTGGCGGTCTTGGCGCTGTCACCGCCGTCCGTGGTGACGGCGAAGGACGCGGAGAGGAAGTACACCTCGTCCGCGTCGTCGGGCGCGACGGCGCAGCGGGAGTAATAGGCACTGCGTCCCGCGAGGTTGCGGTTGTGGCTCACGACCTTCCAGTTCGTACCCCCGTCCTCCGAGCGCCACAGTTCGCCGCTTTCGGTTTCCTGGCCGTGCCATGGAACGCCATCGCCTGTCTCGATGAGCGCATACACACGGCTCGAGCTCTTGGGCGTCATGCAGAGAGCGATTTTTCCCACGGGCTTGGTGGGCAGGCCATGGGCCTCGAGTCGCTTCCACGTGTCGCCGCCATCTCTGGACATATAGAGGCCACTGCCAGCGCCGCCGCTCTCTCGCGTCCACGTCTTGAGGTGAAACTGCCACATGCCGGCAAAGAGAATCCGGGGATTGTTGGGATCCATGACGAGATCGGAAGCCCCCGTGGAGTCGTTCACGAACAGCACCTGTTGCCAGTTCCTGCCCCCATCGGTGCTACGATAGACGCCGCGATTCGACTGTGGGCTGTACCCGTGTCCGAGGACGGCGGCATAGACGACCTCGGGGTTCGTCGGATGGATGACGATGCGTCCAATTCTTCCCGTTCCCTCGAGACCCATGTGCGTCCAGGACCCTCCACCGTCGGTGGACTTCCACACGCCGTTCCCGATGGACACGTTGGATCGGATGAACGTCTCGCCCGTTCCCGCCCACACGACGTTGGCGTCCGATGGAGCAACGGCCAACGCACCAATGGAATGCACCGGCTGATCGTCGAACACCGGCTTCCAATTCACACCGCCGTCTTCGGTTTTCCAAATCCCACCCGATGCCGCGCCGGCAAAGTAGGTGAGCGGGTCGGTCGATGTTCCTGCAACCGAGGACACACGGTTCCCGACGGGACCGATGTGGCGGAACTCGAGTTGGTCGATCTGGTCCTGATCGATCTGTTGCGCGTGTGCAGACGGTGGTAGCGAGAGGAACGTGAGCAGCGCGATCCCCAGCATGGGCGCTGGGGAGACTCGGGACAGTCGCAACATGAGAAGCTCCGAACGGTGCTGGCGTGAAGTCCGCCCCAGGGCAAGACGGAGAAGCCTGGGGAAACCGATGACGTGAGTTAGCCTGCAGGAAAGGTCACGGCAAGTGGACCGTCAAGCGTATGCGCTCGCACCCGACTGGCACCTGCAGGACGTCCAGCACGATCACGCGGGTCCTCGTGAATGCCGCAACCCTAACCCCGAACCCCTAGCCCCTCACTCCTACCCGCCCCATCTTAAACCTATGAAGGATCTCACGGGCCGATTGACCACGGCCCTCGCCGATCGATACCGCATCGAGCGGCAACTGGGCGAGGGTGGAATGGCCACGGTGTTCCTTGCCGAAGACGTGAAGCACGATCGCAAGGTCGCACTGAAGGTGTTGCGTCCCGAGCTCGCAGCCGTGATCGGATCGGAACGGTTCTTGAACGAGATCAAGGTCACGGCCAACCTCCAGCATCCCCATATCCTTCCACTCCACGACTCGGGCGACGCGGACGGGTTTCTCTATTACGTGATGCCCTACGTGGAGGGGGAAACCCTCCGCGCCAGGCTCGTTCGTGAGAAACAGCTCGGGATCGACGAGGCCTTGGACATTGCGAAAGCGATCGCGGCCGCCCTCGACTATGCCCACCGGCACGAGGTGATTCACCGCGACATCAAGCCCGAGAACATCCTGATGCTGGACGGGCAGGCGATGGTGGCGGACTTCGGGATCGCGCTGGCCGTCTCCCATGCCGGTGGCGCCCGCCTCACGGAGACGGGTTTATCAATCGGCACGCCGCACTACATGAGTCCCGAACAGGCCATGGGTGATCGGGAACTCGATGCCCGAAGCGATGTCTACTCCTTGGGTGCCATGCTCTACGAGATGTTGGCCGGCGACCCGCCGTATACCGGCTCCACCGCCCAAGCCATCGTGGCCAAGGTGATCACGGAAAAGGCGCCGCCCGTCACCACCCATCGCGACACGGTGCCACCCCATGTCGCTGCCACGATCACCACGGCGCTCTCCAAGCTGCCGGCCGATCGGTTTGCCAGCGCAGCGCAGTTTGCCGAAGCACTCACGAATCCGGCCTTCACGCTCTCGACGGTGGCGGGAGCGGTGGTATCGCCATCGATAGCCGCCCCGGTTGTGGTGGGCAAGCGCTACGCGTGGCCGGCGGCGGCGGCGCTCCTCGCGATGCTCGCGCTCTGGGGGTGGCTGCGTCCCGATCCACCGCCCACCGTGGCGCGCTATGGACTCCTGTTTCCAGCCGATCAGGCGTTCGTCGACGGCGTGCATCCCGCCTTCGCGCTCGCGCCCGACGCCTCGTGGATCGTCTATGTGGGCCCGGGTGACGAAAGCGAGCAACTCTGGCTGAAACGTCGGGACCAATATCGGGCAATTCCGCTGGCCGGCACCGCTGGAGCGCGAAGTCCCGTGGTCTCACCCGACGGAGAGTGGATTGCCTTCATCGTCGATGGAGAGCTCAAAAAGGTCCCCCTGGGTGGGGGATCCGCAATTACGCTCACCGATTCGGTGCAAATGACCGTTCGCTCCGCTTCGTGGCTGGACGACGATACCATCGTGTTCGTCGACAACGGATGGCGCTTGAGTCGTGTGCCCGGCGTCGGTGGCCCCATGGAGGCCGTCGCGTCGGTCGAAGGACGCTTCCTGACGCTTCCGGTGGGACTGCCGGGAGCCCGCGGTGTGTTGTTCACTGCCTGTACCGCCGGCTGTAACACCGCCCAGGAGAGTTGGGTGGTGGATCTCCGGTCCGGCGAGGCACGCATGCTGATGCCGGATGTAGCCCAAGCCTGGTACGTGGCCACCGGCCACGTCGTGTATGTCCGGGCTGACGGTGGAATGTTCGCCGTGCCGTTCGACATGGGGTCTCTGGAAATGCGCGGGGCGCCGGTGCCCGTATTGGACGGCGTGAAAGTCGACCAGGGAAGCGTGCCCGATGTGGTGATTTCGAAATCGGGAACCCTGTTGTTCATGGAGGGCGAAGGTGGCGGCGGTGGAGTGTCGGAAGCCGTCTGGGTGGATCGGGACGGAACGGCCACCCCCATCGATCCTGGTTGGACGTTCACGGCCGCCGGTAACGCGGGGTGGGCCCTCTCTTCGGACGATACCCGGTTAGCCATCAAGATCTCCGGTGAGACCGGTGACGACATCTGGATCAAGCAGTTGGAACGGGGTCCGCTTTCCCGCCTCACTTTCGATGAGGCGGCCGATGTGCGACCGCGGTGGACACCCGACGGCCGTTCGGTGAGCTTCCGCTCTCCGAGGTCGGGAAATGGCGAGTTGTATGTGAAGCGGGCAGATGGCACCGGGGCAGTGGAGTTAGTGCTCGAATTGGACCAGCCGATCTGGGAAGGGGTGTGGTCACCCGATGGGACCTGGCTCGTCTTGCGAACTGGCGGCGTGGCGGGCCAAGTGCGGGGCGCCCGCGACATCGTGGGCATCCGCCCCGGCGTAGACAGCGTGCCCGTGCCCCTCGTGGCGTCGGAGTTCGACGAGAAGGCGATCGCGCTCTCGCCGAACGGGAAGTGGATGGCGTACGAGTCGAGCGAGACCGGTCGGGACGAGGTGTACGTGCGGCCGTTTCCCAACACGAGCGACGGCAAGTGGCAGGTCTCGACCGGTGGTGGCCGCGCACCGCTGTGGGCCCACAGCGGCCAGGAACTGTTCTACGTGAGCGCGAGCGACGAGATGACGGTGGCTGAGGTCGTCACGACGCGTGACTTTCGCGTGGGGGAGCGGCGTGTGCTGTTTCGCGTTGGAGCCGAGTATACCCTATCATCAAACTACACGTCATTCGACCTGACGTCGGACGACCAACGGTTTCTCATGGTGCGAAGCGTGGGCGCGGAGGAGGGATCGCCACTCGGTGCGATGATTGTGGTCGAGAACTGGCTCGAGGAGCTGAAGGCAAAGGTAAAGCCGTGAGGCGATCTGGCGAGATGCCGCCGCACATGGCGGCGCGCAGTTGCCCGTACGTCGTGGGCTACCAGCGAGAGCCCGCCGGAAGTGATGTTGCCGATCCGCGGATCCGATGTGGCAAGCCGGCCACCGAGCAGATCGACGACGATCTCTGGGCCTGTCCCGAGCACGCGACGATCTATCGAGAGGAAGCGGGACAAGCCCCGGCCGGGTAACCGTCGACCGCGTGGACGTGCGACGAGAATACCGCTCGCTAACCGTCGACGATCGTGACCTCGAGCGGCGCGCTCGCCCCCCGATCGCCAGCAATCCCAAACACACGGTATCGTCCGGGCGGCAGCAGGGACAGCACCCCGTCCGATGCGATTTGACCGTCCCACGTGAAGGATTCCGTGCGCGCTTGTCCGGGATCGAGCGCGTGCTCCACGAGGTCGTCGGTGCATGCCCTGAAGTCGACGTTGCGCTCCCGACCGGCGACCAACACGACCAGCCCGAGCTGGCAGGAAGAGCTCCCCATCCCCCACACTACCCGCTGGTTGGTGCGGTTTGCGGCCGTCACCTCGAGCACGGCCTGCTGGCTCGGACCGATGACCACATCACCCACCAGGTCCGCGGCGACGATATCCACGTCCAGCGGACCTGAGGTGCACGCCGCGGTCGTGCACGCGACGACACTGACGATCCACGGGACCGAGATCCAACGCACCATGTTCGGCCTCTCAGAAGGAGACTGTCCACCCTCCAATACCCACCGTGAGAGACCGAGGTCACCACGCGCCGCTGCTCACCGATCATCAGGAATCCCCAACAGTCCCCGGTTTCCACCGGGGACTGTTGGGGCGAACGGTGGCTGGGACGCCTCAGCAGTTCATGACGCTGGGTCCGTCGGGATGCAGGTAATAGCTGCAATTACCGTCGCCGCCGAGGCCGCCAAACGGCGTCCGCCTGGTGTAGCCGCCGTACGCTCCAGCGGCACCCCCTTGGGCGGACCGGGCCACGGCCACCAGGTTGACGAGTAGCGGACCGCCCTCGGCGCCGAGGTTCCCCTGCCAATCCAGCCAGTACCGACCGGGGATCACGTAGCCGAACAGCTGACGGAGATACTGCACCTCCATGGGATGGAGAGAGCGGCCGTTGATGTAAAACGGCGTGTACCCTCCCGACGCATCGGTGGCGAGCCGCCCGCCAAGCCCGAGTCCGGGCAGCAGCTGGCCGGCGGCCGGACCTCCCTCTTGTCCCCACAGGCCCGACACGTCGTCGTACCAGTACCGACCGGGCGGGACCGGGGCTCCATGCGGGATGCCCAGCCGGGTCTGCAGTGCACGGATGTCCGCCTCGGAGAACGGCGTGCCGTTGATGTAGATACCGGTATTGCCTACGGGCTCCGTGTAGGCAACCTGGGCCTGCGCCGGTGGACTCAAGAGCAGCCCGAGTCCCGCCGCGGCAGAAAGCAGAATGGTCGGTCGCATAGTGCCTCGCATGATTGGCGATGATCGGTCGATGGTCAGCGTTGTGGTATTGTTGCCATCAAAGATGACCCACATCGATCATGCTGCGATCAAGTGTCCATGCTCTAAGTGTTTGTGGTTTTGTGCGTTAGGAGGAACACAACCAAACGGTGGAGTGGCCCACGGCTGGGGCGTGAGCCCGGTCACGTTAGGGTAACGGCGCATCAGATGAGGGAGCCAGGGAATCGTTGGGGAGCGGAGGAGTTGAGCGCAGAACCACGGACAAGAAACGAGCGCCTGCTCCGGATCGTGCCGTCGTGTTGCGAACGGAAGCGGTATGCGCCAGACAGGATTCGAACCTGTGACCTTTGGCTCCGGAGGCCAACGCTCTATCCAACTGAGCTACTGGCGCGAAAACGGTGGTTAGAACGGAAGGCTGGAAAGAGGGGAGGCGAAGGCGTACGGTCCGTCCAACCTCCCGACCTCCTGACCTTCCCCCCTTCTGACCTGTTCGCAGTCGGGGCGGCCGGATTTGAACCGGCGACCTCCTGCTCCCGAAGCAGGCGCGCTACCGGGCTGCGCCACGCCCCGATACGGGTGGTCGGTCAGACGTAACCGGCGTCACCTTCTCGTATTCCAGCCGACCGCCGTCATGCGCCCAGGAGGATTCGAACCCCCAGCCTTCTGGTCCGTAGCCAGACGCTCTATCCAGTTGAGCTATGGGCGCGGTGTGGGTGCGAGTGGAGTTGGTGCGGCCGTCTCCGACCCGTGAGCCCCAATCCTAGGCCCCCACCACATGGGCGGTACAAGATTCGAACTTGTGACCTCTACGATGTCAACGTAGCGCTCTAACCAACTGAGCTAACCGCCCCGCAAACAAACGGCGGAACGATAGACACGAAACGGCGGCTGGGCTCGCTGATTCCGTCGTTCCGTCTTCCATCGTTCCGCCGCGAGTAGCGGGGGTGGGATTTGAACCCACGACCTCCGGGTTATGAGCCCGGCGAGCTACCAGACTGCTCCACCCCGCGCCGTTTGTTGGTTGGGAAGTCGGTCGGTGAGAGGGCCGGAAGGGTACCGCTCCACCCGCTCCCCTCCGTCTGTCCGTCGTTCCGTCCTTTCGTCCCAGCAGAGCGGGAAACGGGACTCGAACCCGCGACCCCAACCTTGGCAAGGTTGTGCTCTACCAGCTGAGCTATTCCCGCAAGTGAGCCGCGGCACCGGCCCAAGACCTACCCGTCCGCCCCATTTGCGCCTAAGTCTATTCTTTGCAATGAATTAGCTGGTCTTGCAGCCCGCTGCCGCCCCGTGCTTCCCCGATGGAGGCGAGGGGAATCGAACCCCTGACCTCGTGAATGCCATTCACGCGCTCTCCCAACTGAGCTACGCCCCCATTATATTAGGCGCCCAAGGGAGCCGCACCGCTGGAACACGGGAACCTACCCGAGGGCCCAAATAGTGTCAAGCGGCTCCGGAGCCGTCCAGAACTTCTGGCCGGCCCAGGGGGTATAGGAGAGGTAATGAAGTCAACTCCCCGTCGCCCAACGTCGCGACGTACAAACTTAGACAGGAAGCCAATGACCCAATCCGACCGGCGAAAGAAGCGCCGTCGCCGTCCGGCTCCCCCCATTGCGGTCAACGAGGACGATCGTGATCTCCTCGACCAGTACCTCTATGAGGTGAGCAAGACGCCTCTGCTCACCCCCGCCGAGGAGATTGCCCTCGCGAAGAAGGTCCGGGCGGGTGACACGGAGGCGATGCAGGAGCTCGCGAAGCGGAACCTCCGATTCGTGATCTCCGTGGCCAAGAAGTATCAGAACCGCGGCCTGCCGCTCACCGACCTGATCGGCGAAGGGAACGTGGGGCTGCTCACGGCGGCCCGGAAGTTCGATCCCGACCAGGGCGTCAAGTTCATCTCGTACGCCGTGTGGTGGATTCGCCAGGCCATTCTGGCCTCCCTCGCGCGGCAGGGGCGAACGGTTCGTGTACCGCTCAATCGGACGGCCGATCTCTCGAAGATCGTGAAGACCGCCGAAGCCTTGAGGCAAGAACTGCGGCGCGAACCCACCCCCGAGGAGATCGGCCAGGCCACCGGTCTGTCGCTGGAGGTCGTGCAGTCGCTGGCAGCGCTCAACACGGGTGAGGTGCGGCTGGATGCACCCCTCGATCCCGAGGGCGATCGGGCGCTCATCGAGCGGTTCATCGCCGAGGACCTGCCGGATACCGAAGAGGCCACCATGGAGCGGTTTTTGAGCGACGAGGTCGAGGAGGCGCTGAAAACGCTCCCCGCCCGCGACGCCAAGGTGCTCCGGCTCTACTTCGGGTTGGACGGTGGCCGCGAGCACACGCTCGAGGAGATTGGCGGTATGCTGGGCGTTACCCGCGAGCGGGTCCGTCAGCTCAGGGACCGAGCCCTCAAGCGGCTCCGCGAGGGGCAGGTGGGCAAGGCCCTGGCGAGCTTCGCCGCCTAAGGCAGCTCAACACAAAACGAAGTAACGAGTTAGAGGCCGGGGTCATTTGCCCTGGCCTCTTGCGTTGTGCCACCGTACATTCGCGCCGTGTACGAATATCTGAGCCTCCGCGTGGCCGGCTGGATCTCCGCGATTGGCCGGGTGGGGCAGTTCGTCGCCGATGTGGCTCGCGGACTGCGGGAGGTGCGCTCCTGGGCCGGGCTGGCTGGGGTCCAGATGCGGCGGATCGGGGTTCAATCCCTGCCCCTGGCGCTCATCATCGCCGTTTTCACCGGCGTCGTGCTTTCCCTCCAAGCCGCCTACAGTTTGGCCGGCGCGACCCCACGGTATTTTGTGGGGACGCTGGTCGAAAAGACCGTCTTGATGGAGTTGGCGCCGGTACTCACCGGTCTGGCGCTGGCTGGCCGCGTGGGCGCCAACATCGCGGCCGAGTTGGGCACCATGCGGGTCACCGAACAGGTCGACGCCCTCGAGACCCTGGCCTACGATCCGTATTCCTATCTAGTGGTGCCACGGGTGCTTGCCGCCACCATCATGTTTCCGGTGGTCGTCGCGCTGGCCATGGTGGTCGCGCTCGTGGCGGGATGGATCACGGCGATCACGGTCATCGATCTCGCCTCTGCCGAGTTCGTCAAGGGCCTGAGGATTTTTTATCGGCACAAGGACCTTTGGTATGGGCTGGTCAAGTCCCTCTCGTTTGGTATGGCCGTGGGCCTCATTGGATGCATCAAGGGGTTGGCGACGCGCGGCGGCGCCGAGGGCGTGGGCCGCAATACGACGGAGGCCGTGGTGATCGGCGCCGCCATGATCCTGGTGCTGGACGCGTTTTGGGCGGTGGTGCTGTTGTGAGGGTGCATCCCTGGGTCCGTGTCCATGCCGCCCAGCCGGCCGATCCCGCCTGTTTGCGGTGGCGGGAGGAGCGGGATGGGAGTCACGCGCCACCATGATCGTCTTCCGAGACGTGTACAAGAGCTTTGGCCCGAAGAAGGTGCTCGAGGGCTTCTCGCTCGACGTTCAGGAGGGCGAGACCATGGTGCTCATTGGCGGCTCGGGGACGGGCAAGAGCGTCGTGCTCAAGCACATTGTGGGGTTGCTGGAGCCCGATGCAGGGGAAGTGGAAGTGGACGGGCAGGTCGTACACCAGCTGGACCGCAAGGCACTCATGGCGCTGAGGGCTACCATCGGATTCGTCTTTCAGTTCGCCGCGTTGTTCGACTCGATGTCCGTCCGAGACAATATTGCCCTCGGGTTGCGGCGGCGGGGGCTTCGTTCGCAGGAGATCGAGGACCGGGTGCGCGAATCATTGGCCCTGGTGGACCTCGAGGGCACCGAGGAGCGTTTTCCCTCTGAGCTGTCCGGCGGGATGCGTAAACGGGTGGGGATTGCGCGGGCTATCGCGCTCAAGCCGCGATACATTCTCTACGATGAACCCACGACGGGTCTGGATCCGGTGACGTCATCGGTGATCAACGAGCTGATGGTCCGCACCCGCGAGCGACTGGGGGTCACGAGCATGGTGGTGACGCACAACATGCGGAGCGCTTATCGGGTTGGCGACCGCATCGCCATGCTCTACCACGGTGCCATCCGTCAGGTTGGGACGGTTGATCAGATCCGCCGGAGCCACGACCCGATCGTGCGCCAGTTCATCGAGGGTCGCCCAGAAGCCAACGCGGAGGTGGATCGGTTGAGCATGGGAGCTCGCACGTGAAGCGTCGCGACGAGGTGATCGTTGGCATCACGATCCTGATCGCGGCCGCCCTCCTCGTCGCGGGCGCGCTCTGGCTTGCGGAGAAGGACGTGTTTGGTGCGCGGAGCGCGACGTACGCGTCGCGGTTCCGATCGGTGGGGGGCTTGGGGGTGGGCAATCCAGTCGTGCTCCGCGGCGTGCGGGTTGGCCGGGTGGAGCGGATTCGCCTGGCCGAGAACGACATGGTGGAGGCCGACCTCCAGGTGTACGAAGGAGTGACACTTCCGGATCGCCCGGCGATCATCGCTGCCTCAGCGTCCTTCTTTGGTGAGTGGCAGGCGGAGATCATCAGCCGAGATGCGCCGCCCTCAGACGATCCCAACGTCCTGGCGGAGATCGAGCTCGTCGGTGCCACGATCGATGTCGAGACCACGTGGCCCGGTGCTACCCTCCCGGACATTGGGCAGCTCACCGCGCAGGCCGGACGCATTGCGAGCGACATCGCCACCGTCTCTTCCAGAATCCAAACGGCCTTCGATTCCGCGGCCGTGACCGAGCTCCAGGAGTCGATCCGCGACTTTGGCCGGATCGCCGACCGGATCAGCGCCTTCATGGAGACGCAGACCAACATCATGGGGAACGTGGGCTCGAACCTGGAATCGGGATCGCAGGATTTCGAGGCGGCGGCAGCGCTGATCCGCAGTTCGTTTGCGCGGGTCGATACGGCCACCCAAGAAGGCGAGCTCGAGGTCATCCTCGACAACATGGCGGCCGCCTCACAGGAGATCCGGGGTGCAGCCGACGAGCTCAACCAAATCCTCGGCGCCGTAGGGGCGAATCAGGCGACCCTCGTGCGGCTCCTCCAGGGAGCCGACACGCTCGTGACCCGTCTTCAGGACCGGGGCGGGACCGCGGGCCTGCTACTCGGCGATTCCGCGCTGTACCAAGAGGCGACCCTCGCCGTCGTGGAGCTCCGGCTCCTCCTCGCGGACATCAAAGCCAACCCGAGGAAGTACTTCAAGTTTTCGGTATTCTAGTCGTCACGACGCGGATGCACGCTCTGCCGTCCCTGCCGCCTGTGCCGCTTCCGGATGGTCGTGGTAACAGCGCCACTTTGGCTTTCGTCGCTCCGCCCACCGGTCGCTAATGTCAGGTCCAACCCGCGCTCGGCTCGAGACGAGCGCCGGCGGGGTCGTGTTCCGGCGCAATGCAGGCGTGCCGGAGTATCTGCTCATCCTGGATGCCCACGGCAATTGGGGCTTTCCCAAGGGACACCTGACCAAACGGGAATCGGGGTCTCAGGCGGCGCGACGGGAGATCGGCGAGGAGACGGGACTCACCGAGCTCCGTCTCCTTGCCCCGTTGGGCACGATCGACTGGCACTTCGCGACCGAGGACGTGATCGTCCACAAGTTCTGTCACTTCTACCTCTTCGAGTGTCTCGCCGGCGAGCCGGTACCAGAGGAGGTTGAAGGGATCGTGGCGTGCGCGTGGTACCCATTGGAGCGGGCGATCGAGATCATCACGTACGACAACGCCAAAGAGATTCTCATCAAAGCCAATCGAGAAGTCTCACGCGGGGTGATGGGGCGAAGCTCGGAAACAATGCGATGACCCTCGTGCCGGTGGTGCACCACAACCGGGACCTGCGGGCGCAGCTGAGGCGCGGGTTACCCCGCCGACAGGGCATACGGGTGGTCTCGTGTACATCGGTGGACCGCGTAGCCTCGCTGCTGGGGAGCCAATTGGTGGACGGGGTGGTCGTTGACGTCCGAGCCGGATGGGCGAGGCCGACGTTCGAGATGGCCCATGCCTTTCCGCGCATTCCGTTTTTCGCCTTTAGCGCCTTTCGCCCGGCCGACGGAGCATTACTCGCCGCGTGCAGGCGGGCTCCGCTGAGTGGGATCTTGGTGGAGGGCGTGGACGATGCGGCCGCCGGACGGCTCATCGGTCCTCACCTGGCGAGCCGCAAGCGCCGTGAGGCGCTGGCCGATGCGCCGCGGCTGCTCCGGCTGATCGAGCCGCTGCAGCTCCAAGCGTGGGCGGTGGTCTTGGACCGGGCCGAACAGCCCATGACGACCGGGGACGTGGCCGTGACCCTCCGGAAGACCCGAGAGCACCTGTCTCGCGAATTTGCGGCCGGTGGCGCTCCTAATCTGAAGCGGGTGATTGACTTGGCACGGGCCGCCTTGGCATCGGATCTTTTGGGCAACCCGGGATATACTGTGCGGACAGTGTCTGATCTTTTGGGGTACTCCTCTCCGAGCCATTTCGCGGGGAGTGCCCGCCGCGTGGCGGGCGTGACCCCTCGAGAACTGGCCCGCCTCGGACCCCGAGGAGTCTTGCAGCGGTTTGTGCTCGGGAGGACGAGGAGTCGGGTGTAGCGGGTCGCGCGTGCGCTCTGCGCTGAGCGGGCAGTCCCCAGCCGCGCGGACGGGGTGATCGACATTGGGTAGTGAATCGTCGATATTCATTCGCGCTTGCGGGTTTCGCTGCTTGTGATAATTTTCACAAGCCTTTGAACCACCCCCAAACCGGTCTCAGAAAAGCGTATGGCTACCGAATCCATTCTCCGTCCTGGCGAGCTGAAAGACGTCCTCCTGAAAGAGATCGAGGCCGCCGAGCTCGAGGCGTTGGACACGCGTGAAGTGGGCACCGTGCTGGAGGTGAAGGACGGAACGGCGCGTGTCTACGGGCTGTTGTCGGCCATGGCCGGGGAGATGCTCGAGTTCACGGCGTCCGATTCCGGCGAGACCGTGACCGGCTTGGCGCTCAACTTGGAGGAAGACAACCTCGGCGCGGTCATTCTCGGGGACTATCTGCAGCTGCGGGAGGGCGACGAGGTTCGACGCACGGGACGGGTGTTGGAAGTGCCGGTTGGCGAGGCGATGGTGGGGCGCGTGGTGGATCCCTTGGGGCGGCCGCTTGACGGGCTCGGTCCCATCAAAACGGACGCGTACCGCAAGATCGAATCTGAAGCACCGGGCATCGTGTGGCGACAGCCCGTGAAGGAGCCGCTGCAGACCGGGCTCAAGGCTGTGGACTCGATGATTCCCATCGGGCGTGGTCAACGCGAGCTCATCATCGGAGATCGGGGAATCGGGAAGACGGCGATCGCCATCGACACCATCATCAATCAGAAGGGTGGCGACGTCATTTGCGTGTACGTCGCGATTGGCCAGAAGAACTCGACGGTGGCGGCGGTCGTGGAGCGGCTCAAGCAGCAGGGCGCGATGGATTACTCCATCGTCGTCGTGGCAGGGGCCGCGGATCCGGCGCCGCTCCAGTTCATTGCGCCGTATGCCGGATGCACGATGGCCGAATACTTCATGTACGAGAAGGGCGGTCACACGCTCTGCGTGTACGACGATCTGTCCAAGCACGCGCAAGCCTACCGGCAGCTCTCGCTGGTTCTGCGTCGTCCACCAGGGCGAGAGGCGTACCCCGGGGACGTGTTTTACCTCCACTCCCGCCTGCTCGAGCGGGCCGCCAAGCTGTCGGATGCCAAAGGTGGCGGTTCGTTGACAGCGTTGCCCGTCATCGAGACTCAGGCTGGCGACGTGTCGGCGTACATCCCGACTAACGTCATCTCGATCACGGATGGACAGATCTATCTCGAGGCGGATCTGTTCTACGCCAACGTGCGCCCCGCCATCAACCCGGGAATCTCTGTGTCGCGGGTGGGCGGTAATGCTCAGATCAAAGCGATGAAGACGGTGGCCGGCCGGTTGCGGCTTGAGTACGCCCAGTATCGCGAGCTCGAAGCCTTCGCACAGTTCGGGTCCGATCTGGATCAGGCCACGCAGCGCCAACTGGCGCGAGGCGCGCGGATCGTGGAGGTTCTGAAACAGGGGCAGTACGCACCAATGCCCGTGGTGAATCAAATCGCCATCATATATGCGGTGACCAATGGGCATCTCGATGACGTCGAGCCCGGCAAGGTGAAAGAGTGGGAGAAAGACTTCCACCAATTCCTCCGGGCCAAACACGAGAAGCTCCTCACGGCCATTCGTACCCAGCGGACCCTGGACGACGAATTGACGGCGGCATTACGCGAGGCCATCGATGGGTTCAAGGCGCTGAAGTAGACCACCATGTCCAAAGCCCGCGAACTGAGGCGGCGGATCAAGTCGGTCGAAAACACCCGCCAAATCACCAACACGATGCAGATGGTGGCTACGTCGAAGTTGAAACGCGCCACCGACCGCGTCATGGCCACCCGGCCGTACGCCATGGCGTTGGCCGAGCTGATCGGTGAGCTGCAGGATCCCGCCTTGGTGGATCGGTTTCCCATCCTGCGGCAGCCAAAGGGACCACCGACCTGTGCGGCGGTCGTGTTGATCACGAGCAATCGTGGTCTCTGTGGCGGGTTCAACGGCAACCTGATTCGGCTGGCCCGAAATCGGATCGAGCGGCTCGAGCAGGAGGGTGTTACAGCCGAGCTTCACGGGATTGGGCGAAAGGGGATCGGGTTCTTTCGCTACATCGGACGCGAGCTTGCGACGGCGCGGCAGGATATCGGTGACCGTCCACAGGTCGAGCACGCCGAAGAGATCATGGCGCCGCTCATTCGACGATTCGAGGAAGGGTCGCTCGACGCGTTGGATGTCGTGTTTGCAAAGTTCAACAACCCACTTTCCACCCCTCCCACCGTAATGTCGATTCTGCCTATCACCGCCAACGGATCGGACGACGAGGCAGCCGAATGGAAGCGGGGTGTGGGAAGGGACGATGCGACGTTCCGCAAGGGTGTGGCGAACTACATTCTCCGTCCGTCGGGAGAGCAGATCACGGCGGCGTTGCTCCCGCTCTATTTGCGGAATCAGATGTATCGGGCACTGGTAGAAACGGCGGCATCCGAGCACGGTGCCCGTCGGACGGCTATGAAGAGCGCAACGGACAACGCCGGGGACATGATCGACCGGCTACGTCGAACCTACCATCGCGCGCGGCAAGCGCAGATCACCCAAGAAATCGCCGAGATCGTCGGTGGCGCGGAAGCCTTGAAGGGCTAGAAGGGCGAGTAGAGGAACACATGGCTCAAAATACTGGCAAAATCGTCCAGGTCATCGGACCGGTCGTGGATGTCGAGTTCGATCCGGAAAAGCTACCGGAGCTCCACACCGCACTCGAGATCACCGCTCCCGGCAACGGGAAGCCACCGGTGCGGGTCGTCGTCGAGGTGCAGCAGCACATCGGGCGCAATCAGGTTCGGGCGGTTGCGATGAGCAGCACGGATGGGCTGGTGCGGGGGATGGACGCCATCGACACCGGTGGACCCATTCAGATCCCGGTGGGTGAGGCGGCGTTGGGTCGGATCCTCAACGTCTTGGGTGAGCCGGTGGATGATGGCAAGCCCATCGCGTCCGATGTGGAGCGATGGCCCATTCACCGCGAGCCTCCGGAGTTCGTAGACCTCGAGCCCAAGACGGAAGTGTTCGAGACTGGGATCAAGGTCATCGATCTCCTGGCTCCATTCGTGAAGGGGGGCAAGATCGGCCTCTTTGGTGGCGCTGGCGTGGGGAAGACCGTGATCATCATGGAACTCATCAACAACGTGGCCAAAGGTCACGGCGGTCGCTCGGTGTTTTGCGGGGTGGGGGAGCGCACGCGTGAGGGAAACGATCTCTACCTGGAGATGAAGGAGAGCGGCGTCCTGGAATCTGCCGCGCTGATCTACGGGCAGATGAACGAGCCCCCCGGTGCCCGCCTCCGGGTGGGACTTGCTGGCCTCACCGTCGCGGAGTACTTCCGGGATCGTGAGAGACAGGATGTGCTCGTATTCATCGACAACATCTTTCGCTTCACGCAAGCCGGTTCGGAAGTCTCCGCGCTCTTGGGGCGCATGCCGAGTGCGGTCGGGTATCAGCCGACCCTCGCGACGGAGATGGGCGATCTTCAAGAGCGGATCACCTCGACCCGCCAGGGATCGATCACGTCCGTGCAAGCCATCTACGTTCCAGCGGACGACCTCACGGATCCCGCACCGGCCACCGCGTTCAGCCATCTGGATGCCACGGTGGTGCTCTCGCGCGCGCTCACAGAGATCGGCATTTACCCCGCGGTCGATCCTCTTGATTCGTCCAGCCGCATCCTCGATGCGCAGTACCTGGGTGATCGACACTATCGGGCGGCAGTGGAGTGTCAGCGCATCCTGCAGCAGTACAAGGAGCTGCAGGACATCATCGCGATCCTGGGGATGGACGAACTGTCGGAAGATCAGAAGAAAGTCGTGGCCCGCGCCCGCCGGGTACAGCGTTTCCTCTCGCAGCCGTTCCACGTGGCAGAAGCGTTTACCGGTACGCCGGGCCGCTATGTGAAACTCGAGGATACGGTGGAGAGCTTCGAACGGGTCGTTGACGGTGAGTTCGATCACCTTCCCGAGCAGGCGTTTTACATGGTGGGGGGGATTGACGAGGCAATGGAGAAGGCCAAGAAGCTCGAGACGGAGTCGTGATGCACGTCACGGTGATTTCACCGGCGGGCTCCGTATTTGAGGGCCCGGCCCAAAGTGTGATCGTCCCGGCGTACGACGGTGACGTGGGTATCCTCCCGCGGCACGCGCCGTTTATGACGCTCCTGGGCAAGGGAACCCTGAAGATTCGAGGCGAAGACGAGACCGTCCACGAGATCGGTGTCCGTGGTGGTTTTTTGCAGGTGGTGCAGGACGCCGTCCGCGTCGTCGCCGAATACGCCCAGCGCCCCGAAGGAGAGACACATGTCGCGTAGTATCGTCGTGTTCGTGGCGCTGCTCAGCATGGTCGCCGCCGGTCCAATCGGGGCCCAGTCGACGGGCATGCCGAGCTTCAATGCGCCGTATCGCGCGTTCGATCATCATGAGTTTGGCGGCACGTTGAGCTTTGCATCGGAGGGACCGGACGGCCTCGGACTCGAGGGGCAATATCGGTTCGGAACCGGAACCTGGGACATCGGGATTCGCGGCGGTCTGTTTGATCCCGACGGGGTGGGCGACAGCCGCATACTCCTCGGGGCAACATTTCGGAATCGTGTCATCACCCACAGTGTCGACTTCCCGCTTGACGGAGCGGTCATCATCGGTGCCGGCGCCCAGCTCGTTTCCGACGCGTCGGTTTTGATCATCCCGGGAGGACTCGCGTTGGGCCGGCGGCTCAACGTGGAAGATTCCGATGTGAGCATCGTGCCCTACGTCCAACCAACCGCCTTTCTGACCTTTCGGGACGATCCAGCCGGCGGGTTCGATGGGGATGTCGGGTTCGCCTTCGGGTTCGGTGGAGATTTTCGACTGAGTCGCCACTTCGACGCGCGGATCAGCGTCGGGATCGGCGATCTGGAAGGAATAGCGCTCAGCGCGGTCTGGATTCGCTGAGCGATTGCGGGAGTACTCACCGTCACAATGCGCAACAAGGAGTCGATCATGCGGACGGCTCTCATGATTGTGATGCTCGCGGGGCTGGGACTGCTGCTGGAGACCAGTGCTGCGCAGGCGCAGCTCTTTAACAACCCGGTGTACTACTCACCGAGTCACGGTACCGGGCTCAGCTTGAACGGCGATTACGCGAGAGGTTTTTCGGATCGCGACAATTTCAACTTCGCCGGCGGGCGGGCCATCCTCGGACTCGGACCCGTGAGTTTGATGGGCGGTGTGGGGTTCGCATTCGCCGACGGTGCAAGCGAGGTGACGATTGGCGGAGCCGTGGCGCTCAACATCCTCGACCTCCCACTCGTGCCGGTCTCGGTGAATGTACAGGGTGGCGTGGGTGTGTTCGACTTCGAAGGCATGACCGAGCTGGACATCCCTATCGGAGTAGGCGTGGCCTTCAACGTGCCGGCCCCCATCCTGGATGTCGAGCCCTGGATCGCGCCTCGCATACACCTCATGAGGCTCAGTAACGGTACGTCCGTGACCGAGCTGGGGTATGGGATGTCGGCCGGCCTCAACGTGACGTTGCCGACCGGTCTTGGCTTTCATCTGGCCGTCGACTATCTGAGGGTCAGCGACTTCGACCTCGATGCCCTCACCATTGGCGCGGGTCTGCATTACCGGATAACGATTCCGGGGCTGATACCTGGAGGCATCGTCAAGTAAGGCGAGCAGCGAGCCACGGATGACTGTAGCACGGAGCGGGGTGCCCAAGCGGTGCCCCGCTCGGCGTTCGTGCTATCAAAGCGCAAGCAGCGACCGAGCCGTTCGCGCAGCGCCGCCCTCGTGGAGACTGGCTCGGGCCGCCAACCCCGCGCGCTTCCGACTGTCCGCGTCCCCAACGAAGTATCCCCACACATCCGCGAGTTCGGAGGGCCCACAGGCCTGTGCTCCACCAGCAGCCACCAGGCGCTCGCCATCGGTGGGCTGGGCCGCCGCGTTCCCAAACAACACGGGAACACCGTACGCGGCCGGCTCCATCACGGCATGCAGCCGCCCACGACGATAGCCGCCGCCCACATACGCAAGATCTCCGACCGCATACAGATCACCGAGCAGCCCGCGTGCCTCGACGATCACGCAGCGCTCGGCGGGAGTCGCTTCACCCGGTCGCCAGATCGCGGGCGCCAGCCCCATGTGGGAGAGCCTCATCTCGAGCTGGTCGATTCGATGCGTGGACGTCTCGTGGGGGACGAGAAGCATCGCGGATGCGGGGTGGGCTCCCAATACCCTCGCGGCGGCATGCAACAGTGGGGTGTCATCGGCGGACTCGACGCTCCCGGCGACGAGGACAGTGCGCCGATCCCGCCAACCGAAAAGCGGGCACAAGGCATCGGTGTTGCAGACGCGCTCGAGGATTGCGTCGTGGCGTGGGTCACCCGTCACGGACAAACGATCGGGAGCCACGCCGAGCCGCGCCCACCGGTTGGCGTCCGCGTCGGAAACCGCCCCCACCCACGTGATCTGGCTCGACACATATGTCGCGAGTCCGCGCAGCGGCCACCGCAGCCGTTGGCTCCCGGGTCGCACGGTCGCTCCGATGACCGCCACCGGTCTACCGCCACTCGCGGCCCCTTGCACCAGTTCTGGCCAGAGATCGCCCCGGGCAAAGATCACGAGCGATGGCTTCACGGTCTCGAGTGCTTGCCGGACTTCCCGGGGTTCGTCGAGCGGTGCGTAGTCTCGATGGACGGCACCGAACGCGTCGGGCCAGGCAGCAAGGGATGGTGACGAGCACGAGAGGACCCATTCCAGGCCGGGGCGCGCCACGCGGAGCCGCTGCATCACCGGCGCGGCCGTTTGCGCCTCACCGACGGACGCGGCATGTACCCACACCGTTGGTTCGCGCTGCCCTCTCGAGGCTGCCCATCGAGCCCACCGGGCGGCGGCTCCCTTCCGGCCAGCAACGCTTTGTCCGACCTTGCCGCTGCCGAGTGGGGTCCGATGGACCATCCGTGCCGCGACGCGGTACAGAGCTGGGAAACTGGACATGACGCGAATGTGGTAGGTTAGGAGCGATGTCGCCACAACAGTACTACGCGCTCAGCCGACAGCCGCGCTACAGCGTGCTGTTCGCGGCGCCGTTGCTCCTTTTGTACGAGGGGCTGGCCGCGGCCATGTCGCATTCTGCGTTCGCCGGTGTTCGGAACGGAGCCGATGTGCTGCTCAAGACGCTGTTTGTCTCCTTGGGAGGGCGCGGAGGGCTCGTGGCCTTCGGCGTCGTCCTGATCGCGATTGGTGCGTGGGTCGTGTGGCAGGATCAGCGTCGCCGTGGTGGGCGCTTGGCGGGGCGCGTATTCCTCGGGATGTTTGCCGAGAGTCTCGTGTATGCCGCGCTGTTCGGTCAGGTGGTGGCGATGTTGACGCGTTGGCTGCTCACGGGTGCACTGTCTCGAGTGGTGCAGGCACCGGTGACATCGCTGCCACTGGGTACCCAGCTGGTCGTTTCCCTTGGAGCCGGGATCTACGAGGAGCTCTTGTTTCGTGTGATTCTCGTGTCCGGCATCGCGGCGCTCGGGCTCTGGTTGGGGTGGCGGCGCGAGGTGGCGTTCGGAACGGCCGTAGTGGTGAGCGCCCTCATCTTCAGCAGCTTTCACTATATTGGCCCGCTCGGCGACCCCTTCGCCGTGCCGTCGTTCACGTTCCGAACGATCGCCGGCCTGCTGCTAAGCGGCTTGTACGTGGTGCGGGGCTTTGGCATCGCTGCCTGGACGCACGCGCTCTATGACGTGGCCTTGACCTTGGTGGGAGTGACGTAGCCCGCTGGTTCTGTTGTCGCTACTGTTTCCCAGCGGTCTCTCCGGCGTCAGTCCCAAACCTACTTGGCGCCATCAACGGTCTTGGTCTTCTCGGTGTAGATCGAGTCGAGGATGGGGCGCCAGATGTCCATCGGTGCCGCGCCACCGAGCAACGCACCCTCGATGATGAAGGATGGTGTGCTCGTGATGCCAGACCGCCAGTTCATCTGGGCCTCAGCCTCAATCAGCCACCGGACACTCCCTGAGTCGAAGCACTCCCGGAGCCGATCGCGGGAGAGCTGCGCCGAGTCGCCGAGGGCGATGAAGTAGAATGACGGATCCTCCATCTGCGCCCACCGTGCCTGATGCCGGTACAGGAGATCGTGCACGGGCCAGAACTGATCTTGTCTGGCCGCGCACATGGCGAGTTCGTGCGCCGCGGCAGCGTTCCCATGGATCTGCGTCAGCGGGAGATTCAAAAAGATGAACCGCACTTTGCCAGTGCGGATGTAGTCGCGCTCGAGCTCCGGAAGCGTCTGCTCCCAGAACTGGCGGCAATAGGGGCATTGGAAGTCGCTCGCCTCGTAGATCGTGATTGGAGCTGACTTGGAGCCTTTGGTGCGGGCATCCAGGAGGAGGTCCTGTTCCGTGACGGTCTGCGGGGATCCCGAGTCCGGGGCCGTCCCCTGCGCGGCCGAGTCCACGGCGCCACCACGCATGGCCACCGTCCACGCCACACCGGCTCCCGCCGCGACGGCGACGACCAGCATGCCCACCAGCTTCATATTCGGCACTCCTCCTCCATTGCGTTACGCCGAACGTTCAATATACCAATGAGATCCCGAGTCGGGGGTTCCCGTGCTCCCCACCCCTAATGTCGCCACCGTCGCCGAGCGTTCCGGGGCATGAGCGGGAGCTGCACTGGAAGCCAACCGGTTACCGTGAACGGAACGGTCCAGGCGTACTCGAGAAACGGGTTCTCGGGATCGGGCACGCGGGCCACCGCCCACCATCGTCCACGCTCAAGGTGGATTTCCGCCGCGCCGGTGCTATCGGTCTCGATGGCCACGGCACTGCGGCCTTCGCGACGCAGTGCCAGCTCCGAAACCTCCGGATACGGCGCGTAGACCACCTCTTCCCAACTCCGCAGGGATTCTGCGGCTGTCGTGGCCCGTTCGGCCAGGCGGCGGTGCTCGGCGAGGATCCCGCCGACGGCGCTGTCCCGCTGCGCGGCCAGGGGTGCCAATCGCGGCTGCATCTGTCGGAACTGTCGGAACAACCGGGCATACGGGGGAGATCCCCGAGCCAGCGTGTTGAGTGAGTCGGTGATGGTGGTCAGGCTGTCCCGAAGCGTGCGCCACGGCGCCGCGGCGGCCGCGAGCGCCGCTTCATCGGGTGCACGGTAGGCCGCCAGCGACGCTTCGAGGGCCTCGAAGGCCGGGCGCGGGATTCCCGACGCGTTCGCGAGCGAATCCAGGAGCGCTTGCGGATCGAACGGGAGAAAGCTGATCTCGAGAGCCGGTGCGGGTGCGCCCTCGCCCAAGCTCGCGTCCACGAGCGTCGGGTGAGCGTCGCGGGCACACGCTTGCAGCCCCAGCAGGGCGGTCACGGTGGTCAGGAGGTGGAGTGTGCGGGTCATCACCGCCGCGTTTCTATACAGAACTCCCCGCTTGTGGGCGGGGAGTTGGGGAGGAGACGAACTGAAGTCTCGGTCAGTCGACGATGACGTCCGGGAGGATGAACGTCCAGGGGTCCACAGGTCGACCATTCCGAATGACCTCATAATGCAGGTGGGGTGCCGTCGCCAGGCCGGTCTTCCCCACTAGGGCGATCTTTTCATTCCGCCGGACGCGCTGCCCCACCTTGACCAAGATCTTGGAGCAATGCGCGTAGCGGGTGACCACTCCACCACCGTGGTCAATCGTGAGCATCATCCCATAGCCACCCGTGCCCTTAGCACGCACGTCGATGACCCGACCGTCGGCGGGGGCCACGATCGGGGTGCCAATCGGCGCCGCCACGTCGATACCCTGATGGGGCCGGGACTCGTGATGGATGGGGTGGAAGCGCTGCCGTGAGAACCGGCTGGTGAGCCAGCCCATCGTGGGCATGATCGATGGTGTTCGTTCGAGTGTCGCCTTGTGCGATTCGAGACTGTCCACCACAGCGTCAAACGACGCCGCCACCAAGTTCGCCCGACGCACCAAGGACGAGAGGTCCATGCTCATCGCCAGCGCCCGCTGACCGGAGGCCGTCTCGCCGAGGAGAATCTCCCGCTCGGTGACCGGTCCACCGGGACCGCCAATACCGGCCTGCTGGACGTCGGAATCGATTGGATCGAGTCCAGCCAGGAGGCGAATCTTCTGATCGCGAGCGGCGATGGCTTCGATGGTGTCTTGGAGAACGGTGAGGGAGAGGTGTGCGCGATTGATTTCTTCGACCAGTGCGTGGTTGCGGCGCTCGAGCCGTTCCAGGCGGGAGAGGTCGACTGATTTGTAGACGATGGTAAAGCCGAGACCCGCAGCTGCCAGAACGAGGGTGGCAGCAATTCCAGCCACGATTTTCACTGCACGGAGCGATAACTGCAGGGTCTTCGACCCACCAGGCCCGTGTGGTACTACCACCACAGTCCATCGCCTGTCTGCCATTGAAGCTGCTCCCCAATCTTCTTGAGGTGTTGCTCGTTTCGTCTTTCGCCTAAAAGACACGACGGCCAGGCGGCACTGCACCTGGGGGAGGGCGCGACCCTGGTGTGCCCGACGGCGGAGGCTAAGCTACCCGGCGAGGTCCGGGCCTGTCAACCACTTATGTGGGTGGGTCCCGGTGAGCTTTGTCACACTCGCGCGGGTCCCGTTTCGGGCTTCGGAAACAGGGGTGCTGGCTTGGTAATCCGCGTGCCCGCAACCGGTGGCCGCTCGAGCGACGCCCAACGTGGTGGCCACACCGCACCGAGTCCCAGCGCTTCGAGTGCGCTTTGGCTTTTGTTCGGGAGGAACGGCGAGGCCATGATTGTGATACGGACCAAGGCGCGGGCGAGTGCGCCCAGCGTTCGTTCCACCTCGGCCCGCGCCCCGTCTTTGGCCAGCTGCCAGGGCGCGGTCTGCTCCACGAAACCATTCGCTCGACTCACGAGGTCCCAGGCCGCGGCGGCCCCGTCGTGGAGGAGCTGTGCATCCATGGCCTGCTGGTATGCCTGAACCGTCTCGTCCCCCGCCTGATCCAAGGAAGTCGGATCGCCGCGTTCCGGAACGATGCCGTCCGTGTAGCGGGTGATCATGGCGAGCACGCGGCTCAGCAGATTACCGTAGCCGTCCGCCAACTCGGCGGTATAGCGAGCGTCGAACCGCTCCCAGGAGAAGGTTCCATCGGAGTGCCACGGTACCTCTCGAAGGAGGAAGTACCGCAGCGCATCGGGGCCGTATTTGGCGATTGCGTCGTCGAGCTCCACCCGGACGCCCGCGGACTTCGAAAAGCGGCCGGCGTCCGTGAGCACCCACCCGTGACACCACACCTGGCCCGGAATGTCGATTTCGGCCGCCATGAGCATGGCAGGCCAGATGGCGGCGTGGAAGCGGACGATATCCGGGCCGATCACGTGGACGTCGGCGGGCCACATGGCCTCGTACCCGGTCTCCGGAAACCCCGTGGCCGAGAGGTAGTTGATCAGCGCGTCGAACCATACATAGACCGTGTGTGTAGGGTCGCCCGGCCAGGGGATTCCCCAGGGGACCCGCGCCCGGCTCACGGACAGCTTGTGATCCTCGGTCCAGCCGGCAACGACATTGCGCACCTCGTTGAGCTTGGCTCGTGGTTGGACGAAGTCCGGGTTTGCCTCGTAATGATCGAGGAGCCGGTGTTTGAAGCGCCCGAGCTCGAAGAAGAAGTTGGGCTCCTCCACCCATCGGATTTCGCGGGTGGGGTGCAGGGGGCAACGCCCGTTCTCCAGGTCTTTGTCGCCTTTGAACGCCTCGCAGCCGACGCAGTAGTAACCCTCGTAGACACCTTCGCTCACGTACCCGGACTGCTGGATCCGACGGACGAGTTCTTCGACCGAGCGGCGATGCCGGTCCTCGGTGGTGCGGATGAAATCCGTATTGCTGATGGAAAGGGTGTCCCATGCCGCAAGGAACTTGGCCGCAATCTGGTCGACCCACACTTGGGGGTCTGCCTCATGGGACTCCGCCGCTTGCGCGACGTTTTGGCCGTGCTCGTCCATGCCGATGCAAAAGTGGACACGATCGCCACGGAGCCGGCGGTACCGGGCCACACAATCGGCGCCGAGCTTCTCGTACGCGTGGCCGATATGGGGTTCGCCGTTCGAGTAGTCGATCGCCGTCGTGATGTAAAACTTACTCGTCACGGTCCTGTCCTTCGGGTCCGGATTCGTTGGGTCGCTGTTTGCGCGGGCGTCGACGACGACGGCGTCGACGCTTCTTACTCGGCGGCGTGACCGCAGCAGCAAACTCGGCGGTCGTTGTGGGCGTCGCGGACTCGTCGAAGGTGACGAGGCTCGACGGCGGGTGGTCCGTGAGCTGCGGCGCAGTGGGCCCGGCGGGTTTCACCTCGTGCTTCAGTTCCGTCAGCGTCACGCTTCGCGTCGACCCGTCCGTGGCTCGGAGGAGGACGCGCTCCCGAAAGATGTCGACGGCGTCGACGCGCTCCTGTCCCTGACCAGTTCGCAGGGTCTTTCCTTCCTTGGGGAAGCGCTTGCGGGTGGTCACGTAGAAGTCGTGTTCGTACCGCAGACAACACAGCAGACGACCACAGCCGCCGGAGATTTGTGAGGGATTGAGTGACAGCCGCTGATCCTTGGCGAGGGAGAGGCTGACTGGGCGGAGCTCTGGGAGCCACGACGAGCAGCAATACTGGCGTCCGCAGCGGCCCACGCCGTCCAGGCGTTTGGCCTCGTCACGGGCTCCGATCTGTCGCAGCTCGATGCGCGTCCGGAACAGTGCGGCGAGATCGCGCACCAACGCCCGGAAATCGACTCGCCGGTCTGCCGTGAAGTAGACGGTGAGTTTCTTCCGGTCCCATTGCCATTCCGTGTCGGTCACCTTCATGGGGAGTTTGTGTACGCGCACGCGTTCCATCACCTTGCGGCGCACGTCCTCTTCGCGCTTGCGGAGTTCGTCGCTGAGGTGAGCGTCCTCCCCAGACGCGGTTCGAATGACCTTCCCGACGGGTTCTTTGGGCTTCGCGAGCGCGCACCCCTCGCAGCCGATGCCGCATTTCTTTTGGGCGACGGTGCCGACGGCTGAGATGTGGCCCAGGTCTTGGCCACGCTCGACGGCGACGATGACGATATCGCCTACGGCTGGGGGATTGTCGTGCTCCCAGGTGAAAAAGTCCTTGCGATTGCCCTTGAACCGAACTTCGATGAGTTCGGGCAAATTAGCTCTCGGCGAATCTTCCTATGTTGCGATACTTCTCCAAACGGAGCCGGATCAGTTTCTCGGCCTTCATGGCGTCCAGCTCTTTCAAGTGCCGCGTCAGTGCTCTCGCGAGCAATTCCCCCGCACCTTCCAGATCGGCATGTGCCCCACCCGGCGGCTCGGGCACGATCTCGTCGATGACGCCCAGGGCCAGCAGGTCTTGGGCAGTCAGCTTCAAAGCCTCCGCGGCGCGCTCTTTCTGCGACGCGTCCTTCCAGAGGATTGCAGCGCAGCCCTCAGGAGAAATGACCGAGTAGATCGCGTTCTCCAACATGAGGATGCGGTCACCCAGCCCCAGGGCCAACGCCCCGCCCGAGCCCCCCTCGCCGATGACGGCCGCGATGATCGGCGTTTGCAGCGCGGCCATCTCTTCGAGGTTGCGAGCGATGGCTTCGGCCTGGCCCCGTTCCTCGGCGCCCAGTCCGGGGTAGGCGCCCGGCGTATCGATCAATGTAATGATGGGTGCGCGGAATCTCTCGGCCATGCGCATCAGGCGGAGCGCTTTGCGATATCCCTCGGGATGGGGCATGCCGAAATTGCGGCGGAGGTTTTCTTTGGTATCGCGCCCCTTCTGATGTCCGATCACCACCACGGAACGGCCAGCGAGGCGCGCCCATCCCCCCACGATGGCGGGGTCGTCGCGATAGAGCCGATCTCCCCGGAATTCGATGAAGTCCGAGAAGATCATGGTGAGATAGTCGAGCGTATAGGGCCGGCGGGGATGCCGCGCCACCTGCACCCGCTGCATGGGGGTGAGGCTCTCATAGATCTCGCGCCGGAGCTCGACCAGCTTCGATTCCAGCGGCCGGATTTCGCCGCGAACCTCCAGCTGCCGCTCGGCGGCGAGTTGCTTGAGGTGCGCAATCTGCCGCTCGAGCTCGATGATCGGTTTTTCGAAATCCAAGTTGAAAGCAGTGGCCACTGCGTTGTCTTCCTATCGAGCTCTGACCAGACGGACCCGGTCGCCACCCAACAACTCCCGGAGCGCGTCCAGAAACCCCTCGTCCAGCGAGACGCGGCAGGCTCGCGACCGCAGCCGCGCCGTCGTACCGTTCCCGTCGCTCCAATCTACGAAGAGGGGAGCGGGTCCGGGGTTGGCCGCACACAACGTGTTCAGAGCCCGGGCAGCCTGCCTATCCGGCCCGCTTCCGAGCGCCCAGGACACCGCAACCCCCACGGCGCCGGATGAGCGAAGGTCCGCCAACGGCTGTGCGGATTCCACGATGAACGGCGCACGATCTTCCCCACGGTCCCGGGCACTGTATCCACCGGTCAACAACAGGGCCCGGTCCGGCAGGATCACCTCCGAAAGTTTGCTCCACGTTTCAGGGAACACCAGGGCCTCGGCGGTCCCGTGGAAATCCTCCAACGTCAGTCGGGCGTATTCGGCTCCCGTCTTCCGGCTGATTCGGCGCTTGATGGCCGTCACCACGACCGCGGCGGCCACCTGATGCTCACTCCATGTGCCCAAGGTCGCCGTGGTCCGAGTCCCGAAGAGCTGGACCTCCTCGCGGTACCGCTCGAGGGGATGCCCGGAGATGAAGAACCCGACAACCGCTTTCTCCTTCGTGAGACGGTCGGCTTCCGACCACGGAGCCACCTCGGGAAGGGGCGGTCGGGCCGGGCCATCAGTCCCATCACTGGGGTCGCCAAACAACAACGCTTGCCCGGCTTCGCGCTCCGCCTGGCGGAGTTGAGCCTCGCCGAGCGCCGCATCGAGACCGGCCATCAGCTGCGCCCGATGGTTTCCAAGGTGATCCACGGCACCCGCCGCCACCAAAGACTCCAGGACGCGCTTATTGCAGAGGCGCAGATCCACGCGCTCGCAGAAATCCGCGAGCGATTCGTAGGGGCCCGTTGACTCCCGCGCGGTGATGATGGACTCGATGGCCCCGCGCCCCACGTTGCGGACCGCCCCAAGCCCGAAGCGAATCTGATCATCACCAGTCACCGTGAACTTCCAACCGGACTCGTTCACCGACGGTGGTAGGACCTCGATCCCCATCTCGCGGGCCTCGTTGATATAGGTGACGACCTTGTCCGTGTCACCAATCTCTGACGAGAGCAACGCCGCCATGAACTCGGCTGGGTAGTGGGCCTTGAGCCATGCAGTCTGAAAAGAGAGAATGCTGTATGCCACCGAGTGCGACTTGTTGAACCCGTATCGACCGAACGTCTTGATCTGGGCGGCGATGTCCTGAATCACACGGCGGTGGTGTCCTCGCTCAACGCAGCGGTCCACGAATCGCGCCAGTTCTGCGTCGATCAGCTCCTGATCCTTCTTCCCAACCGCCTTCCGAAGGACATCCGCCTCGGCCAGCGTGTAGCCCGCCAACACGTTGGCGATCCGCATCAACTGCTCCTGATACAGAATGACCCCGTAGGTCGGCTCCAGTACTTCTTTGAGCTGGGGATGCGGGTAGCGAACCTGCTCGTCGCCCCGCTTGCGCCGGATGTAGACCAGGTGCATGCCAGAGTCCAGCGGACCAGGACGGACCAACGCATTGGTTGCCACGAGGTCGTCGAAGCGATCAGCGCGGAGCTGTCGAAGCATGTCGGTGCCCAGCGCGGACTCGAATTGGAAGATGCCGGCCGTCCTGCCGGCCCGGAGCAGCTCGTATACCGGAGGATCGTCCAGCTCGATCGCGTCCAGGTCGATCGAGGTCCCGTGCCGCTCGATGATCATGGCGAGGGCGTCGTGGATGACCGTGAGGGTCTTGAGTCCCAGAAAGTCCATCTTCAACATGCCGACCTTCTCGAGACCGGTCATGTCGTACTGGGTGATGATGGCGTCCGTCCCGTCGCCGCCGTTTCGCTGTGGAGGCGTACAGACCGGTACGTAATCGACCAATGGCCCTGGGGCGATCACGATGCCCGCGGCATGCACGGATGCGTGACGCGCGAGACCCTCGATGCGTTGCGCCAAGTCCACCAGCCGATTCACGGTCTGGTTCTCCTCGGCAAGCTGTTTCAGGTCCGCCACCTTGTCCACAGCCTGCGCTAACGACAGCGAGTAACCGGGGCTCGACGGAATGAGCTTGGCCAGTCGATCCACGTCGCTCGGACTCACCCGCAACACGCGGGCGATATCCCGCACTGCCGCCCGCGCTTTCAAGGTTCCGAACGTGATGATCTGGCCAACGCTGTCCGCCCCGTATCGCTCACGAACGTAGTCGATGACCTCGCCGCGACGCTCGTAGCAGAAATCCACGTCGATGTCCGGCATGGAGATCCGCTCGGGATTCAAGAATCGCTCGAACAGAAGATCGAACCGCAGAGGATCCACCCCAGTGATGCCGAGGGCATACGCAACGAGGGAACCCGCCGCGGAGCCGCGGCCGGGGCCCACCGGAATCCCGCGGGCTCGTGCGGCGTTGATGAAGTCCTGAACGATTAGGAAATACCCGGCGTATCCCGTCGTCGTGATGACCGATAGTTCATACTCCAGTCGTTCGCGGGCCGCGGCAGGAAGCGGGTGCCCATATCGGGCGTTCGCCCCTTGCGTGGCCAACTCGACGAGCAAATCGTTGTCAGATGCGTATTCGTCCGGGCGGGGAAACTCAGGCAGGAAGTACCGCTTCTCGAAATCGAACTCGCACAAGTCGGCCACACGCTGCGTGTTTTCCAAGACATCGGGCCGGCCGGGGAACAGTTGAGCCATCTCCGTCTCGGACTTGAGATAGCTTTCTTCCCCGTAAAAGCGAAACCGGTTTGGATCGTCGAGATCTTTGCCCGTCCCGATAGCCAGGAGACAGTCGTGCGCCTCGTGGTCGGCTCGCTCCAAGTAGTGGGCGTCGTTCGTCGCCACCACCGGGAGTCCCAGCTCCTCTCCCAGCTTGAACATGCCGTCCCGAACGATGTGTTCGTCGGCGATGCCGTGATCCTGCACCTCGAGCCAGAATCCGTTCGGTCCAAACGCGCGCGCGAACCACTGCGCGGCCTCACGAGCAGCCTCGTAATTGTGCTGTCGGAGCCACAACGCGACTTCACCGGACAAGCAGGCCGCCAAGCAGACGATACCCTCCCCGTGCTCCGCCAACACCTCTTTGTCGATGCGTGGACGGCGGTAGTATCCCTCCAGATAGCCGATGGACGAAAGCCGGATGAGGTTCTGGTAGCCCGTCCGGTTGCGCGCGAGGAGCACGAGATGCGAGTACTGCGCCGGCGCCCCCGATGGACGCTCCCGGTCGTGGCGGGAGCCAAAGGCGAGGTAGGCTTCGAACCCCAGGATGGGCCGGATATGTGCTTCCCGCGCCTGGCGATAGAACGCCACGGCGGCGTGGAGGTTGCCGTGATCGGTGAGCGCGAGGCTGTCCATTCCCAGCCGCGTGACGCTCTGGACGAGATCCGGAATCCGGATCGCCCCGTCCAGTAAGGAGTACTCAGAGTGCGTGTGGAGGTGGACGAATGCCATGCACCGGCCGGGTTGTGGGTGGCAACTTCGTCGTAAGCTACCGTAGCTCATGGCCGTTGTCAAAACGACGTATCCAGGTGTAGAATAATAACTTACACGGGTTTTGCCCCGCGCCCCGGGACTCCGACCGGGCGCGACCACGGGCCGGTTTTCGGGACGGCATTGGCGGTTTCCGAGGTCCAGACCGGGCCGCCGCAGAGGAGGCTAACACCTTGCGAAAACTGACGTTCTGGATGGGAGCCGCTTCGCTCGGCATGGCGTGTGGCGGCGACGGTGTCGATCTTCCGATCCCCGACAACCTCGAGGTGGTGGCCGCCACGGATGCTCAGCGCGCCCCCGCCGGGGCGCGCCTCGCGAGTCCACTGGCGGTCATCGTGCGCGCCGAAGATGGCGCCGTAGCGCCGCGCGGCCAGGTGGAGTGGACCGTCACGACTGGGACCGGTGCATCCCTCTCCAATGCGGTCACGGTGGCCGACGGAACCGGGCGGGCCGAGGTGGGGCTCACGCTCGGTCCCGCCACGGGCAGCTATGCGGTCCGGGCGACGCTGGCGAACAACCGGAATCGCACCGTCGAGTTCACGGCGACGGCCACCGACCCGCCCCAACTGACCGCGGTGACGCCCAGTACGTTCACCGGTGGTGACATCGTTCAAGTGGACGGAACCAATCTGATTGGGTCGGTCGTCCTGGAGTTCGGCGCGACCCCCGCCCGCGTGCTGTCCGTGGCCGGCGATGGAACCAGTGCCTCTGCCGTGGTCCCGATCTGCCTGGTCCCCGGCACGATCGATCTTCGTGCCCGCATCGATCTGGCAGTGTCCAATACGATCAGCGGCACGTATCAAGCGTCGGCCGCCCCCGTGCAGCTAGCGGTGGGCGACTACGCGTCGATCGACCCCGCCGTGCTCGGCGGATGCGCCACGTTTCCCGATGCCGGCGTGAACGGTGCAGAGTATCTCTTCGCCCCGCAGGGAGTCACGGGCGCTCCCGGTGTGAGTGCGGCGTATCGGTTGCGGGGCGATTCCGTCGTCACCGTGACCGTTCGGCAACCCCGGCGCCGTACACCCCTCCCGTTCAACATTCGGTTCCACGACATGCTCCGCGAGCGCGAGCGGGAGCTCGCGCTCGTTCCCAAACCCCCCCTGCGTCAGGACGTTGCGCCGCTCGCGGCGGCGGGGCCGGCGCTTGGTGATCGCCGGAACTTCCGTGTCTGCAATGTGATCACCTGCAATCAGACAGGTGACTTCTCAAGCGTTACGGCAGAGGTCAAATACGTTGGCGAGCATGCGGTCATTTACCAGGATCTCAACGCGCCATCAGGCGGGCTGTCGGATGCGGATTTCATGGCCTTGGGGCGGACCTTCGACCAAGATCTGTACGAGGTGAACGCGCTCGCATTCGGCGCCGAGTCGGACGTGGACCGTAATGGACGGGTGGTCATTCTCATGACGCCGGTCGTGAATGGCCTGACACCGACTGCGGAGTGTGAAGCCGCGGTGATCACGGGCTTCTTCTTTGCGCTGGACGTGGATCCGGCTTTCCGGAATGACGAGCGGTCCAACCAGGCCGAGGTATTCTACTCGCTGACCGCCGACCCCGCCGGATCCGTCACTTGCGCACATTCGGTGGAGCGGATCCGCCGCCTCGTGCCAGTGACATTCACGCATGAGTTGCAGCACATGATCAGCTACTATCAGCACGTGTTGTTGGGTCGGGGGAATTCGGAAGTCTTGTGGCTCAACGAAGCGATGTCACACCTGGCGGAGGAACTGGCGGCGTTTCATTTTTTGGCGCTGGGTGACGATACGTCGTTCTCCCGCTTCGCCATCGGCAACCTGTTCAACGCGTTCCTCTATCTGCAAGATCCCGGTTTCGAATTCACCCTGTTCGGCGACGGGACAGGAACGCTCGAGGAGCGAGGAGCTGCGTGGCTGTTCCTTCGGTGGGTGGTGGATCAGTTCGGAGCCAACGTGGTTCGTCGACTCTCGGAGACGCCGTTTACCGGCGCCGGCAACATCGAGAATGCGACCGGCGAGTCCATCGGTCCCCTCCTCGCCCAATGGTTCCTTGCCAACTATGTGTCGGATCTGCCCAACTTCACGCCGCCCGCTCGACTGCGCTACGACACCTGGGCATTTCGCACCACCTACGGCTCGCTCAATCAGCAGGACCCCGGGAATTTCGATCGCCCATTCCCCCTGGTGCCCGATTCAGTGATCGGCGGGACTTTCGAATTGCTGGGCACGTTGCGGTCTGGCTCCGGGGATTATCTCCGCGTCGTCCAGGTCGCGACGCAGCGCGGCTTCACGCTTCAGTTCACCGATCCCGGCGGTGGCACCATCGCTCCCAGCGTCGTTCCGAGGCTCAACGTGGTTCGGATTCGGTGATCGAGCGGTGAAGACCCTCCTGGCCGTCGGCGCCGCGCTTGGCGTGGTGTGGCCATCTCCTGCGCCCGCCGCCCAGGCTGACAGCCTTCCCGCGATTCTGTTTCGCACACCGGTGTCGGTACGGCACGCAGGGCTCAACGGCGCCGGCGCGGCCTTGGTGGGCGACGCCGGTGCGGTGTTTTCGAATCCGGCCGGCCTGGCGACGATCCGGCATATCGCCATCGAGGGAGCCTTCCGCACCGCACCATCGGACGCCTATGTGGCCGCCGGCGCGTTGGCATGGCGGCTGCGTCAGTTCGACGTCGGATTCGGATTCGAGTACGCTGATCTCGGGTCGACCCCGGCGCTCTTCGGTGTTCCGGTCACGGCCGGTGCGCGTGCCCGCGAGTTTCTGGGAGTCGGCGCATTGGTCTATCGATTCGGCCTCATCGCGCTCGGCGGCAGCGCCAAGGTGCTCCGCAACAGGCTGGACACATTGATCCAAACCGGGCTGAGCGCCGATGCCGGTCTCGCCATCGCCTTCTTCGACATCATGGCGATCGGGTTCTCACGCCAGAACATTGGCGGGAATTGGGACGATCCCGTGCCCGACATGCCCAGCCTGTCGCGTCTGGGATTCACCATGAACTACGTCGATCCACAGGAATCCTTCCGACTGCTCTCGGTGCTCGAGGTGCAATGGCCCGAAGACGAATCCGCGAGACTCGTGTTGGGCGGCGAGGCGGGCGTCGTCTTGGGAAGCAAGATCGGCGTCGTTGGCCGGTTGGCGTGGAGCTCTCGACCCACGATGTCGCAGTTCTCAGCGGCCACGTATGGCGCCACGTTTACCTTCCCGCGGTTCAACCTCGACTATGCATACCGGCAGGATGACCTGTTACGGGAGCCGGCACACCGATTTGGCCTACGGTTGACGCTGTGAACGCAGAGCACGACGTGGAACGTAGGGAACGTGTGGCCGGACGTGGGCGACGATGGGGATGGCGGCGGTGGTTGGCCGCCGGGCTGGGCGGCATCCTGCTTCTGGGAGTCGTGGTCGCGATGGTCAGCCGGGAGGCCAAATTCCTCCTCCGGGCGGGGTACGAGGAAGCCAGAATCCTGCTGAAGCGCCGCTCGCTCGAACGTTTGGTGGCGGATTCCACGGTTGCCGCGTCACGCCGGGCACAGTTTCGACTCGTTCTCGATGCGCGGGGCTTCGCGGCGGATTCGCTGGACCTCGATCCCGGCGAAACCTTCACCACATTTACGGAAGTGGGCCGTGACACGCTCGTATTGGTGCTCACGGCGAGCCCGCGGACGGAGCTCGCACCCTATATCTGGCGGTATCCGATCGTCGGCGCCGTGCCGTACAAAGGGTTCTTCGATGCCGACGCCGGCCGGGCCGCTGCCACCGCCCTCGAAACCCGAGGTTTCGACACCTATCTGCGTACATCGGGGGCGTTTTCGACACTGGGTTGGTTCAACGACCCACTCCTGTCCACGGCGTTGAGCGACGATCCCGTGTGGCTCGTGGCTACCGTGATCCACGAGATCGCCCACAACACTCTGTACGTTCCGAGCGCCACGGAGTTCAATGAGAGCTTTGCGTCTTTCGTGGGATACCTGGGCGCGGAGCGGTTCTTTCTGAGCCGTGGCGACTCGAATGCGGCGGCCCGGGCGGCTGCCCGATGGCGTGACGAGATTCGACTGGGGCGCTTCTACCGGTGGCTCACCGGTGAGCTCCAAACGCTGTACGCCCACGGGAGTCCCGAAGCCGTCGTGCTCGAGGAGCGTGAGGTGGTGTTCGAGCGAGCCCGCGGAGTGCTGCGTGATTCGCTCGGTGGAGAACTGGAGGTGTATCCTGCGGAGTGGCTTGCTCGGCGGCCTCTCAACAACGCCGCCGTGTACGCCGCCAGAATCTATCGACAACAACTCGAAATGTTCGACAGCCTCTTTGATGAGCATGACCGGGACATTCGGGAGGCCACGCAACGGATCGTCGTCGCGGTCCGTGACGATCGAGACGTCGATCCCTTTACGCTCGTGGCGAGGTTGACCGGCGCGGAAGGCACAGACGCAGGGACACGCAATAGTCCCCAGACAAATCCCTGAGCCGCGGCGCTAACCCCCGTCTGGCTCAGTGCCCTCGGAGTCGCTCCGCCTCGGCCACCCTGGCCAGCGCAATCATGTACGCAGCAGTGCGCCAGGGCACGTCTTTTTCCTCAACGAGGTCCCGCACGGCAGTGTACGCGGTCGTCATGCGACGCAGTAATCCGTCCTTGACCTGATCGATTGACCAGGGATGTTGCTGGAGGTTTTGCACCCACTCGAAGTAGCTGACGATGACACCACCCGCGTTCACCAGGAAGTCCGGGAGCACGGGGATCCCACGGTCCTCGAGAATACGATCCGCAATGGACGTCACCGGGCTATTGGCGGCTTCGACGACGACGCGACAATCCACCGTGCTTGCGTTCTGCTCCTTGCTGATGACCCCTCCGATCGCTGCTGGCACCAACCAGTCACACGCGACCTTCCATAGGTCCCGATTGGTGATGGCGTCACCACCGGGAAATTCGGAGACCGGTTTGCGCTCGACGTAGGAGTGGTGAAACAGATTGGGAATGTCGATGCCGTCTTCATTGTGGAGCCCACCGTCGGCGTCGCTCACCGCCGTGACCTTGGCACCGTCTTCGTAGAGAAACTGGGCGAGATGGGCGCCCACGTTCCCGAAACCCTGGATCACGGTCCGGGAGCCCTTGATGGGAATGCCATAATCGTTCCCATATTCCCGCATGGCGTACCAAACACCCCGTCCCGTCGCCTCCTCGCGGCCAAGTGACCCGCCGAGCGATAGCGGCTTGCCGGTGACGCACGCGGGGGAGTATCCCTTGCGCTTGGAATACTCGTCGAGCATCCAAGCCATCACCTGCTGATCGGTGCCCATGTCGGGCGCCGGAATGTCCCGGTAGGGCCCCAGCACGATGGCGATGCGGCTCGTGAAGCTGCGGGTCACCGCCTCTTTTTCGCGAATGGAGAGCTTGCGAGAGTCCACCTGAACACCGCCCTTGGCACCGCCAAATGGAATCTGCATGAGCGCAGTCTTCCATGTCATGGTTGTGGCGAGGCCCAACACTTCCTCCTCATCCGCCTCCGGATGGTAGCGGACACCCCCCTTGCACGGGCCGCGTGCCCCGTTGTGTTGCACGCGATAACCCCGTAGCACGTGGATCTCGCCGTCATCCATTCGGACAGGTACTCCGACCGACACCGACCGAAATGGCATGGTGAGCATTTGGCGCAAATAATCCTCGAGCCCGATCAGATCCGCCGCCCGATCGAGCTGATTGATGACGATCTGGCCAATGTTCAACGTCTGACGTCGGGGTGCCACGGAGGTGGACATGCGTGAGTCCTTGGACCAGGGGACGGCTGACAATTTCGCAAAATACGCAACGCAGGCAAGTGGGGTATATTAGCGCGTATGAGCGGACTCGACCCTTTCGTGCGCTCCGCGCGAAAACGAATGCTCGGAGAATTGAAGGAATTTCTCCGCATACCAAGTGTGTCGACGACGCCGGAGCATGCGGCCGACTGTAAACGGGCGGCGGAATGGTTGGCTGATCATCTTCGCTCTCTCGGATGCGGTCACGTCGAACTGTTGGGAAGCGAGACGCACCCCGTCGTCGTAGCCGAGGGACCCCCGGTACCTGGCGCACCCACGGTCATCGTCTACGGGCATTATGACGTCCAACCCGCCGACCCGCTGGACCTCTGGGAGACCCCGCCGTTTGAGCCAACGGAACGGAACGGGGATCTCGTGGCTCGCGGAGCTACCGACGACAAGGGACAGGTCTTCTCGATCGTCAAGGCGTTCGAAGCCGTGGCGCGCGACGGTGATCCGCCGGTGAACGTCCGCTTCTTGGTGGAAGGGCAGGAGGAGTCCGGCAGCGGTGTGTTGTTCGATCTCTTGAGCCGCCGTCCCGAGCTGGTCCACGGTGACGCAGTACTCATCGCCGACATGCCGTACTTCGCTCCCGGATGGCCGGCCGTGGAAGTAGGCCTCCGCGGACTCTGCTACGCCGAGATCACGGTGCGCACGTTGGAGGGCGACCTCCACTCCGGTCTCTACGGCGGTGTCGCGCCGAACGCGCTGGAAACCCTGGTGGGGCTCCTCGCCAAGCTCAAGTCTCCCGATGGCAGGATTCGCATTCCCGGACTGTACGACGCCGTCCAAGCCCCGGGAGAGGACGAGCAGGCAGCCTGGCAGCAGTTGCCGTTCGACGAACAGCAATTCCTCGAGCACGAGGTGAGGGGCCATGCACTCACGGGGCTCACCGGACACTCGGTGCTCGAGCGCATCTGGGCTCTCCCGACGTTTGAGATCCACGGCATCGTGGGAGGGTTCATGGGCGAGGGCGCGAAGACCGTCATCCCCGCGGTGGCCACGGCCAAGGTGAGCCTCCGCCTCGTTCCCAATCAACGGGAAAAGGTCGTGCAGGAGCAGTTGATGCACGCCGTGGACACCGCGGCGCCGCCCTATGCCGATGTCACCGTCCGGTTTCTCCACGGTGCGGACCCGGTACTCGTGGATATCGGCACGCCGGTCTTCGAACTCATCGACAAGGCGTTCCAAGAAGTGGAGGGGCGTGGCGTCGTGCCCACGCGCTCGGGCGGATCGATACCCGTGGTGCCGGCCCTCGGCAAAGGCGGCGCCGCGGTCGTGCTGGCCGGCGTGGGCCTTCCGGACGACCGGCTCCACGCGCCCAACGAAAAGATCAACATCCAACAAGTCTGGAAGGGCGTGCGGGTGTTCGGGCGCTTCTTCGAGCTGATGGGGCAGGGGGGGAGATAGAACGGCGCGGGGGGGCAGCGTGCCGCATGTCGTGGTCAATTAGTCGCAAGTTGTCCAACGTCCGGAAGTGGAGCCGCGAGTTGGGAATGCGGATGGCCACGTGTTGAGTGTCGAGCAGCCGCCGCCTCAGTCTGGATGGGAGAGCCCGTTCTGGATTCTCGCTGCTCAGTGTCCTCGTACCTCCTCGAGCCCCATCATTTGCGGTTCAAAACCAAACACCTCTGCGAACCCCAGCACCGCACTCTCCAGCGCGCGTCCCCACACGTCGCGCGGCGTCCGTTCCCCTAGCTCGCGGGCCACGCTCGTCATCACGACTTCGGGAATCCCACACGGGATCATGAGATCGAAGTAACTGAGATCGGTCGTGACGTTGAGCGCAAAACCGTGCCACGTGACCCATTGTTTCACGTGGATCCCGATGCTCGCGATCTTGCGATTCTCGATCCACACACCGGTATGCGGGGCGTTGCGGCGGGCCGAAAGTCCGAGGTGGTCGAGGGCAAGGATGATGCCCTGTTCGATCTGCCGCAGAAACCAGTGCAGATCCTGTTTGTGCTCGGTGAGGTCGAAGATAGGGTACCCCACGAGTTGCCCGGGGCCGTGATACGTCACATCGCCACCGCGTTCGATCTCGAACACTTCCACCCCTCGCGCGGCAAGGGCGTCGTGCGGCGTGGAAAGATGTTGCGGGCGAAATGTGCGGCCGAGAGTGACGACTGGGGGGTGTTCCACGAGCAGAAGCAGATCCTGCGGTTGGGTCTTTGCGATCCGCGCCCGGGCGAGCGAACGCTGCAGCTCGAGGGCCTCGCCGTAGTCCATACGGCCGAGCCCGATCACCGCGAGCTGCCTACTCACGGGCACCGGCGCGTTTGGCAGCCCGAAACGCGACGAAAGCCAGGGCCAGGAGGAGCAGCAGGTAGATCGTGAGGCCCACTCGTCCACCGGCCACGTCGGCAGGCGTGGCCAACACCGCGAGCACACTTCCTCCGAATCCTGCCAGCGCGGCAATGACGCCACGACGCCATGGATCGTGAATGGCACGGGCCAACGACCAGCCACTCACGACAGCCGTGATGATTCCGCCGGCGACTGCGGCGGTGAGGACAGCGAACCCAACGTCCAAGGTGACGGGATTCGTGATCCCTGTCTGGAGGACGCGAAGCACGAGTACACCCATCGTCATGATGGCGCCACCGGCGGTGGCGCCGGCGGCAATGCTCGCGACCGCCGTGCCCACGGGGTCCTGCGTGGTACTAGGCGTGGATCACCCGTCCCAACGAATCGAGCGCCGCTTCGGCCACCGCCTCCGAAAGCGTCGGATGGGCGTGGACGGCGAGGTCCACTTCTTCCACCGTGTATTCGTTCTCTCGCGCCACCGTGAGCTCATGAATCAGCTCGCTGGCGTGTGACGCTACGATATGGGCGCCGAGGATCTCCCCGTATCGCTTATCGCGCAGGATCTTGACGAATCCGTCGGTTTCCATGGCAGCGCGGGCACGCCCGTTGTTGCTCAGGGCGAACTTCCCGACTACGAAGTCGAGCTTCTTCGCTTTGCATTGCTCCTCGGTGAGCCCGATACTCGCGACCTCTGGGTGGCAGTACGTGACGCTAGGAATGTTATCGTACTTGATAGCATGGGGTCGCTTCCCGGCGATGAGTTCGGCGACGAAGACCCCATCCCGACTCCCTTTGTGAGCGAGCATGGGTGGGCCCGCCACGTCGCCGATGCAGAAGATACCGTCAGCGGTGGTGCGGAGCTGGTCATCAACTTTGACGAATCCACGGTCATCCAGTCCAACGCCGGCGGCGTCGAAGCCCATATTGTCGACGTTGAGGGCCCGGCCGGCTGCCATGAGCACCTTCTCGACTTCCAGCTTCTGCGTCTTCCCATCGCTCTCGATCTCCAGCGCCACGCCCTTTGGCTTCACCTTGGCGCTCTTGACCTTTGCGCCGGCCATCACGTCGATGCCGCGCTTCTTGTAGATCTTGGTGAGCGTGGCGGACGCCTCGGCGTCCTCCACCGGAAGTATGCGTGGCAGAACTTCGATGAGGGTGACCTTGCTGCCGAACGCATTGAAGATGTCCGCGAACTCCACGCCTACGGCCCCGGCACCGACAACGGCGAGCGACGCGGGTGCGGAACCGAGGAAGAGTGCCTCATCCGAGGAGATCACGGTGGTTTTGTTGAGCTCGAGGCCCGCCTGGGGAAGTCCCTTCACCCGCGTGCCGGTGGCGATCACGAGTGCCTTGGTCGCGTGGTATGTCTCGTTCCCAACCTTGATGTTGCGGCCCGTCTGCAGGACCCCCGTGCCGGCGAGGACCGTCACCTTGTTCTTCTTCATCAGGAACTCGACGCCCTTCGAGTTCTGCTCGCTCACCTGACGTGAGTGTTTGACGGCGCGTCCGAGATCGAGGGACACGTCCTTTGCCGTCACGCCGAGCTGTTCGGCGTCGTGATTCAGGAGGTTTGCGACATAGGCGGAATGCAGCAGAGCCTTACTCGGAATGCATCCGACGTTCACGCACACACCTCCCAGCTTGTCTCGTTCGACCACGGCAGTGGAGAGACCGAGCTGAGCGGCCCGGATCGCGCATACGTATCCGGCGGGGCCGCCGCCAAGCACAATCACGTCGTAGTTGTTGGCCACGTTTGGATCCCTGAGTTTGAGAGTTGATCTCTTGCTGCTACCCGTCCCCGCCGATCTTCACGTTCACGTCGTTGAATGTTCCGGTCACCGCACCGAGGTAGCGGACAACATAGGCGGGATCGGCGGGATGGGTCCCCGTCTACCAGACGATCGCTAGTGGATTCTCCAGCATGCGACGCACGGTCTGGAGGAATCGGGCTCCGGTTGCGCCATCGATGACTCGATGGTCACAGCTCATGGTCATCCGCATGCGCTTGCGCACCACCACCGCCCCATCCACTACGACCGGCTTCTCGGTAATGCTCCCGATGGCCACGATGCCGGCTTCTGGAGGATTGATGACGGCGGTGAATTGGTCGATGTCCAGCATGCCTAGATTGGACACCGAGAACGTTGCGCCCGTGTACTCCTCCGGCTTCAGTTTGCGCACGCGCGCGCGTTCGGCGAGTGCGCGCGCTTCTACGGCGATCTGCCGCAGAGTCTTTTGGTGCGCGTGCCGAATGACGGGGGTGATGAGCCCTTCATCGATGGCGACTGCCATCCCGAGGTGGACCTCGTTGAAGTACCGAATATGATCTTCTTGCCACCAGGCGTTGCAGTCGCGATGCTCGCGAAGCGAGGCGGCGATGACTTTCATGATGATATCGTTGAAGGAGATGCGCGGTTCCTCGCCGAGCGCGTTCAGTGCTTGGCGCGCCTCGGCCGTCCGTTCCATGTCCACTTCGGTCGTCAAGAAGAAGTGTGGGATCGGACCGATGGACTCGACCAGACGGCGGGCGATCGTCTTTCGCATCTGCGAGAGCTTCGCGTCCTCGAACCCCTCGTCACGCAACGCCAAGGCCGGTGGGGGCACGGGTGGCTCCGCCTGTGCCGCTTCGACGTCTCGGAGCACGATCCGGCCTCCGGGACCCGAACCCTGGACGATTTTGAGGTCAATGCCGCGTTCCGCAGCGACCCGGCGCGCAAGCGGAGATGCTTTGATCCGTGCGCCGTCGGCCGTTTCGGGAAGTGGAGCGGGGCGAGCCGGGGGCGGTGATGGCTGACCCGGTGTTCGAACCGGAGGTGCCACGGTTGCGGTAGGTGCTCCCGCCCGCTGCTCACCCTCCGCTTCCTGCTCCTGCCTGCCCGGTTCCCGCTCGCCGCTCCCCGCTCCCTCCTCGAGGAGCGCGTCGATGTCCTCGTCGGGCGCCGCGATAACGGCCACCAAGCTGCCAACCTCGACGGTGGCGCCTTCCTCGGCGACGATCTTTCGTAGCACACCGTCGCCACGTGCCTGGAGCTCCATCACCGCCTTGTCAGTCTCGACCTCCGCCAAGACATCGCCGGTCTTGACCCCCTCACCCTCCTGCTTCAGCCATGACACGACCTTACCCTCTTCCATGGTGGGAGAGAGCGCTTCCATGAATACTCTGGTCGCCATGAGGTGTCGTGGTCAGTCGAGGTAGGTGACCTGCTTGACGGCGTCGATGACGGCGTCCGGACTCGGCTTCGCGGAACGTTCTAACTTCTTGTTATACGGCATAGGCACGTCCGCACCGGTCACGCGAAGGACCGGTGCGTCGAGATGATCAAAAGCGTCGCGTTGGATCTCGAAGGCTACCTGAGCACCGATCCCGCAGAACGGCCAACCCTCCTCGACCACCACACATCGGTTGGTCTTCTGGACGCTCTGCGCAATCGCCGCCGTGTCGAGGGGGCGAATGGTCCGGAGATCGACAATCTCCGCCGAGACGTCGAGTTCCTTGGCGAGCCGATCGGCGGCCTTGAGGGCAACGGCTACGGTCTTCGAGTGCACGATGAGGGTTACGTCAGAGCCTTCCCGCTTCACATCGGCCTCTCCCAACGGGATGGTATACTCGTCGTCGGGCACGTCGCCTTTGGTGTTGTAGAGCATCTCGCCTTCGAGAAACATCACCGGGTTGTCGTCACGGACAGCGGACTTGAGGAGACCCTTGGCGTCGTAGGGGGTGGCAGGTGCCACCACTTTGAGACCGGGCACGTGCGCATACCACGACTCGAAGGCCTGCGAGTGTTGAGCCGCGAGCTGCAGGGCCGCGCCACCGGGTCCCCGGAATACGATCGGAATGGGGATTTGTCCTCCGGACATATACAGCATCTTGGCGGCGGCGTTCACGACCTCGTCAATGGCGAGGAGCGCGAAGTTCCAGGTCATGAACTCGATGATGGGACGAAGCCCCACCATGGCGGCACCCACCCCCACGCCGGCAAACCCGAGCTCGGCAATGGGGGTATCGACGACCCGCTGCTCGCCAAACTTCTCCAAGAGTCCCCGGCTCACCTTGTACGCGCCCTGATACACACCCACCTCTTCCCCCATGAGAAACACGTTGGGGTCGCGCTCCATCTCCTCCCGAAGCGCCTGATTCAGAGCGTCGCGGTAGGTGATCGTGGGCATCAGTCGCGGTAAACGTCGCGAAAGAGTTCGTCGGGATCCGGGTCGGGGCTCTCCTCGGAGAAGCGGATGGAATCGTCCACGTCGTCGGCGATCACGGACTCCATCTGATCATAGGTCTCGCCGTCCAGCAGCCCTTCATCCAACAGGCGAGCTTTGAAACTCTCGATGGGATCCCGCTGTTTCTGTTCCTCCAACTCTTCCTTGGTGCGATAATGCCCGTGAATAGGATCAGCCATCGAGTGTCCCATATAGCGATAGGTCCGAGCCTCGATGAGTGTCGGCAGACCCTCGGTCCTCGCCCGATCCACCGCGCGGTGCGTGACGTCGTACATGGCGAGGACGTCCATGCCGTCCGCGATTTCCGAAGCCATGTCGTACGAGCAGGCGCGTTGCGAGATGTCGTACACCGCCGAGGCTCGCTCCAGGGCCGTTCCCATGCCGTACCGGTTGTTCTCGCACAAAAAGATCACCGGCAGCTTCCAGAGGGCGGCCATGTTCAGGGTCTCGTGAAACGCCCCGATGTTCACGGCGGCCTCGCCGAAGAAGCAGACAGTCACCTGATCCGATCCGCGATACTTTGCGGCAAACGCGGCGCCGGCCGCCAGGGGCAGGTGGGCACCCACGATCGCATGCCCACCGAGGAACCCCGTGGACACGTCGAAGAGGTGCATCGAACCACCTTTGCCCTTGGAGCAGCCAGTGACCTTGCCGAAGAGCTCCGCCATGGCGGCGCGCGGCGTCATGCCTCGCGCCAGGGCGTGCGCATGCTCCCGATAGCTGGTAAAGATGTAGTCCGCTGGTCCCAGGGCGGCGATGGCGCCCACCGCCACCGCTTCCTGTCCGATATACAAATGACAGAACCCGCCGATCTTGCCCTGGGCATACGCCTCGCCCGCGCGCTCTTCGAAGCGACGAATCAAGACCATCTGGCGGAGAAGGTGGAGATAGAAATCGCCCCGCTCCGCATCGAGTGCCGAATAGGTCGCTGGTTGAGCCATTGCGGTTAGAGCGCAGCCGCCCGTTGGACCTGTTCCCACGCGTGGTACGACGAGCGGACCAGGGGGCCAGCTTCCACATGGGCGTACCCCAGACCGCGGCCGTGCTCACGCAACTGCGCAAATTCCGCCGGGGTGTAGTACCGGCTGACGGGAAGATGATCGCGCGAGGGCCGCAGATACTGTCCGAGGGTGAGGATGTCGACTCCCTGATCCCGCACGTCGCGCATCGACACCAAGAGCTCATCCCACTCCTCGCCGAGTCCGCACATGATGCCTGACTTGGTAAGGAGTTCGGGATTCATCTCCTTTGCCCGCCGCAAGAGTCGCAGGGCACGGTCGTATCGGCCGCCCGGCCGGGCAATGCGGTACAGTCGCTGAATGGTCTCGAGATTGTGATTCAGGATGTTCGGACCGGCCTCCACGACGAGACGGAGTGCGGTGTCGGAACCCTTGAAGTCCGGGATAAGCAACTCGATCGAGGCCTCGGGCAGGCGCGCGCGTATTTCAGCCACGCACCCCGCAAAGATCTCCGAGCCGCCGTTGGGCAGATCGTCCCGATCCACGCTCGTGATGACCACGTGCTGGAGCCCCATTGCTGCCACGGCGTCGGCGAGCCGGCGCGGTTCCCCGGGATCGTACGGGGCCGGCGTGCCGTGGGCCACCGCACAGTACGCGCAGTTCCTCGTGCACACATCGCCGAGGATCATGAATGTTGCCGCCCGATGCTCCCAACATTCACCGATGTTGGGACAATGGGCTTCTTCGCAGACGGTGTGCAGGCTCAGCTCCCGCATCAGCCCCTTGATGTCGGCGTAGTTCGGACCGCCCGGAGCCTTGACCTTGAGCCACGGGGGTTTGCGTTGGGGCGCGGTATCTGCGCGGCGGGACGTCAGCTGCACCAAGTCCATGGGGGTGGAAACATAGCCACTGGGTAGGGGGGAAACCAGCATCGTTCACCCGTTTGGTTGAAACGCGGGTGCACGGTCGTTGTTCCCTGGATGGGGACGCTCAGGCGGTCCAGAAGCGCCCGGGGTCGAGGGGTTCGAGATCGTGTTCCACCGTCTCGCCCAAGAAAAGCCGCCCCAGGATTTCTCCGGTGAGACCTGCCAGGAGGATCCCGTTTCGGCCGTGCCCGGTGGCGTACCAGAGGTTGGGGATCTCCGGATCTCTGCCCAGCATGGGCCGTCCGTCCGGTGTACCGGGTCGGAGCCCAGCCCAGGAGCGGAGCACCTCCGCGTCAGCAAGCGCCGGATAGATCCGTCTGGCGGACTGGAGGATGCGACGCACGCCTTCAGGTGTGACCGAGGTGTCGAAGCCGACGTGCTCCATGGTGGACCCCGCGATCGCTTCTCCCCCTCGGTAGACGACGTAGCCACCCGCGCCATACACGACCGCCGGTGGCTCACCGTTGGGCCAGGGGAGAGCCACCATTTGACCGCGGATGGGTTCCACCGATACGGGCCGGGGCAAGCCGCCGATTCGGCCGGTCCAGCATCCCGCGGCCAGGATCAGATGCGCACAGGACCGTCGCTCGGCGGTCGTGCGGACGCCGCTGACCTTCCCGTTCGCAAACAACACCTCTTCCACCCGTTCACCCTTGACCAGGCGCGCCCCCCGAGCCTCGGCGCTGTCCAAGAGCGCGGCGAGGAGGGGAATCGGTTCCAATGCCCCGTCCTCTGGCGCCAGCACGGCCCCCATGGCGTCCTCGGCAATTCCCGGTACGCGCTCTCGGAGGTCCTCTGCCGAAAGCCAATCGGCGGCGAATCCGCTCTGCCGCTGCCAGGCGATCGCGTTCTTGGCCTCAGCGGCTTCGGCGTCGGTGAACGCGATCTGGAGAATACCGTCCGTCCAGAGCCCAATGTCGATCCCCGTCTCCTCCCAAAGTGCCTGCGCCACGTCCCGATACCAATCGCGCGCACGGACCGTGAGCGAGAGCAGGGGGTCCTCGGAGATGGCCTCCGCAAACGGTGCGAGCATTCCCGCGGCTGCCTGTGTCGCCACGCCGGACTTGGGACCGGCATCCACGACCATCACCGTCACGCCGCGGTGTGCCAGCGCTCGGGCACAGGCGGCACCCACGACCCCCCCACCGACGACCAGGACTTCAGGCACGGACATGGCCGGACCTGGTTGCGAAACCCACGAAGCGGTGTCCTCGTAGGGAGCTTCGAGGCTTACGTCCGCGGAGGTAACGTATGCTACGCAACCTGCTGGGATTTGCGGTGCTCGCCATGGTGGGCATCGTCGCGTTCAAACTGCTGTTTGGCCTCTTGGGCGTCGCGCTGTCGCTGCTGATGTCGCTGTTGTGGTTGGCGGCGATCGGATTCGTCGTCTACTTGATCCTGAAAGTAATCAGCCCGCGAACGGCGCGGCGAGTCCGCGACACTATACGCGGGCATGAGGACGCCGCGTGAGCGAGCGGCGCGCGGTTCACAGGATCAAGGCGTGGGTATCGCCGCGAGGGCGTCTCCGCCATCCCCGGTTCCCTCAGCGCTCGGCTAGGAGCTCCTGTGGCGGCGCGTCGGTGATGTCTTTGAGTCGCAGGGTAATGGTGCCGAAAGGGAACTTCGACTTCAACTGCACGATGAGGCGGCGCTCGTCGTCGCTCACCCACATCCGCGGCTCGCTGCTCTCGGCGAGGATACCCCGTCCCTGAATGATCGGCTGCACGACGATAGTCGGAAACCGGCCGGCGGGAACGTCCAAGGTGTCCCGACCCATGACCTGCAGCACGACGGGGTTGCGGTCCGGACGAAAATATCGGTCGAACTCGTATCGCCGGCCAACTTCGAGTGCGTTGGCGCGCACGAAGTAGAAGAACGCGAGGTCGTCCAGCGGATCTACTGACGTCTCCTGGCGGTCCACCACCCCCGTGTCCGCCGGGCCGCGTTCCTCGTAAAAGCCGGAATCCGGGAAGATCTCGTAAGCGGTGTAGCGGTCACTCCCGCCTTCGTGAAAATCCTGCACGAAGCGGCGCGAGGCGAAATCACGTTTGCCGAACCAGGAGTCCATCCGATTGTGCAGGCGATAGAGGGGGATACCGCCCTGCAAAACGAACACGGCATGCACGGTCGGCTCGGCGCGCACCGTGTCGACCCCGGCGACGTGGAGCATCGCTCGTCCCACCGTGAAGATGCCGTATCGGGCGTCGTACACCAGCGTTTCCCCCGGGGCGAACCGCTCTGTGGCCATCGGGGATGGGTCCGTCTGGGCTGTGGCGGGCACGGATCCGGCCATCGCCCAGAGGCCGCCCATCGTAACGAAATGTTTGATCCTCATGCTCGTTGCACCCTCGCCGAGGCCGCCGGGACGCGTAACCGGCGCCCGGCGCGGAAGAGCTGAAACACCGTGCCCAGGGACGGGCGCTCGTGCGGTGCCGCGGTCGGTGCGGGAATATCGAGGGAGACGGCGGCGATCTGCCGTGCGCTCGTCGCGGCGCGCGCGATCAGCTCCGCGTTGGCGCACGACCCCTCGGTCTCGAGCAAAGGCGCTTCACGATCCTGGAGGCAGTGCCGCAATGTGCTCAGCCGAAGCAGACAAACCCCGGATGTGACGTCTCGCATCCCCTCCAATTGCAGTCCCGGCCGCAGCAGCCATGGGGCGGAGCGTCGGACCGCTCGCTCCCAGAGCGGTTGGTCGGTGCCCGCCGATTCACTGACCACCAGATCCGCCCCCGAGGCGAACCGCTTGAGGAGTTCGGGCAGCGCCGTGGGGGAAACGGCGAAGCTGGCCGGTAGCGTGATGGCACCATCCCGCTTTGGCCGGTCCGTCCGGCTGACGGCTTCTCGCAACAACGCTTCCAGGCTCGCGGCGTATCCACGACGCCCATCCTGGCGTATGACGCTCATCGGGAGCGCGCGCTGATAAAGATCCAGGGTTTCGGCAGTACCGTCCGTGGAACCGTCGTCCGCGACGAGGAGATGATACTCCCACCGGTGCTCCGCCATCACCTGGCGGACCTTCCAGAGCATCAGTCCCACGGTTGCCGCATCGTTGTGGGCGACGACACACACGTAGATCACGGAACGGCCGACTCCTTTCTTCCCACCCCTCCATACTGCACGGGGCCCATAAAGGTCCGCTTGAGAATGTAATCAGGTGCGAGCGCCGCACGGAGCGCCCCGATGGTGTGGCCCCGGTCCTCGCCCTTCAACAGCTGGCACCCAACAGCTCACACCTGGGCGGAAGGGTGGAGCGCGGCAGGTCCTACAGGGCCACTTGGGCGAGGACGCTCCGGAGCTCTCGAAGGGTGAACGGCTTGCGGAGAAAGGGCCGGCCCGCCTGCTCCAGGAACTGTAACGCGTCGTCTCGTACCGTATCGCCCGTGGCGAACACGACGCGCCGGACCATGGTCGGGAATTGGTGGCGAAGGGTCTCGAAGAATTCCCGGCCACCCACCCGAGGCATCCGGAGATCGCAGATGATCACGTCGAACTCCGTGGTGGTGCCCAGCCGTGCGAGGGCTTCGGTTCCATCAGCGGCCACGGACACCGTGTGGCCCCACGCCTCGAGTGTCGCCACGAGATAGTGCTGGATGTGCGGCTCGTCGTCGACCACCAGCAAGGACAACGCTCCCGTGTCCCGCACCAATGGGGGCTCGGGGAGCGCTTCGGCGGCCCCGCCGGGCAGCTCGATACGAAACGACGATCCGCCGTCGTCCCGTGGGCTGAACGTGATGCGACCACCATGCTCCATGATGATACCCTGGCAGATGGAGAGCCCGAGTCCGGTCCCCTCACCTTCGGGCTTCGTCGTGAAGAACGGCTCGAAGATGCGATCGCGGACTCCGTCCGGAATCCCGGGCCCGTCGTCCTCCACGGTGACGGCGACGCCCTCCAACCATCGTTTCGCGGAGATGGTGATCTGGCCTCCGGCGTGCGTGGTGAAGATCGCTTGTGCCGCGTTGTTGATGATGTTCACGAATACCTGCTGGATTTGATTGCGGTCGACTACGACCGTGGGGAGATCAGGATCCAGCTGGACCACCGCTTCCACCTTGCTCGCCGTGAGCTGGTTCTTGAGCAGGAGAATCGTGGCGTCGATGAGCGGTCCCACATGTTGTGCACGTCGCTGTCCCTCGTGTTTGCGAGCAAAGCTGAGGAGATTGCGCACAATGTTTGCCGCGCGTTCCGCTTCTTGCCGGATGGCACGAAGCGGGCCGCGCAGGTGGGAGGGAGTGTCGCCGCTCTCTTCCACCAAGTAGTCGGCAAACCCGACGACAGAGGCCAGCGGATTGTTGAGATCGTGCGCGACACCGGCAATGAGCTGGCCAATGGCGGACATTTTTTCGGATTGAATGAGCTGCTCTTGGAGGTGCCGCTTGTCCGTCATGTCTTCGAACACGAGCACACTCGCGTCTTCGCGCTCTTGCAGCGCATAGGCGGACAGAGTGTAGAGACGGGTCCCCGCTTTGAGATCGACCGTCCGCTCGTCGCCGGGCTCGCTGAGCGCATGGGCCACGGCGTCCGCCCAAGCCGACGGCAAGACGGCGATCCATGGCTGGCCGGTGAGAGAGGGCACCGGGATCTTGGCCAACTCGCCGAAGGCACGGTTGGCGCGCCGGATGATCCCCGTTCCATCCACGACACAAAACGCCTGGCTGATTGCGTGAACCGACTGTTCCCACTCTCGCTTCCCCTCGGCCAACAACTCCAACAGGCGAGCGTTCTCGAGGGCCATGGCTAGCTGTGCGGCGATCGCGCCGAGAAAATCCCGATGCCATTCGACGAACCGCGCGGATGTGCCGGATGTGAGCGAGATCACGCCCATCGTGCGCCCAGCTGCTACGATGGGTACGCCGACCCAGGACTTGACGGTGTCGATGCGGACGCCCAGCGCGTCTCGTTCGTCGGGTCGCATCACGCTTAGCACTCGGGCCCCGTCCCGGATAACAGCTTGGATCAGTGGATCCTCCGGCTTGGGACTTGCATAGTTGTGGGCGTGGGCGACGGACTGTCGGTTGGTATCCGGGTCGGTCAGGACGATAAGAAAGGTATCGGGGGTGAGGGATTCGCGAATGGTCCGGGCCACGCGCTCGACCGCGGAACTCGGATGGTACGACCCGGCGAGTTGACGTCCGAGTACCGTGAGCGCCTGCAGCGCGTCGAATCCTGGGTGCGGTGAGGGGGTACTAGCAGCCGGAGATTGCGACATGATCCTCGCGAACATCAAACAGCGACTCACGGCCGCCGATATCGACTTGGTGGTGCATCTCTTGGCAGAGGGCGACGCGGCACACCAGCGGAGGTTGGAGCGCCTTGTGGCGCAGGATGGGCCCGATGCGCTGCTCGATGATCCGACGCTGCTGGAGCATCTCCGCCGCCATCCCAGTCTCGGGAGCCCGTCGCCGGCGCTGTTTCTCTACGTAGCAGTCCGCGAGACCCTGCGCACCGTGGGCATCGACGACACCCGCCTGGCGGAGTATCTCGGCGCCATGCTGTACGAGTTCGGGCTGCGAGACCGAGCGCTTCGCGTTGCGCACCACAGTGATCACGAGTATCGCTACCTCACCGAGATCGTGGCCGACCTGGACCCTGGCACCGGCCGGCGTGGGTTCTTGATTCGGGCCCACCTCGGGAACTTCAGTCTCTGGCTCGCGGGCGTGTTTCCAGATTTCATCACGACGCGACGGGCTCGAAAGGGCGGCCCGGACCTCAGCTACTACGACACGATGGGCGCCCGCGGCTTTCGGCTGGCCTCTGATCATCGTCTCGCCCGGGAATTCGAGTTGGACGACATCTACGCCAAAGCAGCGGACGCGTTCCCCACCCTTCGGGTGGCGCTGAACCGGCTCTCGGACCGGCTGTTTTTCCCCAGGTGCTCCTCGCCCGACCGGCTCATGCGTCAGGTGGCGGACGAGTTCAACCTGTCCCTGTAGTCGCGCCACCCCTCATCGGCATCCCGGTGGTGTCGATGGGGCCGAAGAGCGGACATTTGGGATCGCTCACCGCGCCCCAGGTCACCCGCAGGCCGTACAGGGGCAACGTGGCATTGGCCCCGGCGATGCTCCCGAACTGCGGATAGCCATAGGGAGGCATCGTCTCGAAAATCAGTACTCCCTTGAAGGTGTCCGCCGAGTCCTCGACCAAGACCAATCCGAACCCCGGGACTTGGGGAAACCCGTTACCTTCGAAGCCTAGCACCACGCCGTCGGGGCTCTCGCCCACCAATGCCCGCCCCGTGCCGTACCCCACGACACGGGCCGGGACGACTCCACGCAGTTCGGGAGGCGGAGCGCGGAGGACCTTGCTGGACGATCGCAGCTGCTCCATCACCATCGAGGCGCCGGCCATGGCGGAGAGCCCGCAGACCGGGCTGTTTTCCCGGTTTCCGCTGGAGCACGCGACCAGGGCGAGGCCCACCAGCGTCAAGTTTCTGAACATAGTGGTAGGAATTGTACGTTCTGTGACATATGACGACTAGGACAACCGGGTCCAACCCCCGCGGTCGCCCCCGGCGACAGCGGAGTGGCAGTGGCGGGAGCGGTCGTAATGGCGCCATCCGCGAGCGCATCGGGGTGGCGGGGTTCAACCGCTTCCTTGACCCCGTTTTCAGTGCCGCGTATCGTTTTCACGTCCACCCTTTTACCACGAGGTTCGAGCCGTATGCCGACGTATGAATATCGCTGCCCCAAGTGCGGAAAACACTTCTCCAAAGTCGAGTCCATCGAGGTCCATGGGCGAAAACGGCCCGCTTGTCCCAAGTGTAAGTCGGCACAAGTGGAGCAAGTGCTTTCGGCCTTCTACGCCAAGACCGTCAAGAAGAGTTAGTGTTCGAGCGACTTCGGGCGGCACTCAATGCGGCGCTCGACGCCGCGATGCCGCCGCCCGACTCGCGTGACCTCGCGGCGCAGATGCGGAGTGCGATCATCGAGGCGCGCACGTCGCTCGAAGCCATGCACAAGGGGATCGCGGCGGTCCAACAGGAATTGACCATGGAGCGCACGGCGCTTGGTGACGCCGAGCGCCGTGGGCGCTTGGCCACGGGCATTGGCGATCACGAAACCGTGGAGGTGGCGGAGCGATTCGCGGCGAAGCATCGAGGGCGCGTCCAGGTGTTGGAGCAGAAGCTCGCCGCTCAGCAGGCGGAGCTGGCGTTGGCCGAGCGAGAAGTACAGGAGATGAAGGTCGAGTACCGAGCGTTCGAACAATCCCAGCCTGCCAGCGACGCGGCTCGGAGCGTGGAAGCGGCCTGGCGCGACCTCGAAGCGGCCGGACTTTCCCGCGGCGCGAGTCGGGAAGAGCAACAGCTGCGGACCCGGCTCGACCGCGCGGCGCGGGAGGCAGAAGCCGAGGCACAGCTCGAAGCCCTCAAGAAGAAGATGGGGCGGTCATAGGACGGCGGCATGGAAATCAAACCGGATCGAATGGTCTACCTGGGGTACGGCAAGTACTGGCGCTCCGACGCGATCGTGGGGCTCATGCCGATCGAGGACGAGCGCGGCCCCGGGCGACGAACCGAGGTCTATACCGCCTCCCTCGAGCACCCCATCATCGCCTCGCGGACCGAACAGGCCATCCTCCAGGACATGGCCCTCGCCACGGAAGAACAGTTTCGGGCCCTGGAGTTGCGGGAAGCACTCTCGGATCTGCTCGATGCGTTCGAAGGCTTCCCCGATGTCTTGGATCGCATGTTGGCCACGGAAGCACGCTTCGACGTCGCGGCGTGGACCCGTCGGCTCCGCACGCTCCTCGGCACCGAGACCACCCGCGCCGCGCTCAACCAAAGCGATCTCTTCCTCGGCTAGCTGGCTGGCTCCTCGTTGGAGAAGAACGGCGCCCACTTTGCCGCCGGTGAAGGCGCGGTGAGGAGGCTGACGACGATCAGCAGGGTGACCGAGATCAACACCCCAGGAATGACGATGTAGTCGCTGCTTGCGAAGTCGAATTCCGTTCCCCCGATGGTCGTCGCGAAGCTCATCCCCAACCGGTCCAGCACCCCAATCCCCACGATGCTGCCCAGCCCACCGGCAATGCATGCGACTCCCCCCGTGGGCGTCACCCGTTTCCAGAGGAACGCGGCCAAGAGCGCCGGCGTCAGACTGGCGCCCACCAGGGAATAGGCGTAGAGCGCCATCGCCAGCACCGTCTCGAACTGTGTGAGCAAGACGAGGCCAAACACACCAAAGAGCGCGACGAAACCGCGCTGGAGCCAGAGCTTTTCTTGTTCCGAGGCATGGGGACGGATGAAACGCTGCCAGATATCCCGGCTCACGTTGGTCGAAGGGACCAGCAAGAAGGTGTTGCCTGTGGACAGCACGATGGCGATGGCCGCCGCCAGCAAGATCGCGCCCCCGGCGAGCGGCAGCCCGTGACGAGCGACGTAGAGAATCACGGTCTCGGACGCCGCCCGCCCCACGATCGACGTCTGCGTCACGAGGTCCGGGTAGGCGGCGCGACCCACGATGGCGAGAAGTGCCAACGCCGTTTCGATGACGACAATGCCCACGACCATGCCGAGGACCGCCTGCCGGGCGGCGCGCTCGTTCTTCGCGGAGAAGAATTTCTGGTACATCCCGCTCTCGCCGAGAATCAGCAGGAACGTGGGCATCGCCACGCCCAGGACCCAGAGCACGTTGTGCCCGCCCAATGGGGTCAGGTGGGCGTCGGGTAAGGCCTCGAGCACTTGGCCCACACCGCCGACCTCGAACACCATGTACGGCAGGGCGAGCAGCACACCAAGGGTGATGATGATGCCGTTGAAGACATCCACCGTCACGATGGAGACCATGCCGGCGAGGGCGGTGAACAACACGATCGCCGTGGCGGTGATGTACATCCCCTGCGTAGCGGTGATTCGCCCGTCGGTGACGATGCTCAGAATCCAACCACCACCCCGGAACTGGTACGCCGCGATCGTGACGTAGGCGAGAATGATGGCCACGGTACCCAGCAGGCGGGCTGCGGCGTTGTAGCGTTGCTCCAAGAGATCCGGCACCGTGTACTGCGCGATGCGCCGAACCCGCCCCGCGATGAAATAGGCCACCACGAGGCCGACCCATCCTCCCGAGGAGAACCATAGCTCGGCTATGCCCGTGCGATAGGCCAACCCCGCGCCGCCGAAGAGCGACCCCGATCCGATCCACGTGCACACGAGCGTCCCGACCAGCAACGCCACGGGCACGGACCGTCCCGCCACCATGAAATCGGCGTGGCTCTTGACGCCCCGGGCGCGCCACACGCTCACGCCGATGAGGAGCAGGGGGTAGAGGAGGACGATCGCAACGAACACGCTCATGGGGGCTCCACTGCTCAGGGTCGGCAATAGATAGCAGAATGGAAGGAAGGCAGGAAGGTTGGAACGTCAGACGTCGGCACCGCCGGAAGATGGGAGGACGAACGGCTAGTGTGCTTCCGGCTGGCTGACGCCTCCGTCCTTGCGGCGTTCCACCCTTCCAGCCTCCAGCGGCTGCTCCGCGTAGTGACAGGCCGCGTAGCATCCGGGCATGAGCTCCCGCAACGCCGGCACCTCGTTTTGGCACCGCGCATCCTTGGCTGGGTGGGGACAGCGGGGATGGAAGACGCAACCGGTGGGCGGACGCCGCGCACTCGGCGGATCACCGCTCAATACGATTCGCGTGCGAGAGGCCTCGGGATCGGGAACTGGGACGGCCGAAAGCAGCGACGTGGTGTAGGGATGTCGCGGCCCGGCGAACAGATGCTCGGTGGGCGCCAGCTCCATGAGACGACCGAGATACATCACGGCGACCCGGTGGGTCAGGTGACGAACCACCGCCAGGTCGTGCGCAATGAATAAATAGGTAAGGCCGTGGCGTTCCCGAAGGTCCGCCAGCAGGTTCAGGACCTGCGCCTGGACCGACACATCGAGCGCCGAAACCGGTTCGTCCAAGACGATGAACTCGGGCTTCACGGAGAGGGCGCGGGCAATGCCGATCCGTTGCCGCTGGCCCCCGGAGAGCTCGTGGGGGTATCGATCGGCAAAGCTGGCGTCGAGGCCCACCTCTCCCAGGAGCTCGCCCACGCGCGTCCGGGCCGCGGCCTTCCGAGCCAGGCGGTGCACCTCGAGCGGCTCCCGAATTGCCGTCCCCACCGTCATGCGGGGGTTGAGCGAGCCAAACGGGTCCTGGAACACGATCTGCATGCGGCGACGGAGTCGTCGCAGCGCCCCGGCATCGAGTTTCAAGACCTGGAGCCCGTCGAAGGTCACCGTGCCCGCGTCGGGGTCGATCAGCCGGAGCGCGCAGCGGCCCAGGGTGGTCTTCCCGCTACCGCTCTCTCCAACGAGACCGAGTACCTCACCGCGCGCGATCGCAAGATCGATCCCGTCCACGGCGCGTATCGTGACGCGTCGACCAAAGAGGCCGCCGCGGTCGGTGAACGCCTTGACGAGACCCTGAATATCCACGAGCGGTGAGTTGGTCATCCGCGTCTCCGCTGCGGTTCCTCCACGAGCCAACAACGAACAGCATGGCTCGTGTCGGTCAGGAGTTGGGGTGGCTCCACGTGACAACGGTCCCACGCGTGCGGACACCGGGGGTGAAACCGACAGGCGGTCGGCCACGCCGTAGCCGCGGGGACCGCTCCGGGAATCGCCGCCAATCGCTTGGTGGGCCGGTCCAAACGAGGAACCGCCTTCAACAATGCCTCGGTATATGGGTGCTGGGGGTTTGCAAACAGTGTCGTCGTTTGGGCCACCTCGACAATCTGCCCGCCGTACATGACGGCGACCCGATCAGCGACCCCGGCCACCACCCCCAAGTCATGGGTGATCAAGATCATGGCCATGCCAAGCCGCTCCTTGAGCTCCGCAAGCAACTCGAGGATCTGCGCTTGGATCGTGACATCGAGCGCGGTAGTAGGTTCGTCGGCGATGAGGATCGTGGGCTCGCACGAAAGCGCGATGGCGATCATCACGCGCTGCTGCATGCCACCGCTCAACTGGTGTGGGTAGGCGTCGATGCGCCCGTCCGGATCGGGGATGCCCACGAGCCTCAGCAAGTCCACCGCACGGGTCCGCGCATCACGGCGGCTCACGTCGCGGTGCGCGCGCAGGGTCTCGGTGATCTGTGTGCCCACGGTGAGCACCGGATTGAGACTCGTGGTGGGATCTTGGAAAATCATCGCAATCCCCGCACCCCGGACACGCCGAAGCGCCTCCGGCGCGAGGTCCAGTAGATTCACGCCGCCGAACTCCACGGTGCTCCGTTCGCCTATCATGGCGGATGTCCCCTCGAGCAAGCGGAGGATCGAGAGCGCTGTCACGGTCTTGCCACATCCGGACTCGCCCACGAGCCCGAGCGTTTCGCGAGGGTAGAGGTCGAAGGAGACGTCGTCAACGGCGTGCGCAATCCCGCGATCGGTGGGGAAGTTGGTGCTGAGATGACGCACGCGGAGCAACGGATTCATTGGGCGCGGGGGTCGAGGGTGTCTCGGAGACCGTCCCCGATGAGGCTGAATCCAATCACCGTGACGACGATGGCGATGCCGGGGAAGATCGAGATCCATGGTGCCGCCGCCAACAGCTCCTGTCCCTCGCGTATGATGTTGCCCCACGAAGGCGTGGGTGGTTGAATGCCGACACCGAGAAAAGAGATCCCCGCTTCAATGAGAATCATGTGCCCCATGCCCAGCGTCGCGGTGACGATGATGGGCCCCGCCACATTGGGGAGCACGTGACGGGCAAACATCCGGAGTCGCCCGATGCCGAGCGCCCGCGCCGCCACGACGAACTCCCGTTCCTTGAGGCTCAGGACTTCGGCCCGCACGAGGCGACTCGTGCCGAACCAGCTCGTGAGACCGAGAATCAGGATCAGCGCCATGACGCCAAGATCGCTCCACAAGGCGAGGACAACCAGGAGAAGAAAGATCCGGGGGATGGCCAGTGCGGCATCCACGAGACGCATGGTGATGCTCTCGAGAATCCCGCCCGCCATCCCAGCCACCCACCCCACGACCGTGCCAATCGTGACGGAGAGGAAGACCGAAAGAAACGCCACCGCGAGGGAGATCCGTCCGCCAAACAACACCCGGCTCAGGAGATCACGACTGAAAAAGTCGGTGCCGAACGGGTGGCGTACGGAAGGGCTCAGCAGTTGCCCCGTTGCGAGATCGAGTTGGGTGGTGGGATCGTACGGAGTGAGGACCGGTGCAAGCGCCGCGACGAGCGCCAACGCTCCGACGAGCCCGAATCCCAAACGTGTCCGCCTGTGACGCAGCAGGCGGCGGAGCCAGGACATGCTCATTGGGCTCGGGTCCGCGGGTCCACGACCGCATACAGGACATCAGCGGCGAGGTTGCCCATCACGACCAGCGCCGCCGAGAGCATCGCCGCGCCGCTGACCACGTAATAGTCACGCTCGAAGATCGATTCCACGGCCAGCCGGCCGAGCCCCGGCCACGTGAACACGGTTTCCACGAGCACGGCGCCCGAAAGCAGAATGGGGAGCGACAGTCCCAGGAGTGTGATCACCGGCAGCAAAGCGTTGCGCAGTGCATGCCGCAAAACGACCAGGCGTTCGTCGAGTCCTTTGGCTCTGGCTGCGCGAATGAAGTCCTGGCCGATCGTCTCGAGCATGGCCGCGCGCTCGTACCGGGCGGTCGAGGCAGCACCCACGATGCCGAGCGTGAACGCGGGCAGCGCGAGGTGCACGAGACGATCCCACATTTTGCCCAGGACCGGCAGTGACGGGTACGCCACGGCATCGGTGGCTCCACCAGCCGGCAGCCAATCGAGCTGGACCGCGAAGAGCAGGACGAGCATGATGCCGAGCCAGAACACCGGGATGGAGTAGAGGGTGAGGCTCACGAGGGACAGCGCATCGTCGGTGCGCGACTTGGGGCGAATGCCTTGGATGACTCCGATCGCGATGCCAAGCAAGAAATCGACGATCAGCGCGGCGCCGGCCAGAAGCAACGTGTTCGGGATGCGCTCGCGGATGGCGTCCCAGGCCGGGCGGCGCTCAGAGAACGAGATCCCGAGGTCCCCGCGGGCCAGGCGCCCGAGGTAGCGGAGGTATTGCAGGTGGAGCGGCTGATCGAGGCCCCAGTTGCGGCGGTGCTGCTCCAAGAGTCCGGTATCCGCAAACGCCGATGCCTCCGCCCGCGCGGCAAAGGGGTCGCCGGGAGCGAGATGCAGCAGAACAAAGGTGAACGTAGCGACCAGGAAGACGATCACCACCGCCTGCAACACCCGGAGCGCGACGGACCGGGCCACGCGACGCCTAGTTGATCACGTCTCGAGCGAGGAGGGCGTTCGGTGACACACGCCAGGTCCACAGGGTCGCCCACCATTCGTCGGGCCGGATGCTCGGGTTCAGGATTCGGCGATGGACCGCTGCCGCCTGAACGGGTGAGTACATCCAGATAGCCGGCGTGTCCTGATTGATGCGGCGGATCGCGTCGCGCCATGCAGCCACGGCGGCGTCCGGATCGTAGGTCTCCAGCGCCGCACGGAAGAGGCTGTCCACGGTCGGATTGACGTACTGCGCCCAATTGTCGGCGCCAATCCCGGCGGACGACCACGCCTCCAGAATCGTTCCGGGACTGGGATCCTGGTTGCGGGCTCCGAAGTTGGCGTCGAACTGCCCACTCGTGGACCGCTCGATCCAGGTGCCGGGATCCAGCGGCGTGATGACCATCTCCACCCCCACCCGGCGCAGCTGCTCCTGCACGATGACGGCGGAACGCTGTCGGTCGTTACTACTGTTCGGCAAAACGAGCTCGAACCGCAGCGGCTGGCCCCCGCGGTCGCGTATGCCGTTGCCATCGGTGTCCCGCCAGCCGGCGCTGTCCAGCAGCGTGCGCGCCTGGGTCGTGTCAAACGGCCACGCGCCGAGGTCTTCGTCCCAGATGGAGAGCGCTCGCGTCACCGGACCGGGCGGGACGTTGCCCCAGTCTCCTCGGACGGCCCGGACGATCCCGCTGCGGTTCACGGCCATAGCGAGGGCACGACGCACGGTACGGTCGCGAAAGATCGGATGGGGCTGGCTCGGTTCGCGAGGGTCCCGAAGGTTGAACACGATGTAGGCGTAGGCGACGCTCGGATACGGGATCACCTGCACGCGCTCGTCGGCTTCGACCCGGCTGATGTCGTCTCGTCGGAGCGCATTCAGGAAGTCGGCCTCTCCGGCCAGTACCTGGGTGGCTGCGGCGGAGGGATCGCCGGCGAAGCGCCACACGATCCGGCGAGGACCCGGACGGCCCAGAAAGAACGACGAATCGGCGGCGAAATCCATGAGCTCGCCAGTATTCCATCGCGTGAGTCGAAACGGGCCGTTTCCCATGGGCCGGCGGGCAATGCTATGGGTGGCCAGTGCGGAACGGGGTATGGTGTCGAGCAGGTGTTTGGGGAGTACCCGCACGTGGTACACGGCGTCGAAAAAGCTCTCCGGATAGGCGCGGTCGAACCGGATCTCGACCGATCGGCCGTCGCGCGCTGACACCGAGGCGATCCGGCTGATCCGGCTGCGGGCCCGTGCCGCAATCGACGAGTCACGGTACATGTCAAAGGTGAACACCACGTCACTGGCAGTGACGGGTGTGCCGTCGTGCCACCGGGCCGCTGGATCCAGGTCGAGGCGTAGGGTGAGAGAGTCTTCGAACGCCCAGCTTGCCGCGAGCCTCGGCTCGAATGTTTCGGGATCGATCGTGTTCAAATCCGTCCCAAGATCGGCGAGCTTGAGAAACAGGAGATCCGAGATGCCGATCTCGACGTCGAACTGCGTGAACGGTGGCAGCAGCGTACTGGGTTCGGCTCCGGTGATCACAACCACCGTCCCGCACCAATCGGTGGGACATCGCACATCGGGAGCACATCCCGCGGCGCCCGTGAACACGAAGGCCGCTGCCCAGACCGTCAGCCGTATGCGCTTCTTCATGGGTTCCCCATCGTGGGGGGTTAGGCGCGCCATGTCCACGCGTCGTCCCCGTACCGCCAGACGTCTGTCACGATCGGTGGGACGCCCTCGGTCCAACAGCCCGCCCATGCACGACGGGCCGCCTCGGCAATGGCGCACGCCACCGGGTCAAACGGGATCGGGGTCTTCTGGCCCAGGGCCTCCGTCAGCGAGATGGCCTTCGCTGACGTCCGTGGGCCACAGGTGACGTCGGTAACGATATCTTGGTCGTTCTGCAACAAGACGGATCCGTGCTGCAAGAATGCGGCTCCTTCCCGCACCTGGGCGCTCCCAACGAGTTTTGCATTGCGGACGACGAGTTCGCCACCCACCGCGGTCGCGAAGCACGCACCGGCAGCCAGCCGCGGCGCGCGGCTCCGGCGCGGCGCCAGCGCCACCGGGACGCCGAGACGCCGGAGCGCATCGGCCAACATGCGGTGAATGGTAATGTACGTCTCCGCGAGAGTGCCAAACACGGTGCAGGGTGCGGCCACGGCGTACGTCAATTCCGAGTCGTGCCACACCGCCCGCCCGCCGGTGGGGCGGCGGACGGTGTCCAACCCGAGGCGGCGGATGGCTGCGGCGTCGTAGCGCGTTCGGGCCGTTTCGTTACGACCAAACGAGAGACAGGCCGGAGACCAACGGTAGAGCCGGAGAAACGCCACTCCCTCTTGCGCGGCCCGCAAGAGGGAGTGATCGACCGCCATGTTCTCGGATCCTCGACGCCCTTCGGTCTCGAGTAGAAGGGTCCAACCCACCCCGGCCGTCAGGAGATACCCTCTGTTGCGAGCGCGTATTCCTCCATAGGGGGACACGTGCAGACCAGATTTCGGTCACCGTAGGCCGCGTCCACACGGCCCACGGCCGGCCATACCTTGTGCTCGCGCGTGTGCGGCGACGGAAACGCGGCACGCTCGCGCGCATACGGTCGGTTCCAGTCGTCGGCGACCACGTCGGTCGCCGTGTGCGGCGCGTACTTGAGGAGGTTGTGCTCCCGATCTGCGCGTCCCTCCTCGATCTCTCGTATCTCTTCGCGAATGGCGATCATCGCGTCACAAAAACGATCCAACTCTTCCTTGGACTCGCTCTCGGTGGGCTCGACCATCATGGTCCCCGGGACGGGGAACGAGATCGTCGGTGCATGAAAGCCGTAGTCCATGAGGCGCTTGGCAATGTCCTCGACCTCGATGCCGGCGGAAGCCTTGAACGGACGGGTCTCGATGATGCACTCGTGCGCAATCAGTCCACGATCACCGGCGTAGAGGAGGTCGTAGTGCCCGGCAAGGCGCTTGGCGATGTAGTTCGCGCTGAGGATCGCCACCTTGGTGGCTTGGGTCAGGCCATCCGGTCCCATGAGAGCCAGATACGCCCAGGAGATCGGGAGAATCGATGGGCTGCCCCACGGTGCCGCCGATACGGTGCCGCAGGGCTTCGCGATTCCCAGCGGGACGACCGGATGGTCCGGCAGGTACGGCGCCAAGCGTTCGACGACGCCGATCGGTCCCATTCCCGGTCCGCCACCGCCGTGCGGAATGCAGAACGTCTTGTGGAGATTGAGGTGGCACACATCGGCGCCGAAATCGGCGGGGCGGCTGAGTCCCACGAGCGCGTTCATGTTGGCACCGTCCATGTATACCAGTCCCCCGGCGGCGTGGACGATCGCACAAATCTCCCGGATGGCGGTCTCGAAGACTCCATGGGTGGACGGATACGTGACCATCAAGGCGGCGAGGCGCTTCCGATGGTGTTCCGCTTTCGTTCGGAGATCGTCGACATCCACATTGCCACGGTCATCGGTCCTGACCGCGACGACTTCGAACCCGGCCATGATGGCGCTGGCGGGATTGGTGCCGTGAGCGGACTGCGGAATCAAGCACACGTTGCGGTGACCCTCGCCCGAGTCGATGTGATGCGCCCGAATCACCAGCAGGCCCGTGTACTCTCCTTGCGCCCCGGCGTTGGGCTGCAACGACACAGCGGCGAAGCCCGTGATCTCAGCCAAGTGTGCTTCCAATTCCCGGAACATCCGACCGTAACCGCGGGCCTGGTCCGTCGGCGCAAACGGATGCAGCGCGTTGAATTCCGGCCAGCTCACGGGAATCATTTCGGTGGTGGCGTTGAGCTTCATCGTGCAGGAGCCCAACGGAATCATGGCCGAGTTCAACGCGAGGTCTCGATCCTCGAGCTTCTTCATGTAGCGCAACATCTCGGTTTCCGAGTGGTACCGGTTGAACACGGGATGTTGGAGGTATGGCGTGGATCGAGCGAGGCCGGTGGGAATGCCTGACGGCGCGTCATCCAACAGATCCGTGGGTACGAACGTCACGTGGTCGTCGAGGGCGAAGGCGGCGACCAGGTCCGCCACGTCGTCGAGGCAGGTGGGTTCGTCCAGCGTCACGCCAATCCGGTCTGGAGCGATTGTCCGGAGATTGATCCGCCGCTGCCGTGCGGCAGCGTGGATCTGCTTGGCTGCCGCGGGATCGACCTCGATCGTGAGGGTGTCGAAGAACGTTTCGTGGGCCAGCTGATAGCCGAGACGTCGGAGCGCGGCTGCGAGTGCACGAGTCATCGCGTGCACGTGCCCGGCGATCCGATGAATGCCGGCGGGTCCGTGGTACACGGCGTACATGCCGGCCATGACGGCGAGCAGCACCTGCGCCGTACAGATGTTGCTCGTGGCTCGCTCGCGCCGGATGTGCTGCTCGCGCGTCTGGAGTGCCATTCGCAAGGCGGGCCGTCCCGCCACGTCTTTGGTCACACCGATGATCCGGCCGGGGATCTGGCGTTTGAAGCGTTCCCGTGTCGCGAAGAATGCCGCGTGGGGTCCTCCATATCCCAGCGGAACACCGAATCGCTGACTGTTGCCAACGGCCACGTCGGCTCCCCATGCCCCCGGTGGCCGGAGCAGCGCGAGACTCAACAGGTCACACGCGGCTGACACGAGCGCGCCACCCGAATGCAGACGATCACACAACGAACGAAAATCCTCGATTCGCCCCTCGGTGGATGGATACTGGACAAGCGCCCCGATGACCCCGTCCCGAGCCGCAAAGTCGGAAGGGTCGCCCACCTCGATCGTGACCCCGCGGGCCTCCGCCCGTGTTTCGACGACCGCGATGGTCTGCGGGTGGCACCCGACATCCACCAGGTAGATGGGGTCGCGTTTCGTCTTGGCAGCGGCGAGTGTCAAAGCCATCGCCTCCGCCGCGGCGGTGGCCTCGTCGAGCAAGGATGCGTTGGCGATTTCGAGTCCGGTCAGATCCACGATCATCGTCTCGAAGTTGAGCAACGCTTCCAACCGTCCCTGGGCGATCTCCGCCTGGTAGGGCGTGTACGCCGTATACCAGCCCGGGTTCTCCAGGATGTTGCGCTGAATCACGGGCGGCACAATGCAGTCAGCATAACCCATCCCGATGTACGAACGGTACAGCTCGTTGTCGTTCGCGATCGTCCGGAGCGCTCGAAGCACCTCGTGCTCGCTGCGCGCCGCAGGCAACTCGAGGGGCCGATCCATCCGAATGTCCAAGGGGACCACGGCGTCGGCCAACGTGTCCAAGGACGCGTATCCCAGGGTCGCCAACATCGCCTCCACGTCCTCGGCACGCGGCCCCACGTGCCGCGACACGAACCCTCCGGCAGTTTCCGAGTTATGTGGCATGGTCGGTCCTATGCGTGCAAACGCCCCGGGACCCCCCGAGGCGCATCGTGTCTACGGAATCGTGAGCGGGACCCGTAACCCGCTACTCGCCGATGTGTTGGGCGTAGTCCGTCGACGTGAGGAGGCGCTCCAGCTCTTGCGGATTACGCAACCTCAACTTGATCATCCATCCGTCCCCGTAGGGATCCCGATTCACGATCGCGGGATCCTTCTCCAACGCCTCGTTGATCTCCACGACCTCTCCGGTCAACGGACAAAACAACTCCGAGACTGCTTTGACAGCTTCGATGGTTCCAAACACATCCATCGGGCTGAACTTCGCGCCCACGTCCGGAAGCTCGACGTACACGACATCCCCGAGCTCGCCCTGTGCGTAATCCGTGATGCCCACGATGACGACGCCATTCTCGTCCGCTTGCTTCACGTATTCGTGTTCTTCGGTGTAATGCAGGCTATCGGGAATATCGGACATAGAAAGTGTTTGCGTCGGTGGTGGTTCACGGATCGCGGGTAGGTTACCCGCCGACCCAAGGGCTGTCAACTGGGCTGGAGACCCTGGAACAGGTCGGTGAGCCGACGACCGTGGGGAGGGTCCGCGTGGTACGCTTCCCGCTCCACGTGGAGCCAAGTCGCTGTCGCCGCGGCCCCGTTCATGTCATACCCCTTCGCGGCCAGTCGTTTTCGGTCCTGCCAGGGACGTACGTCGATCACGGCCCCGGGCGGGGCTCCCGGCGGTGCCGGGGTCACGACCGTGCATAAACGCAACAAGTCCTTCCCCTGCCCGGCGGCCGAGGCGGCGGTCGAAAGGTCTGGAGTGGTGAGGATCACCGTCGGGGCGAACTGCTGGAGGATGCCGGGCAGCGCCGTCATGGGTTCGGGCCCAATGCTGCCCAGCGATGCGACGCCCAGCGCGGCGGCCGAGGCCTGGAAGGCATCGAGCGCGCCGGCGCGGTAGGCCATCGCCACGTCCACCCCCGCGTCGGCGTATCGAGCCAGGGTGCCACCCATCTGCCAGGCCTCCTCACCCGCGGTCGACACGACGGCCAGGAGACGCCCGGGCGCCCCGAGCGCGCGTCGGGCCGCCTGCGCACGAATGGTCTCCCAGGCACGCCATGTCTCGCTGCGCAGGTCTTCGAGACTGCCGTCGTTGTCGAGCACGATATCGCTCCGCATACGCTTGTGCTCGGACGGAAGCTGAGACGCCATGAGCCGGTCCGCGTCGGCGGGAGCGAGACCCCGCAGCGCGGTGAGGCGGTGCCGCCGGGTCTCGCGACTCGCGTCCACCAAGACCACGAGATCGAAACTCTTGGGATCCAACACCTCGAAGAGGAGCGGGATGTCATTGACCAAGACGCAGTCGCCGCGCGCCAACGCCGCGTCGGCGATCTTCGTGCGCTCCCGCCGCACCGCGGGGTGGACGATCCCGTTGAGCACCGCGAGCGCGTCGTCGTCTCCCATCACCCGTTGGCGGAGCACGGGTCGGTCGAGGGAGCCGTCCGGCGTGAGCACGTCGGCGCCGAACCGCGCGGCGATGGCCGCGAGCACCGGCGAGCCAGGCCGCTGCACGTCGCGGACGAGCTGGTCCGCGTCCACCACCGTTGCACCCCACTCGGCGAACCACTGGACCACGGTCGATTTCCCCGCAGCAATGTTTCCGGTCAACCCGACGTTCAGCATGACGAAGGACGGAACTTACTCGCACCGCGGGAAGGTGGTCGGGCAGCGGGTCATAGGAGCTTCGTTTGATCCGCGTCGGCCGGGAGCACCTCGTGACAATGGCGACACCGAGCCTCGTATGCCTCGCTGCCACCCACCATGATCGTCGGAGAGTCGTACTTGGCAGGCTGCCCGTCGATCAAGCGCTGATTGCGACAGGCGGGATCGCCACAGCGGACGCAGATCGCGTGGAGCTTGTCCACCACTTCCGCAACGGCCATCAGGTGCGGCATCGCGCCGAACGGCTCCCCGCGAAAGTCGGTATCCGTACCAGCGGCAATGACCCGAATGCCGCGCCGGGCCAGTTCGGCGCACACCTCGACGATCCCCTCGTCCAAGAATTGCGCCTCATCGACGGCGACGACCTCCGTATCCGATTGGACCAGGCGCATGATCTCCGTCGACGAGTCCACCGGGTAGGCATCGACGCGCAGGCCGTCGTGTGTCGTGACACTGTAGACGCCCTGGCGATCGTCGAGATGCGACTTGAACACCTGCACGTTCTTCTTGGCGATCACCGCCCGGCGGACCCGGCGAATGAGCTCTTCGCTCTTCCCACTGAACATGACGCCACAAACCACCTCGATCCATCCGGGACGCGTGCTGTGCAGCATGAATTCGTTGGCCTCATGCGGGTGGGGTACGGCGAGGGCGGTTGGACGTTAGCGAGTCACAGAAGGCGGGGCAAGCGTGTTGCGGTGGCGGTCCAGACCATCGGTTACACCGGTTGCCGTCGAACGCCACGGCGGTGGACCCGGCGTGCGGGATCCCCAGGGATACGGGTGCACACGGATGCCGTTGAGGCCCTGGCTCCCAAGGCAACACGCGGCCATTCCGGGCTTCGGTTACGGGATGGCATCATCGTTCCATCCGTGCGCCGACCCGTTGTCCCCTGAGTAACAATCCGTTCAGTCCCTGCACCGCGCGATCTACGGCCTCGGGGCGGATGTCGACGAGCGTGAACCGATCCCGCACATCCACCCGGCCCACCTCCTGCCGCGCGAGCCCCACGGCATTGAGCAGGGCCCCCACGACATCCGCGGTCCGAATGCGATTGCCGCTGCCAACATCCAACCGGATCCGTGCCCACATCCGAGGCTCGCGGACTGGTTCTTCCTTGGGTTCGGGTGGTTCCGACATGCGAAGCGCCGCCGCCGCGACCAGCGCGGGGTCGTACTCGTCGAACAGGGGTGCCAACGCGATCAGCTCCGCGGAGCTCGCGGCATCGGAGATGACTCCCCGAAGCGCACGGCGGATGTCGAATGCCCGGTCGCGCGCTCGGTCCACTTCGTTGACGAGACGAATGGCTCCGAGCTTGGCGCCGAGCCGTTCGAGATACGGCAACTGATACGGGCGAACCAGCACCACGATCTGTCCTGTCACTGCCTGGAGTGTTGCAAGCACGGTCCCCGTAGGAAGTTCGGCAACCAAGGCCAAGTCTACCCGCTCCGCGGGGGCGGTGGGGTCGATGCGAATCGTTGGATCGTTCCCGAACTCGGCCCATCGAGAACCGGACAGCGGCGAGGGGTCCCACACGTACGCGGATCCGGGATTCAAAAGATCCAGCGCTGCCCGCGTCGCCCACGCGAGGCGGTCTCGGCCGATCGCCGCGTAGCGGAGGGTGCCAGCCGGTTCCTCGGGTGGGCGAGCCGCCACGACGGTGGGGATCTTGTGCGCGTGTCGCTTGAGGAAGCCTCCCAGACCGCTGTCGCTCGAGTCCCGGTCGTCCCCAACCACGATCACCCTGGGGGCCTCCCGACACTCGCCGAGGGCCGCGTCGAGCGCGTCGCTGGGTTCATGCTGCAGGGTGATTTCGGGCCAGAGTACGATGACACGCCCGAGGCGTTCGAGCGCGAGCTGTGACCGGCCGAGAAGCTGCAGCGCGTCGGGCGCCGTGACGACGAGGGTGGCGACACAGTGGGCGGCCAGCCGTCGGGCGGTGCGCGCCACACCACTACACACGTGTACGGTCAGGCGTTCGTCAATGGTGCGGACCACGTCCGCGACGTCCAGCCCTACGGAAACGTCGGGGACGAGAACGAGATCGAAGGCGTTCTGGGTTGCGGGAGTGGGGAAGTGAGTCCACAAGGGCGGCAACGTCCACGCCGCGGGTGGCGCTATGTACAACAGCGGCTTTCCCTTTTCCAAGGCGGCGCGGTGGCCGGCATCGAACACCGGTGAGAACTCCCAGGACATCAAGTCCGCCCTCGATTGTCAAAGATGTCTCATGCTACCTTCTCCCCCGGTAGCTCGCAACGGCCCCACGAGGGATGTCATGGCACGGAAGTGGAATCGTCTGAAAGCCAGGGTGTATAGCAGGTATCATTGGATCAACGAGTGGTACGGCCGATTGAAAGGCGAGCAACCCACGGCCGTGCCGCTTCCCCCGCTCGCCCCACTCCGGGTCACCTTGGCCCACGCGAGCGTCGCGCTGGTGACTTCGGCCGGCGTACACCTTCGCTCCCAGGCCCCGTTCGCCATGGACGATCCCGATGGCGATGCGTCGTTCCGTGTGATCCCGGGAGATGTGGATCCGACGGCACTCATGATCACCCACGACTATTACGACCACGCGGCAGCGGACCGTGATCCGAACTGTGTCTTTCCGTTGGCGCGCGTCCGTGAGTTTGCGGCGGAAGGGGCATTGGGAAGGGCGGCGCCGCGACATATTGGGTTCGTGGGACACCTGCTCGGTGCCCAGCGACGGCGCCTCGTGGACGAGAGCGCCCCCGCGATGGCGCGCCTCCTTCGTGACGACGGCGTTCATCTTGTGCTGGCCACCCCAGGGTGACCCACGTGTCACCAGTCGGTCGGACTGGTCGCTCGGGTCATCGAAGCGATGGGCATTCCTACGGTTACGATGAGTGTCGTCCGAACCATGACGGACGCCCTGCCGGCCCCGCGAAATGTGCTGGTCCGTTTCCGCCTGGGTCAGGTGTTCGGCGAGCCGGGACATCGCGAGCAGCAGCGCACCATTCTTCGCGATGCGCTTGCCGCGGTGCACGGCATTCAGGAATCGGGAAACGTGATCGTGCTGCCGTATCACTGGAAACGAGACACGTATTCGCCTGGCTAACGCGTTGACACAATCCTGGGAACTGGAGACCTTCGCTATATGCGGGCGAGAGGCTCTTGGTCGATCCGAACGGCGGTCTGTGCCGTCACGATGTTGGCGGTGACTCGTTCGGGGATGAGTCAGGAGCGCATGAGCGCGCGGGAGTTTGGGGTGACCGTCGGGATCCTCTCCCCTGGACCGTTCAACGCCATCACCGACGTCGCCGGCATCCTGGTGGGGCAGGTCACCCTCATCCGCGGTGATTCGATCAACACGGGTGTCACGGTCGTGCTCCCTCACGGTGGTAACGTCTTTCAAGAGAAAGTGCCTGCGGCGATCGTGGTCGGGAACGGTTTCGGCAAACTCGCCGGGATTACCCAGGTGCAGGAGCTCGGTGAGTTGGAGTCTCCGATTGTGCTCACCTGCACCCTCTGCGTCCCCCGGGCTGCCGACGCGGTGCTGACGTATCTCCTCGAGCACCCAGGGAACGAAGGCGTGCGCTCCGCCAATCCCGTGGTCGGCGAAACCAACGACGGATTCCTCAACGACATCCGGGCCCGTCCGGTCGGGCCCGCCGACGTGCTTGCCGCCATTGGGTCGGCACAGAGTGGTCCGGTGCAGCAGGGGAGCGTGGGTGCCGGACGGGGCACCCGCGCGTTCGGGTGGAAGGGTGGCATCGGGTCCTCCAGTCGACGGCTTCCGGAGCGCCTCGGTGGATGGAGTGTGGGGGTACTCGTCCAGACCAACTTCGGCGGAGTGTTGACGATCCGAGGGGCCCCCGTGGGTGAGGAGCTCGGCCGGTACTTCTTGCGGGATCAGCTGCGACTGGGGCGGGGACCAGAGTTCGGGAATTCGCCGTCCCCGGACGATGGCGATGGCTCCATCATGATTGTCGTTGCAACGGACGCCCCGTTGGCACATCGGAATCTGACGCGGCTCGCCCGTCGTGCACTCGCCGGGCTCGCCCGGACGGGCAGTGCCATGACCAACGGATCCGGCGATTACGTGATCGCCTTCAGCTCCGTGCCGGTGCAACGCCTTGCGGGCACCCTGGCCAATGAAGACATGAGTCCACTCTTTCAGGCGGTCATCGAGGCCACCGAAGAAGCGATCTACAACTCGCTCTTCTTCGCCACGACTGTTCGTGGGCACCGTGGAACGGTGGAGGCCCTCCCGCTCAACGAAACGCGTTCCATCCTCGAGCGACATGGAGTTCTACGCCCATGAGGACATCATCCGCCCCACCTGCGTTTTCTCGATCCAAGAACTTGGACCATCTCAAACCGTCGGAGACGATGGCGATCAGTCAGGAAGCGCAACGTCGTCGTCGCGCTGGCGAGGATGTCATCGACCTGTCGGCGGGCGAGCCGGATTTCGATACGCCGAAAACGATCGCGGACGCCGGGGCCAAGGCCATTCAACAGGGCAAGACCCACTATCCGCCCAATGCCGGCATTCTCGAGCTACGAGCGGCGGCGGCTCGGCATCTTTCGTTGCTGTCGGGGGGCCGTCCCATCAACGCCGATCACATCGTCGTGTCCACCGGTGCCAAACAGGCGTTGTTCAATGCGATCTTCGCACTGTTCGGGCCGACGGATCGTGTCCTGATTCCAGCACCCGCGTGGGTCTCGTACCCGCAGATGGTCCATCTCGCGCGGGCCAAGCCAGTGGACGTAGCCGGAAGCGTCGAATGGAGTCTCAAAGTGAGCGCCGACGAGCTCGAGGCTGCCTGCGACCCTCAAACAGCGGGGCTGATCTTGTGCTCGCCCGTGAATCCCACGGGTGCCGTTTACACTCGTGCGGAGCTGAAGGCGATTCTCGGATGGGCCACGGAGCGCAATCTCTGGGTCGTGACCGACGAGATCTACCGCCGCATTCACTACGGATCCGGACCAGCGCCCTCGGTACTCGATCTGCCGGACGAGTTTCTCGAACGCGTGGTGGTGATAACCGGGGTCAGTAAGGCCTACGCCATGACGGGATGGCGCATCGGCTTGGCCGTGGCCCCAGGCCCCGTGGCCAAAGCCATGGCGGCGCTCCAAACGCACGTCACCAGTGGCGCGTGCCACCCCGCACAATGGGCCGCCGCCGCCGCGCTCACGGATCAGCGCGTCGAGGCAGATGTGGAGCGCATGGTGGAGACATTCCGCCGTCGCCGGGACATGGTCGTGTCCCACTTTCGAGATCAACTTCCCGGCGTGGAATTCGTGGAGCCGATGGGCGCCTTCTACTTCTTTTTCCGCGTGGACAGCGTGTTCAACGATGCCATGCAGGATGGCGCGACATTCTGTCAGCGACTCCTGGCGGAGCACGGCGTGGCGCTGGTACCGGGCGATGCGTTTGGGGATGCTCGGTGGGCACGCCTGTCCTATGCCGCCGGCGAAAAGGACATCGAGACCGCGCTGACCCGTCTCGCGGATTTCGTCCGCAAACTGCAGAACTCCCGACCGTCGTGAGGCGTCCATGATCCCCATGCGCGCGCTGGTGCTCCCCGCCGTGGCCCTGACCATGGGCGCCCCCGGCCTGTGGGCGCAGGCCGACGGCTCCACCGTGCGCATTTTGCACAACGCGCGGTTCTGGACTGCAGACTCGGCGCGACCCTCGGCGGAGGCCATCGCGATCCGGGGAGACCGCATTCTCGCCGTGGGTACCCTCGGCGACGTTCGCCGCGCGGCGGGACCGGATGCCGTCGAAGAGAATCTCGGCGGCCGCTTCGTGGTGGCCGGGTTCATCGATACCCACACGCACTTTGCCCGGGCCGGGCAACTCCTCCTCGGTGTCAATCTGCTGGATGTCTCCAGCGACAGCGCGCTTCGTCGCCGCGTGACGGAGGCGCACGAGCGCCTGCCGGCGGAGGCGTGGATGATTGGCGGTGACTGGGGAGCCTACGATCTCGAGACCACCTGGAACCCCAGGCGCGTTTTACTGGACTCCCTCACCGGCAATCGGCCCGTGCTGCTCAGCAAATGGGATCGTACGGCCTACGTTGCCAACTCTGCCGCTCTCCGGGCGGCTGGCATGGCGCCGCGCGGCGATGTGCTCGCGGAAGACGACGTGGACCGCATCCGTCGCCGGATCCCTGAGCCGTCGTTCGCTCAACGCCTTGCCGAGGCGCGGCTGGCTCTGCGCGACCTGTCACGGCACGGTGTGACGATGATCCATGACATCACTGGGGCCGCTCAGCTGCGGTTGTTCCAACACCTGGCAGAGCGAGACTCCCTCACCGTGCGAGTCTGCGCGCGTCCCACGCTGGATCACTGGGTCGACCTGGCGGCGGTGGGTGTCGTGACGGGCTTTGGCAACGAGTGGATCCAGTTCTGCGGACTCAAGGGATTCGTGGATGGGATCATGGGCAACTCATCCGCGCGTTTTCGCGAGCCATACCGCCACCGGCCAGGGGAGCTGGGGAGCTGGCGAGACATGATGTCACCGCCGGGGAACATGGAGCGGCTGATCGTGGGGGCCGATTCCGCCGGCCTGACGCCGAACATCCATGCGATTGGTGACCTCGCCGTGGACACGCTGCTGGACATGTACGCGGGCGCGATCCAGACCAACGGGGTCAAAGACCGGCGGTTTCGCATGATCCACGCGCAGGTCATCGAGGAGGATGACTTCGTGCGCTTTGGACGTCTGGGCATCATCGCAGAAGTGCAGCCGTACCACGCGATCGACGATATGCGGTGGATGGAAGAGCGCATCGGCGTTCGCGCCCGAGGCGCGTACGCGTTCCGATCCCTGAAACGGGGTGGTGCCTTGCTGGTCTTCGGCTCGGATTGGCCAGGCACCAACGCCTCCTGGTATCCGGCGGATCCGCTCTTGGGGATCTACGCGGCGGTGACACGCCAAACGCTGGATGGCGAACCCGAGGGCGGATGGTACCCGGAGGAACGCCTTACCGTGCAGGAGGCGTTGGAGGCGTATACCATCGGTCCCGCCTATGCTGCGTTTCAGGAAAATTGGAAAGGCCGACTCCTCCCGGGGTACGTCGCGGATCTGGCGGTGCTTTCCCACGATCTCTTCGGGGTCTCCCCCGGCGACCTTCGGCAGGTGCGCGTGCTCCGCACGATGGTGGGTGGTACTTGGGTGTACGAGGGCGAGGCACCGACTCCTTGACCTCCGACGAGCACCTCGAGCGGTACGTCGAACAGCTCTTCGCGCCGGAAGACGAGGTGCTCCGGCGGATCCGAGCACGACACGAACAAGACGGCCTGCCCGACATTCTCATCTCGGCTGCCGAAGCCAAGATCCTCGTGGTGCTCCTGCGGACGATCGAGGCGCAGCGCGTCCTCGAGATCGGGACCTTGGGCGGTTACAGCGGTGTGTGGATCGCTCGGTCGCTACCCCAGGGTGGCCGTCTGGTGACGATCGAGCGTGATCCGGCGCATGCCCGTTTTGCGCGCGCGAGCTTTGCCCACGCGGGCGTCCAAGATCGGGTGCAGCTCGTGGAGGGCGCCGCGCAACAAGTGCTGAAGGAACTGGATCCGGGATTTGATGCCGTGTTCGTGGACGCCGACAAAGAACCATTGGCCGCCTATTTCGAGGAGGCCATGCGACTCCTTCGTGTGGGTGGTCTCCTCTTGTGCGACAACGCTTTCTTCCATGGCCGCGTCGTGGACGTCCGCGATCGAGCGCCGGATGTGGAGGGCGTCCGGGCGTTCAACCGCTTGGCTGCGGAGGACCCGCGTCTCGTCTCCGCGGTGATCCCGGTGCGGGACGGGCTCACGGTCAGCATCAAGGTGACCGAGTCCTGAGCACCACCCCGCGGCACCGCATTCGAGAGGCGCTGCGTCACGGTGGCGGCACGATCGGGGCCGGCACGCTCCGCACCCACGCAGCGCCGCCGGTGCAGTCCCCCTTCGCGAGCGGCGTCCCCATCGAAGGCGATCACATCACGGCGAAATCGGTGGGTGAGCCTGTCGCGCTCGCCGACGGTGTGGCGTTCCTCGATGGGATTCAGCGGTTCGCGGTCGAGGGACATCTGGGAGTGACGCCGATCGTGCGTGGCTACGTGGCCGCCGCGGTGCTCCGGCGCCAGCGCGAACAACTGTCGGCGGTGAGCCACGAAACCGAGGAGTTCGTGGTGGCCCCACTGGCTCGGTTGCAGCCGGACCAACGGCGCATGCTGGATACGATCCCGCTCCCGCTCTACGATTGCTCGAACGGTGAACGCGCCCATCCGCTCGTGGACGTCCAACTCGCCGCAGTGAGCGTGGAACACCGGCGAGACGAGATCGAGCGGCGGTTGGCAAGCCAGTATCTTCGCGATGCACCGGACGAGTGGCTGGTGATCGACGGAGCCATCGGTGGTGTGATCGCGGAGACGTCGCCGCCCCCGAAGGTCATTGGGGTGATCAAGAGTCACGATACTCAGTTCCTCGAGGGCAACGATCTGACGACGGCGCTCACGCTCTCCGCCGGCCAGCGGAGCAGCGTCTTTTCACGCCGCGTGGGCCAGCGCGGCCAGGTCTACACGTGGTATCTTCGGTTGTGGCCTTGGGAGGATCATGACCTGTTGTATGGACTGGTGCGCATCGAGCGGGCCGCGGCGGACGGCGTCGTGGCAGAGGCGACGGACGTGAGTCGCTGGCTCATGGCGGAACGGGCGCCGCTGGCGGCCCCGGACGAGCGATGGGATCGACTCCTGTATCCGATGCGCCGAGTGGAGGCGTATCTCCAGGCACGAGCCGGGAGGTGGTGGTGATTCAGCGTGGCGACGAACGACCCCCCATCGGTCGCGTCGTGGCCACCGAAACGCTGCCCGCCAGCCCGCATCAATTCCACTTCTGGACGGCAACGAGCACTTCGGTTGGGATCGGCGCCATCGTCCGCGTCGACGCGCCAACCGGCCGCACGGCCTATGCGGTGGTGGTGGACGGACGGGCGTATTCGGATTTGGCAACACCCTTGCACGATGTGATCGCCGCCGAGGGGGATCCCGCGGGCGCCGCGCCGCCCACCCAGCGGGCTGAGGTGCGGCTCTGGACCGCGGCGGTGCTTCGGCAGGTGCCGGAGGAGCCGGTCCAACCGGTGCCCATTCAAGACGTCCATCTGGCCAGCGAGGCCGACGTGGAAATGGCGCTGCGCATGGATGCCTATGCCCGGGCCGAACCCTCGCGCGCCATTCCGGTTGGGGTCTACCGAGCCGGCGAGCTACGAGCACCGGTCTCGCTCGACACCGATTTCCTGTTGGGACCCGAGTCGGCCCACCTCAACATCTCCGGAGTCTCCGGGCTGGCCACCAAGACGAGCGCGGTGCTGTTCTTCCTGGCGAGCATCTTCCAGCACTTTCCACCCCGAAAGGGCAGTGTGGCGGCGGTGTGTTTCAACGTGAAGGGGCCAGACCTCGGGTTCTTGGACCAACCCGCCCAACTGTCCGACGAGGATCGCGACGTGTACGAGGTGCTGGGCCTCGACCCGCGCCCGTTCGACGGGGTCCGCTACTTCGCGCCGTTCAAGCCGGACGGCGTGAACCTGAACACACTACGCTCCCATCCCGATCTTCTGAGCGCGGTCCAGCCCCTCGTGTGGGGTCTACGGGAGGTGCTGGACTATCACGAAGTGCTCCTCAATCGGGATGACATCGATGCCAAGGCGGATGCCTTCCTGGACTTCTTGGCAGACCGCGTGGTTGAGAAAGAATTCCGCGACGAGTGGGGCAACACCCACCGCGTGCGGAGCTTCGGAGAATTGGAACGCCTCTTCCGTGCCATCTTCGACGGGCTCGAGGGCCAAGGCCGGAGCGACATCTGGCGAACGCATCACATCGCAACGATCCGCAAGGTGCGCAACCGGCTGCTCAACATCTCGACTCGATGCAGGGGACTGGTGACCGACGACGGCTCCGCCAGTGACCTTCCGTTCGGTGCGTTCGAGGACCGGGGTGTGTACGTCATCGACGTGGCTGGTATGGATCAACTCGGGCAAGATCTCGTGTTTACGCGCATCGTCTCGAAGCTCCGAGAACATCTGGAGCGGCGGGATCTCGGCGTCGATCACGTCATCGTGTTCGTGGACGAATTGAACAAGTATGCGCCCGGAGATGGACCCGACAGCTACGTCAGGAAGATGCTGTTGGATATATCCGAGCGCGGCCGCTACCTGGGCCTCGTATTGTTTGCCGCCCAGCAGTTTCGATCGCAGGTGCACCGCCGAGTCGTGGGAAACGCGGGCACCATGGTCTTTGGTCGGATGGACATGGACGAGCTAGCCACGCCGGGATACCAGGTGCTGTCGCCGGCCACGCGGATCAAGCTCGCGACGCTGCCGAAGGGCGAGCTGATGGTGCGCCATCCCCACTTCACGCAGCCGGTGTTTGTGCGGTTCCCGCACCCGCCGGTGTTGACGGGGCCCGAGGGGTTGGACCGCTTCCCGCCATCCGCCGACGTGCCATTCGACGAGGCCGTCGTGCGTCAGTTGGCTTCGCTCGATCGGAGCATAGTCGCGACGCGAATCAAGGACCTCATCGCCGATCGATCGGAAGACGACGTTCGGCGGGCGCTCCTGGTCACCCGCCGCGTAAAGCCAGATGACGTGACAGCCTATTTCGCGGCAACGCTCGGGCCGGCAGTCCGTCGGGAACGCCTTCCCGATCCCGCACGCGCGACCCCGGCCTTGCGGGCGGTCGAGGATCCCTATGCTCCGTAAGCGGACCTGTATGCTCGGCGTTGCCCTGGCAGTCACCGCCACGCCATCCGCGCTCCCGGGAGTCCAGGACCGAGTCATGCTGCGTTTCAAGCCCCAGGCGGGGACGGTGCTTCCAACCGTGGGGTGGATCGACGCCACGGTGACGCTCATCGCCGAGAGCCTCACCGTCGAGGTCTCCGAGCTCGAAGCACTCACGCAGACCGTCCGCGGCACGCACGGGGACGTGTATCTCGTGGACTTCACGTTCGATTCACTCCGCTCACGCGTCCGCCCGGTGGGAGGCGCATGGCGCGCGGTAACGGACACGACGGCGAGGCCCGTGACCGGTCAGGCGGTCGTCGACGAGCGAGGGCGCCGCAGCCAATTCACCCTTTCGGATCCGGGCACGGTGCGAATACGCAACGCACGCCGGCTGCGGAGCTTCGCCTATCGACTGGAGCTGCCCCTTCCACCGGACGACGGCCTGGTTTCTCCCAACGTGCAGTGGACGGCGGATATCGTCTTCCCCGTGGATCTGTCCGAAGGACTTTCCGACGTGATGCCCACGCCACCACTCGACCTTCGGGGGTTTGCCACGGTTGCGGTGGACAGCATCGTCTACCTCGGGTTGGACACACTGGCGTATCTCCGCTTCGACGGCATCCTCGCGCCGCCCGAAGCATCCGACGGATTGGAGGCAGCCCTCCGCGTCACTCGGCTCGACGCGTCGCTCGCCGGGAGCTATGTGTGGTCCACAGGATGGAGCGCGTATGTGTCGGGAGCGACGCGGTTGTTGCTGACCGCGACGATGCTTCGCCCCAGCTCGGCCGGAGTATTGGAAGGACGTGAGATCGGGCTCGACGCGCTCTACCGCTTCCAGGTGAGACCATGAGATGGATGTGGGTCGGTGCTCTGCTGTTGCTCGTGCCGGGCATCGGGCACGCGCAAGACAGCGTACGCCTCAGGCATGCACCGGCGTTCGGTTCCAGAGTCCAGCGGGTGTTTCAGATCCACACCCGCATGGAGGCCCATGCGGAATCGGTGCTGGTCCGCGAGACCGTCGATCTCGGTGGCATGGCGCAAGTGGCCACCGTGGGCCCGGCGGGGGAACGGGTGATCCATCTTTCCTTCGACTCGTTGCGGACGGTCGTTCGGGATGGGGATGGGCCGTGGCGTCAGGTGCAGCGCGCGGCGGCCGACAGCGCATGGATGCAGGTCGCCCTGGATCCACGGCTCGAGCCGCTCTGGATGGAGGGTGGGGTCTATCCGGAGGCGTCGGTGTTGTGGCACCTCGTCCAGGGCGTGCCCAATCTGGTGTTGCCGGCGGGATGGCTGCGGCGGGGCGATGTCTGGCAAGTAGAGCACGATCTACCGCTGGCCGGGCCCATTGGGCGAGGCGGAGACCGTCAACCGATCGATCGTCTCCGGGCCAGGACGACGCTGATCCTGGATAGCGTGATGACACGAGCGCAGGACACGCTGGCCTTTCTCCGTCTGGAGGGTAGCTTCGACCCGACAGGAACCGGTGCCGGCGGCGCGCCGTACGGTGGCGGGTTGGCCGGCTCGCTCGTCTGGTCCAGCGGCTGGAGCACGTTTGTCTCCGGTGCGGTGCGTTATCGCGTCACGCTTCGCATGAGCGAGTCGGTGGCGGGCCGGTTCGTGACCGTGGAGACTACGACACGCCATCAGGTGCAATCGGGGACGTGAAGCTCGCCCACCTAGCTGACATACATCTCGGATTTCGCCAGTACTACCGGCAGACGCCTCAAGGGATCAATCAGCGGGAAGCGGATGTGGCCGGGGCGTTTCGGGCCGCCGTGACGGATATGGCCGAGGCCGATCCAGACCTGGTGGTGATCGCCGGCGATCTCTTTCATTCGGTTCGTCCTACCAACCTCGCGATTCTGCACGCGTTCAATCAACTCCGTCGACTCCGGGACGCGCTCCCGGAGACACCAGTGGTGTTGGTGGCGGGCAATCACGACACCCCGCGTTCAGTGGAGACCGGCTCCATCCTGCAACTGTTCGAAGCGGTGGGGGGTGTGCACGTGGTCACGCACGCCACCGCGCACCTCACGTTCGAGCGGCTGGATACCTCGCTGCTGTGCGTGCCGAGCTCCGCAGTTTGGGGCCACCGCCCGTCCCTTCTCCCCGAGGCCACGCGCGGCCACAACGTCTTGGTGATCCACGCCCCCGTGGCGGGTATGGAGCCGTGGCGCGACGCGGTACCAGAGCTCGCCGGCTCGTTGCTCGAGCCGGACGAGCTCCACGCGGACCGGTGGGATTACGTGGCCATGGGGCACTATCACGTGGCCCACGCTGTACGAAAGAATGCGTGGTACGCGGGGGCCTTGGATTATGTGAGTCCCAACCCCTGGGGCGAGGTCGCGGCGGAGACACGCGAGGGCCGATCAGGGCAGAAAGGCTGGCTACTCGTGGAGCTCGGACGAGAGGCGCACGTAGAGTTTCGGCCGGTGCCGTTGGCGCGGCGGGTCATCGATCTCGCGCCGATCCATGGCGCGGGGCAAGAGCCGGAGGCTCTCGACAAGGAGATCACCCAACGGGTGGCAACGGTCGCGGGCGGCATCGACGATCAGATCCTCCGCCAGCTCGTCTACGATGTCCCTCGTCCCATCGCACGGGACCTCGATTATGCCCGCATCCGTGAGTACAAAACCAGAGCTTTGCACTATCAACTCGACATCCGCCGCCCGGCGCCCCGCCGCGAGATCGGTGTGGGGGGGCCCGCCGGAAAGCGACAGACGCTGCCCGAGATGCTGCAGGCGTACCTGGAGCGGCGCCCGCTCGATGCCGCCGTGGAGCGCCAACCGCTCATCCAATTGGCCAACCGATACATGGGTGAGGTCGAGCGGGAGCTGCTCGAGGAATAGATGCGGCTCCACCGCCTGCGCCTAGTCAACTTTCGCCAGCACGCCCAGACGGAAATCGTGCTGGGCTCGGGTATCACCGCCATCATTGGTCCCAACGGGTCCGGGAAGACGACGCTGCTCGAGGCAATCGCGTGGGCGTTCTACGGGACGCCCGCAGCCCGAGGGACGCGTGACTCCATTCGTTGGAACCGCGCACCGGCACGCTCGCAGGTTCGGGTCGAGGTGGACTTCGCCCTCGGTGCGCACGAGTACCGCGTGACCCGTGGGCTCTACGGCGCCGAGCTGTATCAGGATCGATTTGACGCCCCCATCGTCAACGCCCAGCAAGAGGTCACGGCACGCGTCGAACGGCTTCTCGGCATGACCCGCACGGAATTTTTCAACACCTATTTCACCGGACAGAAAGAACTCGCCGTCATGGCCGCCATGGGGCCCACGGATCGGGCGCGGTTTCTTTCTCGCATCCTTGGGTACGAGAAACTGCGGCGAGTGCAGGATCGCGTTCGCGGAGCGCGCACGGAGCTGAAAGGCGAGCTCGCGGGCCTCGAGCGTGGTCTCCCGGACCCCGAGCAGCTTCGGGGAGAGGCGGAGGCGGCCACTGCGCAGGTGACGCTCGCACGCGAGGATGTCGATCGCGCCGCGCGGGCTCAAGCGGAGGCGCAACGTTTACTGGAGAGTGAACGTCCCCAATGGGAGCGCATGCTGGAGCAGCGTGACCGGGCGTCATCGTTGGACGCTGAACGCCGCATGGCCGTGCGCGATGTGGCCGAAGCCAAACGGGAGTTCGAACGGCTGGATCGGGAGCTCGCCGATGCCCTGAACGCCCGGAGCCGCCTGGACGAATTGCGGACGGACCTCGATCGGGTGGGGCCGCTCAAGGAAGAGTTGGACCGATTGGAGGCGGAGGCTAAAGCCGCCGGTCGGCGCCGCTCGTTGACCGGGAAGCTGAGCGAGCTCTGTGAACAGCTCGATCGGCTACGGGAACGCGTGCTCGAGATGGGGAATCTCGACGCCGCATTGGAGGAAGCGCAGGCGGTCCTGACGGGTGTTCGGCGAGATCTCCGCGAGGCGGAGGAGGCCGAAGAGCAGGCGCACACGGCGTGGGTGCGGGACCGCCAAGATGCGGAGACCAAACGCCTGAACCTGCGCGACCAATACAAGGAGATTCAAGAGCATCGCCAGAGCATTCTCTCGGCGGGACCAGACGGAAAGTGCCCTACCTGTGCGCGGCCGTTGGGAGACGAATTCCAGGCGGTCGTAGGAACGCTGGAGCGTCAGCTCGAAGAAATCGAGGTCCAAGGGAAATTCTTCAAGGCACGGGTGGAACAGTTGGGAGCGGAACCTTTGGAGGTCCAGACTGCAGCAAAACGAGTGGCGGACACTGGGCAGCGGGTGGAGCGGGCCGTACAGGAGGTGGCCCGGCTGGAAGACCGGCTACGGGAGCGCGCCACGCTCGAACGCGATCGCTCGCAGGCGGAGGACCGCAAGGCGCAGCTCGAGCGGGACATGGCATCGCTCCCAGACCGTTATGATGCCGAGCGGCACGACACCGTGCGTCAGGACCTGAAGGCGCTCGAGCCGGCGATCCAACTTGCCACGCAACACCGGGTCAAGGCAGAACGTGCCGAGCAGCTCGTGGGAGAGGCGGAGGAGGCGGAGCGCGCCCTGTCCGGGCAGGAACAGCGCGTTGCCGATCTCGAGGCGGCGGTGGCCGCGCTCGGCTTCAGCCAGGCGCAGTACGAGGAGGCGCGTCGCCGGCACGAGGAAGCCCAAGGGGCGGTCCGAGCAGCGGAACTGGCGCTGGCGAATGGGAAGGGGGATCTCAAAGCGGCAGAGCTGGCACTCGAGTCGATCGATCGGCGGCGCCGAGAGCGCGAGGAGAGGGCTGTGCGGATCGGCGAACTGAAGACGGTCCTCCGCTTACATGATGAGCTCGACCGGGCGCTGCACGATCTTCGCGCGGAACTCAACGCCGCGATGCGCCCGGAGCTCTCGGAACGCGCCTCGGTGTTTCTCGCCGAGTTGACGGACGGCCGCTACGCCGAGCTCGAGCTGGACGAGCAGTATCAGATTCTGGTGATGGAGGAAGGGGTGTCCAAGCCGGTCATCTCCGGCGGTGAAGAGGATCTCGCCAATCTGGTCCTCCGCTTGGCCATCAGTCAGATGGTCGCGGAGCGGGCCGGGCAACCGTTGTCTCTGCTGGTTCTGGACGAGATCTTTGGCAGTCTGGATGAGCATCGCCGTCACAACGTCGTAGCGCTTCTCAGGCGGCTGGCGGACCGATTCCCGCAGGTGGTACTCATTACCCACATCGAATCGATTCGGGAGGGGGTGGACCGCGTCATCCGTGTGGATCTGGACGAACAACGGGGCGCTGCCGTGGTGACCGACGATCAAGGAGGGCTTCCTGATGAAGATGTGGCGGCCTGACGCGGCGATCCAAGGACCACGCCCGGCCTCGGTGGACGACATCGGCCAGTTGAATCGCATCTTCTCAGACGCGTTCACCGACCGATATCGGCGGGACGGTTTGGTAGGCGTTCGTGTTCCCCAATTGAATCCGGTGATCTGGCGCTATGCCATCGAAGATGCCGGCGCTGGCGCGATGCGGTGGGACGACGAGCGCGGGGGCATGGTAGCGTTCAACATCGCGCACCATTCGGGGACGGAGGGGTGGATGGGGCCGTTGGCGGTGCGTAACGATCGGCAGGGCCTCGGGGTGGGACGCGTCATCGTCGAAACCGCGGTGACCTGGTTGCGGGAACAAGGGGTGCGCACCCTAGGGTTGGAGACGATGCCGCGGACCGTCGAGAACATCGGATTCTACAGTCGGCTGGGCTTCGTGCCCCAACACCTCACCGTGACCCTGACCGGTGAGGTCAGACAGCGCAGCATCCGAGGCAAGTTCCTGCGCCTGTCGAAAGTGCCGCAGGCGGATCGGGGCGGGCTCGTGACGCGCTGTCGGGAGCGTCTGGATCGCTCGGCGGCGGGCTGTGACTTCAGTCGGGAAATCGAGTTGACCGCCGAGCTCGGTATAGGCGATACGGTGATCGTGGAGCGGGAAGGTGGTGTCGCGGGTTTCGCCCTCTGGCATTCGGCACCGCTGGCCGATGCGCGGCCGGCAGATGAGCTCCGGGTGCTCAAGCTCTTCGCGGACTCACCGGATACGTTTGATCGACTGCTGGTGGCACTGGAGTCGTGTGCGGCTCGGCATCGCATCCGCCGGGTTGCGGTGCGGTGTCAGACGGCCCACCGGGAGGCGTATCGCGAGTTGATCAATCGCGACTATCGCGTTCGATGGACCGATCTCCGCATGACCCTCGAGGGATATCCGGAGGTGATGCTACCTCCGGGGGAGGTACTATTCTCCAATTGGGAGATTTGATCACTCACGAGACGTGTCAGCCTCCACTACTCCCTTGGCGAACAGGACGGACGCGAGTGCCAACGGTAGATGTACCCAGCCCGTCGGAATTGCCACGACGAACGCCAGCACCACCCATGCAACCACACAGACTATGGCAGCGATCAGGGAAATATTCATGAAGGTATCCTGAGTTTTCATTAGGGGAAATGTCTGCTTGACGGTGTGAAAACGCTACCCTATATTCGTTCGCGGTTGCGGGGCTGAAGAGCGTCATTATTGCGCCAACAGAGCTCGACAACGCGCCCGCTTGCTGTGGCTGATGTCGTGCCCCGGGGTGGGGAGGGCAGACGCCGTGGCGGTGACGCGGATCCTGCGGAATCGGGCTGCAATAATTCTCTTCAGCTCCGTTTTTTTCTCCCTGCGGGTCTCTTCTCCATGATCATCTGCTGGACCTCGGCCCGGTAGCATTCGCGGCGCGAGGCCGTTACCCTCCAAATCGAGCGCGAGACCCCCCGGTATGACGGTCATGCACGAAACACCCGTATTACGAGGATGGGCGGATGAGTGATCATTCTGAAGAGCGGCTCCGCGAACCGGAACCGAGGGTGCTGCCCCTCACGCACTCCACGCACCAGCCGGACTTTCAGGATCTGGTGCGCCGGATGCTGATCATGTTGGGGGAGGAGCCGGAGCGCGAAGGGCTCAAGCGGACGCCCGCGCGGGTGGAGGCATCCATGCGGTGGCTCACCCGAGGGTATCAGGAGTCGGTGGACGATATCGTTGCCGGAGCGATTTTCGAGGAGCCCCATGAAAGCATGATTCTGGTGCGGGACATCGAGATCTACTCGATGTGCGAGCACCACATGCTCCCTTTCTTTGGCAAAGCACACGTCGCTTACCTGCCCAAGGGCAAGATCATCGGGTTGTCGAAAATTGCCCGTGTTGTCGACGTGTTTGCCCGTCGCCTCCAGGTACAGGAACGGATGACGGACGAGATTGCGGATGAGTTGATGCGCGTCCTCAATCCGCATGGCGTAGGTGTGGTGGTGGAGGCCTACCATCTCTGCATGATGATGCGGGGGGTCGAGAAGCAAAACTCGAAAACCGTCACCAGTGCCCTCCGGGGGAGCTTCCACGATGGGAAGACGCGGGACGAATTTCTGCGCCTAGCGCACGGCGGCAACTGGCTGGGGTGAGTAGCCTCGCTGGAGATCTCGCGCTCGTCACCGGTGCGAGCCGCGGGATCGGATTGGCCATTGCCGAGGCCCTACAGAGGGCAGGCGCAAAGGTGGCGCGGCTGGCACGTAGTCTGGAGGATGAAGCGGGCGAGTCGTTGGTGGACGTGCGTTGCGATGTGACGGACGAAGCAGCAGTCCAACGCGCAGTAGACCTCGTGATCGCCCAGCATGGGGTTCCCACCATCGTGGTCAACAACGCCGGTGCGTTTCTCCTCAAACCACTCGTAGACACCACGTCAGCCGAGTTCGAACAACAGCTCGCCATCAATGTCATCGGTCCGTTTCTCGTCGTCCGTGCCGTGCTTCCCCATCTCCTCCAGCGGGGAAGCGGACGCATTGTGACCATCGGAAGCGTGGCGGATCACCGCATCTTTCCCGGAAATGCCGCCTACGGCGCCAGCAAGCACGGCGTGCGGGCACTCCACGCCGTGCTGCAGGAGGAGTTGCAGGGTACCGGAGTGCAGGCCACGCTGATTTCGCCCGGCGCGACAGACACGCGGCTGTGGGATCCGCTGGATCCCAATGGACGAGAAGATCTCCCTGCCCGCGCCTCGATGCTCCGGCCGGACGACGTCGCCGAGGCCGTGGTATTCGCGGTCACCCGCCCATCCACGGTCAACGTCGATGTTCTGCGGCTCATGCCGGCGTCTTGATCCCCCTCCGTGTTCATCGAGCTCACCGAATACCTCCGCTGTCCCGAGCCCCATCCGGACGCCCACTGCGTGTTGCTCCCCGAGGCGATGGTGGATCGGCGGGTCATCCGCGGCGCCATCGGGTGTCCGGTTTGTCGGCGCGAGTACCCCATCCGGGACGGCGTCGTCGAATTCGGTGTCAATCCGGAGCCTCCCGCGGGTCCACTCCCTGAGGCCGCAACCGTCTGCGCCCTGCTGGGGCTGACCAGCCCGGGCGGGTTTGTGGCACTGGTCGGGTCCTGGTGCCACCTGGAGGCGGAGCTGGCTGGACTGATGGACGGTGTGCACCTCGTGGGCATCAATCCGCCGTCGGACGTGGTGCCCTCGCCGTACCTCAGCCTTCTCCGGTCGGAGCGGGTGATCCCCCTACGGACCGCGGTGATGCGCGGGGTTGCCATTGGGATCGAGCACGTGCGTCCGCCCTGGATTGGGGAAGGTGTGCGGGTGGTGCTGCGAGGCCAGCGCCTCGTGCTCGGCGCGAGGGAGGAGGCGGTGCCCGGTGTGGAGACGCTGGCAGCGGATCGGGGGCTCTTTGTCGGGAGGAAGACCGACTGACCGTCGCCAGTTCGTTGCGTGCCGGCGTAGCCCTATTCGGCGTACAGGGCGTCGATTTCCTTCTTGAACTTGGTTTCGATCACTCGTCGCTTCACCTTGAGCGTCGGGGTCAGCTCGCCGCTTTCGATGGTGAAATCTTCGGGAATCAACACGAGCTTCTTGGGCATCTCGAAGCTGGCCAGATCTCGAAGGTTCCCCATCACCTCGCGTTCCATCTTGGCCACGACATCGGGCATCGCGAGGAACGTCGTTGGATCGGGCACCTCCAGCTTGCGTTCCTCGGCCCATTTCTTCAGAGCATCGAGATCGGGCACCACGATCATCGATGGGAACTTGCGCTTGTCCCCAATCATCACGGCGTTGAGAACGAACGGGTTCGTTTTCACCATGTTCTCGATGGGTTGGGGCGCGATGTTCTTACCGCCGGCGGTGACGATGATGTCTTTCTTACGGTCGGTGATCTTGAGAAAGCCGTCGTCGTCGAGTTCGCCCACGTCTCCGGTGTGGAACCACCCCTCCGCGTCGATGACTTCCCTGGTGGCGTCCGGTTTGTTGAAGTACCCCAGCATGATGTTGGGACCGCGTGCCAGAATCTCGCCGTCGTCCGCGATCCGCACTTCGACACCTGGAATGGGTTTCCCGACGGTTCCGAGTCGGAGATCCTCCAGCGTGTTCACACTAATGACCGGCGACGTTTCGGTGAGTCCGTACCCTTCGAGGATCGGGAGGCCTGCCGCAAAGAAGAACTTGGCGATCTCCGGGCTGAGTGGGGCCCCCCCCGAGACGAAAAACCGAATCCCGCCTCCGGTGCGTGCCACGAGCTTGCCAAAGACCAGCTTGTCCGCCAGCGCCTTCTTGGCCGCGAGCCCGACCGGAATCGATTCCTTGGCTAGCTTTTTGTCCGCCCAGGCTTCGGCATGGCGGCGCGCCCAGAAGAAGATGCGGCGCTTGAGCGCTCCTCCCGCGAGTGCATTCTCCAGCACACGGGCGTAGATCTTCTCGAAGAGCCGCGGGACCGAGAGGACCACGCTTGGTCGCGTCTCCAGGAGGTTGGCCGGGACCTGCTCGACACTCTCGGCGTAATTAATGGTCACACCGCCGTGGAACATCGTGTAATGCCCGGCCATGCGCTCGAAGCTGTGCGACAGCGGGAGAAGTGAGAGACACGAATCGTCCGGACCGATCACCAGAACTTGGAGCCCGGCAAGCACGTTGGAGCAGAAATTGTGGTGCGTGAGCATCACGCCCTTCGGCGATCCGGTGGTTCCCGATGTGTAGATGAGCGTGGCCAGTGCATCTCGAGGCACGCTCAGCGCTTCATCGCGATACCTGGGGTATTTCTCCTCGGCCTCGGCGCCGAGACGCAGAATGTCATCGAAGGTGTGGACGTTGGCTCCCTCGGCGGGTCCATCGAAGAGTATGACGTGCTGGAGATCCGGAAGGCCATGCCGTTCGACTGCCACCTTTTCGAACTGCTCTCGGTCTTCGACAAAGACGGCGCGCGAGCCCGAATCCTTGAGGATGTACGCCACCTGTTGGGCCGGAAGCGTAGGGTACACGGGGACATCGGCGCAGCGCGCCGTCAGACAGGCGAAATCCGCGATTGCCCACTCGGGCCGGTTGTGTGAGAGAATCGCGACACGCTCGCCAGCTCCCACGCCAAGTTCCCATAGTCCAAGGGCAGCATGGCGCACCCGGCGCTCCAAGTCGGTGTACTCCATGTCCCGCCAGATTCCACCCGCTTTGTACCGCACCGCCGCCCGCTTCGCGGCAAAGCGCTCGGTGGCGGCAAAAAAGAGTTGGTTGAGATTCTCGGGCTGTTGCACACCTCACCTCCGCAACGGGCGGTTGTCGGATCAACCGATTTCGGATCAACCGATTACTGAATCACCACCACGAACACGATGGGTGAGCCGGGAACAAAGTCGCCAATCGCCGTTGCGATGGATGCCTCGACAACCACCGAATCCGGAATAGTGAGTGCGGCCAAACGGCGGAGGAAGACCGAGGCCTTCCCGCTCCCATCCGTTTGCACGCCGATCGCGTGCGGGTCGGCTCCTGGCACCGTGTCACTCACCGTGAGGAACACGCCGTCAGCGGCCGGATTCCCCGCGGGGGGGTCCGTCAGAGTGTAGGTCACCGTCTTCTCCCGCAGACCCAGGGTATCGCCTGGGCTCGTCGTCAGGTCCAACACGAGACTCTCGAGCGCCGGAGAGGCGGCGGTCGTGGTATCGAACACGACTCGGTCTGGTCCAGCGAGCGCGATACTATCTGGTGCCCCGGACACCGTCACCGTGATCGCACCCGAAGCGAGGTCGTCCACCCGCGCCTGCACCCGGCCGCTACTCGGCGTCACCGCGACCAGGACACCGGTTGCCGAGTCGAGCGTGAATCCGATTTGACCGCTGTCCACGTCGATAATCGCCCACCGAATCTCGGCGTCGGGGACCACTTGACCGTCCGCGCGGCGTGCGCGGGCCTCCAGCTGCAGCGTGTCCCCTTCTTCCACCTTGGGCGCGATCGAGCCGATGAGCTCGATGGCAATGATCCGATCGAGGTTGCCGAGGAACTCGGTACAGGCGACACTCCCGAGCGCGGCCAGCAGGAAGACGCGCAGAAGCATCACGTCTATGCGAGCTGCGCCAGTGTCTGCTTCGCGTGCTCGACCCACTTGTCGGCGTCCGGACCTACCGGTGGACGAGCGAGGAACACTCTGAGGTGCTCCGCTGCCGCCTCCGTTTCACCCCGTTTCATGAGGAGAAAAGCCAGACCGTAGTGGGCACCTGCCAGGGTTTCGTCGATCTCGAGAGCCTTGCGGTAGTAGCGAATGGCTTCGTCGACACGGTTGGTCTTCGTATACGCGATCGCCATGTTCTGCAGGATACGGAGATCGGCGGGATGGTCCCGCAGCGCGAGGCGATACGAGGTGAGAGCCGCATCGTAGTCGCCCTGTCGTTCCAGGGCCAGCGCCTCGTTGAGATAGTCGAGGCGTTGCGGTTTCAGTTCGGCATGTCGACCGAAAAGGCGTTTCCACAGTCCCATTCGTGCGGGAAGATATTAGAGGCAGAACTCCTTGGCAACGCGCGTCCGTTACGGTGGGATAGTCCAGGTTGTCAGGGGTTCGCGCCCCGACTAGTATCCATGGTCTCATGTCTGCAGCTTGGTCTGGCGGGTCCGCCCGTGACATTCTCGAGGTCGATTGGCCGCTCTTCGGAGAGCTCTGTCGCGGGTTGGCCCTGCGTATCTCCGGCAGCTTCGATCCCGAAATCGTGCTGGGGATCGCCAAGGCGGGCGTCATTCCCGGCGCCGTGGTGGCGTCCATCCTCCAACGCGACTTCGCATCTATGGGGGTCACCAGGCGCGCGAGCGAGCGCCGGCCCACCTTGGTCACGGCGCCGCCGCCCAGTGTGACCGCTCGCCGGGTCCTCATCGTCGATGAGACCTGCGAGAGCGGCGACACGTTGAAGCTCGCCATCTCGGCGGTCCGCCGCCTCGCGCCCGCAGAGATACGCACCGCAGTGTCGTTCAAGACGGGGCCGTATCAGCCGGATTTCTATGCCCTGGAGACGGAGAGCTTCATCATTCTCCCATGGGACAGGGAGATCGTCAGCGACGGCAAGTTGGTGATGCGACCCGACTATGCCGCCGCCCTCGAAGAGCTGGGTCTCGATACGGACTGACCGGCTGGGGGCCTGGAGGGAAGCATCGCGCACCCCCTCGGCGCGGCGGACTCGCCTTGCGGGGAGCGGGGGCCTCCCCGTCCTCGACGGGAGCCAGCGCTAGACGCCAAACACGGCGAGATAGTCCCGCGAGGCGTTCATGGCGTCGTAGGCTGCTTCCAGCGTCTCGGGCGCGCCGGCGAGAAAACGGCATTGGGGGTCACGGCGCGATCGGCACTCCACCTCCATGATCGCGATGGGGGCATCCGCCATCCGGGAGAGGAGATCCGCGAGCATTCCCGCAGACAAGTAACAAGTGGGATAGGCCGCATTCGCCGTTGGGGCGGCCTCGGCCCAATCCGTAGAGGTAAGCTCGAGGCCGCCCGTTCCCAACCGCGCCACCTGGAGCCCACCCCACCCCAGCTCCGAGAAGAACGCCGAGAGCACCTCGCCGAATCGATCGGCTCGCAGTTCGCCTGGATCATCCAGACCGGTGTGCATGGGGAACCAACGCTGAAACGCCTCGTAGATATCGGCGCCGCTCGCGGCGCCGACCTCTTGAAGACACGTCGCCGCGTTGGCGCCCACCCGACGCTCCAGCGCTTCCCGCCAGCGGTGGAGGGCCGTCTGCCCAATACGGATGAGTCCGTTGTCGCTCGCGTCGCTACCCATCACTCCGTGCTCCGTTGCGGAACCTGCCAAGGTAGGCCCTCGCAGAGTGGCGGGCAAGCCTCATCGGCTCTTCGCTTCTTCGTTCAAGACCGTCATTGCGAGCTCGACCAATCGCTCCAGCTCCTCGGTGGACGTCCGCGACAATCGCAACTCTTCCCACGGGCCCGCTTGCCGACCGAACACATCGAGGAGCCGTGTGAGAAAAGTCACGAGGGCAACGCGTCGCAGGTCCGCTTGGCGCAATGCCTCGTCCGCCGCCGATTGGTCTCGTGCCAGTCGATCATAGCGGTAGGCGTTGCGCAAGGCCTTCGCCGCCAAGCTCGCGACCACTTGGGTGAAGTGGACGTCGGATTCGGAGAAGGCTGGCCCGTCACGGAAGGTGCGCAGGAAGATGGCCCCGATGGCGCTCCCGCGCCACGTAATCGGGACGACGGTGATGGACTTGACGCGCCGATTCTGCAACACGCCCCGGATGTGCTTGAGCTCCGGATCCGCCTGCGCGTCCGGAATGTAGACGGTCTCCCCGCTGCGCAGGGCACGTCGTAACTCTGGATAGCGATCCAAGTCCACCATATAGTCACGAACCGTGGGATCTTCGTACGAGGCGACGAGGCGCGCCGCGTTGGTACCCTTCTCCACGAGCAGGATGGAGCATCGGTCGAGCCCAAAGGTCTCACCAAGCTTACGGGTAATCCCCTGGAGGACATCGACGAAATGCAGCGTTCCGGCGATCTCCTGCAAGATCTCAACGATGGCGAGCAAATTACGGCGCTCGGCTTCGAGTTCACGAACACGAGCACGGAGTTCGTCGGGGGTGCTGGCATCCGGTGACACAGTCTCACCCATCCTCACGATCCTCGTCGGTGGGGTGTCAAGTTGGCGGCCTCGACGGACAAGCGTCAAGAGGCTATCATCAACCGACAACGCTAGGAGTGTGACGCATGGCAAAGGATCGGGACATCGAGCTCATGGACGATGAGCAGGACGATGATGACGAACTCGCCGAGCTCGTTGAGGAGGATTCGTTTGGCGGTTTCGCCGGATTCTTCACGGGTCTACTGATTGGAGCCTTCTTGGGTGCGGGAATCGCGCTTGCACTCGCACCCGAGCGGGGCGAGGTCACGCGCAAGCGAATCCGCGCACGGCTGTCCGACTTTGGGGAGGAGGCGAGGGAACGATTCGACGATCTGCGGGACGAAGCCGGCCGAGAGCTCCGTGTGCAGCGCCGGCGGTTGCGGCGGCGGCTCAAGCAGCGCCGCTGATCACCGCGCGCGCTCGGAGATGTCCTTCAGCAGCCTGATAGCTTCCTCTTTGTAATAGGGATCGTGCACGTCACTCGTGGGCGCGAGCAGCGCAATCTGCTCGAGTTGCTCCCGTGCGTCATCGTAGCGTTTCCGGTCCAGGTACACTTCGGCAAGCTCGAGACGATGGTAGATGTACTCGGGGCGAGACTCCACCGCCTGCTGAAGATGCACCACGGCTGAATCCCAGTTGGCCCTGTCCAGGTATCCACCCCCGAGGAACGTCTTCGCAAAGAACCGGGCCACGCCCGAGAGACGCAACACCTCGGCGTGCCAAGCACCGAGAACATGGTGGGCGCCGTCGTGCGTCGGATCCAGGGCCAGGGCCTTTGACGCGGCATCGTAGATCTGCTTACCGTAACGGACGCGTTCCTGGCCACCCCGCTCCCGAGACAAGCGACCGAGCGCCTGAGCAACCATGAAGAACCCCTCGGGATCGTTGGGGTTCGTCTTGCTGGCGGAATCGGCGTAGAGACTGGCGACCCAGAAGAGACTGTCCCGCTTCGCCTTGCTGTCTTTTCCCTCGAGCTGCTTGGCCACGTCGATCTGCGCCCGGGCGAATTTCCACAGCACTTCGTAATTTGACTGGTCCATCTGGAAGGCGCGGCGGTAGTGTTCGAGCGCCGCCTCGGGGCGGAGCGCGTCGCTCAAGCGGTCACCGCTCGCGAGTTCGTCCTGGACGGTTTGGGCTGTCAGCACGGAGACAGGGAGACTACAGGCCAACAAGGCTACGGGCAGACGCATGAGCATACTCCGAACCGGGCGCAGTGACGCGAGGAAAGCGCGCTAATGTTGGTGACCACGTTGATCGAACGCAAGCGTGACGGGGGGCACCTCACGCCGGAGGAGTGGGCGCACCTCGTTGCGCTGTACACGGCGGGCGAGGTGCCGGACTACCAGATGGCGGCACTCCTGATGGCGGTGTTCCTGCGCGGCATGACGGGTGTCGAGCTCGCTGCGTTTACGGATGCTATGCTTCACTCGGGGGCGCGCCTCAGCTTCGACGAGCCGGCCGGCCCACGAATAGACAAGCACTCGACGGGTGGGGTTGGCGACAAAGTGTCGCTCGTCCTGGCGCCGCTGGTGGCGGCGTGCGGTGTGCGGGTCCCCATGATGTCGGGACGCGGCCTCGGGCATACAGGGGGTACCCTCGACAAGCTGGAAGCGATCCCCGGGTTCCGCACCAACCTGTCCTTGACCGAAGCGCGACAGCTGGTCGACACCGTTGGCTGCGCGATGCTGGGGCAGACGCCCGAGATTGCGCCCGCCGATCGGAAGCTCTACGCGCTGCGCGATGCCACCGCCACCGTAGAGGCCATTCCCCTCATCGCCGCCAGTATCATGTCGAAAAAACTCGCGGAGGGGCTCACGGGGCTGGTGCTGGATGTCAAACGCGGCAGTGGCGCGTTTCTGCCCGATCTGGACCGCGGGCTCGAGCTCGCGCAAACCATGATCGGACTGGGAGAAGACCGGGGTTGCCCCACCGTGGCGCTGCTCACGGCGATGGATCGCCCGTTGGGCCGAGCCTGCGGCAACGCCCTGGAGACCGAGGAGGCGCTGGCGGCGCTGCGCGGAGAGGGGCCGGCGGACCTGCTCGAGGTCACCTACGCGCTCAGCGTGGAGATGCTCCTCCTGGCCCGTGTCGAGCAGAATCGTGGCGCCGCCAGAGAGCGGCTCGAACGCGCCATCGCATCCGGTGAGGCAGCGGACAAGTTCCGCGAGGTCGTGACGGCGCAGGGTGGAAACCCCGCCGTCTTGGACGATCCCGCCGTGTTGCCTCAGGCGCCAGTCGAATCGGTGTATGCAGCGCAGGGTGCAGGGCACGTGGCTCGCGTCGAACCACGTCGGATCGGTAAGGCGATTGTGGAGATGGGTGGTGGGCGCCGCACGATGGAGGACGAGATCGATCACCGGGTGGGGTTTGTGGTGTCGGCCAAACCGGGAGATCCGGTTGAGCGAGGCCAACCCCTGGCCACGATATTCGGCCGTGACGAGGCGTCGCTCGCGCTGGGAGCACGGGCGCTTCGGGAGGCCATCACGATTGTCGAAGCAAAGCCGCCGCCGCCGCTCCCCCTCGTCTCCCACCGCATCACTCGTGGGGGGGTGGAGCTGATTGCGTGACCCCCGTCTATGACTTGGGTGCTCCCGGTCCCCAGTCCGGGAGCTCCTCTTCAGCCTCGTCCGGGGATGTGAACGCGTCCACGTCTTGCACCTCGGCCTCCGCCTCGTCGAGCACCTCGTAGTCGACCCCCTGGGCGTCCGTCGGCGGGTCGAGGTCAGGTCCATCGGGCCGCCGAAAGAACCAGGCGAGCGCGGCCAGGAGTACCGCGAGGAGCGCGATCAATGGCCAGGACATGACTAGGTCCCTGCGGATGTCACCGCCGCGGGCTCGAGGCTGCATCGAGGGGTTCGACGGAGGATACGCACGGTCAGAGGTCTTCCAACGGAGGCGTCGCGGACCGGACGAGCACGAGAATTGCGGCTTGTGGCACCACCAGGTACCGCTTGGATTCGAACGTGATCTCCACCGCGGCCTTTCGGAAGAACAGCGCGAAGTCGCCGATTCGTGCCTGCATGGGAACGTAGCGGGCCTCGCCGGATGGGACCTTCCACGGTTCGTCATCGAGTTCGGTGGGAGCGGAAACGGCCGTCCCGGGGCCCGTGGCGACGATCCGCCCACTCTGGACGGCCTGACGATCGATCGCGGTGGGGGGCAAATACAATCCGACGTTGGTCCGCTCCTCACCCTCCTCGGGGGTGATCAGCACCCGGTCTCCCACGACGACGAGCTTCTTGGGGTTGTCCGTCATACAACTAATCAAACGAGGAAACCGTCGTGCGCGCCAGGTCGTTTACCTGTGTAGCCCAGAAGAACGCAGAGGGGCAGGGGGGCCAGGGCATCCGGCTTGACGCTCCCATGGGCCGTCGGCATCTATAGCAAACACATGGATCTGTCCGTGGTCGTCGTCCCCGTCCTTCTCGCCACCGTCGCTCTTCGGGTGGCACTCGTCTGCTCGGTGGTGTGGCTCTTGGTGCCTCGCCGCGCCCGATGCCCCCACTGCAACGATGAGGCGATCCCGCTTGTAGGCAACCGAGTCCTCGGGATCTTGCGGTTAGAACGGCGCTGGTGCATGGCGTGCGGCTGGTCCGGCATCTCCAAGCGGGTGCGAACGTCGCCGCGTCCCAAGCGGTCGTTACCGGAACGTTCGGATGTTGGCGAGGTCACTGGCGACAGTCGGTGGAGAACCCGATGGGATGACGATACCCAATGGGGAGATGGCGACGACGCCTGGCGCTAATCAGTCCGCCATTTCCCGCATGACCACCAGCGGCGGCCTCCGCAACACCCCCCAACTCCCTAATAATCCAACCGTGGTCGTGACGAGCACGGCGATCAACCAGGCCCCGATGAGAGGCAGGACGGGAAGGCGAAAGCTCAACTCGAAGAAGATGGTGGTCAGGGCCCAGCCGGCGACGCCGGCCAACGCCACGCCGGTCAGGGCAGCCAGGGTGCCGAGGGCAATGTATTCCGTCATCAAGATCTGTCGGATGACCCGCGCCCGGGCTCCCAGCGTCTTGAGCAGCACGCTTTCGCGCATCCGTTGAAATCGCGAGGTCGCGACCGCGCCGATGAGGACGACCGCGCCACAGCCAATGCTGAACAGGGCCATGAACCGGATGGCCAACACGACGCTGCCCAAGACCGTATCCAGGGTCTGCTGCACCAAGGTGAGGTCGAAGGCGGAGATATTGGGATGGGCGACCACGAGATCGCGCTGAATCTCGGCGCGGATGCGGGCGTCTGGAGCGCGGGTGAGGACCACAAAACTCTGCGGCGCGTCCTCCAGCACACCGGACTCGAATACGACGAAGAAGTTGGTCTCGAAGCGAGCCCAATCCACTCGGCGAATGTTGGCCACCACCGTCTCGATGAGCCGACCCTGCACGTTCCAGGTGATCCCGTCGCCCACTCCCACGTCGAGTTCGCGGGCGATATCCTCTTCGACGGATATGCGTGATTCGGACGGGTCGTCCGTCGGCCCGGCCGGCCGGCCGTTCCACCACGATCCCGCGACGACCACCTCCGACGCCACCGTCGTGTCGCGGTACGTATGGCGGTACTCACGGGTATAGGGCCAGCGGCTGCGCGAACTATCCTGAAGCAAAGCGTCGACCCTCTGGCCATTCACACTGGCCACGCGAGCCGTCACGATCGGGGTGATGTCCAGCGGCCGCACGCGGTGTTTCTGGAGAATCCCGACAACATCGGGGCGCTGGTCCCGCTGAATATCGAATAAGAAGAGGTTGGGCCGTTGGGGATACGACGATACCTGCAGGCGGTCGATGAGATTGTGTTGCACCACGTACATCGTGGCCAGGAGGAACACCCCAAATCCCACTGCCAACGTCACGGCGATGGTTTGATTCTGGGGTCGAAAGAGATTACTCACGCCTTGCCGCAGCGCAAACGGCGCGCGCCGGGGGAGCAGCATCCGAGTGGCCCGCATGATGAAGAGCGCGAGAAGCCACAGGATCGCGGTCGTCAGCACGATCCCGATCGCAAACCCGAGCCCCACCGGCCACCGAGGTGCCTGCCACATACTGAGCAGGACAACGCTGCCGAGCACCGCTCCAAGCGTGAGCAGGCCAGCCAGGCTCGCCCTCCGGGGTTTCCGCTCATAGGCAGTGCGGAGGGCCTTGAGCGGGGCCACGTTTCGGACGGTGAGCAGCGGGTGGAGGGCGAACACGAGCGCCACCCACACGCCGATGCCGATGCCCGCCGCGACGGGTTTCCAGGCGAATGCCGGTTGGACATCCAACGGGAGAAACTCGGCGAAGAGTCGCGGCAAGAGGGACTGGACGAAAAGACCGATGAGTACCCCGAGGACGGCACCCGTTGCACCCAGGAGGGCAGCGTGGAGGAGGTAGACGGTGAATGTGGTCCGCTGGGTGGCTCCCAGACACCGGAGGACCGCGACCGTTTCGAGTTTGCCCTTGACGTAGATGTGGACTGCGCTCGCCACACCGATCCCTCCGAGTAGAAGCGCGATCAGACCCACGAGTCCCAGATACCGCGCCAACAACGCCAAGGATTGTGTCAGATCCTGCTCCCGTTCGCTGGCAGTGTCGATCCGTACGTCGGCGGCACGGAGGGATTCACGATGTTGGTCCAGGAACTCGCGGAGGGCCGTCTCGTCGAGCTTGAGCAGAGCGGCGAAGCGCGCGCGACTGCCGAATCGGAGGAGTCCGGTTTCTTCCACGTAACGACCGGGGATATAGACCCTGGGCCCGATGGCGGCCCGAAGCCCGATCTCACCCGGCACTCGCGTGAGGGCCGCCAGGATCACGAACCGTGACTCGCCGATCGCCAAGGTGTCCCCCACATCGACGGCGAGCTGCACGAGCACGGTGGAATCCACGATCGCGGTGCGTCCTTCCTGAAGCAGCGCCCACCGACCTTGGGGTGCTGTCTCGATGGTTCCGTAGAACGGGAATCCGCCACTCGTGGCGCGAACGTCCACGAGCCGAGTGCGTCCCGTTCGGGGCGCGAGCGCCATCGAGGCAAAACTGGTCATCGACGCCACGGGACTTTCGGCGGCGGCCACCGAGTCCAGCAGTGCTTGCACGGAATCCGTGAACGGCTGCCGGCTCCGGAGCTCGAGGTCCGCGCCCAACAGCACCCGCGCCTGTCCCCGAATGGATGTCTCGACGTTTTCCCTGAACGAGTTGATGGAGACCAGCGCGGCGACGCCGAGCGCGATGGACCCGACATAGATGGCGAGCCGACGCCGACTGGCCCGTAACTCCCGAAACAGCATGGCGACGGGGAATCGCTGCGTCATCGCGCTAGCGGTGTGCGGTCCGGGATCAAGCGCCCGTCGGCCAAGCGAATGACGCGGTGCGCTCTGGCCGCGAGCTCGGGGTCGTGGGTCACCAGGACGAGTGTCGTGCGTGCCTCGGCGTTCAACTGCTCGAGGAGATCGATCACTTTCCTGCCAGTCGCTGAATCCAAGTTTCCGGTGGGTTCATCGGCGAAGAGAATCCGCGGTTTGTTGGCGAATGCCCGAGCAATGGCCACTCGCTGCTGCTCGCCGCCAGACAGCTGCGCCGGATAGTGATGGGAACGGTCCCGAAGGCCCACCCGACCCAGGAGCTCGAGCGCACGGTCCTCGGCCGCCGCACCATTCCGTTGCCCACCGTGCATCGCTCGCAGCTCGATGGGGACGAGGACGTTCTCCATGGCGGTCAGCGTCGGGATGAGCTGGAACGTCTGAAAGACGAAGCCGACGTGTTCGGCACGGAATTGAGCTCGTTGATCCTCGGTGAGGAGGCTCAGGTCCTGGCCGTTCAATCGTACAGTACCCGCCGAGGGAGGCTCCAGACCCGCGAGGAGGCCCAGCAGGGTCGTCTTGCCGCTTCCCGACGGTCCCACGATAGCGACGAAGCCCTCGGGCTCCACGGCCAGCGAGACGTCTCGCAACACGGTGAGCGGTTTCCCGCCACTCATATATGTTTGTTCGATGCGTTCGGCGATGACCATCATGTGTCGCAAGATACTCGGAACCTTGGTGCTCGCGCTCTCGGCGTGTGGCGCTGAACCGGAACGGGACGACCTACCCGCATCGGGGTCGGAGGTTTCGGCCGATGCCCGTCCGGTGATCCTCTTTCTCGGTACGAGCCTCACGGCCGGCTACGGTGTCGATCCAGAGCTGGCCTACCCTGCCCGAATCGGCCGGCGCATCGATTCGCTCGGGCTCGGGTTGCAGGTGGTCAACGCTGGTGTGAGCGGTGAGACCTCCGCAGGTGGGCTCCGACGCATCGAATGGCTGTTGGGGCAGCCCGTGGCCGTGCTGGTGTTGGAGCTTGGTGCCAACGATGGCTTACGCGGACAATCTCCGGAAGCGCTGGAACAAAATCTCCAAGCGATCATCGATCGAACGCGCGAGCTGCGTCCAGAAGCTCGCGTGGTGATTGCCGGCATGGAAGCGCCACCGAACTTGGGACGCCGCTACACCGAGGCATTTCGGGAGGTGTTTCCGCGCGTTGCCCGAGCCAACGATGCCACACTCATCCCGTTCCTCTTAGAGGGAATCGCAGGCGTGCCCGAACGCAACCTCCCCGACGGGATCCACCCCACGGGAGAAGGACATGGGATCATCGCCGAAACCGTCTGGGACGCGCTAGGACCGATACTTGAAGGGGTCAGGGAAGCTGGAGCTGCTGCACGATCGCCTTGAAGCGCGGCTCGTCCCGGAGGCGGTCCCACACCGGGTCCACATTCAAGAAGGTCATCCACGGAGCGTGCTCTTGGACGCCTCGCTCGAGACCGGCGAGGGCCTGCTCCGTGTCTTCGAGCCATGTGTACACCAGCGCTCGGTCTCTCGGGGACGAGTAGTGGTCACTCGGGCCTTCTTGCAGGGCGCGTAACATCGCGCGGGCATCATCGGTGCGCCCCACCGCCGCCTGACCACACCCGAGCGCCGCGAGCAACGGGGACATCTGACCCCCGATCCGAAGCGCGCGCTCGAAGGCCCCGACGGCGGCCTCCGGCTCACCCGCCAAGAGACGAATCCAGCCGAGCAAGCTCACCGCGGGTGGAAACATCGGGTCCAACTCGAGCGTCTTGTGAAGCTGCTCGGTGGCGCGCTCGAAATCCCGGGCCCAGTAGTATTGCAGGGCGACGTGCGTGTTGACGATGAGAGAAACGGGATCCAGATCCAGAGCGGTTCGCGCATTGCGAATGGCCTCCTCGTGACGTTTCTGCGCCGCGAGATAGAAGCCAAACTCCACGTGGGGCTTTTCGCACTCCGCGCATCCGCCGTTGGCGCGCTCGAACGCCTCGGCCGCCGCCTTCCAGTCCCAGGACCACCACGTGTGGACAGCGCCAATGATACCGTGCGCATCGAGCAGGGAATCGTCGAGCTGCAGCGCCTGACTGGCCGCGTCCATGGCACTCTGAAACGCCTCGCTGGGGGGCACGGGTCCGGATCCGATACCCAGCATGAGATACACGCGCGCGAGCCCCACGTAGGCCAACGCGAAACCGGGGTCTCGCTCGAGCGCCGCCTCGAAGTTCTGCACGGCTCGCAGTGCTGCATCGACGGTGAAGCGATTGAAATGGTAGATGCCGCGCAGGAACAAGCTGTAGGCCTCGAGGTCATCGGTGGGCCGTTTGCCGATCCGAGCCTGCTCGGTGGGCTGAAGCCGGGCGCGGAGCGCAACCGCAATCTTCTCGGCGACGTTGCTCTGAATGTCGAAGATGTCGGTCAAATCCCGATCGTACGTCTCGGCCCAAAGGTGGTTGTCGGAATTCACGTCGACTAACTGCGCGGTGATCCGCACACGATTGGCCGCGCGGCGCACACTTCCCTCGAGTACCGACGCGACGCCCAAGTCCGCGCCAATCTCGCGCAAGGTGCGGTCGGTCTTCTTGTAACGCATCACCGACGTGCGCGACGTGACCTTGAGATCGCTGATCTTGGAGAGATGGGTTATGATCTCGTCCGTGATGCCGTCGCTGAAATACTCATTGTCCGGATCCGGGCTCAGACTCGCAAACGGAAGTACGGCAATGGATTTGGGCGGCACCTGGCGGGGTGGCGTGGGTGTATGCCGGCGTGCTGTGTGCGGGGGCGTCACCACGCCTCCGGAGAGCGCCTGGCTGAACTCCTCGGTGGTTTCGAACCGCTGTTGCGGGTCCCACGAGAGTGCTCTGACCAACGCCGCTTCGACGCTCTGAGGAACCGTGTCCGCACCGGGCGCCGCGGTCGCTGCGTGCCGGCGCATCGCCGCGGCCGCATCTCTCGTGGGCCCGGACGCCGGCGGCTCGCCGTAGAGCATCTCGTACAACACGCACGCCAAGCTGTAAATGTCCGTGCGGGCATCGATCTCCGCGCTGCCAGTAGCCTGCTCGGGGCTCATATATCCCGGCGTTCCGATGGGGAACCCCGCAACGGTGAGCTGCATGTCGGCTGGCTGCGCGGACGCCTCGCTCAAAGCTCGCGCAATGCCAAAGTCCGCCACCAGCGCATGTCCGCCCGAGAGGAGGATGTTTTCCGGCTTGATGTCCCGGTGCACGACTGCGCGCGCATGGGCGTATTCGAGAGCATCCGCAACATCATGAGCGATGTGCAAGGCGTCGCTGACGGGCAGGCGCTCGTCCTCGAGCAACCGTTGCCGGAGGGATCGGCCCTCGATGTACGGCATGACGTAGTAGAGAAACCCCTGGGCTTCGCCCGCGGAGAACACCGGGACAATGTGGGGATGCGTGAGCTTCGAGACGATTTCCACCTCACGGAGGAACCGCCCTCGACCCAACCGATCCGAAAGATCCGGATCCATGACCTTCACCGCGACCTTCCGAACCGGATGGTGTTCTTCGGCGAGAAACACGGTCGCCATCCCACCACGACCGAGCGGGCGCTCGATCGTATACCGGTCGGCAAGGGCGTCTTTGATGGTCTCGCTGAGTGTCGTCACCGCCAGCCAGCTCCCAATGGGCGTTCTCCAACCTACCAAGATAACGGAATTGGGGACGGGTTCGTGCCCGTCCCCAAGTGGGTATGGTTCTCACGGCGAATTGGTTCCAGAGCGTGGCTCCGGTGCGATGGTCAGCTCGCGGCTGGCAGTGGGTGGCGCGCCGCCTCCCATCCGAGCATGGCTTTCTTGCGGGCGGTGCCCCACCGGTAGTGGCCGAGGACGCCCGTCTTGCGAATGGCACGGTGGCAAGGGATGAGGAAAGCGACGGGGTTCGCGCCCACCGCGCGCCCCACGGCGCGTTCCGATCCCTCACTCCCGATGGCTCGCGCGAGCGCTTGGTACGAGGTGAGCGTTCCCGCGGGGACTTCGAGCAATGCCCGCCACACCTGGATCTGAAAGTTGGTTCCTTGGATGGACAAGGTGACGGGCCCCTCCCGGTTGGTGGGCCCACCCTCGAACACTCGCGCCACGACCTCCCGCGTCCTGCCCTGGTCCCGGCGCAGCCTGGCTGCCGGCCACACCGCAGCCAGAGCTTCCAAGGCCTCGCCGGCGTCTCGCTCCTCGAGGAACTCCATTCGGCAGATGCCTCGCTCGGTCGCCCCGACGAAGCAGTATCCGAACGGTGATGGATGAATCCCGTAGCCGATGGTCACCGACTCACCACCGCCGCGGTACTCGCCCGGGGTCACGGCTTCGAGCGTCACGAAGTGGTCGTGGAGTCGCCCGGGCCCGGAGAGACCGGCGTCGAAGGCTGCGTGCAAGACCGATTGTCCTCCTCGCAGCGCCGCCTTGGCGTGTTCGACGGTGAGGTACTGGAGAAAACGCTTCGGACTCACGCCGGCCCAGCGGCGGAACAGACGTTGAAAATGGTACTCGCTGAGTCCCACGGCCCGAGCGACGTCGGGCAATTGCGGCTGTCGGCGGTAGTGACGTTCGAGATACTCGATCGCCTGCTCGACGCGGATGTAGTCTCGAAGCTGGGTCATGACCAGTGACGCCGAGGTGGTAGCGGCGGCGGTAGTGGCAGTGGTGGCAGAATTGGCAGAGCGGGTCATGCGTACCTCGTCGGGTCCATGTGGCTGGACTCCAAGGTGACGCCTCACGGGCGGGGGCACAATCCGATTCTTGCTATCCGCCTCCACCCCACTCCCTGCCGCCTGTTCTCTCTACTCCAATTCTCCGACTGGCAACGCCAACAGACTCAGCGCATCCAATGACACCGAGCCGTATCGCGCCGTCCAGTGAAGGTGGGGCCCGGTCACTCGCCCGGTTGCTCCCACCCGCCCCAGGACGTGACCCGTCGCGACCGTGTCGCCCCGTGTCACCTCGATGGTGCTGAGGTGCATGTAGACCGTCACCAGTCCTCGGCCGTGATCCAGATACACGACTCGGCCCGCGTAGTAGAAATCACCGGTGAGGGCCACGACGCCGCGGTTGGTCGCCCCGACGGGTGCGCCGGCATCGGCGTCGAGGTCCACTCCCATGTGCCGGCTCCGGAGTTGGCCATTGAACTCGCGGCCCATGCCAAATGAGCTGGTGACCGAATCGGGGACCGGGCGTTGGAAGGCTCCACGCCAGAGACGGGGTGTGCCGCGCGATTCGCGATAGACGCGGCCGGCCGCCGCACGCTCGCGCGCAATGCGGGCAGCCAGCGCCGAGTCCGGTCGTCGAGTAAAGCGCGGGTCGACACTGAGTCGTTCCGTCGGAAAATCGACGGCCCGCACCGGCACGCGGCGAAACGCGTGCTCACTCGAGCCTTTGGTCCGGATGGCTGTCATGGTGAGAGGGAGCGAATCCCGGCTGTCGATGGCTATACCGAGCAGCGCCCAGAACGTCCCGCCGCGCCCGCGCTCGAAATGCAATGGCTGTCCGGCCAGCATCCCGGTGACCGAGTCGATGGCGTCGCCGCTGGAATCGCTGTCTGGGCGGATGACAACGACCGCGGCGGAGCCCTGCGTGAGTGTTTCCGGCATCCAGCTGACCGCCACAGGCGCGCTGGGTTGAACGGGCCGGGTCGGCAGGTCCACGATCCCGGTGCCGCCAATTCCTCCCATGGCGCCCAGTCCCAACGCCCAGGTCCATCTCATGGCGCGGACGTAGCCTGTTGCGCCTGGTGCACCATCTCGCGGACCTCTGCCAGGAGCGCGGGGGCGTCGAACACGATGCCGTCCTTGATCGTGTATCGGATGCCACCTCGTCGCACCACCCGCCCATCCTCCACCACACGCACGCCGGTCCCGTAGAGGACTTTGAGGTTGTGGAGGGGGTTTCCGTCCACGACCACGAGATCGGCTTCGAAGCCGGGCCGGATCACGCCCGTTTCTGGCAGTCCCAACGCCTTGGCTCCGTTGGACGTGGCGTGTTGAATGACCTCGAGGGGGTGAAAGCCAGCCTCGCGGTGGAGCTCGAGCTCGCGGATGGTGGCAAACCCGTAGAGGTGATAGATGAACCCTGCATCCGAGCCAACCGTGACGTTGCCACCCCGGGCCGCGTACTCCCGTACCCACCGCATCCAAATGCGGTAATTGTCTCGCCACATCACCTCGTCGTTGGTCGTCCAATCGAAGTGGTAGGACCCGTGGCGTTCGGGATCGGGCTGGAAGAACGCGAGGACGTTCGGCATCGCATAGTCCGTAAACCACGGCAGGTTCTGCGCTCGGGTCAGGTCCCGGTTGGCTTCGTACACAGCAAACGTCGGATCCCAGCTGATACCGGCTGCCAACATGGAGTCGAGGACGGCCGAAAGAAGCGCGGGGTCGGCTTGTCGCCAGAGGTCGCCGGCCCAGCGGAAGCGGTCGAGTTCGTTGTCGTAGTTGTAGTGATCCGGAAAATGCTGCGGTCCGGGAATAGCGGCGTCGGGGACCCCATACCAATGTTCGACGGTTCGCACCCCGAGCCGGGCAGCGTCCAGCACGTCGAACTCCTGGATCTTCATGTCGGTGGCGATGGGCAGGTCGAGTTGTCGTGCCTCGTCCGCCACCGCTTCCCATACGTCGGGCCGCAGCACGAAGACCTTGAGGCCGCGGGCACCCTGCGCCTTTAGCCGCCGCACTGACGCCCGTCCCTCGTCCGCGGTGTCCCCACCCGGCACACCGTAGGGGATAATGCTCGGTGCGGCGATGCGGTTGTCAGCGGAGAGGGCCGCATGGTGCACAATGCTGTCGATCCCCTCACCGGATCCCGGATCCCGGACCGTGGTAATGCCGTGGCTCAGCCAGAGCTTGTACACGTAGTCCTTGGGCAGCGGCTCGCCGTTGCGACTGAACATGATGTGGCCGTGCAGATCCACGATGCCCGGCATGACGTACATGCCCGTGGCATCGATGACCCGGTCCGCTTCCGGTGCGCCCTCGGTCTCATGGCGAATGATGTCGGCGATGTGGGAACCCTCGACAACGATGTCGAACGGTCCTCGCGTCGGGTTGCCGGCCCCGTCGATCACCAACGCATTCCGAATGAGCAGACGGTCGTAGCGAACGCCTGGTGACGGCGAGGGGGCCTGGGCCGCGGCGACGGTCGACAGGGCGATGGTGAACACGAAGGCGCACGAGAAGAAGCGAGCCATACCGGACTCCACGCTGTCTCAGGAAGTGTGTTGGACTCTCGTAAGATGAGTGGTCGGGCGGGAAAGGGAAGGTGGGGGGCGGGGAATGCAGATTGCGGATTTCAGATTGCTGTTTCCGCAGTGCTCGAGGTTATGGCGCTGACTTCTGTCTCCTGCAGTCTACATGCTGCAATCTCTGTGACGCTAGCTCGCCGCTCTCTGCGTCCTGGGCTCCCCCACGCTCCCGAAGCGACGCTCGCGCCGGTGAAAATCCGAGAGGGCGAGCGCCAGGTCCGCCTTGCGAAAGTCCGGCCAGAGCACCGACGTGAAATAGAACTCCGCGTAGGCCGACTCCCAGAGCAGGAAGTCGGACAGTCGCTGCTCACCGGCGGTGCGCACAACGAGATCCACATCCGGCACGCTACCAGAGATATGGCGCCGCAGCACATCGGATGAGACATCGGCAGGATCGAGCATCCCATCCGCGACCCAACGCCCGATTTCGCGGGCGGCGTAGGTGATGGCCCAGCGCGCGCCGTAGTCGATGGCGAGGCGGAGATGCAACCGTGTGCCCCGTGCCGTCGCGGCCTCGACCTCTTCGAGCGCCGCCAGAGCCGCCTTGGGGATACGGTCTCGCCGTCCGATCTGCGTCACTTTGACGCCGTTTTGGACGAGCTCGGCGGACTCCCGTCGGCAGTACTCGCGCAGGAGCCAAAAGAGCCGGCCGACCTCCGTGGCGGGCCGTTTCCAGTTGTCGTTGGAGAAGGCGTAGAGTGTGAGGGTCCCGATGCCGAGGTCCGGCGCTCCACGGACGACGTCCCGCACGCTGTCCACACCGGCCACATGCCCACGCCATCGCGGCATGCGCTGCGCCTTGGCCCAGCGGCCATTCCCGTCCATGATGATCCCCACGTGCAGTCCACTCATTGTTTCTCCAGAGCATCACGGGCAACGCTGAGAATCGCTTCCATCTGGTCGAGATAGGACTCGAGCGCGCGGCGGCCCTTGGCTGTCAGTCGGTATTCCGTCTTGGGCTTTCTATCGGAGAAACCTTTGGTCACCTTGATATAGCCTGCCTCTTCGAGCTTCCGAGCGTGCACGCTGAGGTTTCCATCGCTCGTCTTCAGTATCGACTTGAGGTCGCCAAAGCTCAGGCTCTCATCGGCCGCCAGGGCGGACACGATGCCGAGGCGCACCCGCTCGTGAATGAGACGGTCGAGTTCGTCCGAAACGGAGCTACCCACCATGTCTCCAGACGATGTCGAGCCCGACACCGAGGTGGAGGCCGCCGAACCCCGCACCCAGCAGCAGGAGGCCCCAGTCTGGTCGCAGCAGCGCCGCCGCTCCGAGGAGGAGAAAGGCCACGCCCATCGCCCGGATGGCTCGAACCGAGAAGGTGCCACCGGCGCTTACGCCCGCGCCGTACAGGGCAAGCCATGTGCCAGGCACCAAGGACACGGCCCCCTGGTCGTACAAGGCGTAGGTGAGCATGGCCCCCGCCGCCAACGCCGGGGTCATGACCCATACGGTCTTCCGCACGGCTCCGGTCCATACGGGCACGTCCATGCGCCGAGCTTTGACGGCATTGGCGGCCAACGCGATGGTTACCGACACCACCGCGGCCGGGATCCAAACCCGTACGTCGCTGGCGGTTCCGCCGCTCCAGGCCAGCCACGCCGCCAGGAGCCCCACGCCCCCGACGGCAACCAGGCCCCAGCCAGATATGGCGGTGAAACTCGAGGCCGACTCCATGGTGCGGCGGATGAAAGCCAGCGTCTCTTTGGCCTGCTGCTGATCTTCGTGGGTCGGAATCGTCACGGGGCCCCCATGGGCATTGGGCTGAGCAAAGCACTTTGTGTGGTAAAGTACGTGGTCGGGTGCAGATTGCAAGACTCCGCTCCCGGGCTTGTACGCTCGCCGGGAACGTGGTTAAAATCCTGCCCGACCCGCCAACCCGATGGTTTCGCTGGACTTCTCAGGTAGGACAGTTGTGCGATGACGCTGCTCATGCTGGAACGCGTGACGAAGCAATTCGACGGGATCCCCGCCGTCTCCGAGGCAACCTTCACCGTCGATCGCGGCCAGGTGGTCGGGTTCCTGGGGCCCAATGGCGCCGGCAAGACGACGACCATGCGGTTGATCACGCAGTACTATGAGCCGGACCGGGGGGAAATCCGCTTCGATGGCGCACCGCTGGCCGAGGCGGCTCGGGAGGCCAAGCGCCGCATCGGATACCTGCCGGAGAACAATCCCTTGTACACCGAGATGCTCGTCTCGGAGTACCTCGATTTCGTCGCACAGCTTCGCGAGTTGGACGGATCCGCACGCCGAAGCGCGATCGACGAGGCGGTCGGCGGCACCGGTATCAGCGACGTCTACTACCGGCCCATCGCGGAGTTGTCCAAGGGCTACCGGCAGCGGGTGGGATTGGCACAGGCGATCCTGCACCGTCCGGACCTACTGGTGCTCGACGAGCCAACCGAAGGTCTCGACCCCAACCAGCGGGTTGAGATTCGGCGTTTGATCAGCGAGCTGGGGCGCGACCGTACGGTGATCCTGTCCACGCATGTGCTTTCGGAGGTCCAGCACACGTGTTCGCGGTTATTGGTGATTCACCGCGGACGGATCGCCGCGGACGGGCCCGTGGAGACCCTGGTGGCCCAAGCCGCCGGAGCCGTACAGGTGACCGTCGAGGTGGAAGGAACGGGGGTGGAAGATGGGCTTCGGACGGTTCCGGGTGTCCTGGCGATCGACGACGTCCGCGCGCGAGGCTCGGGACGCATATCCGTCACGCTCACGGGTGACGCCGCCCATGACGTGCGTCCGGCCATCTTCGAGCTGGCCAAGACCCGCAACTGGACCCTCTTCGAGCTCCACCGGGCGGCGCGCAGCCTCGAGGACCTTTTCCGGGAGCTCACTGCCGAGCCGGTGGTGAGCGGCGTGGAGCAGCCCGACGAGGGAGGGCGATGATGCGACCCATTTTGACCGTCGCGCGCCGGGAGCTTCGGGCGCTGTTCGATCACCCCACCGGCTACATCCTGCTGATCGTCTTCCTTGGCGTCAACGACTTTCTGTTCTTTCGACAGGCGTATCTGATCCAAGTGGCCACCCTACGGCCCATGCTCGAGTTTCTTCCCTGGATCTTTCTGTTCTTCGTACCCGCGGTCACGATGCGCGCGGTTGCTGAGGATGCGCGCACGGGCACGCTCGAAGTGGTCTTGGCCCAACCCATCACCGAACTCGAACTCCTGCTCGGCAAGTACCTGGGCCAATTGGCATTCATCTGGCTGGCCTTGGCACTCACGTTCCCGATTCCCATCGCGCTCTCCTGGGGAGCGGATCTGCAGTGGGGCGTGATCGTAGCGCAATATGTGGGCAGCGCGCTCCTGGGCGGCGGACTCACGGCGATTGGGATTTGGGCCTCCAGTATCACGCGCAACCAGATCACGGCATTCATTGCCGCCGTCGCCGTGATGTTTCCGCTGATCCTGGTGGGCCTCAACCCGCTCATTGTGGGGTTGCCGCCCACCTTGGGGACCGTGGCGCGTAACCTGGGCGTGCTCTCGCACTTCGAGGGAATCGCCCGCGGCGTCATCGATCTGCGGGACGCGGTCTACTTCCTGACGCTTGCGGCGGTGTTTCTTGCTCTTGCGTACTTGGCACTGGCCACCCGCCGGTTGTCCCCCAGTGGCGCCGCGCTCCGGCGCCTGCGGGTGGGGACGACCCTCATCGCCATGACGTTGGTAGTCCTGAATCTCTTTGGCCGTCACATCGGAGGCCGGCTCGATCTCACTCCCGGCAACGCGTATACGCTGTCGCAGTACACCAAGACGCTGTTGAGAGGACTCGACGACCTGGTGACGCTCAAGTTCTTCGTCTCGAAAGAGCTCCCGCCGCAGGTCTCCCTCGTCAAGCGAGATATCGAAGACCTGCTGGACGACCTGCGAAGCGCGGGTGGTGGCCAGGTCAGGGTCGCGATGCGGCATCCCGATGATGACGCCGACGCCGAGGAAGAAGCTCGGTCACTGGGGATTCCGGCCGTCCAGTTCAACGTGATCGGAGAGTCCGAGCTCTCGGTCCGCGAGGGGTATCTCGGCCTCGCCGTGCAGTACGCCGAGGGAACCGAGACCATCCCATTCGTGCAGCGAACCGATGATCTCGAATATCGGTTGGCCTCTTTCGTCCGGACCTTAACCCGCGACGAGACACCGGCGGTCGGGATTCTCGAACAGTCGGATCCGGAGGCCGGGGCCAGCTACCAGATGCTACGGCGAGAGCTCGAGCAGAACTACGATGTCCGCACGCTCTCGTTGACGGATTCGGCTCCGGTCCCGGACGACTTGCGGGCCGTCCTACTGATCGGCGCTCCGCCCACGCTGGCGGAGGTCCAGGCCGCCCGCGTCGAAGCGTATCTTCGCGGTGGGGGGGGCGCCATGGTCCTGGCGGCAGGGATGGCACGACAACAACAAGGGTTCATGGCTATGACCCGGCCGGTTGCGTGGAACCGCGTACTACAACCGTTTGGTGTGTCCATCCGCGGCGACATGGTGTACGATCTCGCGGCCAACGAGCAAGTGCAGGTACCGGCCTCACAAGGTCCGTTCCGGCTGATCGTACAATATCCGTTTTGGATTCGCGCCCTGAGCGCACAACGCTCTGCCGTCAGCCAGGATATCGAGTCCGTGCTCATGCCGTGGGCCAGCAGCATCGACACCTCGAGCGCGGCAGCGGGGAGCATCACCCCCCTCTTCGTGACGAGCCGGGCCGCTGGAACCGAGACGGGCCAAACGTTCCTCGCGCCACAGCGTGATTTTCCCGAGGATAGCCTGAGTACGCAACTCGTGGCCGTACTCGTGAATCCGGCCATGGCGGACAGCGCCGATACCGGAGTCGCGGGGCGCGTTGTGGTGGTGGGAAATGCGGAGTTTGCCAGTGATCAATACCTCCGGGGCTCGCCAGAAGCACTCGTCTTCATGCTCAATGCCGTGGACTGGCTGGCACAAGACGAGGGGCTCATTGCGATCCGTGCCAAGGATCGCAATCCGCCCCCGCTGGTGTTCGAAAGCGGCCTCGTGCGCGATCTCGCAAAATACGGCAACCTGATTGGTGTCCCGTTGGTCCTGGTGCTTGTCGCCACGCTTCGCATGTGGCGGCGGCGGAAGCGCGCGCATCAGCGGTACCGGCCGCTCGAAGCCGTGGGGTCGGCATGAGCGCCAAACAACTCCTCCGGATCGTGGCGCTGCTGGCGGCGGTGATTTTCCTGTGGGGCCTGGTCGAAATCGTCGGCCGAGGGGGAGACGTCTTGGAGGAAATGCCCTTCCTGATCCCGGTCACGCCAGAAACGACAGACAGCGTTGTCATTCGCAGTCCCACGGACACCATCCAACTCGTCCGAGCGGAGAATGGTGCATGGACCGTCAACGGGTTCGACGCGTCGGCCACCGTGACGACGGAGTTCTTTCAATCCCTGGATGCGTCCACCGGAGCCGAGCTGGTGGCACGGAGCGCCTCATCGCACCAGCGAATGGGGGTGGACAGCGTTGGCGGAACCCACGTCGTGTTCAGCGGCGAGGGACGCAGGCTGCTTCACCTGATTGTTGGCGAGTCCGGACGTCCCTTCCGGAGCCGGTACGTCCGGCTCGCGGGTGACAATGATGTCTATCTCCTCCGGGGTGATGTAGTCTCCGCGTTCGACCGGTCAGTCACCGATTGGCGGGAGAAGAACATTGCGACGGTGGATCCCAGTTCCGTCAGCGAGATCAGAGTGGAGCGCGCGTCGAGGTCCTATGCGGTGATCCGGGGGGACAGTGCCTGGACGTTCGAGGATGGGACGCCGGCGGATTCGCTCATCACACGCCGGATCGCCGAGTCATTCAACCCGCTGACTGCCCAGGGTACGGCCTTCGCCACCCCGGCGCAGGTGGATTCAGCGGATTTCGCCCGTCCCGACCGCCGCCTCACGCTGCGCAACGGTCTGGGGGATACGCTGGTCTCCTTGCTGTTCGATTCCACGGACACCGGGTATTGGGTACGACATGCTCGCGGCGGGACGGTATTCCAGTTGTATCGATGGAAGGGGGACGAGATTACACCTGCGGATAGTCTGTTGCGGGGGAACTGAGGGATGAAGGGGTAGGGACTAAGTGCTCACACCCTAACCCCTAACCCCCAGCACCTGTTCAATGCCCCTCCGCCTCCACCAACTTCACCCCCATGATTCCGAATCCCACGCGAGCGATGACTGGCAGGAGCAGTACGGTGACAACAGTCGGGAGCACGACCCGGCCGAGTCCGCCGGCCACCCCACCGAGCACGGCGCGCAGGACACCCCACACGACGAGGTACAACACGAAGGTGTCGACGAGTCCGATGACCTGACGGAGTCCGGTTCCTCCCTGAAGATCCTTGGACATGCCGCCGAGGTAGACGGCGGTGAGACTCCAAAACAGACAAATGGCGAGCAACCACGGCAGCATCGGCTAAGTCCTCCGTTTGAAGGTCGACTGGGTGACGCTCATGCTGATGGACTGCCAAATCCGAGATTCGTGCCGCGGCGGGGCAGGCGGCTCCGAGCGGCGCCACGCGTCCAATCATGCACTCCGACGCCTCCCGGCCGCAATCGCGACGACGAGAGCGATCACGGCCATGCCGACAGCCGTCCCGGCGATCGCGGTGACGCCCCGCACGGAGAGACGGGTTCGGCCGGTCACCCGCACGCGCAGTTCACGGTCTTCCCACGTCGAGCCGTCGGCCCGCGTGAGCGTGACCGGAAACACCAGATCCGTCTGACGGGCATCGCCCCTGACGCGGCCCAGAAAGGCGAATTCGCGGAAGGTTCCCCGAAGGAGCGTCCCCCCACTCCATACCACCACCTGTGGTGCATCGTCGCGGTCGCGCCCGGTTCGCGAGCTCCATCCTTGCGGCGCGTCGACACCCAGCACGGTGACCGCGTCCGGCACACGCACCCGGACGGCGACCGTGGGCGTATCCGTGCCGCTGACGACACGGATGGCAAACCGCTCCCACGCAGCGGGCGTCGTGGATCGGGGGTGAATGGTGGCCTGGGCCTCGACGACGGCGGGTGTGCTCAGAAGTAGCGCGGGTATCACGGTCCCATACACCCAGCGGTGGGCTACTAGCATTCGGCGGATCCGCACCCCCGTGAAGCGGCGATTCTGCAATGTGTGCTCCGCAATCTCAGTCCTGCACCGCACGTGACCGTCTCACGCTAACCTTCATCCTCTGCCCTCCGCCCCACTCTCTAGCCTCGTCCTTCCATCGCTCCATCCAGCACCCTTCGCGTCGTGCGGAACACCGCGTACCACATCCGGCGGGTGAGTCTCCCGGTGTTCGTGTTTTGGCGGCTCGGGTGATACGAGCTCAACAGCACCTGTCCATCGTCCATGCGGGTCAGGACACCGTGTCCGAATCGTGGCCGAGCCCGCGGCCCGAGCTCGTCCCACCAACCCGAGGCTTTGAGCCACTGGCGGTGCGCGATGTGACCCAGGACGACGACTAATCGGACGTTCTCGAGCAACGCCAACTCCCGTTCGAGAAAGGGTCGACATGCATCCAACTCGTCTTGGGTTGGACGGTTTCCCGGCGGCGCGCAGCGGGCCGCCGCCGTGATGTAGCAGTCTCGAAGCCGCAGTCCGTCGTCCCGATGGACTGACGTGGGTTGGTTGGCAAAGCCGAAGCGATGCAGGGCATCGTAGAGCCAGTTCCCACTCGAGTCGCCAGTGAACATGCGGCCCGTGCGGGTGGCACCGTGCGCCGCCGGTGCCAATCCCACGATCAGCAAGCTGGCACGCGCGTCTCCGAATCCGGGGACCGGCTTTTCCCAATAGGTCCAATCTCGAAACTCCCGTTTTCGCTCATCCGCTACCTGAACACAATGGGTGCGGAGTCTGGGGCATCGGGTGCACCCGATGACGTGCCGGGATAGGGTGGTGAGCCGGCGGTGGCTGGATGTTCTTTGTGCACGACCGGTACGCGGTCGGACGGGCGAACGGGTGGTCACGATGGAACGGACGGTTCCCCGTCCGGTCCGCCACCCTTGGCAATTTCCTGCGCACGCAACTCACGTCGCAGAATCTTGAGCACTGTGCTCTTGGGGAGTTCCTGCCGGAACGCGACTTCGCGGGGGACCTTGTAGGCGGCGAGGTTGTCCCGGCAATAGGCAATGACTTCTTCCGCGGTGAGCTGAGCGCCAGGCGCGAGGACGACGAAGGATTTGACGGTCTCACCACGGCGCTCGTCGGGGATTCCGATCGTACCGGCTTCGAGAATCGAGGGATGCGCCATGAGGACCCGATCGATCTCGTCCGGATACACATTGTATCCGCTGCACAGGATCATGTCCTTCTTGCGCCCGACGATGAAGAAGAAACCGTCTTCGTCCATGACGGCCAGATCGCCGGTGTAGAGCCAGCCGTTGCGGATCGTCTCGTCGGTCTCCTCTTGTTTGTTCCAATAGGCCTGCATTACCTGCGGTCCCCGCAAGATGAGCTCGCCTTCGCCGCCCGGTGGCACGTCCGTGATCCCGTCTTCGATGTCCACGATCCGAGCATCGGTATTGGCCACCGGCACGCCGATGCTCCCGATCTTTCGCGTTCCCAAAACGGGATTGGAGTGTGTCACCGGCGACGTTTCGGTGAGACCGAATCCCTCGGTGATTTTTCCACCGGTGAGTTGTTCGAATCTCTGGAGGACTTCGACTGGCAGGGGTGCGGACCCGGAGTTACACACCTTGATGCTGCTCAGGTCGAGCTTCTCGATGCCCGGATGCTGATTGATGGCATTGAACATCGCCGGAACGGCGGGTGCCAGGGTCACGCGATGTTTGGCGATGGTCCCGACGATGGCCGGGATGTCCCTGGGGTTGGGGACCAATACGAGCTCGGCGGCGATCGCGATGCCGAAGTTCATGCACACCGTCAGCCCGTAGGAATGGAAGAGGGGGAGTGCCGTGAGCAGCACTTCCTTCCCCGGCTCGATCAACGACGGTGGCGTCCAGGCTGCCACCTGTTGCGCGTTGAAGGAGAGGTTGCGGTGCGTGAGCATCGCGCCTTTGGAGAGGCCGGTGGTTCCCCCCGTGTACAACAGCGTGGCCAGCTCGTCGATGTCGAGCCGCGGCTGGGGTGGCCGCGGTTCCGTCCGGCGAATCAGATCGCGGAAACGGTGCACGCCGGGCCCGGGGGTCACGGCGGCAACGAGCGGGGGATCGGCCCGCTTGAGCTTGAGTGGCGCCAGCCAGCTCAGGGGGAACCGGAGGTATTCGGGGAGCGAAGCGACCAAATAGTGTTCGATCTGCAGCCGCTCCCGCATGGGCTCGATGGTCCGCGCGAAGATGAAATCGGCGACCACCGCCACGCTGCATCCGGCATCGGACCATTGATGCTGCATCTCTCGTCCGGTATACAGGGGATTGGTGGGCACGGCGACCCCGCCCAGCGACAAGGTCGCGTAGTACGCGATCACCATTTGTGGCGTATTGGGAAGCTGGATGGCCACGCGCGTCCCGCGCTCCACGCCGAGCCCGGCAAGCGCCGTGGCACACCGATCGACTTCTGCCTTGAGCTCCCGGTAGGTCAGTCGAGCGTTGAAGAACCGGATGGCGGGGCGATCGCCGAACCGTTCGACGGCTTCGGAGAGCAACCCGGGGAGCGTGATGTCACGGAATGAGAGGTCCGCGGGGACCCCGTCGTCATAATGTCGGTGCCAGGGTCGCGATTCCATGGCGCTGAGAATGGGGGCGCGAGGAGGGAGGCGTCAAGGTGAGAGGGGGGCAGGGGGCAGATTGAACGATTGCAGATGGCAGAGTGATGAGGAGTGAGGGACGCAGAGGGGACGACGAATGGAGAAGCCAGCGCTCAGCACGCGGAACGCACACCGCACAACGGTGAGGGAGGGAATGACCTTCGGTTCGGCCTAGCCCCTGACCGCTAACCCCTAACCCTACACATCCAGATTTCGTACGTACTTGGCGTTCTCTTCGATGAACTCGCGCCGCGGCTCCACTTGATCACCCATGAGCGTCTCGAAGATCAACGAGGCCGAGGCGGCGTCCTCCAGCTCTACCCGCAGGATCGTGCGGCTGGCGGGATCCATGGTGGTCCGCCACAGCTGATCCGGGTTCATTTCGCCCAAGCCCTTGTAACGTTGAATCACCACGTTGCCCTTGCCGTTGGACAAGCGTTTGGTGTACTCGGTACGCTCGTTTTCGTCAAAGGCGTAGAACTCTTCTTTCCCCTTCGCGACGCGGTAGAGCGGTGGCTGGGCAATGTAGACATAGCCGGCCTCGATGAGCGGCCGCATTTGGTTGTAGAAGAACGTCAGCAAGAGCGTCCGGATGTGTGCTCCATCGACGTCGGCATCGGTCATGATGATGATCTTGTGGTAGCGCGCCTCGTCGATCTTGAACTCGTCTTCGCCGACACCGGTACCGATAGCGGTGATCATGGCGCGAATCTCCTCGTTGGAGAGGATCCTGTCCACGCGCGCTTTTTGGACGTTGAGGATCTTACCTCGCAGGGGGAGGATGGCCTGGTACTGCCGGTCCCGTCCCTGTTTCGCGGACCCGCCCGCGCTGTCGCCCTCCACGATGTACAGCTCGCACATAGTGGGATCCGTGAGCGAGCAATCTGCGAGCTTGCCAGGGAGCACGCCGCTTTCCAACGCGCTCTTTTTGCGTACTAACTCTCGGGCCTTGCGGGCCGCCTCGCGGGCGCGCGCGGCGCTGGCCGCCTTCTGAATGATGGACCGCGCGGCCGACGGAGTCTCCATGAGGTAATTGGTGAGGCGCTCGTAGACGACGGTCTTGACGATGCCCTCGACCTCGGAGTTTCCCAGCTTGGTCTTGGTCTGTCCCTCGAACTGGGGCTCTTTGACCTTGATGTGCAGCACTGTGGTGAGCCCTTCGCGCACGTCGTCACCGGAGAGGCTGAAACTCTCCTTCTTCAGGAGTCCTTTGTTCTTGGCCACTTCATTGACGGCCCGGGTGAGAGCTGCCTTGAACCCGGTGAGATGCGTTCCGCCCTCGTGCGTGTTGATGTTGTTCACGAACGAGAAGACGTTTTCCTGGAAGCCCTCGTCGTACTGCAAGGCCAGGTCGATCTCCACTTCGTCCTTGGTGGTCGTGAAGTGGAACGGCTTGGCATGCAGGGCCTTTCGGTTCCCCCGCAGGTAGGTGACGAACTCGGAGATGCCCTTCTTGAAGAAGAACGTCTCTTCTCGTTTCTTCGACTCTTCGCGTTGATCCTTAATGGTGAGGGTGACGCCCGAGTTCAAATACGCCAGCTCCCGCACCCGCGTGGCGAGCGTGGCGTAGTCGTACCGTCGGTCGGGGAAGATGTCTGGATCGGGCAGGAACGTGATCTTGGTCCCGCTCTTTTTCGCCTTCCCGGTCACCTTCAGCGGTGTGGTGGTCTTGCCCCGCTCGAAGGCCATGTGGTGCTCGTTGCCGTCCCGGCGCACCCAAATGTCCAACCGCTCCGACAACGCATTCACGACGGAGACGCCCACGCCGTGCAGCCCACCGGAGACCTTGTAGGAACTCTTGTCGAATTTCCCGCCGGCGTGGAGCATGGTCATCGCGACCTCTACACCCGGCTTCTTTTCGGTCTTGTGAAGATCGACGGGAATCCCTCGACCGTCGTCCTCCACCGTCACCGCCCCGTCGTCGTGAATCGTCACGTCGATCTGGGTGCAGAACCCCGCCATGGCCTCGTCGATGGCGTTATCGACCACCTCGTACACCAGGTGATGCAGGCCTCGCGGGCCGGTGGACCCGATGTACATGCTGGGACGACGGCGAACGGCCTCCAGTCCTTTGAGGACCTGGATGGAGTCGGAGCTGTACACCTGTTTCTTCTTGGCTGCGGTCATGGGCTTCTCAGAGGGGGATATGACGTAAAAAAGGGGCCGCAAGCGACCCCTTCCGAGGTCCTCCAAATATACCCGATCCGGGGTCCAAAAGCAATGGGCTGTTCGGTGTGTAAGTGATTGGTAGAGAGACACTTATGGCGGGGTGAGCTGGATGGACGGGGTGGGCCACTCGGCGAGGCCTCGAAAGCGCATAGTAGGGGCGTTCCCGGGTCATCGATTCCCGATCCGCCCGATGCTCCGTCCGCCCGCGTGTCCGGGCGTTTTCCGACCTCCCGACCGACCTTCCTTCCACCCGTCCACGTTCGAACCTGACCTTCCCTCCTTCCGACTTCCGGATATCATCAGCGGGGACATTGCTTCCCAGGAGATCCGTATGTCGAGATCCGGTGCCTCGATCCTGCTGCTGGCTGCCTGCGTGCTGGCGACACCCACGCTCGCCCAAGACTTCGCGCGCGAAAAGCAAACGGCGCTCTCGGCCGTAGATGCGCTCGCCGCGGACATCGATCGGATGTCTCGGGAGTTATGGGATCTCTCGGAGACGGCGCTCAAGGAGACGGCGTCGGCGGAATTCTTGGCCACCGTGCTGGAGCGCGAGGGGTTCACGCTCGAGCGAGGGGTGGCCGGCATGCCCACGGCGTTCGTGGCGACCTGGGGGAGCGGAGCCCCGGTCATTGGCATCCTGGCGGAGTATGACGCGTTGCCGGGTGTGGGGAACGCGGCTGTGCCGTACAAACAGCTTCGCCCCGACGGGATCACGAGCGGTCAGGGATGCGGCCACAATCTGTTTGGGGCCGGGTCGGTGGCGGGTGCCATGGCGTTGAAGCGCGCCATACAGCGTCACGGAATCCGCGGCACGGTGCGCCTCTACGGGTCGCCCGCGGAAGAGACGGTGGTCGGGAAGGTTTACATGGCGAAGGCGGGGTTGTTCGACGATCTGGATGCGGCCCTGGCCTGGCATCCGGGGCTCGTCACGGAGACCGACAACGAGCCCAGCCGGGCGATGAACAACTTCACCGTCGAGTTCTTCGGGCAGGCGGCGCATGCGTCGGCGGATCCCTGGAACGGCCGGAGCGCGCTCGACGCCGTAGAGCTCATGAACGACGGGGTCAATCTGATGCGGGAGCATGTGAAGCCCACCACGCGGATCCATTATGTGATGCCCTCGGCCGGTGAGGCTCCCAACGTGGTCCCCGAATACGCCAAGGTCTGGTACTACGTGCGTGACGTGGATCGCGAGGCGGTGGATGGTTACTACCAGTGGATGCTCAAGATCGCCGCGGGCGCGGCCATGGCTACGCGAACCGAGCACCGCGTCTCCCTGATCACCGGGGTCCATGCCACCCTGCTCAACCGCCCGCTCCAAGAGGCGGTACAACGCAATCTCGAGCTGGTGGGAGCGCCCGAGTTCAGCGAGCAGGATCAGGCGTTCGCCCGAGCGCTCCAGAAGGCGCTGGGAATCGAGGAAAAGGGCCTGGAGGCCGAGGTGAAGCCGCTGGCGGCTGAGGAGCTGCCGGTGAGCGGCGGATCGACCGATGTGGCCGAAGTGAGTTGGATTACGCCCACGGCCCAATTCAGCGTGGCCACGGCGGCGGCGGACGTGCCGTGGCACAGTTGGGCCACGTCGGCGTCCCATGGCACGGACGGCGCAAGAAGGGGGGCGCACGTGGCCGCTCGGGTGCTCGCCCTCACGGGCATCGATCTCTTGATGGATCGTGATATGCTCGAGCGGGCGAAAGCGGTGTACCGGGAGAAGACCGAGGGCAAACCCTATCGTTCGCCGATTCCGCAGGATCAGGAGCCGCCGTTGCCGGTCACGAGCGACGGGGGGTGAACGGTCGGGATCGGTTAGCGCTACCAAAAACCCCCGAGAGCCTCCCCGGGGGTTTTTTTGGATGCAGGGCTTCCCGCGTCGCTAGTCGTCGCAGGCCGGGGCGAATCCCATGCCCTGCGGGATCGTGCCGCCGTTGAGCGCGCGGATATTGGAAACTGCGCCGGTTTGGGTGTTGATATCGAACAGGATGTCCCCCGCGCCCGTGCCGGAACCGCTGCCGATGAGTGTACCGTCCGGTGCGAACACGATCGATCCGATGATGCCGATATCCTGACTCAGCGTCGCGACCACCGACGCGGCTCCGGTCCCGAGGTGGATCGTGACCAGACGCTCCGTCGTGCCGATACCCGTGAGCTCGACACCCCAGAGCGTTCCTTCACCATCGAAGTCGGCAGCCGCCACACGCAGCCCCATACCGAGATTCCCGATTTCGTTCCGCACTCCCGTCGCGGTATTGACGCTGAACAGTTTGGTGTCGGTGCCATAGAGGGCGCCATCAGGCGAAAAGGCCAACGCCGAGAGCTGTCCTTGGCCGGGTGTCTCAGCATCCACGGGCGTCCCCACTCCGGTACACACGTTGACCGTGAGCAGCACACCGGTGTTGTCCGGCTCCCCTTCAACGATATTCGAGTTGTTCCAGACGAACAGTTTCTGGTCCGATGGCCGCACGGCCATCGCGATGGGCGTCACGAAGATGTTGGGGCTCGCGTTCAGCGGGCCAATGAAGTTGACGTTGCCGTTCGCCGGGTCGATGGTTGAGAGACCGTCGTCGTTGGAATTGACCCCATAGAGAACCGGTTGCGGTTCCGCAACCTCGCCGGTGGCCAAGAACTCGAGTGTTCCTTGACCGAGGATCACGACCTGTTGCTGTTCCGGTGGCAGAGTGTGGTCCGGCGCAAACACGTCTCCGTCCTGGGGATCGGCAATCCCGCGCGCGCTGGCCACCACTTTGTTCGGACCCTCGGCGATGGTCAACAATACCTCGGCGATTCCGTCGAGCCCGGTGATGTCCGACAGGGCGTCGAGCGACCCACCTCCCTGCGTAACCGCGAAGTGCACCGTGGCGCCGGCTACGGGGTCGCCGCCCGTATCCTTGACGATCACTCGTACCGGCAACCCGGTGCCGGGCTCCGCCGTGCGGTTGGCATCGAGCGGATTCACGTAGTTCTGGATGGCCGGGAGCAGATACTGAAAATCGCTCTCGAAGTTCGACGTTGCACCACCACCACCGCGGTCCAGTACCATGATGTTGGCCCAGAGCGGAGTGGGAGCCACCCACCCAACCACACGGTCGCGGACTCGCTGGGCGAGCCTGATGATGGGATTCGTGCTGCGCTGCCCCACCTGCTGCGCGCAGTTGGAAGGGGCGTCCGGCAGGGCGGTGACCTGCGACTCGTCCTCGGCAGCCTGGTGCAGGGTCACCCGATCCTCCTGGTCCTCGCTCAACCCCGTTGTTCCACCCGGGAGGAACTCGCAGACCGATACCAATGCCGGGTCCACCAGCTGGTTCTCGAGTTGGGGATCGGGCAGGATCTTGATGCAATCCCCGAATGAGGGAAGATCGACCACCCGAGGGTTCAGGTCCTCACAGAACTGCATAGTGAAGGTTGTCACCTGTTGGGAAGGCTGGGCCGGCACGTCCACCTGACTGATGAGTGTCCCGGTGGGGTCTGCCAGCTGGAGTGTATTGTCCTGCGAGAGATCGAAGGTTGCCGAGGCACACGGCCGCGTGATCTGCCCAGTGGTTGGATCGTAGCACAGCGCGGCGTTCTCGACCGAGAACTTGACGGGCACATTGCTCCCGGCCTTGACCGCGATATTACCGGGCGTCGCACTCTTCCCCTTACTCGAGACCTCGGCGTCGAAGAACCCCAGCTCGAACCCGCCGGTGCTCGCGAGCACCGTGACCCGGTACGTGCCCGCATCCGACCTGCTGCTCTTCCAGTTGAAATGGTAGTGGTTCCCGTTGAGGCTCGCAGGAAACTCGTTCCCACACCCCGGCCCGCCCATACAGATCTCGACCACGGGCATGAGGTTGGGATTGAACTCATTGGGCTCGAACTCCGGATCCCCCTGCGGATTTCCCACGACGGGCGGGAGGAACCAGAAGTCCGGATTGCCGTTGTTGGCCCCGTCCTGGATCAGGAAGTTCGGGCCGTCGATGGCAGGTGATACCACGCGTTGGTCCTGACAGGCGACGGCCAGGAGCGCGGTGAGCGTGAGTAATGCTGCGCGTTTCATGAGCTGATCCCCGAGCTGGAGGAGGTTGTCCCCTGGGAGTATTCGATGCGTAATCGCAAGTTTCAGGCCCTTCGCTGTGCGTAACCGTTTCTGTGATAATCAGTTGGCAGCACCGCAACGTTGGCTCGGCTTCGCGTCGCATTCCCAGTCGTCAGGTGCTGCATCGACACGTCACTATGGCAGTTTCGCCACACACAACGGGCGCCTGGGGAGGTCCCAGGCGCCCGCGAGAACGTCGTTCCCGCCAGAACTATTGGATCTCGATCACCATGTACTGCTGGAAGCCCGGCCACTGCGTGTTGCCTTGGGCGCCCGAACCGAGGCGCAGGGTGATGAACACGCCTCTCTTCTGTCCGGCCGAGGTCGCGAGATCGATTGAGCCCGTGTAGCTCCCGCATGCGTTCTTGCCGGCGACCGTGCAGACATCACCGGAATTCAGCGGATGCGATAGCTCGTAGACCGTTACCCCCACGCCGTTGTCGAAGGCACCACCCGTGTCCATGCTCCCACCGAAGCCCGCGTCGTCCAGTCCACAGCTCGACTGGCTCGAGGTGGAGCACTTCTCGTTGATGAACTTGTCGGCGGGGCCTGAGCCGGGGTCGAATTCCCAGACGTCACTGCCCACGTCGCGCGCACCGTTGTACGTGTCGCCCTCCACCGCACCCGCGGGTATCCCTTCGCGGTCCCACTCGACCCGGAGACCGTTCTGGCGGTCCGTACCGGGGACCTCGACCGCGAGGTACATGCTGTCGGTGTCGTTCATCCAGAAGAGCGTTGCCATGACCGTCGAGCCACCGGAGAGATTGACCGGGAACTGCACTGATTTGGCACAATCCCACTCACCGGCAGCCATGGTGCCGTCGATGGCGATGGGCGTCCCGAAGCCCGGCGTGCAGCCGAAGACCGTGAACGGAAGCCGGGTCCCCTCGGCGATCTCGATGGCGTCTTCGGTAGCTCCCATCGGGGCGGGGCCGTCGAATCCC